>NZ_JALMEY010000034.1:0-3853 GCF_023100615.1 Pseudomonas sp. MWU12-3103b
GCGCCCGTCGACCTCACGGCCATTGAGCAGCAGCTTGGCGGTATCGCCGACAGCCTTGTTGGCCCAGACGGGGATCACGACTTGCAGACCGTCATCGGGAAAGGTGAGCAGCGCCGCCGCCCGGTTGATCCCCCACTGACCGGAAGGCAGGAGGCGCCCGAGCACTATCGGGTCCAGCAATGAATGGGGGGCAGAGATTTTCTTCTTGGGCTGAACGAGCATGGACGGAACTCCAAGCGAACTGTCGGGAGACAAAGGGCATGGAGTTATTCAGCGCTGAAGATGACGGCTCTGGCTACTGTCAGAAATTACAGGTGAGGAGGTATTTGCGATGAACGGTCGGGGGGCGCTGAGGTGATTGCGGGTGAGCAGGACAGCGCGGCGATCATCAGCAGCGTGCTCAATGATCATTCGTTGCAGACGGGTACGATTTGATCTCGGCCTGAACGACAAAACCCGCCGCCCCGGTTGATCGGGGCGGCGGGTTTTGTCCTTCTGAAGAAATGGGTTGCCGGTGAGTCAGTCTTCGCGAGCAGGCTCACTCCTACAGGGATGAGCGGGGTTCGCGGGATGTCGGGTCAGTCGAGGCGTTTGAAGACGAGCGCCTTCAGGCCGCTCTCAGGATCAATATCCGGAAACTCAGGCGGATTCTCCAGCCGCTGCTCAAAGCGCAAGCTTGGCGCCTCTTGCGTCACGCCATCGATCAAAAAGTCCGAACCGAACGACGGATCATTCATGCACGCCAGCACCGTGCCGTTCGCCGTGAGCAATTCCGGTAAACGACGCAATACGCGCTGGTAATCCTTGGTCAGCAGAAAACTGCCTTTCTGGAACGATGGCGGGTCGATGATCACCAGGTCGTACGGGCCGCTGTTGATCACCTTGCCCCAGGACTTGAACAGGTCGTGGCCAAGGAAACTCACCTTGCTCAGGTCATGCCCGTTCAGCCGGTGATTGTCACGACCGCGGCTCAGTGCGGCGCGGGACATGTCGAGGTTGACCACATGGCTGGCGCCGCCTTCGATGGCTGCCACGGAAAACCCACAGGTGTAGGCGAACAGGTTCAGTACGCGTTTGCCTGCGGCCTGCTCACGCACCCAGTTGCGCCCGTAGCGCATGTCGAGAAATAGCCCGGCGTTTTGCTTGCGGCCCAGGTCGACGCGGTACTGCAAGCCGCCCTCGACGATGCTCATCTCCTCGATTTCATTGCCCAGCAGCCATTCGGCGGTGCTCTGCGGCAGGTAACGATGTTGCACTAGCAAGGTGTGGGCAGCGGACTGTTGCCATTCTGCCGAGGTGCTGATGTCGAGCAACAAGTGTTTGAGCGCTTCGAGCTGCTCGGGCACAGGCTCCTTGAACAGCGAGACCAGCACCACGCCTTGCAGCCAGTCCACCGTCACTTGCTCCAGCCCCGGCCAGCAACGCCCGCGCCCATGGAACAGGCGACGGGTTTCGCTCGGTGCGGCCGCCAGTGCAGGCAGCAGATGGGCGCGGAGGGTGGCGAGGGCTTCAGGGTTCATCAGTCACGGTCGGCAAGCAAAAGGGCCGGCATTTTAACCACAAAAACCGCTTGGCGAACGCCGGTCAGCCAAGGCGATTGACCACTGTTAAGAAAAGACCTGTATCAAAAATGAATTTATGCAGGGCGCGCTGCTCATACCTGATAAGCAGCGGAAACAAGCCGCTAAATCGTTAATGCAATTCAGGGAGTGCCAGTTCATGAGTCCAACACCGACGGCGAGCGAGCACCTTCCTGACGGGTTGATTCTGGTGGTTGAGGACGACCCGTTGATTCTGGAGTTTCTCTGCGAAATTCTTCAGGAGGAAGGTTTCAAGGTCGAGCCGCAAACCAGCGCGGATGCCGCCAAGCTGTATCTGGAAGAGCACGCGCCGGAAGTCGCGCTGCTGCTCACCGACATCACCATGCCCGGTGAAATCAACGGAGCGGGGCTGGCCAATCTGGTCGGCGACCGCTGGCCGGAAAAGCCGGTGATGGTCATGTCCGGTTATGAAACCCCGGAAACTTCCGGGGTCAAGCATCCGGTGGCGTTCATCAAAAAGCCCTGGGCGATCGGCCAGTTGCTTGACTGTGTCGACAGCGCGTTCAAGTCCAAGGCTGCGCGTCTGCACTGAGCCCTTCGGGGCGAATGGCCGGGCAAAAATGCTACATTGCCCGGCCAATCTGCCCAATTCTGTCAAAGGATGCGACCTTTTGTCTGCTCACGATAACGTCTTCGACCGCGCGTTCGGCGCGTTCCTGTTCGACATGGACGGTACCGTCCTCAATTCCATCGCCGCTGCCGAGCGCGTCTGGGCGGCGTGGGCTGAGCGTCACGGGGTTGATGTCGAGCGTTTCCTGCCGACCATCCATGGCGCCCGCGCCATCGACACCATCCGCCGGCTGAACCTGCCAGGGGTGGACGCCGAGGCGCAAGCGGCGTTTATCGCGCAGGCGGAAATCGATGATGTCGAAGGGATTGTGCAGATTCCCGGGGCCGCGGCGTTTCTCGACGCCTTGCCGAGTGAGCGCTGGGCGATGGTGACGTCGGCGCCACGGGATCTGGCGTTGCGGCGGATGGCCGCGGCGGGGATTTCCGAGCCTGCGGTGATGATTACGGCGGAGGATGTGACGGCTGGCAAGCCTGATCCGGCGGGTTATCGTCTGGCGGCAAAGCGCCTGGGGCTTGAGGCTGGCGACTGCCTGATTTTCGAAGATGCCACCGTCGGTATCCAGGCCGCCGAAGCTGCCGGAGCGGCGCTGATGATCATCACCACGACGCACCAGCATCCCCTCGAAACCCGCCACGCGACTATCGACAGTTATGAGCCGCTGAGCGTTGTCGTCGATAGCCAAGGTCAACTGCACCTGCAAAAGGCCTGACACTACAAAGTCCCCTGTGGGAGCGGGCTTGCTCGCGAATGCGGTCTTTCAGTTGCATGCGATGTCGACTGATTCAGCGCATTCGCGAGCAAGCCCGCTCCCACATTCGATCAATGTCGGGCCGTAAATGTTGCCCGCTATCCAACACTGCAGGAGCCGGTTCAGTCTGCTGGTGATGGCGTCAGTAAACCCCCGGCAACAATCGCCAGCTGCGCGCGCAATAAGCCTCGTACTCTGCACCAAACTGCCCGCGCAGCAGCGCCTCTTCCGAGTGAATACGTGCGATCAGTGGAATCAGCGTCAGCGCCGCCAGAATCAACCCGACACTGGAACGAAACGCCAGCGCCCAGCCCACGGCGTTGACCACCAACCCCAGATAGCTCGGATTGCGCAGGCGTGTGTAAATGCCGTCGGTGACCAGCCGATGCCCCGGCTGAATCGCCACCAGGCCGCTGAACCGACGGCCCAGCACAAACACCGGCCACAGCCGCAGCGTGCCACCGACGATAAACAACAGCGCGCCGAGCCAGCGCACGCCTTCAGCGCCGAAGGTCCAGAAGTCGATGCGGTCGCAGTATGCCGGGAGAAAACCGCTGACCAGACCGATCACGCCGAACGCCGGAATCACCCAGCGATTGGCGCGGTCCTCGCGCTCGCCCGAACTCATGTTCACGTCGGTGAACAGCGACGCCAACACCATCAGCACCGTGGCCAGCGCCACCAGCACCAGCGCCCCATGCGAAAAGAACACCGCCGGCCCACCAATGCCCCACACCGCCAGGCCCAGGTAGGCGAGGGTGGCGAGCACCGCAACCACGGTCATTTGCGCAGACATTTTCATGGTCATCTCTTGAAAAGCGGCTGATCCTTTCAGTGTAGGACGTCGCTGAACCCGCGTAGGTACCGGATCAGTCACCATTGAAGCCGGATGTCCCGACCCCTTCGTGAGCAAGCCCACTCCCACCCTTGATC
>NZ_JALMEY010000035.1:0-3517 GCF_023100615.1 Pseudomonas sp. MWU12-3103b
TTTAAATGTTGGTGCAGAGTGAAGTCTATTATTTACTTTAAATCCACTTTCTACATACTTCGCTCAGAGCCTCGAAGTTAGTTCTGAGCGAATGGCAGGACTGCTTAGTTCTCGCCTGACCAGTACCATAGTGTGTCGCCCCAATCTGATTTATCAAATTTAGGCATCAGTTCGCCTTGTTGAAAATAACGGCTTGAATTGGCAAGTGCTGGAGTAAACCAGATACCTTCTTTGGGGCACGGTTTTCCAGATTCGACACGAACTGGAGTAGTAATATTGTCTTCTCGGTCGAATCGAGCATACCAACGCGCGGTGCTTTCTTTCTCGAAGCAATTCCCGTGTGGAGAATAATTATGCAACTGACTAGGCGCAGGGATGCGGAGTGATTTAACTATTTTGTTGACGGCTAAGTAAGGGGGGGGCGCGCCGTCTTCGATTGCACCGAGTTGAGGATGATCTCCAGCGCGGAGGATCAAGCCGCGACTGTATCGCTCTATATGAACATCGCCGCGGCCTTTAAACGATTGACGTAGAACGTCCTCTCCACCAAGTTGCTGCACAAAATGATCGCCTAACACAGTTTGCCAATTCACCCCTTTGATAGAGTCGATCAGGTGGATAGTCAAGCTATGTGGCATTGAGTCAACCTCAAGCCCCAAGTACTGTTGGGCGAGTTCAAACTCCATTGGTAAATAGCTATCGAAGTCATAAGGAAGAATTGTTGATAAGCCACCATATCCGTGTTCTGCGTTGATTTTTGAACTCAGAAAATTTATCCAATGATTGTATCGAGATAATCCGAGTTTGGTGGTTATAAACTGCCAAGGAAGTACGATTTTTATATATGATCGAGCATGGTCGCCGTGCAACTCCCGGCTGTTCATGGATGAAATTCCGTAATCTTCAGCCTGATAGATGCTGGCGGCGCTGGTTAATTGCCATTCGTATTGATCATGTGGGCCTGAACGTATTATTTTTTCTACGGTTTTTTCAAAATTTTGCGGGGTAAGCTTGGAGTGTTTTTCTTTAATCTGGCCTTTTAAGTGAACGCCGAATTCTTGGTAAAATGCCCGAAAGCAATCCATTACGGCTATTTTGACGTCAGTGGTATAACCATTTTTAAAGTATAGCGTCGCGATTACGCCGAGTTTGACTACTGGTGTTCCGTCTGAAAGCTCAAATGACAAATCTTCTGCACGATTTTCGAGGTTTTTAATTTTGTCGTTCACTGTGGTTCTCAGCTAATAATTAATATGCTAAACGAGGCGCGGGCATGGTGATCGCTTTGTTCAATACTTGGACCAGTACGGGCCAAAACCGCACAGCAAATTTGATTATCAGCATCAGCCCTGCGACCAGTGCTGCTGGAATTCCAAGCGCAATAACTGCTTCGCCTACAACAATGATTACAATGGCGGTTGCAACTGCTGAGCCTACAAATACTAGCCAATGAACCCAATCAACTTCGCGTAACGCCTCAAGTGTCAAGTCAGTATGTTTCTGTATTTCTAGCCAGATTTCGCGTATTTGATCATCTGTCCAACGTATTACTTCGCCCCCGGTCTCGCTGACCCATTCCCAAGCTTTCTGTGATTCCAGACGTACCCACTCGCTGTGAGAGCTGACCCAAGTTGATGCTTTTTCAAGATGTTCTAAAACTTCTCGCGACACGTCGCGAAGACCCTGCCCAGCTTGCTCTAGGAGGCTGTCCACTGCCGCATCGATTTTTTGTGTCCAGCGTTCTATCTGTGCAGGTTTTGGAATAGGTTGGGGACCGTATACCGGAACAGGTGTGGGCGCGTCTTTAGGCGGTCGCTGGGGTAGGGGCGGTAGGGTCCATTTGTTTGGGTCGTAAGCGTGTGTGGGTTTTTGTTCCCTATTGTATTTCTTGTCTTCCTTGCGATCATCTTCGCTTCGACAGTCCTTCACCTCCAGTACCGCAAATCGGTCGAGGTCTCCTGCGATGCGTTCATAGTCCACGCGTTGGCCTCTTCCCAGTACATCGCCTGGGAATTTTACTTCGATAACTCTTTCAAGATTGTCCTTATGAGATGCCCCGTCGTGATCCTGACATTCTAAGCCAGGCCAACGAATTTGGTCATCTTTGACGATAATGACATCTGGTCGACGCAAGTATCCTGCCATTGAATCGCTCGGGAAGAACGTCATGGTATGGCGACGACCAGGATCAGGTTGTCTCCCACTTACTAACGAGGTACTGAGGTACGGAATTGGGTGCTTATTTGGAGGCGGTCTCATATCGAAGCTGACTTCTGCTTTGTACTCGAAGAAGAAGTCACGGAGAAACTCATCGACTTTAATAAGACCACTCATGACTAGCTGCTTGAGTTCTGCGTCCGACTCACTGCCGTCTTTCAAGCGTTTAACAGATAGCTTTGGAAATAAAAGGCCATACTGGGCTTTTTCCATAAGGTAAGTCTGATTAGGCGCAGATACAGTGCCTATAGTGACTTCGCCCTCAATACTTGTTGTCGTACACCCCTTTGGTGCCTGTGGCGTTTCAGCTACACCCATTTGTCAGCCCTCTTTCTCATTCAGGTAGTCCATTACTATCTCGGAGGGCGCGCTTTCACCGACCCGAATCAACGGCTTTTTCTTTTCTGGTTTCCGCTCCGGTGTCAATAATTCCACTGGCGCTGGTTCAGCAGTACGCGCTAAGAAAGTTTTGCCTTCATGGTCGGCGTAACCCGTGATTCGAGTCCCATCGGCAAACTTGAGAGTGTATGCACTACCTACCGCGGGCTGCCCAGTTTTTTCATCGAGTAGCTGATAGCGAGCTTTGTGACTGCGCGGCGCGCTTTGCAGCAATTTTCCCGCCTTGTCCGACGCTGCCAACCCCGGAATCAACGGCACCAAAATCCCGATCCCGGTCCCCACACCCGGCGCACCACCGGTATTCACCTTCACCTCAGCCCCGCTGATGGTCACCCCACCCGCATCGACCTTCACAAAGCTCCCACCCGCCTTGGCGGTCAGCTCCATGCCACCCTCGATCACCACTTTCTCACCCGCGTGATAGTGAATCTCGGTCCCGGCCTCGACAAACTGCGCCGTACCTACCTTCACATGCTGCGTCACGCCCACCGTCAGGTGATCGTCCGCGCGCATCTCGCTGATGCGATCCAGATGCGTAATCCGGTGCTCCTCAACCTTGAATTCGCTCAGGGTGTTGGCTTCAACCGTGTCATGCCGCTCATTGCCCACGCGGATCTTCTGGTCATGCTCGATGTTTTCATCCCAATCGCGCTGGGCATGGATGTAGATCTGCTCCACACCCTTTTTGTCTTCAATCCGAAACTCGTTGTAGCCCTTGCCGCCCGGGGAGCTGAGGGTTTTGAAGGTGCTGCGGGTTTTGTTTGCCGGCAGGTCGTAGGGGACGACGTTCTCCTTGTGGTACAGGCAGCCGGTGACGAGTGGCTGGTCGGGGTCGCCTTCGAGGAAGGTGACGAGGACTTCCATGCCGATGCGCGGGATGGCGATGCCGCCGTAGGCGGCG
>NZ_JALMEY010000036.1:0-3204 GCF_023100615.1 Pseudomonas sp. MWU12-3103b
GGGTACTGACTCGTGACCGGTTGGCCTCGCTTCAGCAAATCGGGTATGTGATACAGGTGTTTTGTGAGCATCGCGAACTTTCGGTTCATTGCGTCTTCACACACCGCAATCTGGTCTCTTTCGAGCATGCAGATTGCTTGGGTGTTATATGGTCAAGCCTCACGGGCAATTAGTATTGGTTAGCTCAACGCCTCACAGCGCTTACACACCCAACCTATCAACGTCGTAGTCTTCGACGGCCCTTCAGGGAACTCAAGGTTCCAGTGAGATCTCATCTTGAGGCAAGTTTCCCGCTTAGATGCTTTCAGCGGTTATCTTTCCCGAACATAGCTACCCGGCAATGCCACTGGCGTGACAACCGGAACACCAGAGGTTCGTCCACTCCGGTCCTCTCGTACTAGGAGCAGCCCCTCTCAAATCTCAAACGTCCACGGCAGATAGGGACCGAACTGTCTCACGACGTTCTAAACCCAGCTCGCGTACCACTTTAAATGGCGAACAGCCATACCCTTGGGACCGGCTTCAGCCCCAGGATGTGATGAGCCGACATCGAGGTGCCAAACACCGCCGTCGATATGAACTCTTGGGCGGTATCAGCCTGTTATCCCCGGAGTACCTTTTATCCGTTGAGCGATGGCCCTTCCATACAGAACCACCGGATCACTAAGACCTACTTTCGTACCTGCTCGACGTGTCTGTCTCGCAGTCAAGCGCGCTTTTGCCTTTATACTCTACGACCGATTTCCGACCGGTCTGAGCGCACCTTCGTACTCCTCCGTTACTCTTTAGGAGGAGACCGCCCCAGTCAAACTACCCACCATACACTGTCCTCGATCCGGATAACGGACCTGAGTTAGAACCTCAAAGTTGCCAGGGTGGTATTTCAAGGATGGCTCCACGCGAACTGGCGTCCACGCTTCAAAGCCTCCCACCTATCCTACACAAGCAAATTCAAAGTCCAGTGCAAAGCTATAGTAAAGGTTCACGGGGTCTTTCCGTCTAGCCGCGGATACACTGCATCTTCACAGCGATTTCAATTTCACTGAGTCTCGGGTGGAGACAGCGCCGCCATCGTTACGCCATTCGTGCAGGTCGGAACTTACCCGACAAGGAATTTCGCTACCTTAGGACCGTTATAGTTACGGCCGCCGTTTACCGGGGCTTCGATCAAGAGCTTCGCGTTAGCTAACCCCATCAATTAACCTTCCGGCACCGGGCAGGCGTCACACCCTATACGTCCACTTTCGTGTTTGCAGAGTGCTGTGTTTTTAATAAACAGTCGCAGCGGCCTGGTATCTTCGACCGGCATGAGCTTACGGAGCAAGTCCTTCACCCTCACCGGCGCACCTTCTCCCGAAGTTACGGTGCCATTTTGCCTAGTTCCTTCACCCGAGTTCTCTCAAGCGCCTTGGTATTCTCTACCCAACCACCTGTGTCGGTTTGGGGTACGGTTCCTGGTTATCTGAAGCTTAGAAGCTTTTCTTGGAAGCATGGCATCAACCACTTCGTCACCTAAAAGGTAACTCGTCATCAGCTCTCGGCCTTAAGATCCCGGATTTACCTAAGATCTCAGCCTACCACCTTAAACTTGGACAACCAACGCCAAGCTGGCCTAGCCTTCTCCGTCCCTCCATCGCAATAACCAGAAGTACAGGAATATTAACCTGTTTTCCATCGACTACGCTTTTCAGCCTCGCCTTAGGGACCGACTAACCCTGCGTCGATTAACGTTGCGCAGGAAACCTTGGTCTTTCGGCGTGGGTGTTTTTCACACCCATTGTCGTTACTCATGTCAGCATTCGCACTTCTGATACCTCCAGCAAGCTTCTCAACTCACCTTCACAGGCTTACAGAACGCTCCTCTACCGCATCACTTGCGTGATACCCGTAGCTTCGGTGTATGGTTTGAGCCCCGTTACATCTTCCGCGCAGGCCGACTCGACTAGTGAGCTATTACGCTTTCTTTAAAGGGTGGCTGCTTCTAAGCCAACCTCCTAGCTGTCTAAGCCTTCCCACATCGTTTCCCACTTAACCATAACTTTGGGACCTTAGCTGACGGTCTGGGTTGTTTCCCTTTTCACGACGGACGTTAGCACCCGCCGTGTGTCTCCCATGCTCGGCACTTGTAGGTATTCGGAGTTTGCATCGGTTTGGTAAGTCGGGATGACCCCCTAGCCGAAACAGTGCTCTACCCCCTACAGTGATACATGAGGCGCTACCTAAATAGCTTTCGAGGAGAACCAGCTATCTCCGAGCTTGATTAGCCTTTCACTCCGATCCACAGGTCATCCGCTAACTTTTCAACGGTAGTCGGTTCGGTCCTCCAGTCAGTGTTACCTAACCTTCAACCTGCCCATGGATAGATCGCCCGGTTTCGGGTCTATTCCCAGCGACTAGACGCCCTATTAAGACTCGCTTTCGCTACGCCTCCCCTATTCGGTTAAGCTCGCCACTGAAAATAAGTCGCTGACCCATTATACAAAAGGTACGCAGTCACCCAACAAAGTGGGCTCCCACTGCTTGTACGCATACGGTTTCAGGATCTATTTCACTCCCCTCTCCGGGGTTCTTTTCGCCTTTCCCTCACGGTACTAGTTCACTATCGGTCAGTCAGTAGTATTTAGCCTTGGAGGATGGTCCCCCCATATTCAGACAAAGTTTCTCGTGCTCCGTCCTACTCGATTTCATGACTAAGAGATTTTCGCGTACAGGGCTATCACCCACTATGGCCGCACTTTCCAGAGCGTTCCGCTAATCTCAAAGCCACTTAAGGGCTAGTCCCCGTTCGCTCGCCACTACTAAGGGAATCTCGGTTGATTTCTTTTCCTCAGGGTACTTAGATGTTTCAGTTCCCCTGGTTCGCCTCTTGCACCTATGTATTCAGTACAAGATAACCATCTTATGATGGCTGGGTTCCCCCATTCAGACATCTCCGGATCAAAGTCTGTTTGCCGACTCCCCGAAGCTTTTCGCAGGCTACCACGTCTTTCATCGCCTCTGACTGCCAAGGCATCCACCGTATGCGCTTCTTCACTTGACCATATAACCCCAAGCAATCTGGTTATACTGTGAAGACGACATTCGCCGAAAATTCGCAAAACTCTTAAGAGTCACTCACAAATTTTACCTTAGCCTGATCCGTTACCAGTGAAAGTAACGTTCAGTCTATCTTTCTATCACATACCCAAATTTTTAAAGAACGAT
>NZ_JALMEY010000038.1:0-1301 GCF_023100615.1 Pseudomonas sp. MWU12-3103b
AGCCCTCTCCCTGTATGTACCGGAGACATGGTGGACAGGTGTTCGGAGACATGGTGGACACTTTTTAATAGACACATTGCTCATCGCCAAGGAGATGACCTGTGTCTTGGGAAGAGGTGTCCACCGTGCAACTTCGCTCGGAATTCGTGTTTTTGGCTCGGCAAGAGGGGGCCAATATTCGGCTGCTTTGCCGTCGATTCAATATCAGTCCAAGCACTGCTTACAAATGGCTAAACAGGTTTGAAGCCTCAGGTGTTGAGGGATTGATCAACCAGTCTCGGCGACCGAAAACGTCACCCAAACGCTGTGTTGATGAGGTTGAGCAGCAGATTCTGACCGTGAGTCAGGAGTACGCGGCTTGGGGCGCTCGCAAGCTCAAGCGCGTGTTGGAAGACAACGGCGCAGTGATGCCTTCTGTCAGCACCGTGCATGCGGTTTTAAAGCGTCACTCGCGCGTTGATCCAAAGGCCGCTGAGATCAAGCCATTTATCCGGTTCGAGCATGAAGCTCCCAATGATCTTTGGCAGATGGACTTCAAGGGCCATATCAGCTTGGGCCTGGGCCGTTGCCATCCGTTGACGATACTGGACGATCATTCACGGTTTTCGCTGTGCATCGCTGCGTGCGCGAACGAGCAGCGCCAAACCGTTCAGGAGCATCTAATCCGGACCTTTCGGCGCTACGGCCTGCCTTTGCGCATGACGATGGACAACGGTTCGCCTTGGGGTGACCAGACAGGTGTTTATACCGCACTGGAGATCTGGCTGATGAGCCAAGGCATCAAGGTCGGCCACTCCCGACCTTATCATCCGCAGACCCAAGGAAAGCTGGAGCGCTTTCACCGCAGCCTTAAAAGCGAAGTTCTGCAAGGCCAGTTGTTCATCGATCTCGATGGCGCGCAACGGGCGTTTGATAGCTGGCGTGATATTTACAACCAGAAGCGCCCGCACCAGGCGCTGGACATGCAGGTTCCTGCGGCCCGCTACAGCAGTAGTCCACGGGAATATCAGGAGCAACCCGCGGCGCCGGAGTACAACGATGGCGATGTGATCAGGAAGGTTCAGGTGAAGGGCGAGATCTACTGGGGGAACCGTGAATACACAGTCGGAAAGGCTTTTCACGGGAGGTCAGTAGCTATCCGGGAAACGACGGAGGATGGCATCCACGATGTCTACTGGGGTAAACATCGTATAGCCAAAATCGACTTGAACTTGCAGATTGTCACAGCAGGTAAGAAGATCTAAAACCGTCCACCATGTCTCCGAACATGTGTCCACCATGTCTCCGGTACATACACTCCC
>NZ_JALMEY010000039.1:0-1179 GCF_023100615.1 Pseudomonas sp. MWU12-3103b
GCTCGCTTGTATGTTTAGACTTGAAGGGGTGGGCGGGACTACAGACTCGATTCTGACTCTGACCAGTACAGACCGTGGGAGACTTCTCGTCCCGCCCCTTCTACCCAAAGCGCCAATAAGGAATTCATCGGTAAACCGACGACAGAGACAAGCCAGCGCAACGGTAGACCCCAACAAGCTCTTAAACCCTAGCTCCGAGGATTCGTCATGACAATCCTTACTTCGCAGACGGTTGTTGGTATCGATATCGCCAAGGCCGAAATCGTTGTCTATCGCGCCGACTTGGAAACCATTGAAGCGGTCAAGAATGATCGTGCCGCCCTCAAACGTTGGCTCAAAACTCTGCCCGCGCAAAGCGCTATCGCTGTCGAAGCCACCAATATCTACCATTTGGAGACTGTTGATCTGGCTCATGCGATGGGACATCAGGTCTATGTGGTGGATGCTTATCGAGTCAGCCACTATCGTCGCGGTGTCGGTCAGCGAGCCAAAAATGATCCCTGCGATGCACGCGTGCTCGCACGCTATCTGACGAATGAACAAAGCAAACTGCGGCTTTGGAACCCGCCTCCTAAAGCCTACACGGTACTGAAAAGCTTGCTGCACAGACGCGCGACGCTGATTCAGAACCATACGGGTCTGATGTTGAGCTGGGCCGACGAACCCTTGCTGAAGAAAGAACGTACGGCTCAGCAAAAGGCATTCGAGCGATCCGACAAGGTCATTCAAAAACTGCTGCGCAAAGTCAGCAAAGAGGCCGGTATTGATGACAATATTGACCGCTGCAAAGCAATCGAGGGCGTGGGAGAGCTGACTGCGACTGGGTTGGCAACGACCTATATGCGCGGTGACTTTGCCAACAGCGACGCGTTCATCGCGTTTTTGGGTATGGATCTGACGGTGGACGATTCGGGGAAAAAGAACGGCCCGAGGTTCCTGAGCAAAAAAGGAGATCCGGAGATCCGTCGATTAGCCTACAACGCCGCAATGGCGGCGTGTCGCTCAACCAAGTGGAAGCCTTTTTACGAGTCATACCTGGCCAGAGGCTTCTCGAAAACACAGGCATTGGTAGCTCTTGCTCGCAAGCTCTGCCGAGTGGCATTCACCCTGATGAAGAATCAGGGCGAATACCGATCAGTTTGAGATTCTAGGGTTGCTGAGCAACATAGAATCTCCCAC
>NZ_JALMEY010000004.1:0-420969 GCF_023100615.1 Pseudomonas sp. MWU12-3103b
AGAACCCCTGTCTGCTAACGCAGCCAGGGGTTTTGTCGTTTCAGGGCTCCCAAAACTCAGGCCGCTTTGCGAGCCTTGCTGATGCGCCGGGCCTGCCACTTGCGCCACCAGATGTAGACGCCAGTCCCTGACAGCCCCGCAATCACAACACCCAATACCGCGATGATCACTTGCCCGGTGAAGCCGATGATCCGTCCGCCATGTATCGGTAGTTGCAAGCGGTAAAACCGTTCCCCCAGTGTCCCTTGTCCGGCAATTTCCTGACCTAATAATCGCCCGTCAGTACCGTGGAAAAACAACCAGGACTTGCCATGCGCTTGAGTGTCGTGATGCCCGAATCCTGCGCCGTAGAAGTTGTACTCAAAGCTGTAATACAACTCCCTGATCGCCGCTGTCAGTCCTAACCTCTTCCCCTCGACCAATGCCCTTTCGTACGCCTGTTGATAACTCAACTGTGTCACCCCCAACTCAGATGGAGGCATTCGCCCTCGAGCCTCATAAACGCTCGGCTCGATCGGTGAAAGCAGCGACACCGCCGGTTTGAAGACCTGACTGGGCAAGTTCATCGCGACACTGCTGACCGCAATCGGTAGCAACAACAACCACAGCCACAATCCACCGGCCCGATGCAGATCGAAGTTGAGTCGATAAACGTGGCCGCCCTTGATCTTCCAGGCCGCCGACCACTTTTTCCAGAACGGCTTGCCACGAGGAAACGTCAGCCACAGCGCGATGAAACAATCGATCACCCAGGCGCTGGCAACCAGCCCCATCAACCACAAGCCCCAGTTTCCGGGCAGCGTCAAGTTGTAATGAAACTCAAGAATGAACGGAATGAAGTTCTCCCGGGAAAAGCAGCACTCGCCCCAGTAACGTTGCCCTTTCTGCTCGGCACTCACCGGGTCCAGGTAGAACACCTGATTGCGCTCATCAAACGGTTTGCCCGTCGCCGGATCCTTACGTGGAACAGCTGCCAATAGCGCGGTATGCCCCAACTCGTCCGGATACTCCATGTACCAGACCTGCAGCTTCGGATGCGTGGTCTGCACAGCGTCGACCAACGCCCCGGGAGGCAATCTTTGCCCCTCAGATGAGGCCGCGTAGAACTTCGGATTCAGCCACTCATCCAGCTCATGATTAAACGCCAGAATGCTCCCGGTGATCCCAGCCAGCAGTAAAAATACCGCTGTTGCCAGCCCGATATAGCGATGCAACAACACCAACAATGCGCGCATGAGAATTTCCCCACAGAAGCGACAAAGCCAGCCCCTGAAAACAGGGGCTGGCTTTTTTATGCACAAGGCAAAGGTTTAGAACTGGTAGCTGACCGTGGCAGCGACGTTGCGCTCTTCGCCCATGTAGCAGAAGTTCAGACTCGCGCAGGAGGCCACGTAGGATTCATTGGTCAGGTTGTTCGCGTTCAGGCGCACGTCGACGCCCTTCAAGCCGACCTTGCCCAGGTCATAACCGATGGATGCGTCGAACAGCGTGTAGGAAGGCACCTTCAGCGTGTTTTCCGCATCCGCCCAGCTGTAACCGACATAACGCACACCACCGCCCAGGCGCAGGCCGTCGAGTGCCGCACTGTCGAATTTGTAGTCGGCCCACAACGAGGCCATGTGCCGCGGTGCCTGAGTTGGCGAGTTGCCCTTGTTCTCGATCACATCGGTCGGCGTGCTCAGGGTGCTGACCATCGACTTCGAATACTCGATATCGGTGAAGGTATAGCTGCCGAGTACTTTCAGGTTGTCGGTCAACTGCATGTGCGCTTCCAGTTCCAGCCCTTGCGAACGGACAGCGCCTACCGCGCGGTAGAAGTTTTCCTGCGGCAGCTTGGTCGCCAGGTTCTCCTGATCGATGCGGAACAGCGAGGCGGTGAACAGATTGTCGGTGCCCGGCGGCTGATACTTCAGGCCGACTTCCCATTGCGTCCCGTCAGTTGGCGGCAGAGGATTACCGGCGCTGTCGGCATACGAGTTCGGGTTAAACGACTCGGAGTAGCTGATGTACGGCGCCAGGCCGTTATCGAACAGATACAACGCGCCAGCGCGGCCGGTCAGTTTGGTGCGGCGGTCGTTGATTTCCGTGCCCACCGGACGGCCCGCTTCGGCGATACGGTTCTCATCCGACGTCTCGACCCAGTCCTGACGCAGACCCAGTGAAAACCGCCATTGATCCATCTCGATCAGGTCTTGCAGGTAGACCCCGGTCTGCTCCAGGCGGCGCAGGTAACTTGTGTCGCCGTACATATCGATCGCCGAATTGCCATAGACCGGGTTGAACGCATTGATCGGCCCCAGACCGCCGCTGGTCCAGTCGACCACCGTTTTGCGCCGCTGATAGTCCGCACCCATCAACACGGTGTGCTTGGTGGCACCGGTGAAGAATTCGGCCTGCAGCATGTTGTCGACGATGAACGCATGCAGACGTTCATCGCCGCCGGTGTAGTAGCGGTTCAGTTCGTTGCTGGTTGGCGTCGTCCAGCCATAGGCGTAAACCTGATCCATGTTCACTTTGGAGTCGAGGTAACGGAAGTTCTGCCGCGCTGTGAAGACATCGTTGAAGCGATGTTCGAACTGATAGCCGAACGATTGCTGATCCCGCGAGTAGCCATCAATCCCCGGCTCGCCCTCGAAGAAGTGCGGCGAGATGCGGTTGCCGTTGCGCTGATGAATCGTCCCGTCCGCCGGCACGCCGCCGTGGTAGCCGCCATCCGGATCATGTTGCAGATACGCCTGCAGTGTCAGCGAGGTGTCTTCAGTGAAATCGATACTCAGCGTCGGAGCGAGGGCGAAGCGTTTTTCCTTGTTGTGGTCGAATTGTGTGTCGGACTGATCCGTCAAACCGGTCAGACGATAGGCAATGCGCTTGTCGTCATCGACCGGGCCGCTGAAGTCAAAACCGACCCCGCGCTGACCTTGGGTACCGACCGTGGCCTGAACCTGATGATAGGCCTCGTACAACGGCTTTTTGCTGGTCAGCGCCACCAGGCCACCGGGCGAACTGCGGCCATACAAGACCGACGACGGCCCTTTGAGAATATCCACGCGCTCGAGGAAATACGGATCGACCTGCATGGTGCTGTAGGTGCCGCTGTCGCCCATCGACTTGAGGCCGTCGAGGTAGATGTTATCCACCGAGCCATCGTTGAAGCCGCGCATCGCCACATAGTCGTAGCGATGGGTCGCCCCGTAAGGGTTGGTCAGCACGCCGGGGGTATAACGCATCGCCTGGGAGACGGTCTGCGAGCCTTGATCGTCCATTTGCTCGCGGGTGACCACGGACACGCTTTGCGAAGTTTCCAGCAACGCAGTACTGGTCTTGGTGGCGATCTGGCTGTGGGTGGCGTTATAGCCTTCCATGCTGCCGAGTGCGTTGCCGAGGGCGAAACCTTTGATATCGGTGGTTGGCAGTGCCAGCGCATCGGTTTCACTGACAGGACGCAGGACGTAGCTGCTGGCGTCCTGGCTGACTGCTTCCAGGCCCGAACCGCTGAGCAAATGGCTCAACGCCTGATCAGTTGAATATTCGCCCTGTACGCCCGGAGACTGTTGTCCCTGCGTTTGCTGCGGAGTCATCGCCAGGGTAATGCCGGCCTGACGGGCAAACTGGTTCAGCGCTTCGCCCAGCGGGCCGGCGCCGATGCTGTAGCGATGACTGCTCGCTTCACTGGCAGGGGCGGCGACGCTCAGGCCGGGCAGCGCACCGGCACCCAGAACGGTGGACAGCAGGGCGGCGCGAACGGCGTGGCGCAGCAGACCCGATTCGGCAGTGAAATTCAGCGGTTTCTTACAGGTGAGGCGGACAGTCATTGTCGGTTTCCGTGGCAAGTCGCAAAGGCTGAGTTGAAGTGCTTACTGACCAAGCCGGACTTGTCGCGAAAACCCGCCAAAATAATTTCAGGCCACCGCCTCGAGTGTGACCCACCATCGGGTGCGATAACGCAATTGCACCGGCAGGGTCTGCGGCAGGATGGCCAGCAACTTGTCGGTGTCCTCCAGCCGGAACACTCCGGACAGGCGCAAGTCCGCCACCTGCGGCGCGCACGTCACAAAGCCCTGACGATAACGCCCGACTTCATTGAGGAAATCGCCCAGGCGCATATTGCGGGTCACAATCAAACCATCGGCCCACGCGCCCACGTCCATATCCAGTGGCGCTGCCGGGCGCACCTGATGATGATCGATCAGATAGGTCTGCCCCGCGAGCGCCTCGACGGAGGTTGCGCCGCTGCGGATGGCGACGCTCCCGGAGCTGACGGTGAGCCGTGTGCAATCGCTGTCCTGACGCAGGATGAAGCGGGCTTTTATCGGCTCATAAATACCATGACGACTTTGCACGCGAAGTGGCCGGTTGAACGTCGCGCCTTCATCGTTACCGCCGCATGTGACGATGATTTCGCCGCGAGTGAGTTTGATCAGCCGCTGCTGCGCGGTGTAGTCCAGATCCACTGAGCTGGCAGTGTTCAGCTCGATCCGCGTGCCGTCGGGCAACTGGAAGCCGCGACGCTCGCCGGTCGCTGTAGCGTAGTCGGCGCGCCACTGCAGCCAGACGGAGGTGTCCTTGGCCAGCCATGCGGCGGAACCCATCAGCACCGCGCCGGACAGCAGCTTCAAGGCTTGTCGTCGCCCCAGCCCTTGCGCACTGTTTTCCAGCGTATTGAACGCCACGTGCGCGCCGGGCACTGCGCGCAGGTTATGGCTCAATTCCGCCTGCAGCGACTGCACGCGCTGCCAGGCCAGTTCATGTTCATGATGTTCGGCGCGCCACGCGTCGCACTGATGACTCAGGCGCGCATTGCCATGGTTGTTGCGCAGCCGCAGCAACCAGTGGATGGCTTGCTTGACCACCTGTTGCTGCGGCTCGGCGCGGCGCGCGACTGAGTTGTTATCCACAGGCATCAACTTGCGTACCGCAACACGTAGCAGTGATACAGCGCATCGGCGACGTAACGTTCGACTGAACGCAGTGACAAGCCCATCTGCGCGGCGATCTGCTTGTGGGTCAAACCTTCGCACTGCGCCAGCAGAAACGCCTGACGCACTTTCGGTCGCAAGCCTTCAAGCATGCGCGCGATGCTCTCGAGCAACTCGATTACCAGCGCGCGGGTTTCGGCGCTTGGGGTTTCGGCTTCGGGCAAATGGGCGATGGTTTCGAGATAGGCGCGTTCGATTTCTTCACGACGCCAATGATCGATCACCAGGCCACGGGCGATGGTTCGTAAAAATGCGCGAGGCGCCTTGAGTTCCAGGCGTTCGCTGCGCTGCAACAGGCGGACGAAGGTGTCCTGGGCCAGATCTGCGGCATCCGCGGCATTGCCCAGCCGCGCCCGCAGCCAGGCGTTGAGCCAGCCGTGATGACTCCTGTAAAGCGCCTGCACTGCAAACTCAGGTGAGGACATGAACGCGACAGCCCGAACGTCACAAATGATAATTAGTCGCATTTTTATCAGGGGCTGCGAATTTTGCAACCTCTGCTCGGAGATCCAGCAAAAAAACTTCGTGGCGAACGCTCTGGCACGCCGTTCGGCGGGAATCTGACAGAAATGCAGGCCATTTCCCACGCAGCCCTAAGATTTCCGTGAATGGTGCCGACAGACTGGTGAGACATGCGTGCACCAAAGTAGAGCGGCCGTCAGAACGCCGCCTGCGCTGTACATGGAATGTTGCATCCCGGAACGCATCCCCACTTTTGCATAAGAAGTCCCATGAAATGAATCTCAAGTTCAGCCATAAAATCCTGTTGGCCGCCTCGGGCGTCGTGGTCCTGGCTTTCGCTTTGTTCACCCTCTACAACGACTATCTGCAGCGCAACACCATTCGCCAGAACCTCCAGTCGTCCGTACAGCAGGCCGGCGATCTGACCGCCAGCAGCGTGCAGAACTGGATGAGCGGGCGAATTCTGGTGCTGGAAAACCTCGCGCAGAACGTTGCCCATCAGGGCAAGGACGCCGACTTCCCGGGGCTGGTCGATCAACCGGCCTTCACCTCGAACTTCCAGTTCACCTACGTCGGTCAGGCCAACGGTGTGTTCACCCAGCGCCCTGACGCGAAGATGCCCGACGGCTACGACCCGCGTCAGCGCCCTTGGTACAAGCAAGCCGTTGCTGCCGACAAAACCATGCTGACCCCGCCGTACATGGCCGCGGTCGGTGGTCTGGTGGTGACCATCGCCATGCCGGTGAAAAAGAATGGCGAGCTGCTGGGTGTGGTCGGTGGTGACCTGAGCCTGGAAACCCTGGTGAAGATCATCAACTCGGTGGACTTCGGCGGCCTCGGCCACGCATTCCTGGTCAGCGGTGACGGTCAAGTGATCGTCAGCCCGGACAAAGACCAGGTGATGAAGAACCTCAAGGACATCTACCCGAATTCCGGCGTGCGCATCGAGAAGGGCAACCAGAACGTGGTGCTCAACGGCCAGGAACGCATCCTGTCGTTCACTCCGGTCAGCGGTTTGCCGAATGCCGATTGGTACATCGGTCTGTCGATCGATCGTGACAAGGCCTACGCCGCCCTCAGCCAATTCCGTACTTCGGCGCTGATTGCGATGTTCGTCGCGGTCGCGGCGATTGCGCTGCTGCTGAGCCTGCTGATCAACGTCCTGATGCGTCCGCTGACCACCATGGGCCGCGCGATGCAGGACATCGCTCAAGGCGAAGGCGACCTGACCCGGCGTCTGGTCGTGGCAGGCAAGGATGAGTTCGCCGAACTGGGCAGCGCGTTCAACCAGTTCGTCGAGCGTATTCACGCGTCGATTTCCGAAGTGTCGTCTGCTACCCGTCACGTGCACGACCTGTCGCAACGGGTAATGGCCTCGTCCAACGCCTCGATCATCGGTTCCGACGAACAAAGCGCTCGCACCAACAGTGTCGCCGCAGCGATCAACCAGTTGGGCGCCGCCACTCAGGAAATCGCCCGCAACGCCGCCGATGCGTCGCAGCACGCCAGCGGCGCGAGCGAGCAGGCCGATGACGGTCGTCAGGTGGTCGAGCAGACCATTCAGGCGATGACCGAGCTGTCGCAGAAGATCAGCCTGTCATGCACCCAGATCGAAACCCTGAATGCCAGCACCGACAACATCGGCCACATCCTCGATGTGATCAAAGGCATCTCGCAGCAGACCAACCTGCTGGCGCTCAACGCGGCGATTGAAGCGGCCCGTGCCGGTGAAGCCGGACGCGGTTTTGCGGTGGTCGCGGACGAAGTGCGTAACCTCGCCCATCGCACTCAGGAATCGGCGGAAGAGATCCACAAAATGATCACTTCGTTGCAGGTCGGTTCGCGTGAAGCGGTGACCACCATGAACGCCAGTCAGGCGTCCAGCGAAGAGAGCGTGGAAGTGGCCAATCAGGCCGGTCTGCGCCTGGTCAGCGTGACCCAGCGCATCGGCGAAATCGACGGCATGAACCAGTCGGTGGCCGCGGCGACCGAAGAGCAGACGGCGGTGGTGGAAACCCTCAACGTCGACGTCAATCAGATCAACCTGCTGAACCAGCAGAGCGTCGCCAACCTCAATGAAACGTTGAAGGATTGTGATGCGTTGTCGCAGCAGGCCAACCGCCTGAAGCAGTTGGTGGACAGCTTCAAGATCTGATCCGCAGATTGAAGACCGCGTTATCGTTCTTCGCGAGCAAGCCCGCTCCCACAGGTTGACCGTGTTCCTCTTGAAGGAATGCGATCAAAATGTGGGAGCGGGCTTGCTCGCGAAGGCGGTAGTTCAGTCACCGCCAAACTGAAGCCTTATACAAACAGCTTCAGCACATTCCCCATCGCATCATCGGCAAACCCCTGCACGAAATCCTTGAATCCCGGCAGCGCCTCGGTACCTCCGCTGGCCGGCTCGGCAATGATCGTCCAGGTCGCCCGCGACTTGCCCGCCCCCAAAGATTCCACGTTCATCGCCGCCCACAAATTCGCCACGCCCAGCGTGTTGTAGATCGTGGTCCAGGTCATGGCGCGTGCCTGCTCATCGCGTGAGTTGAGTTGTTCGACCACCACGTTGCCGTCCTTGAAGAATTTCTTGCGCAGCGAAGACACGCCGTCGCCGGTCATTTCGATGTGCGACAGCGCCGGAATAAAGCGGTCGAAGCCAGCGAAATTGCCGACCACCGCCCAGACCTGCGCCGCGTCCGCCGGCACTTCCACCGACGACACAACGTGGCAGCCGTGCGGGTTTTTGATCAGGGTGTCGGGTTGCAGATTGCTCATGGTGTTGCTCCTTTTTGGGTGAACTAGATGAAGTTGATCTGTTTCAGGTAATCGCAGCCGCGACGCAGCAGCGCCGGGGATTTTTCCGGGTAGTGCGCGCCCATCTGTTGCACGCCGGCTTCAGCGTTGGCGTGGCCGATCAGGGAGATGTCGCCGATGTCCTCCTCGAAGCCGTTGAGGTAGAAACCGAGCACGCCGAACAGCGCGTTGTCGGCATCGACCCGGCCCAGTTGCTGCTGCCAGTCGGCGACGCTGACCAGCGAGAATTCGCTGCCGGTTTCGCGGAACGAAGCGACGTAGGCATCCCAACTCAGCGGCTCGGGGTTGTGCAGGTTGAACACCGCACGCTCGGTCGAATAACGGCTGGCGTGGAAGGCGATGAAGCGGGCGAGAAAGTCCACCGGCATCAGGTCGAAATTCAGCGCGAAGGCCGGCACCTGACCGAGCTGGATCGAGCCTTTGAGCATCAGCATCAAACGGTTTTTGTGCGGCTGGCAGACGCCGCTCAGGCTGTTGAAACTGATGTTGCCGGGGCGATACAGGTTGACCCACACCCCCCGCTCGCGCGCCCGTTCGAGGACGCGTTCGCCGACCCACTTCGACAGGTTGTAGCCGTTGCGGATGTAGATCGGCGGGGTCGGCGCGGCAGGCAATTCGAGTACTCGGCCTTCGCCATCGACGGTGCTTGAAGCGGACAGCGTCGAGACAAAGTTGAAGACCTTTTTGCTGCGTCCTTCACACAGGCGCAGCAGCTCGAAAATCGGCTCGACGTTATCCGCTGCCAGCGACTCGTAATCGAGCACGTGGTTGACGTTGGCGGCGTTGTGCACCAGTGCGCCGAACTCGCGATCGAGGCGCTGATAATCGTCGTCGGTCAGGCCCAGTTGCGGGCGGGTGAGGTCTGCCGAATAGATCCGCACCCGACTCAGATCCAGGTGCTCGAGGCGGTTCTCACGCAGCGCCTGAGCAAACCGCTGCGCCGCGGTTTGCCCGCCGCCGTCACGCACCAGACACGCCACCTCGCTGGCGCCCCAACCGAGCAGCGCTTCGACGATGTGCACGCCGACAAAACTGTTGGCGCCGGTGACGATCACCTTGTGCACATCGCCCAGGCGACTGATCGGCAGCGGCTCGATGTTCAGCGGGCGCTCGGCGTCGGCCATGGCTTGGGCGCTGAGCACCGCGCTGTCATCGGTGCCGCGTACCAGCGTCGCGAGTTTGATGATGGTCGGCAGCTCGATGAAGCGGTTGATCGAGATGCTGCGCCCGAATTCCTCACGCAAGCGCAGCAACATCCGCGACAGCAGAATCGAATGCCCACCGAGGTTGAAGAAACTCTCGTCGGTGGAAATATCGCTGCTCGGCAGCTCCAGCAGTTCCGCCCAGATCTCCAGCAGCAGCGCTTCGTCGGCGTTTGCCGGCAGGCATTTCGGGCCGCTGTCCTGCACGCTCACCGGCAGCTCCAGCAACGCCTTGCGGTCGACCTTACCGTTGCTGGCGAAGGGCATGTGCGCCAGTTCAGTCCACGCCACCGGTTGCATGTAGTCCGGCAGAAACTGCTGGGCATGCGCTCTCAATTGATCGCGGGCAGCGTCCGACTGCGGCTGCGCAAGGAACGCCAGAATCCGCCGCTGGTTGTCGATTACTACCGCCACCTGACGGTACAACTGGCTCTCGCGCAGGCAGCGCTCGATCTCTTCCGGCTCGACCCGGAAACCACGAATTTTCACCTGATTGTCACGCCGTCCGCACAGCTCGATCCCGTGTTCGCCCCACTTGGCCATGTCGCCGCTGCGGTAGGCACGCAAGGTCTCGCCGTGCGGCAGTTGCAGGGTCAGATAACGCTCGGCGGTCTGCTGCGGATTGTTCAGATAACCGAGGCAGACGCCGGGGCCGACGATGAACAATTCGCCTACGGTGTGCTCCGGCACCGGTTGCAGGTTGTCGTCGAGAATCAGCACCTGACTGTTGGCAATCGGTGCGCCAAGAGTGCGGTTGCTGTCACCCGGATGCAGTTGCCGGGCGGTAATCAGCACCGTCGCTTCGGTGGGGCCGTAGAGGTTGTGCAGCTTCCCCTGGCGGGTCAATTGCTCGATGACGAAAGGCTCGCAGACGTCGCCACCGGTCATCACCTCCACGCCTTGCAGTTGCTCCAGCGGCAGGATGCTCAGCAGTGCCGGCGGCAGGAACGCGTGGGTCAGTTGCCGGCGGCGGATCAGCGCCACCAGTTGCAGCGGATCGCGGCGCTGGGTGTCATCCGGTACCACCAGTTCGGCGCCCTGCAGCAGCGTCGGAAAGATATCGATAAGCGATGAGTCGAAGCTCAGTGAAGAGAACTGCAACACCCGGCTTTCGGCGCGCAATTGCACGTAATCGGCGTACCACGCGGTAAGGTGCGCGAGGTTCGCCTGGCTCAGCAGTACACCCTTCGGATGCCCGGTGGTGCCGGAGGTGTAGAGCGCCATGCACGGTGCTTCAAGCGTCGGCCGTTGACGCATCAACGGTTGGCTGAGATCGGCGTCGGCACTGTCGATATGACTGACATCCAACCCGGGCATCGACTCACCGAGCGGATGCTCGCCGTCGTGCAGCAACAACACCGCGCCGGCGTTTTGCAGGATGTATTGCTGGCGCTGCAACGGATGGCTCGGCTCGAGCGGCAGATACACTGCGCCACTGCCGAGCACCGCCAGAATCGAGGCGAACAGCGCCGGGCTTTTCGGCTGGCAGATACCCACGATCCACGGCTGCGGATGCTGCTCTAGCAGTGGCTGCAGACGTTGCTGGATCGCACGGCTGTGCGCGTGCAACTGGCGATAGCTGAGCGACTGCTCGACCAGGTGCAGCGCCGGCCGCTCGGCGTGTTCGATCAGGCTGCGTTGCAGGCGTTCGATCAACGGCGTCTGCGCCTGTTGCAACAATGCCGGATGCGTCGTGGCGTTGAGGCGATGGACGTAAGCCAGACTGTCGAGAAACGACAGGTCCTCCACCTGTTCGAAGTCCGGCGCGGTAGCTGGCAATGCCTGCTGAAAATACTCGGCATCGCGGGAGAAACGGCTGACCAGCAGCGCGACTTCGTCGACCACCTGCGTCAGCACTCGCTGGCGCAGTGCCTGACCGTTGCCGGACGGCTCCTCGCCAATCGGCACGCGGCTGATCAGTGACGAGCCGATGAAACACAGCAGGTCGAGTGTCGGCAAACCACCAATGCTTTGCCTTCCGATACCCAGGCGCAGATGCAGGTGGGGGATTGCACAGCGATCGCCGGCGCCGATGAAGCCATCGTCGATGATCAGATCCACTGTCGATTGCGCGGCGCCGCTGCGCATCAATGAGTGACCGTGTTGTTCGAGTTCCTGCGCCAGGTCGGTCATGGCCTGGCTGGCGCCAATCAATAAAATGTCGAGACGTCTCATGTCGGCCTCCTCATCAAACCAGATAGTCACGCAGGGCGTGCTGCACGCACGGCGTGTCGAGCAGCGAGCTGTTGTGGAAAAAGCGCACGATGTTGCCCACCAGCGGATGGTGGCGATTGATCGGGAACGCCAGCCCGGCCATTTCGTCCTTGAGTGAGCGGCGGATCGCATCACTGACCGGCAAGGCGTCGATCAGTCGCAGATCGAAGGACTTCTGGATGTCGTTGGTCAGGTAATGGCCGATGAACACCGGCAGGATCTGCGCGATGGTTTCCCGGTCCGCGTCGTTGGCTGTGTGCCAATAGATGCGCACCATGCGCGCCCAGAAACTGGAGTGCCGGCCCTCGTCGAGCAGGTGATCGGCCATCAGCCCTTTGATCGACGGCTTGACCGTATCGTCCCGGGCGAATGCGGCAACGTCGCCGGTCACGGTGTTCTCGGCGATGGCCACGCAGATCAGTTCCACGGCGCTGCGCAGGTGTTCGGGCGCCAGTGCCACAGCGGCAGGAATTGCCCGGCTCAATTCGATTTCAGTGGGCAGTTCGATCGGCTCGATGCCGGTCATGGCCACGGTCTGCTGCATGAAGTCCATCGCCACCAGCGCGTGGTAATCCTCGTCCACCACCACGGTCATGGCGTCGTAGCGACAGGCGAACGGGAAGGGTACGGCGAAGCGATTCTTGGCGATGGCGCGGGCGGTCTGGTCGACGATTTCGGTTTCGAAAATCACCACGTCGTTGATGAACTTGTACAGCGTCTGCACCAGGGCGAAATCACGCTGCTGCGGGCATTCGCGCAGGAAGGTTTCGCTGAGCACCAGCGGCTGGCGGCTCAGCGGATAGATCAGGCGCTCATCGTCTTCCAGAACACGCCGTGGCCGGGTGCGGATGGTGGCGCGGGTTTCCCAGGCGTCGGCGAAGGATTGGTAATCGGCGGCGTTCATTGGGCCACCTCCGCCAAGGGCTCGCGCATGCTCAGACGCAAGCCGTCCCACAGGGCGATGCGGCTTTCCACCGCCGCGATGGCGCTGGCATAGACCTCGGCTTCACGTTGCGGATCGCCGTCGACCAGACGTTCAAGCAGTTGCTCTGCCGCCGGGCCGTGATCTTCGGAGTCGACCTCGATGTGGCGCTCCAGGTAATAGCGAAAGGTGGGTGCCTGTTCGATGCCGATCCCCCAGTCATCGAGGATGCGCTGGAACATCGTCGGGATCACGCTCTCGCGACCATGCAGGAACGCGGCAGCAACGCTGTGGCCTGGCGCATGCAGTGCGGTGTACAGCGTCTCGCGAACAAATTTTGCTGCTGCCGGATCCACTTCGACGCTTTGCAAGGCGACGTCGTAACTCACGCCTTCCTGTTGCAGCGCGACAAACCGTTCGACCGCCGTGGTGCTCGCACCGACTTCGCGCATGGCGTCCAGGTACAGCTCGAAATGGCTGTAATGGCCGTGGGCGGGACGATCATCGGACTCTTCGCCAAGCACGATCTCGTTGATCAGCCGCGCAGCATGCGGATCGCGTGGCGGTAACCATGGCAGCCGTGTACAGGTCAGTTCCTGTTGCAGGCGCTTGGTCAGCGACATGAAATCCCACACGGCGAAGACGTGGGATTCCATGAACCGGCGCAGTACCGATAACGAATCGATCTCGGTAAAGATCGGGTGAACGCTCAATTGCGCTTTTTTCAGGGCGAGTTGTTCTTTAGTTGGCATCATGGCGAACCTCGGTGTTATTGGAATAGAGGGAGTTGCTCGTTCAGTGCATCAACATGGACTTGATAAGTTTGAAATGTTTTCTATTGGCGAACGCGGGCCTCATTCGGATTAATGAAAGTTTGCAAAGTGCATGAAAGGCTCTCGACCATGCTTTGGCGAATATTTGCCAAAGCTATTGGCTGACTGCGGAGCCGTGCCGTGTTTGCAGGTAGAACCTGCTCGGCGAGGAAAAGCTAATACATCGTCAAATAACTTAACAAGTTTATTTTTAATTATTTTTAGTTGTGTGTTTTTCAAGTATGAGTCGGCCCGGTAAAACTTTTTGTTTAAGTTTTACTTGGGCGTAGTTGCTCCTTTCGGCAAATAATGGCCAAAATTGAAGACAAGAGTGAATGCCTCACTCAAAGCAACTTTAAGAAGCGGAAATTGAATGTGATGTATAGGAATGAAAGTGGGCCGGAAACGGCGCCGTAACTTCCCTTTTTCCCGTGGCAAGGCTCCTTCCGTAGGTTCCTGGTGCGGGGACTGCGCCGGCGGTGCGGCGCGTCGCCCGTTCTTCATGGGGTGGCCGTTAAAGAGTGCGGGTAAATTGGCGGGACGGCTATGACCGATTCGTCCGCGCCGAGCCGCAATGGCGGGCTTGCGAGCGCTGGGAGGTTAGAGCGAACACGCGGATCCGCCACCAGGTTTGCGGAGGATCGGGGAGAGGATTTGTAAGCGGGTTATTCGCCGGTCAGGCGCGAAGGCCTGAGACCGGCGTGAAGGGTGTCAGCGCACGGCCTTGCGGTTTTGTCCGGCGGGGCTGGCGAGGAACCGGGTGATCACGTCGACGCCACGGTTGAGGTGATGTGTGAGCAACTTCACCGACAGCTCGACATCGCGCGCGATCACGGCCTGAAGCATGGCGCGGTGATCTTCCTGGGAGAGTTTGCCCAGGCCCATGGCTTCGAGGTTGAAACGCAGAAAGCGCTCCTCCTCGTTGAGGCCGTCTTCGACCAGCCGCAGCAGACGCTTATTCGGTGCCTTGCTGTACAGGGCCATGTGGAACAGACGGTTGAGCCGACCGATTTCGCTGTAGTCGTGCTGGGTTTCGAGTTCTTCGATATAGCCGGCGGCAAGCGCGTGATCGGCGCTGGTCAGCAACGGGATCGACTGGCGCATGGCCTCGGATTCGAGGAGGATCCGCAACTCGTAGGTTTCGGTGGCGTCGCCCTGGATCAGCGGCGCTACAACGGCGCCCTTGTGGGTGGTGACGCTCAGCAGTTCCTGCGCTTCGAGCTGGCGCAGAGCCTCGCGCACCGGCATGCGGCTGACCCCGAACAGGTCGGCCAGATCCTGCTGGCGCAGGGCGGTGCCGCACGGCAAGCGACCGTCAAGGATCGCCGAGCGCAGGGTTTCTTCGATGATCGAGCGGGCAAGGTGTGCGGGAATCGGCCCATCGACTTTGATGCTGTGCAGCGGTTTGGGCTTCTGTGTCACAACTACTCACCCTGAATGACGACGGAATTTGGATCCAAAGACACTAGTGATTGCTCTACAGGTTGTCAAACCATGTAAAGGATTGCTGTCCTGAATGAAGTTTAGCGCGATGGCGATGATCTCATGGTGCCATTGTTTTTTGCCGGGCTAAGCTTCACCATCAAACGCTTTCCTTCCTGCCCCCTGGAAACCTGCTGTGGCGGTACGTTTCGCGATCCCCCGGACTCTGCGCTGGCTAGGCTGCGCACTGTTGCTGGCCGGCGTCATGCTGGGCGGCCTGCATGCCGATTGGGATTTTTCCGCGATCAGCCGCAAGGCTACGGCGCTCTACGGCCCGTTGGGTGCCGGGCAGCAGCGGATCGATGCCTGGCAAAACCTGCTGGCCACGCAGAAACAGGTCAGCGAGATGGAAAAGCTGAAAGTGGTGAACCTGTTTTTCAACAAACAGGTGCGTTATGTAGAAGATATCGATCTGTGGGGGCAGGTCGATTATTGGGAGACGCCCATCGAAGCGTTGTGGAAAGGCGCAGGCGATTGCGAAGACTACGCGATCGCCAAGTATTTCAGCCTGCGCCATCTCGGGGTCTCCAGTGACAAGCTGCGCATCACCTACGTCAAGGCACTGCGCCAGAATCGCGCACACATGGTGCTGACTTACTACGCCACCCCCGATGCCATGCCGCTGGTGCTCGACAGCCTGATCGATCCGATTCAGCCTGCGTCCCAGCGAACCGATTTGCTGCCGGTCTACTCTTTCAATGCTGAAGGTCTGTACCTGCCGGGAGCCAAGGGCAACAAAAAGGTCGGTGACACCAAACGCCTGTCGCGCTGGCAGGATGTGCTGAAGAAAATGCAGGCCGAAGGTTTCCCGGTCGAAACGACTAACTAGGAGCACGCGCTCAGATGTCTTTGTTCAAACAGCTGTTGATCGCTATCTGTCTGTTCCTGGTGGTCGCCTTCACCGGCAGCTTCATGGTCAGTCTGGAGAGCTCGCGCACCCAGTACGTCAACCAGCTGCGCTCCCATGCCCAGGATGCCGCCACGGCGCTGGCGTTGTCGCTGACGCCGAATATCGACGACCCGGCGATGGTCGAGCTGCTGGTCAGCTCGATTTTCGACAGCGGCTATTACGCGAGCATCCGCGTGGTCGATCTCAAGACCGACCAGACCATTGTCGAGCGCAGCGGGATTCCGGCGGTGAGCAATGTGCCTGACTGGTTCGTCAAACTGATCGGCCTGGAGCCGGCCGGTGGCGACGCGCTGGTCAGCCGTGGCTGGGAGCAGGCGGCGCGGGTCGAGGTGGTCAGTCACCCGATGTTTGCCGTGGCCAAGCTGTGGCAGAGCGCGTTGGGCAGCCTCGGCTGGCTGCTGCTGTGCGGCGCGGTCAGTGCAGTGCTCGGCGCGTTGCTGCTGCGCCGGCAATTGCGCCCGCTGGATTACATGGTCAAACAGTCCCACGCCATCGCCCGCCGCGAATTCCTCAGCCTGCCGGAGTTGCCGCGTACCCCGGAACTGCGGCGCGTGGTGCAGGCGATGAACCAGATGGTCGAGAAGCTCAAGGCGCTGTTCCAAGAGCAGGCCGAGCGCAGCGAAAAACTGCGTGCCGAGTCTTATCAGGACAACCTCACGGGGCTTGCCAACCGGCGCTATTTCGAGATGCAACTGCACAACCGCGTGAGCAACCCGGAGCAGGCCAGTTCCGGTTATCTGCTGCTGTTGCGGGTCAAGGATCTGGCTGGGCTCAATCAGCGTCTGGGCGGTCAGCGCACCGATGAATTGTTGAAAGCTGTCGGCGAGCAACTGTCCCGCGAGTGCGCCAAATACCCTGAAACCCAGAACCTCGTCACCCGTATTCGCGGTGGTGAATTCGCCGTGCTGGCGCCGGGACTGGTGCGCGAAGAAGCGCTACAACTGGCGCAGAACCTCGACAGCGCGCTGAGCAGCCTGCACGCCACTGGCGCAACCGATGTGCCGGCCGTGGCTTCCATTGGCCTCGCCCCGTTTGCCCACGGCGATTCACCGCAAGCAGTACTGACCCTGGGCGATCAGGCGCTGGCGCAGGCCGAGGGGCAGGGCGAGCAAAACTGGGCGTGCATCGATCAGAGCCTGGTGGCGGACGTCGGTGACGATCACCACGCCTGGCATCGCTTGCTCGATCAGGCGCTGAATCAGCAGCGTTTCGAACTGTATTTCCAACCGGTGGTGGCCGCTCAGGACACGCAATTGGTGCTGCATTACAAAGTGCTTTCGCGCTTGCTGGATGAACAGGGCCAGACCATCCCGGCCGGGCGTTTCCTGCCGTGGCTCGAGCGTTTTGGCTGGACCGCACGGCTTGACCGCTTGATGCTCGAGCGCGTGCTGGAGCAGATGAAAGGGCATGAGGATTCGCTGGCGCTGAACCTGTCTTCGGCAACCCTGGCCGATCCACAAGCGCTGAACAAAGTGTTCGAGATTCTGCGCGCGCACTCCGACCTCGGCGAGCGCCTGACGCTGGAGATCGGCGAGGAGCAATTGCCGGAGCAAGCGGTGCTGGAGCAGTTGACCCGGCGCCTGCGTGAACTCGGTTTCTCCCTGAGTCTGCAGCGCTTTGGTGGACGCTTCAGCATGATCGGCAACCTGGCGCGGCTGGGGCTGGCGTACTTGAAGATCGATGGCAGTTACATTCGCGCGATCGATCAGGAGAGCGACAAGCGCCTGTTCATCGAGGCGATCCAGCGTGCGGCGCACAGCATCGATCTACCGTTGATTGCCGAGCGGGTGGAGACCGAAGGCGAGTTGTCGGTGATTCGCGAGATGGGCCTGTATGGGGTGCAGGGGCAGTTGTTTGGTGAGCCCACGCCCTGGAAGTAACCTGTTCGTTATTCGTTGTCGGTAAATCAGCCTTCGCGAGCAAGCCCGCTCCCACATTGGAATGCATTTCAAATGTGGGAGCGGGCTTGCTCGCGAAGGGGTCAGTCCGGTCACTGAAGATCGCGGATCAGATCAGCCCGGTCTCTTCGTCGTCGATCAAGTGGCTCAACCCGCCCAGCGCTTCCCGCGCCTGGGTCCGATCCATCAGCTTGGCCTGCGCCGCCGGCGGCAGATCGGTAACGCGGATCACGCCTTTCTGGGTCAGCACCTGAATCAGGTCGTCGAGTACCCGAATCATTTCCAGGTCGCTCTGCTTGAGCTGTTTCAGGCTGGTTTCCACCACTTCATTGGCGAACCAGGCCTGGATTTCATGGCTGTCGGCCGGCAGCGTTTCCGTGGCCTCGGCGTAGGCCGCGGCTTCCACGCGAATCAACAGACCTTGCGCATCGCGTTGCACGTAAAACATTGAGCATCCCTCAGAAAGATCCAGCGTCATGCTGTCAGCAGCATAGGCCAACTGCGCGCGAGTATGCGGGGTGGCGACGAAATCGTCACCGCCGAGTTAGCCGCAAACGTGACGGCCGCCCCAAGGGGCGGCCGTTTTGTTCACGCATCAGCTGTTGTTGTGGTCGACCTTGATGGTCGGATCGCTGCCGGCAATCAGGTTGTGAATGTTGGCGCTCGACCAGTTGTTGCCTTCCAGTTTGATCGTCACGTCCGGCGTGGCGGCTGCCGCGTCGCCGGAGTTGAACTTGCCCGCCGAGCTGACTTGCAGCGACGACGTGCCATCAACCGTGGTGATCTTCAGGAAGTTGTCGATGGTGCTGCCGGTTTCACCCTGCAACAGATCGCGCAGGTCGATGCGGTCACCTTCGTTGGCGTTGAAGTCCTTGATCACGTCATTGCCGGTGTCGCCTGCTTTCCAGACGAAGGTGTCGGCACCGGAACCACCGATCAGGATGTCGTTGCCCTGGCCGCCGATCAGCGTGTCATTGCCGGTGCCGCCGAGCAGGATGTCATTGCCCTTGCCGCCGTCGAGCAGGTCGTTGCCGCCCGAGCCGAACAGGATGTCATTGCCTGCGCCACCCAGCAGCGTGTCGTTGCCGTCATGTGCGCCGGACACATCGAACGCCTGATAGTGCTCGGTGATGTACTGGTGCACATTGCTGGTGGTGACCTTGCTGACGTCGACGCCGGTCTGCTGCGCCACGAACGCCTGCATCGCCTGATAACCCTCGCCGGCAATGCCGTTGAAGCTCACCAGGTCGCCGAACAGGATGTCGTTGCCGTCGCCACCGCTGACGGTGTCGTTGCCCGGCATCGTCGCTTCGGTATGGCCGATGATCGAGTTGGCCAAATCCTTTGGATCGATGTTGGTCTGCGGCGAGTGATCCGAGTCATACGGTTTCAGGTCGTTGAGGCTGACGCCGCTGTTGATACCGATCGCCTCGACGTTCGACAGACCGCTGAGCAGGGCGAAGCTGCTGTTGGAGTTGGAGGTTGTCGCCGAATCCGTACTGCTACCGCTACCGGCCAGGCTCGACAACTCGTAAGTGCCGTCACCCTGAGCGTGAACAGTGCCCAGGTTGGTGGTGCTCCAGCCATAACGGGCAGTGTAAGTCTGCAACTGGGCATAACCGCTGGCGGTGATGCTCAGGTAATGCGTGTTGTCGATGTACGTGCTGAAAGTGTCGCCCAGCTTGTAGTTGCTGGTTGTCACCACACTGTCGAACTTCACGCTGCCGTACAGCGTCGGGTTGGTCTGCTCGCCGCTCTGGTAGTAGGTCGGCTGGCCGTCGGTGATGAAGTACGTTAGGTTCTTCGCCCCGGTGTTGGCCACAGCTTCCGCGCTCTGGAAGAAGTTGGCCGTGGTCTTGAACACGTCCTCGTAGTTGGTGCCGCCGCCGGACGCCATCGAGTCGAGCACGGCTTTGAGCTTGGTCAGCGCGTTCGGGTCGTTGAGGTTCACCGACACCGACTTGTTGACCTGGGTATCGAAGTCCGCCAGGAAGATGTTCACCGTGCCCGAGTTGCTGCCGCCCAGGCTCTGCTTGAGGGTGTTGAACACCGAGGTCAGCGAGTCCTTGGCCGCGTTGATCGACGAGGTGCTCATGCTACCCGAGCTGTCGACCATGAACGCGATGTTGTAGTTGGTGCCCGGCACCACGGTCAGACCGCCGATGTCGGCGACCATGATGTCGTTGCCATCGGTACCGTTGAAGGTGTCGTCGCCAGAGGTACCAACCACCGCATTGTAAACCGCCGGCACCACGGTGACCGGAATCGTCGCGGTGCTGCTGGCCGAACCGCCGACCATTTCAGTGGAGGTCGAGGTCACGGTCAGGTTGAACTGGCCGTTGTAGTAGGTCGGCGGGGTTACGGTCAGGCTGCCCAGGTTCCAGCCGGTGACGTTGGCTTCGCCGTTGCTCGCGGTGACTGTGAAGGTGTGACCGTTGCCGTCGGAGAGAACCGAGCCGACCGGCGCGCCGCTGATCTTCACGCTCAGGGTTTCCGAGCCGTCGGTGTCGGTCAGCGCGGTGTTGATCGCCGACAGTTTCACCGTGGTGCCTTCGGCGCCAGTGTTGAGTTTGTAGCCGTCGTAATAGCCTTCGCCGTTGGTGCCGTGCAGGTCGGAGACGGTCACACCGGAATTCACCAGATCCTGCACGCCGGTGTAGATCGGCACGCCGGCGCTGCTCAGGTCGATTGGCGTGCTGCCGTTGACCGACAGGTTCACGTCATAGCTGCCCGGGCCGCTCTGGTTGTGGTGGTAGATGTCCAGGGTGTAGTAGCCGCTGGTGGTCGGGGTGAACGAGCCGCTGATCGCACCGCCCGCGCCCCAGGTACCCGACGCCACACTCTTGCCGCCAATGGTGATCAGCAGACTGTCGTCAGCCACACCGCTGAAGCTGTAGGTCTTGCCGGCTTCCAGATAGATCAGGCCCGAGGTTTTCGACGCGGTGCCGGCGGCCACACTGCCGTCCGACTGCACGTTGGTCACGTTGGTGCTGGAGTTCGGGGTGCCGGCGCCGTCGATCACGTTTTTCAGGGTGGTCGAGTTCGCGCCGCTGCCGTCGGTGCCAAGACCTGGCAGGCCGGTCCAGACTTCCTTGACCAGTCCGGTGGACTTCACGCTGTTGTCGGCCACGCTCACGGTCGGCGCATCCGCCACTGGCGTGATGTCGATCTTCACGGTGCCGGTGTTGCCCAGCAGTTGGCCGTCGGTTGGCTGGAACTTGATCTGTGCGTAGTCGGCCTGGTTGTTGCCCATACCGGTGCCGCCGTAACCGTTGACCCCCGACTCGTTGGCATCCGGCATGAAGCGCAGTTTGCCGGCGTCGATGTCAGCCTTGCTGAAGGTCTGGTTGTTGGCGACGTCTTTCCAGGTCGAGCCGTCCAGATACTGCAGTTTGCCTTCGCCCGGCAGCTGGGTGATTTTGATGCCCAGGCTGCTGGCCGGACTGTCGACGTCGGTCACGCCGAAGGTCGACCAGCCGAGGATCAGCGGGGTGTCTTCGGTGCCGGTGACGTTGACTGGCGCGGCGACTGGCGCGTCGTTGACCGCCACCACGTTGACCGTGGTGGTCGCGGTGTTGGAGTAGTTGCCGCCATCGGTCACGGTCACGGTGATGATCCGCGGCACGGTGCTCGGGTCTTCACTGCTGTTGGTGAAGCTGATGTTTTTGATGGCCTGCATGTAGTCGGCGAGCGTCGCGTTGCCCGACAGGGTCAGGGTCACGGTACCGTTGGTGCTGTTGGCATTGATCGTGATGCCGTTGACGCTGTTCCCGAGGTTCAGTGCATCGCCGTCCTGACGGTTGGTCAGCACGATAGTCGCGCCGGTCAGCATCGTGCTGTCCGGGTCGGTGATCGACAGGTCAGTGTCGGCAATCGACACGCCGGCGCCCGGGGTGTTTTCGGTGAACGTCACCTTGTAGTCGGCACCGGTGGCGCCGCTGGAGTTGTTGGCATCCAGGTCGATGACCGGTGGCGCATCGTTGTCGATGATCGAGGTGCTGACGCTGCCGTTGGTGCTGCTGACGGCCAGGTTCTCGAAGTTGCCGCCGGTGGCCGAGTCGATCTTGACCACGAAGTTCTCGGTGCCTTCGGTGATCTTGTCATCGATGGTCGCGACGTTGAACTGCGCGCTGCTGGCGCCCGCCGGGATCTTCACGGTGTACACGCCAGTGAAGTCCGAACCGTCGGCAGCGGTGCCGCTGTAGACGATCTTCAGGGTCACTTCGGTCTGCGCCGGGTGGGTCAGGCTGACGGTGTAGCTGGCGGTCTGGCCTTCGGTCACCGAGGTGCTGCCGGTGATGCTGACGGTGGTGGTGTCGATGGTATCGGCGACGTTGGTCACGGCCGGTGTCGTGCTCGGTACCAGGTTCTCGAAGTTGCCACCGCTGGCGTTGGTGATGGTCGCCTGCACGCTGCCGGCGTCTTTGTAGACGTCGTCAGCCGGAGCCGGAACGGTCACGGTGCCAGTGGTTTTGCCGGCGTCGATGGTGATCACCGAGCCGTTGCTCAGGGTCACGGTTACCGGGGAACCGGCAGCGTTGCTCAGGGTTGCGGTGTAGGTGATCTGGCCGCCCTCGTTCACCGCCGGGGTCGCGCTCAGCGACAGGCTGGTGGTGTCGACGGTGTCGGTCACGGTGGTGCTGACCGGGGTTTTGTCGGCTACCAGATTTTCGTAGTTGCCGCCGCTGACGTTGGTGATCGCATTGGTCAACGGTGCGTGGCCGGTCAACACGTCGTTCGGCGCAGTGGTGGTCACGGTGCCGGTGGTTTTGCCGATGTCGATGGTGATCGTCTGGCCGTTGGACAGGCTTACGGTCACTGGCGAACCGGTGACCGGAGCGCCGACAGTGGCGGTGTAGGTGACAGTGCCACCCTCGGCCACGGTGCCAGTGGCGGTGAGTTTCACGCCAGTGGTGTCGATGGTGTCGGTGACGCTGGTTACGGCTGGCGTGGTGCTTGGCACCAGGTTTTCGAAGCTGCCACCTGTCGCCGACTTGATGGTCGCCTGCACGGTGCCGGCGTCTTTGTAGACGTCGTCCGCTGGAGCCGGAACGGTCACGGTGCCGGTGGTTTTACCGGCGTCGATGGTGATCACGGCGCCGTTGCTCAACGTTACGGTCACTGGCGAACCCGCGGCGTTGGTCAGGGTTGCGGTGTAAACGATCGAGCCACCTTCGGCCACGGTGCCGGTCGCGGACAGCGACAGGTTGGTGGTGTCGACGGTGTCGGTCACGGTGGTGCTGACCGGAGTCTTGTCGGCAACCAGATTCTCGTAGTTGCCGCCGCTCACGTTGGTGATTGCGTTGGTCAACGGCGCGTGACCGGTCAGCGCATCGTTCGGTGCGGTGGTGGTTACGGTGCCGGTGGTTTTTCCGATGTCGATGGTGATGGTCTGGCCGTTGGACAGAGTCACCACGACTGGCGAACCTGTGACTGGCGCACCGACGGTGGCGGTGTAGACGACGTTGCCGCCTTCAGCCGCTGTACCGGTGGCAGACAACTTCACGGTAGTGGTGTCGATGGTATCGGTGACGCTGGTCACGGCCGGTACGGTGCTTGGTACCAGTTTTTCGAAGTTGCCGCCGCTGGCATTGGTGATGGTTGCCTGCACGGTGCCGGCGTCTTTGTAGACGTCATCAGCCGGGGCAGGAACGGTCACGGTGCCAGTGGTTTTACCGGCGTCGATGGTGATCACTGCGCCGTTGCTCAGGGTCACGGTCACTGGCGAACCAGCGGCGTTGGTCAGGGTGGCGGTGTAAATGATCGAACCGCCCTCGGCGACCGTGTTGGTGGCGCTCAGGGTCAGGTTGGTAGTGTCGACAGTGTCGGTCACGGTGGTGCTGACCGGGGTCTTGTCGGCCACAAGGTTTTCGTAGTTGCCGCCGGTCACGTTAGTGATCGAGTTGGTCAACGGTGCGTGACCGGTCAGCGCATCGTTCGGTGCGATGCTGGTCACGGTGCCGGTGGTTTTGCCGATGTCGATGGTGATGGTCTGACCGTTGGCCAGGGTCACGACGACAGGCGAGCCGGTAACTGGCGCACCAACGGTAGCGGTGTAGGTGACGGTGCCACCTTCGGCCACGGTGCCCGTGGCGGTGAGTTTCACGCCCGTGGTGTCGATGGTGTCGGTGACGCTGGTCACTGCTGGCGTGGTGCTTGGTACCAGGTTCTCGAAGCTGCCACCGGTCGCGGTTTTGATCGTTGCCTGAACAGTGCCGGCGTCTTTGTAGACGTCGTCGGCCGGGGCAGGGACGGTGACGGTACCGGTGGTTTTACCGGCGTCGATGGTGATGACTGCACCGTTGCTCAGCGTCACGGTCACTGGCGAACCCGCGGCGTTGGTCAGCGTTGCGGTGTAAACAATCGAGCCACCCTCGGCCACGGTGCCGGTCGCGCTCAGCGACAGGTTGGTGGTGTCGATGGTGTCGGTGACCGTGGTGCTGACCGGAGTCTTGTCGGCGACGAGGTTCTCGTAGTTGCCGCCGCTGACGTTGGTGATGGCGTTGGTCAGTGGCGCATGACCGGTCAACACGTCGTTCGGTGCGGTGGTGGTCACGGTGCCGGTGGTTTTGCCGACTTCGATGGTGATGTTCTGGCCGTTGGCCAGAGTCACGGTCACTGGCGAACCGGTTACCGGTGCACCAACGGTCGCGGTGTAGGTGACGGTACCGCCTTCAGCAGCAGACTCGGTCGCGGTCAGTTTGACCGTGGTGGTGTCGATGGTGTCGGTGACGCTGGTCACGGCCGGGGTGTTGCTGGTCACCAGGTTTTCGAAATTGCCGCCAGTCGCGGTCTTGATCGTGGCCTCAACGGTGCCGGCGTCTTTGTAGACGTCATCCGCTGGAGCCGGAACGGTCACGGTGCCGGTGGTTTTGCCCGCGTCGATGGTGATCACGGCGCCGTTGCTCAACGTCACGGTAACCGGCGAACCGGCAGCGTTGGTCAGCGTCGCGGTGTAAACGATCGAGCCGCCTTCGGCCACGGTACCGGTCGCGGACAGCGACAGGTTGGTGGTGTCGACTGTATCGGTGACCGTGGTATTGACCGGGGTCTTGTCGGCAACGAGGTTTTCGTAGTTGCCACCGCTGACGTCGGTGATCGCGTTGGTCAGCGGCGCGTGGCCGGTCAGCGCATCGTTCGGTGCGGTGGTAGTGACGGTGCCGGTGGTTTTGCCGACTTCGATGGTGATGTTCTGACCATTAGCCAGGGTCACGACCACAGGCGAACCGGTTACCGGAGCACCGACAGTCGCGGTGTAGGTGACAGTGTTACCTTCCGCAGCAGACTCGGTCGCGGTCAGTTTCACTGTGGTGGTGTCGATGGTGTCAGTGACCTGAGTCACGGCCGGAACGGTGCTCGGTACCAGGTTTTCGAAGTTGCCACCGGTAGCGGTGGAGATGGTTGCCTCGACTTTGCCCGCGTCTTTATAGACGTCATCCGCCGGAGCCGGCACGGTCACGGTGCCAGTGGTTTTACCGGCTTCGATGGTGATCACAGCGCCGTTCGACAGGGTCACGGTGACTGGCGAGCCAGCCGCGTTGGTCAAGGTCGCGGTGTAGATGATCGAACCACCCTCGGCGACCGAGTTGGTTGCGCTCAGCGACAGGTTGGTGGTGTCGACAGTGTCGGTAACGGTTGTGCTGACCGACGTTTTGTCGGCGACCAGGTTTTCGTAGTTACCGCCGCTCACATTGGTGATCGCGTTGGTCAAAGGCGCATGACCGGTCAGCGCATCGTTCGGTGCGATGGTGGTTACGGTGCCGGTGGTTTTACCCACTTCGATAGTGATGTTCTGACCGTTGGCCAGTGTCACAACGACAGGCGAACCGGTCACAGGCGCACCGACAGTGGCGGTGTAAGTGACGGTGCCACCTTCCGCAGCAGAATCGGTCGCGGTCAGCTTGACCGTGGTGGTATCGATGGTGTCGGTGACCTGAGTCACAGCCGGCACGGTGCTCGGTACCAGGTTTTCGAAGTTGCCACCGGTAGCGGTGGAGATGGTCGCTTCGACTTTACCCGCGTCTTTGTAGACATCGTCGGCTGGTGCCGGAACGGTCACAGTGCCGGTGGTTTTGCCAGCCTCGATGGTGATCACGGCGCCGTTGCTCAACGTCACGGTGACTGGCGAGCCAGCGGCGTTGGTCAGGGTCGCGGTGTAAACGATCGAGCCACCTTCGGCCACGGTACCGGTCGCGGACAGCGACAGGTTGGTGGTGTCGACGGTGTCGGTGACGTTAGTGCTGACCGGGGTTTTGTCAGCCACGAGGTTTTCGTAATTGCCACCGGTGACGTCGGTGATCGCGTTGGTCAGAGGAGCATGACCGGTCAATGCATCATTAGGCGCAGTGGTAGTCACGGTGCCAGTGGTTTTACCCACCTCAATGGTGATGTTCTGACCGTTTGCCAAGGTCACGACCACAGGCGAACCGGTCACTGGCGCGCCGACGGTTGCGGTATAGGTGACGGTGCCACCTTCGGCCACTGAGGTATCGGCAGTCAGTTTGACGGTCGAGGTGTCGATCGTGTCGGTGACTTCGGTGACAGCCGGCACGGTACTTGGCACCAGGTTTTCGAAGTTGCCACCGGTGGCGGTGGAAATGGTTGCTTCGACTTTACCGGCATCTTTGTAAACGTCGTCCGCCGGAGCTGGAACAGTCACGGTGCCGGTGGTTTTGCCGGCCTCGATGGTGATGACAGCGCCGTTGCTCAGCGTCACGGTAACTGGCGAGCCAGCGGCGTTGGTCAGGGTTGCTGTGTAAACGATCGAACCGCCCTCGGCGACCGAATTGGTAGCGCTGAGCGACAGGTTGGTGGTGTCGACGGTGTCAGTCACGGTGGTGCTGACTGGCGTTTTGTCGGCCACCAGATTCTCGTAGTTACCGCCAGTCACGCCGGTGATCGCGTTGGTCAGAGGAGCATGACCGGTCAACGCATCGTTCGGTGCGGTGGTGGTCACGGTGCCGGTGGTCTTGCCGACTTCGATGGTGATGTTCTGACCGTTGGCCAGGGTCACGACCACAGGCGAGCCGGTTACCGGAGCACCGACGGTGGCGGTGTAGGTGACGGTGCCACCTTCAGCAGCGGATTCAGTCGCCGTCAGTTTGACCGTGGTGGTGTCGATGGTATCGGTGACATTGGTGACGGCCGGCACAGTGCTCGGTACCAGATTTTCAAAGTTGCCACCGGTAGCGCTGGAAATGGTCGCTTCGACTTTACCGGCGTCCTTGTACACGTCATCGGCTGGCGCCGGAACGGTCACGGTGCCAGTGGTTTTACCGGCCTCGATGGTGATCACCGCGCCGTTGGACAGGGTCACGGTGACTGGCGGACCAGCGGCGTTGGTCAGAGTTGCGGTGTAGACGATCGAGCCACCCTCGGCCACGGTGCCGGTCGCACTGAGCGACAGATTGGTGGTGTCGACGGTGTCGGTGACATTGGTCGAAACCGGCGTTTTATCCGCCACGAGGTTTTCGTAGTTACCACCGCTCACGTCGGTGATGGCGTTGGTCAGTGGCGCATGGCCGGTCAACGCATCGTTCGGCGCAGTGGTAGTCACGGTGCCAGTGGTTTTACCCACTTCGATGGTGATGTTCTGACCATTGGCCAAGGTCACCACGACCGGCGAGCCAGTCACCGGCGCGCCGACAGTCGCGGTATAAGTGACGGTGCCACCTTCCGCAGCCGATTCGGTCGCGGTCAGTTTGACCGTGGTGGTATCGATGGTGTCGGTAACGTTGGTGACCGCAGGAACGGTGCTCGGCACCAGATTCTCGAAGTTGCCACCGGTAGCGCTGGAAATGGTCGCTTCGACTTTACCCGCGTCTTTGTAAACGTCATCAGCCGGAGCTGGAACGGTCACGGTGCCCGACGTTTTACCGGCTTCGATGGTGATCACCGCGCCGTTGGACAGGGTCACGGTCACCGGCGTCCCGGCCGGATTGGTCAGGGTCGCGGTGTAAACAATCGAACCACCCTCGGCCACCGAGTCGCTGGCGGTCAGGTTCAGGTTGGTGGTGTCGACAGTGTCCGACACCGAGGTGTTCGCCGGTGTCTTGTCGGCCACCAGGTTTTCATAGTTGCCGCCGGCAACCTTGTCGATGGCCACGCTCAGCGAGCTGCCGCCCGCCAATGGGCTGTTCGGTGCAACGAAATTCACGCTGCCGGTGGTCTCACCGACGGCGATGGTGATGGTCTGTCCATTGGACAGAGTGACCACAACTGGCGAGCCGGTTACCGGTGCGGTCACGCTCGCGGTATAGACCACGGTCTCGCCTTCGGCGACGTTAGCGGTGGCAGTCAGCGACACGGTGGAGGTGTCGATGGTGTCGTTGACGGTGGTCACCGCCGGGGTGTTGCTGGTCACCAGGTTCTCGAAGTCGCCACCGGTCGCGCCTTTGATGGTCGCTTCAACGGTGCCGGCGTCCTTGTAGACGTCATCCTTCGGCGCATCGACGGTCACGGTGCCGGTAGTTTTGCCGGCGTCGATGGTGATCACCGCGCCATTGCTCAAGGTCACGGTCACCGGAGTGCCGGCGGCGTTGGTCAGGGTGGCGGTGTAGGTGATCTGCCCGCCTTCGTTCACCGCCGGCGTCGCGCTCAGCGACAGGTTGGTGGTGTCGACGGTGTCGGTCACGGTGGTGCTGACTGGCGTCTTGTCGGCGACGAGGTTTTCGTAGTTGCCGCCGCTGACGTTGGTGATCGAGTTGTTCAGCGGCTCGTGACCGTTCAGCGCATCGTTCGGTGCGGTGGTCGTCACGGTGCCGGTGGTCTTGCCGATGTCGATGGTGATGGTCTGACCGTTGGCCAGGGTCACAACAACAGGTGCGCCAGTCACTGGAGCGCCAACAGTCGCGGTGTAAGTGACAGTGCCGCCTTCAGCCACCGAAGTATCGGCGCTCAGCTTCACGGTCGAGGTATCGATGGTGTCGGTGACTTCGGTAACGGCTGGAACGGTGCTTGGCACCAGGTTCTCGAAGTTGCCGCCCGCAGCATCCTTGATCGTGACTTCGACCTTGCCGGCGTCTTTGTAGACGTCATCGGCAGGTGCTGGAACGGTCACGGTGCCGGTGGTTTTGCCCGCGTCGATGGTGATCACGGCGCCGTTGGACAAAGTCACGGTTACCGGCGTACCGGCCGGGTTGGTCAAGGTTGCGGTGTAGACGATCGAACCGCCTTCAGCGACGGTGCCGGTCGCGGCCAGCGACAGGTTGGTGGTGTCGACGGTATCGGTCACGGTGGTGCTGACCGGGGTTTTGTCGGCAACCAGATTCTCGTAATTGCCGCCGCTCACGTCGGTGATGGCGTTAGTCAGCGGCGCATGACCGTTCAACGCATCGTTCGGTGCGGTGGTGGTCACGGTGCCGGTGGTCTTGCCGACTTCGATGGTGATGTTCTGACCGTTGGCGAGGGTCACGACCACAGGCGAGCCGGTTACCGGAGCACCGACGGTGGCGGTGTAGGTGACGGTGCCACCTTCAGCAGCGGACTCGGTTGCGGTCAGTTTCACCGACGTGGTGTCGATGGTGTCAGTGACTTCAGTCACTGCCGGAACAGTGCTCGGAACGAGGTTCTCGAAGTTGCCGCCGGTTGCACCGTTGATGGTGACTTCAACCTTGCCGGCATCTTTGTAGACGTCATCGGCTGGTGCTGGAACGGTCACGGTGCCGGTGGTCTTGCCCGCTTCGATGGTAATCACCGAACCGTTGGACAGGGTCACGGTGACTGGCGAGCCGGCAGCGTTGGTCAGGGTCGCGGTGTAGGTGATCGAACCACCCTCGGCGACCGAGTTGGTGGCGCTGAGCGACAGATTCGTCGTGTCTACGGTGTCAGTGACTGTGGTGCTGACCGGGGTTGTGTCAGCGACCAGATTTTCGTAGTTGCCACCGGTGACGCCGGTAATCGAGTTGGTCAGCGGTTCGTGACCGTTCAGCGCATCGTTTGGCGCAGTGGTGGTCACGGTGCCGGTGGTTTTGCCGACTTCGATGGTGATGTTCTGACCGTTGGCCAGGGTCACGACCACAGGCGAGCCGGTTACCGGAGCACCGACAGTCGCGGTGTAGGTGACAGTGCCGCCTTCAGCGACTGAAGTATCGGCGGTCAGTTTGACGGTCGAAGTATCGATGGTGTCAGTGACTTCGGTGACAGCCGGAACCGTGCTCGGCACCAGGTTCTCGAAATTGCCGCCTGCGGCGTCTTTGATCGTGACTTCAACCTTGCCAGCGTCTTTGTAAACGTCATCGGCTGGGGCGGGAACGGTCACGGTGCCGGTAGTTTTACCCGCTTCAATGGTGATCACCGAGCCGTTCGACAGGGTCACGGTCACCGGAGTCCCGGCCGGATTGGTCAGGGTTGCGGTGTAGACGATCGAGCCACCTTCAGCCACGGTGCCGGTAGCGGTCAGCGACAGGTTGGTGGTGTCGACGGTGTCGGTAACGGTGGTCGAAACCGGAGTTTTGTCAGCCACGAGGTTCTCGTAGTTGCCCCCGCTCACGTCAGTGATCGCGTTGGTCAGCGGCTCGTGACCATTCAGCGCATCGTTCGGTGCGGTGGCGGTGACGGTACCGGTGGTTTTGCCGACTTCGATAGTGATGGTCTGGCCGTTCGCCAAGGTCACAACAACCGGCGAGCCGGTTACCGGTGCACCGACGGTGGCGGTGTAAGTGACAGTCCCGCCTTCAGCGACCGAAGTGTCGGCAGTCAGTTTGACCGTCGACGTATCGATGGTATCGGTAACTTCGGTAACAGCCGGAACGGTGCTCGGCACCAGGTTCTCGAAATTGCCGCCTGCGGCGTCTTTGATCGTGACTTCAACCTTGCCAGCGTCTTTGTAAACGTCATCGGCTGGGGCGGGAACAGTCACGGTGCCGGTAGTTTTACCTGCTTCAATGGTGATCACCGAGCCGTTCGACAGGGTCACGGTCACCGGCGTACCGGCCGGATTGGTCAGGGTCGCGGTGTAAACGATCGAACCACCTTCAGCCACGGTGCCGGTAGCGGTCAGCGACAGGTTGGTGGTGTCGACGGTGTCGGTAACGGTGGTCGAAACCGGAGTTTTGTCAGCGACCAGATTTTCGTAGTTGCCACCGGTGACGCCGGTAATCGAGTTGGTCAGCGGTTCGTGACCGTTCAGCGAATCGTTTGGCGCGGTGGTGGTCACGGTGCCGGTGGTTTTGCCCACTTCGATGGTGATGTTCTGACCATTGGCCAAGGTCACAACAACCGGCGAGCCGGTTACCGGTGCGCCGACGGTGGCGGTGTAAGTGACAGTCCCGCCTTCAGCGACTGAAGTATCGGCGGTGAGTTTGACCGTCGACGTATCGATGGTATCGGTAACTTCGGTAACAGCCGGAACGGTGCTCGGCACCAGGTTCTCGAAATTGCCGCCTGCGGCGTCTTTGATCGTGACTTCAACCTTGCCAGCGTCTTTGTAAACGTCATCGGCTGGCGCCGGAACGGTCACGGTGCCGGTGGTTTTACCCGCTTCGATGGTGATTACCGAGCCGTTCGAAAGGGTCACGGTTACCGGCGTGCCGGCCGGATTGGTCAGGGTTGCGGTGTAGACGATCGAACCGCCTTCCGCCACGGTGCCGGTCGCAGTCAGCGACAGGTTGGTGGTGTCGACGGTGTCGGTGACGCTGGTCGAAACCGGGGTTTTATCCGCTACAAGATTCTCGTAGTTACCGCCGCTCACGTCAGTGATCGCGTTGGTCAGTGGCTCGTGACCGTTCAATGCATCGTTCGGCGCAGTGGTGGTGACGGTGCCGGTGGTTTTACCCACTTCGATGGTGATGGTCTGGCCGTTTGCCAACGTGACGGTCACTGGCGAACCGGTTACCGGGGCCCCGACAGTCGCGGTGTAGGTGACGGTGCCGCCCTCGACCACCGAGGTATCAGCGGTCAGTTTGACGGTCGAAGTATCGATGGTGTCAGTGACTTCGGTGACAGCTGGAACGGTGCTCGGAACAAGGTTCTCGAAATTTCCACCGCTGGTTCCGGTAATGCTGACTTCAACCTTGCCGGCATCTTTGTAAACGTCATCGGCAGGCGCTGGAACGGTCACGGTTCCGGTGGTTTTGCCGGCTTCGATGGTGATGACCGAGCCATTGCTCAGGGTCACGGTCACCGGGGTGCCGGCCGGATTGGTCAGGGTCGCGGTGTAGACGATCGAGCCGCCTTCAGCGACGGAGCCAGTGGCACTCAGCGAGAGGTTGGTAGTGTCGACGGTATCAGTCACGGTGGTGCTGACCGGCGTCTTGTCGGCGACCAGATTTTCGTAGTTGCCACCGCTCACGCCAGTGATCGAGTTGCTCAGCGGCGCCTGGCCGTTGAGCACGTCGTTCGGTGCGGTGGTGGTCACGGTGCCAGTGGTTTTACCCACTTCGATGGTGATGGACTGACCGTTGGCCAGAGTCACGACAACCGGCGAGCCAGTCACAGGCGCACCAACGGTCGCGGTGTAAGTGACGGTGCCACCCTCGGCGACCGAGGTGTCAGCGGACAGTTTGACCGTCGAAGTGTCGATGGTATCGGTCACTTCGGTGACCGCAGGGACAGTGCTTGGCACCAGATTTTCGAAGTTGCCGCCGGTTGCACCGTTGATGGTGACTTCGACTTTGCCGGCATCTTTATAGACGTCATCCGCAGGCGCCGGAACCGTCACGGTGCCGGTCGTTTTGCCGGCTTCGATGGTGATCACGGCGCCGTTGCTCAGGGTCACGGTGACCGGCGAGCCGGCAGCATTGGTCAAGGTCGCGGTGTAAACGATCGAACCGCCCTCAGCCACGGTACCGGTCGCGCTCAACGACAGGTTGGTGGTGTCGACAGTGTCGGTAACGGTGGTCGAAACCGGGGTTTTGTCGGCGACGAGGTTCTCGTAGTTACCGCCACTGACATTGGTGATGGCGTTGGTCAGCGGTGGGTTGCCGGTCAACGCATCGTTCGGCGCGGTGGTGGTCACGGTGCCGGTAGTTTTGCCCACTTCGATGGTGATGGTCTGACCGTTGGCCAGGGTCACGACAACCGGCGAACCGGTCACAGGTGCACCGACGGTGGCGGTGTAAGTGACGGTGCCGCCCTCAGCGACCGACGTATCGGCAGTCAGTTTGACGGTCGAGGTATCGATGGTGTCGGTGACTTCGGTAACAGCCGGAACGGTGCTCGGCACCAGGTTCTCGAAATTGCCGCCGGTGGTGCCGGTGATGCTGACTTCGACCTTGCCGGCGTCTTTGTAGACGTCATCCGCAGGCGCGGGAACGGTCACAGTGCCGGTGGTTTTGCCAGCCTCGATGGTGATGACGGAGCCATTGCTCAACGTCACGGTCACCGGGGTGCCGGCCGGGTTGGTCAGGGTGGCGGTGTAAACGATCGAGCCGCCTTCAGCGACGGTGCCGGTGGCACTCAGCGACAGGTTGGTGGTGTCGATGGAGTCGGTGACGGTGGTGGTCGCCGGCGTGGTGTTAGGCACCAGATTCTCGAAGTTGCCGCCGGTCGCACCGGTAATCGTGGTGCTGACGGTGCCGCCATTGTTGTAGACGTCGTTCGGCGCGGTCGGCACGTTGACGGTGCCAGTGGTCTGGCCGGCTTCGATGGTGATGGTCGAGCCGTTGGACAGGGTGACGGTAACCGGCGTCTGTGCCGGATTGGTCAGGGTCGCGGTGTAGGTGATCTGGCCACCTTCGACCACGGTACCGGTGGCGGTGAGGGTCAGGCCGGTGGTGTCGCGCGAATCGACGATGTTCGTCACGGCTGGCGTCGTGTTCGGCACCAGGTTCTCGAAGTTGCCGCCGGTGGCACCGGTGATGGTGGTGCTGACGGTGCTGCCGTTGTTGTAGACGTCATTCGGCGCGGTTGGCACGTTGACGGTGCCGGTGGTCTGGCCGGCTTCGATGGTGATGGTCGAACCGTTGGACAGGGTGACGGTGACCGGCGTCTGTGCCGGGTTGGTCAGGGTCGCGGTGTAGGTGATCTGACCGCCTTCGGTGACGCTGTTGCCAGCAGTCAGGGTGACGGTGGTGGTGTCGATGGTGTCGGTGACCTGAGTCGTCGCCGGGGTGGTCGGCGGGGTCACGGTAATGCCGTTGCCGCCGGTGGTGCCGGTGACGGTCACGTTGATCTGGGTCGGGTCGTTATAAACGGTGTCGTTCGGTGCCAGCGGCACGTTGACGGTGCCGGTGGTGGAGCCGGCCGGAATCACGATCACCGAGCCGTTGGACAGGGTGATGGTCAGGTCGGTCAGCGGCGCCTGGGTCAGGGTCGCGGTGTACACCAGCACGCCGCCGGCTTCGGTGATGGTCGGCGTGGCGCTGAGGCTCAGGGTCGACTCACGCAGGGCGTTGGTGGTGGTGTCGGTGGTCTGGCCACCGGTGATGTTCTGTGCCGCTTGTGCACCGGCATTGATGCCCGCGGTGGGGAAGCCGATGGTCGGATCGACGCGGCCAGCGGTGGCATCGAGCATCACGAAGCTGTGGCCGCCGCCTGCCGCGCCGCCAGTGCCTGCGGCGGTGGCGCCGGCAGCGGTGGCTTCAAGGGCGGTGGTCGGGTCGGCACCGGCGGCGATGGCCTGCTGCAGCTCGGCTACAGACGGTGCGGCCTGCGCGGTGGCCTCGGCCAGGTCAGTGCTGGAGTCGGGCGCGTTGGCGCTCCACTGGGTTTCACGGCCCAGGTCCAGGGTGCGGCCATCCGCCAGTTCCAGCGACACGGCGCCGGAGAGGCCGGTATCGATCTGGTCGCCGACGAACAGGCGATCGCCTTCAACGAGCACGCGGCGTACACCCTCGGGGGAGACCACGAATACCTGACCGACAATGCTTTTGACGATGGCAACAACACTGCTCATTGAAGACTCTCCGGGTGTCACGTTCAGTTGACTTCCATAGCCTGATGGCTTCGGCGCCGATTCAGTCTGGACGTACTTTAAAAATTTGCGAATCAAGATTAACGCTGTTCTTCGTCAATAATTTGGCTAGATTCTTTCGCTATTAACTTTATGCCAAACTATTGACCTTCTGGGTGCCATCCTAAACAATCGCCCCACTAATGTCACATTGATATTTCCGCGGCGACCTGTCCCTCAGCGTGTGATCCAGTTCCTATTTTGAACTTTCCGACATACGGTCATTCCGGTTGCCAATCATCCGACGCAGCAGCACGTTTTGCTGTGATTCAAGACAAGAAGTCCTGGGAAATCTTTACCATGCGTTTGCACTTGTTCAAGGCTCTACCGTTCGCCCTCGCCGCCTCTTTCGTCCAAGCACAATCCTTACCAGAAGCCATGCAACAGGCACTGGATGTCCATCCGGAAATCCAGGCGGGGGTCAACAGTCGTTTGGCCGCGGATTATCAGTTAAAGGCAGCCAAAGGTGGATACCTGCCCAAGGTCGATCTGCTGGGCGGTTATGGCCGTGAGGGCACTGACAGCGTGACCACGCGCGCCAACAGTGGCGGCAACCACTGGGAAACTTTGAACCGCAGCGAGTCAAGTTTACGTCTCTCGCAAATGGTTTTTGACGGTTTTGCCACGTCCAGCGAAGTCGGGCGTCAACAAGCCACCGTCAACTCCCGCGCCTACTCGCTGCTCGGCACTTCCGAGCGCACCGCGCTGACCGTCGCCCAGGTGTACCTGGACGTGCTCACCCGCCGCGAATTCGTGCGTCTGGCTGAGGAAAACCTCAAAAGCCACCAACGCATTTACGATCAGATCCAGCTACGCACCCAGCGCGGCGTTGGTAGCGGCGCTGACCTTGATCAGGCCGAAGCGCGGATGGCCCAGGCCCGCAACAACCTGATCACCGAACAGACCAACCTCGCCGACTCCGAGACCAACTTCCTCAGTGCCGTCGGCCAGATGCCTGACCAGTTGGAGCGCCCGGCGCCGTTCATGGCGATGATGCCGGCCAACCTCAATGAAGCCCGTACGCAGATGCTGGAAAACAGCCCGATCCTGCGCTCGGCCGAGTCCGATATCGCTGCTGCCGAGAAGCAGTACGAAACCGCCAAGTCGACGTTCTACCCACGTTTCGACGCCGAGCTGGGTCGCACTGCCGACAACGATCTCGACGGTCAGAACGGCCACAACAACGAGTGGCAGGCCATGCTGCGCATGCGCTTCAATCTGTATTCGGGCGGCAGCAACAAGGCTGACCTTGAATCCAAGTCGTACCTGTCGAACCAGGCGCTGGACATCCGCAACAACGCCCTGCGTCAGTTGAACGAAGAACTGGGCCTGGCCTGGAACGCCCTGAACAACGCCAATGCGCAGGTGCCGATCGCGCAGCAGTACGTTGATCACAGCACCGCCGTGCGTACCGCCTACCAGCGTCAGTTCAGCCTCGGCGAGCGCACCCTGCTCGATTTGCTCGACAGCGAAAACGAGTTGTTCACCGCTTCGCGCCGTCTGGCCGAGATCAAGAACATTCAGTTATTTACTCAGTATCGAATCAAGGCGACCATGGGCGAGTTGCTCAAGAGCCAGGGAGTGGTCGCACCATTGGCATCCGTCGTGCAGAACGATGTGAAGCCGAAGGTCCAACTGCCGGGTATGAATTGAGCAGAACCTTCATTGTTCAATTGTTAGCCAAGAGTGCCGAGCGTGGAATCAGAAGTCAGTCGAGTTCAACTCATTCATGATCCGCGCGCGATGCACGACGATCCGTTACTGGATGGCTTGCTCGCTCTATGCATGTTGCACCAGAAGCCGGCCAGTGCCGCGATGCTCACCACTGGCCTGCCGTTGCCCAAGCAGCGCCTGAGTGTCGAGTTGCTGCCCCGCGCAGCGGCTCGCGCCGGGCTGCAGGGTCGGGTGCTGCAACGCAAGCTGGAAGAGATTCCGGCGATTGCCATGCCGGCGCTGTTGCTACTCAAGGATGGCCGCAGCGCCGTCCTGCTCGGCTGGCAAGGTGACAACGAAGCCCGGGTGCTGCTCAGCGAAAGCGACGGCGGCGAATCGGTGGTCAGCCGCGAACTGCTGGCTGACGACTACACCGGCAAAGTGTTCTTCGCTCAGCCGCAGCACAAATTCGACGTCAACCACGGCACGCTGATCCCGCGTGCGCGCTCGTGGTTCCGCGACACCCTCAAGCGCTCGCGCTGGCTGTATGCCGATGCGATCGCCGCCAGTTTCCTGATCAACATCATCGCCATGGCCGCACCGCTGTTCGTGATGAACGTCTACGACCGCGTGGTGCCGAACCAAGCCGAAGCGACCCTGTGGGTGCTGGCGCTGGGCATCACCGGTGCCTACATCTTCGACCTGATCCTCAAAAGCCTGCGCAGCCTGTGCCTGGATCTGGCCGGCAAGAAAACCGACCTGATCATCTCCGCGACGCTGTTCGAGCGCATCGTCGGCATGGCCATGAAGTACCGCCCGGCGCGGGTCGGCAGCTTCGCGCAGAACATCCATGAGTTTCAGAGCCTGCGCGACTTCCTCGCCTCGCTGACCCTGACCAGTCTGATCGACCTGCCGTTCACCATTCTGATCTTCATCGTCATCGCCATTCTCGGCGGCCATCTGGTGTGGATTCCGGTGCTGGCGTTCCCGATTGCGCTATTGATCGGCTACGCGTTGCAGAAGCCGCTGGTCGCGACCATGGAACGCACTATGGCGCTGGGCGCCGAGCGTCAGTCGAGCCTGATCGAAACCCTCGCCGGCCTCGACGCGGTCAAGGTCAACAACGCCGAAAGCGAACGCCAGTACCAGTGGGAACAGACCATCGGCACCCTCAGCCGCCTCGAACTGCGGGTGAAAATGCTCTCCGGTCTGGCGATGAATATCACCCTGCTGATCCAGCAACTGGCCGGGGTGATCATGATCGTCTTCGGCGTGTACCAGATCATCGCCGGCAACCTGAGCATGGGCGGTCTGATTGCCTGCTACATGCTCAGCGGCCGCGCGCTCAGCCCGCTGGCGTCGCTGTCCGGTCTGTTGACCCGCTACCAGCAGGCACGGGTAACCATGACTTCCGTCGACCAGATGATGGAGCTGCCGCAGGAGCGCAATTTCGAAGAACGTCCGCTGAGCCGCAAGGTGTTGCAGGGCGCGATCGAGTGCCGTCAGTTGAACTTCACCTACCCGGAACAGCAGAACCCGGCGCTGAAGAACATCAACCTGGTGATCCGTCCCGGCGAGAAGATCGGCATCATCGGCCGCAGCGGCTCGGGCAAGAGTTCGTTGGCGAAACTGCTGGTCGGCCTGTATCAGCCGGACGACGGCGCGTTGCTGGTGGACGGCGTCGACATCCGCCAGATCGACGTCAGCGAGCTGCGCTACAACATCGGCTACGTGCCGCAGGACATCCAGCTGCTGGCCGGCACCCTGCGTGACAACCTGGTCTCCGGCGCGCGCTATGTAGAAGACGAACTGGTACTGCAAGCCGCCGAACTGGCCGGCGTGCACGAATTCGCCCGCCTGCACCCGCAGGGTTATGAGCTGCAAGTCGGCGAGCGCGGGCAGAACCTGTCCGGTGGCCAACGGCAGAACGTTGCTCTGGCGCGGGCGCTGCTGCTCAACCCGCCGATCCTGCTGCTCGACGAACCGACCAGCGCCATGGACAACACCGGCGAAGAACGCCTCAAGCAGCGTCTGGCCGCCGTCGTTGAAAACAAGACCGTAGTGCTGGTGACGCACCGGGCCTCGCTGCTGTCGCTGGTCGACCGCCTGCTGGTGGTCGACCGTGGACAGATTCTCGCCGATGGCCCGAAAGCCGCCGTGATGGAAGCGTTGAAGAAGGGGCAGATCAGTGTTGCTTAAGTCGGGTGTCAAAGAGTCGATCCGTCGCTACTTCAAGGGTTCTGCCTCGCTGCAGGGCCAGCCGCTGCCGGAGGTCAACAAGGCGCTGATCGAGGACGCCCCGCGCGTCGTGCGCCTGACCATCTGGGCAATCATCGGCTTCTTCCTGTTCCTGCTGTTGTGGGCCAACTTCGCGGTCATCGACGAAGTGACCAAGGGCGACGGCAAGGCGATTCCGTCGTCGAAGATCCAGAAAATCCAGAACCTTGAGGGCGGGATCGTCTCGGAAATGTTCGTCAAGGAAGGTCAGATCGTCGAGGCCGGCGCACCGCTGATTCGCCTGGACGACACGCGGTTTGCTTCCAACGTCGGCGAAACCGAAGCTGATCGACTGTCGATGCTGTTGCGCGTCGAGCGTCTGAGCGCCGAGGTCGATGACCGTCCACTGAATTTCCCGGAAGACGTGCTCAAAGCCGTGCCGGGTCAGGCGAAAAGCGAAGAATCGTTGTACATCAGCCGGCGTCAGCAACTGCACGACGAGATCGGCGGTTTGCAGGAGCAGTTGATCCAGCGTCAGCAAGAGCTGCGCGAGTTCAGCTCCAAGCAGGCGCAGTATCGCCAGCAACTGGGATTGCAGCGCCAGGAAATCAACATGTCCGAGCCGCTGGTGGCGCAGGGCGCCGTATCGCCGGTGGAAGTGCTGCGGCTCAAGCGTGCCGAAGTCGAAACCCGTGGTCAGCTCGACGCCACCACGTTGGCGATCCCGCGCGCCGAATCGGCAATCAAGGAAGTTCAGCGCAAGATCGACGAGACTCGCGGCAAATTCCGCAGCGAAGCGCTGACTCAGCTCAACGAAGCCCGCACCGACCTGAACAAGGCCCAGGCTACCGGCAAGGCCCTGGAAGACCGGGTCAGCCGGACGCTGGTCACCTCGCCGGTACGCGGGATCGTCAACAAGTTGCTGGTCAACACCATCGGCGGCGTGATTCAGCCGGGCAGCGACATGGTCGAAATCGTGCCGCTGGATGACACCTTGCTGGTCGAAGCCAAGATCCGTCCGCAGGACATTGCGTTCCTGCATCCGGGGCAGGAAGCGATCGTCAAATTCACCGCGTACGACTACACCATTTATGGCGGGCTGAAGGCCAAACTGGAGCAGATCGGCGCCGACACCATCACCGACGAAGACAAGAAAACCACCTACTACATCATCAAGGTGCGCACCGAGCGCAGCCACCTGGGCACTGATGAAAAGCCGTTGCTGATCATCCCGGGGATGGTGGCGTCGGTGGATATCATCACCGGCAAGAAATCGGTGTTGAGCTATCTGCTCAAGCCGATCATCCGGGCGCGGGCCGAGGCGTTGCACGAGCGGTAGGTCTTCAGCGCGGCACATGGCCCCTTCGCGAGCAAGCCCGCTCCCACAGTGGATCCCGGTCGAACACAGAACTTGTGTCCACTGAAGATCAAATGTGGGAGCGGGCTTGTTCGCGAAGGGGCCAGCAAAATCACCACACCCCTGTCAGTAAGTGACACAAATCGTCACTCACCATCCAGTCCACTCCTCACCATCCGCCATATCGTTATTCATTAACGGTATTTAATTTCCGATTCTTATAGCTATAAAGTCATCCACCTGCGTACCTGCCGACCAATCGGCGCGCCGCACGACCTGAACCGACACGCAATCCAGCGTGAGTGTCTGATCGACGTGCGCGCCTGTGAGCGCGCCCGTGCGTGGGAGATTGAAAGATGTCCGCAGCTACTGCCACCCCAAGCGCCGCGACTGCCGCGCCGCAAACCTTTGAAATTCGTCCGTTCAGCGGTGCCGTCGGTGCCGAGATCATCGGCCTGGACCTGACCCGGCCGGTCAACGATCAGGACTTCGCGCGCATTCATCGTGCGCACCTGGATCACCACGTGGTGGTGTTCCGCGATCAGCGCATCACCCCGCAACAGCAGATCGATTTCAGCCGTCGCTTCGGCGTGTTGCAGATTCACGTGCTCAAGCAGTTCCTGCTGGCCAATCACCCGGAAATCCTCATCGTTTCCAACATCGTCGAGAACGGCCAGAACATCGGCCTCGGCGATGCCGGCAAGTTCTGGCACTCCGACCTTTCCTATAAAGAGCTGCCGAGTCTCGGCTCGATGCTGCACGCCCAGGAGTTGCCGTCCGAGGGCGGCGACACCCTGTTCGCCGACATGCACAAAGCCTGGGACAGCCTGCCCGACGCGCTGCGCAAAGCCGTGGAAGGGCGATCGGCCGCGCATTCCTACACCGCGCGTTACAGCGAAACCAAATTCGAAGGCAACTGGCGTCCGACCCTGACCCCGGAGCAACTGGCGCAGGTCGCCGAAGTGGTGCACCCGATCGTCCGTACCCACCCGGAAAACGGCCGCAAGGCGTTGTTCGTCAGCGAAGGCTTCACCACCCGCATCGTCGGTCTGCCGGAGGACGAGAGTAAACAACTGCTCGCCGAGCTCTACGCCCACAGCGTGCTGCCGCAAAACATTTACCGCCACCAGTGGCAGCCCCACGACATGGTGTTCTGGGACAACCGTTCGCTGATCCACCTCGCCGCCGGCTGCCCAGCGCACCTGCGCCGCAAGCTGTATCGCACGACCATTCAGGGCGACGCGCCTTTCTGATTTGCCGGAGATCCGATCATGTCCAAACGTCTTCCATTTGCACCGCTGGCGGCGGCCATTGGCCTCGGTTTCAGTCTCATCGCCGGCAGCCTGGTGGCGCCGGCCGTGGCCCACGCCGAAGGTGAAATCCGCATCGCCGAACAGTTCGGGATTGTCTATCTATTGCTCAACGTGGTGCGCGATCAGGGCCTGATCGAGAAGTACGGCAAGCAGGAAGGCCTCGACATCAAGGTCGACTGGACGCAGCTCTCGGGCGGCGCCGCGGTCAACGATGCGCTGTTGTCCGGTTCCATCGACATTGCCGGCGCCGGCGTCGGCCCGCTGTTGACCATCTGGGATCGCACCCACGGCAAGCAGAACGTCAAGGCAGTCGCCTCGCTGGGCAACTTCCCGTACTACCTGGTGAGCAACAATCCCAAGGTCAAAACCATTGCCGATTTCACCGAGAAGGACCGCATTGCGGTGCCGGCGGTGGGCGTGTCGGTGCAGTCGCGCTTCCTCCAATACGCGGCGGCCAAACAGTGGGGTGACAAGGAATTCAATCGCCTCGACAAGTACACCATCGCCGTGCCGCACCCGGATGCGACCGCTGCGCTGATTGCCGGCGGCACCGAGCTGACCGGGCATTTCTCCAACCCACCGTTCCAGGATCAGGCGCTGCAGAACCCGAACGTGCACGTGGTGCTTAACTCCTACGACATCCTCGGCCCGAACTCGCCAACCGTGCTGTTCGCCACCGAGAAATTCCGCAACGACAACCCGAAAACCTACAAGGCCTTCGTCGAGGCGCTGACCGAAGCCGCACAATTTGCCCAGAACGATAAGGGCGCGGCGGCGGACACGTACATCCGCGTGACCAAGGCCAGGATCGACCGCGCCGAGTTGCTGAAAATCATCGACAACCCGCAATTCGAATTCAGCGTCACGCCGAAAAATACTTATCCACTGGCCGAATTCCTCTACCGCGTCGGTGCGATCAAGAACAAACCGGAGTCGTGGAAGGACTACTTCTTCCAGGACGCCAAACCGCTGCAAGGGAGCTGATCGAGATGAACGCCCCTTTGCAAGGCCACGCGGCCAGCAACCCGGTCGCCAGTACGCAAGCGCTGCTGGCGGTGGATAACGTCAGCCTCGAATACCGCACCCCGCAACGGGTGGTGCGTGCCACCCATCAGGTCAGTTTCGAAATCGATCCGGCGGATCGCTTTGTGCTGCTCGGCCCGTCCGGCTGCGGCAAGTCGACTTTGCTCAAGGCGGCCGCCGGTTTCATTGCGCCGAGCGAAGGCGAAATTCGCCTGCAAGGTCAGCGGGTCGATGGACCGGGTCCGGACCGGATCGTGGTGTTCCAGGAATTCGATCAACTGCCGCCGTGGAAAACCGTGAAACAGAACGTGATGTTTCCGCTGCTGGCCTCGCGCACGCTGAAGAAAAAGGAGGCCGAAGAGCGCGCGCTGCACTATCTGGAAAAAGTCGGTCTGGCAGCATTCGCCGACGCCTATCCGCACACCCTGTCCGGCGGCATGAAGGCGCGGGTGGCGATTGCCCGGGCGCTGGCGATGCAGCCGAAAATCCTCTTGATGGACGAGCCATTCGCCGCACTGGATGCGCTGACCCGGCGCAAGATGCAGGAAGAATTGCTGCTGCTCTGGGAAGAGGTGCGCTTCACCTTGCTGTTCGTTACGCACTCGATCGAAGAAGCGCTGGTGGTCGGCAATCGCATCCTGCTGCTGTCGCCACATCCGGGGCGGGTGCGCGCCGAAGTGCACAGCCATCAATACGATCTGCAAAGCCTCGGCGGTGTGGCGTTTCAGGAATCGGCGCGGCGCATTCACCGTTTGCTGTTCGATGAAGGCCAGTCGCCGGAAACCGAGCGTGACCATGACTTCAACGACATTCGTATCGCTTATTGAGCGTTCTGGAGGATTGCCCGATGAGCCAACCATCGTCTGTACGACAAGAGTTTGAAACCGTCCTTGAACCACTGACCAGCGTGCCGCTCGAGCGCGAACTGCCGCTGGGCCAACGCCTGTGGCAACAGGGCTGGTTGCGTAAGAGTGTGATCCTGATTCTGCTGGCGATCCTCTGGGAAGTGATCGCCCGGGTGCAGAACAACGACCTGCTGCTGCCGAGCTTTCTGCAGACCAGTCATGCGCTGTACGACGGCCTGCTCAGTGGTGAGTTGCTGGGCAAGGTGTGGATATCGCTGGTGGTGCTGATCAAGGGTTACCTGATCGGCATCGTGCTGGCGTTCGCCCTGACCACGCTGGCGGTGTCGACCCAGTTCGGTCGCGATTTGCTGAGCACCCTGACTTCGATGTTCAACCCGCTGCCAGCGATTGCCTTGCTGCCACTGGCGTTGCTCTGGTTCGGGCTGGGGCAGAACAGCCTGATTTTCGTGCTGGTGCATTCAGTGCTGTGGGCGCTGGCGTTGAACACCTACGCCGGCTTTCTCGGCGTTTCGGAAACCCTGCGCATGGCTGGGCGTAATTACGGGCTGAAGGGCATGCGTTTTGTGCTGTTCATCCTGATTCCGGCTGCGCTGCCGTCGATCCTCGCCGGTCTGAAAATTGGCTGGGCGTTTGCCTGGCGCACGCTGATCGCCGCCGAACTGGTGTTCGGCGCCACCAGCGGCAAGGGCGGGTTGGGCTGGTACATCTTCCAGAACCGCAACGAGCTGTACACCGACAAGGTGTTTGCCGGTTTGGCGGTGGTGATCCTGATCGGGTTGTTGGTGGAGAATCTGGTGTTCGATACGCTGGAGCGGGTGACGGTGAAGCGTTGGGGCATGCAGCGCTGAGATTTGTGTTGGCAGGACCGGCGCCTTCGCGAGCAAGCCCGCTCCCACATTTTGGAATGCGTTCCCCTGTGGGAGCGGGCTTGCTCGCGAAGGCGTCCTTTCAGCCGCCGTCAAATTTGAAGGATGTTTGCTAGCATTGCACCCAGATCAATCCAGATCAGCCAAGAGTGCTCAGCATGCAACTCCCGGACATGAACCTTCTGGTCGCCCTCGACGCTCTGCTCGACGAAGGCAGTGTGGTTGGCGCCGCGCGGCGGATGAACCTCAGCCCCGCCGCCATGAGCCGCACGCTGACGCGGATCCGCGAGGCGATCGGCGATCCGATCCTGGTGCGCGCCGGTCGCGGCCTGGTGCCAACCCCCAAAGCCCTGGAATTGCGCGAGCAGGTGCGCGATGTGGTGGAACAGGCGGCGCTGTTGTTTCGCTCCGCCGACCATGTGGAACTTGGCACCCTGCGCCGGCGCTTCAGCATCCGCGCCAACGACTTTTTCATTGGCGTATATGGCGGCAAGCTGTTCGATACCCTCGACCAGCAGGCGCCACACTGCGAGTTGCGCTTCGTCCCCGAGGGCGACGGCGACGACGAAGCGCTGCGCGAAGGTCGGATTGATCTGAGTGTCAGCAACACCCGTCCGGTAACCCCGGAAGTCAAAGTGCAGAACCTGTTCTCCACGCATTTCGTCGGTCTGGTGCGTGAGGATCATCCGTTGCTCGACGGCGAAATCACCGCCGAGCGCTATGCCGGCTACTCGCATATCAGCATGTCGCGCCGTGGCATTGCTCGCGGCCCCATCGACACCGCGTTGAACGCCTTGGGTCTGGAGCGGCGGGTGGCGGTGATTGCGCCAAGCTTCCACGCGGCGATGTTTGCCTTGCCCGATTCCGACCTGATCCTGCCGGTGCCCAAGGAAGCGTTGCTCAGCGTGCGCCGACTGGGCCTGAAGCTGCGCTCGTTCAACCTGCCGATCCCGTTGCCGACGCTGATGCTGACTCAGGCCTGGCATCCGCGCTTCGACAAGGACCCGGCGCACCGCTGGCTGCGTGAAACCCTCAAGGCGTGTTGTGACGAGACGTGGCTGGCTGCCCAGCCATGATACAAGCAGAGTCCGCGTGGGAGGGGGCTTGCTCCCGAAGGCGTCGTGTCAGGCACCGCACAGGTTGAATGATCCACCGCTTTCGCGAGCAAGCCCGCTCCCACATTGGATATTCATTGCTGCACTGAGCGCACTTATAACCTGCCAATAAGTCAATTTTCGTCAGCAGTAAGCCTTACTAAAATGCTCCGGTATTTTTCCTTCCGGAGTGTGTATCCATGACATCCCTGTCGGTTCCGGCGCCCATTGCTGCGGCCAGTCCGGCGACGGCGGCTGCGCCACCGGTGTTCGGGGCGCGAATCATCACCGGCCTGGTTGGCGTGCTGCTGGCGGTGCTGGTCTCGGGTCTCAACGAGATGGTGACCAAAGTCGCTTTGGCCGACATCCGTGGCGCGTTGAACATTGGTTACGACGAAGGCACCTGGCTGGTGTCCTGCTATGCCGCGACCTCGGTGGCGGCGATGGCGTTTGCGCCGTGGTGCTCGGTGACCTTCTCGCTGCGCCGTTTCACCCTCTGCGCGATCAGCCTGTTCACGCTGCTCGGCGTGCTGTGCCCGTTCGCCCCGAATTACGAAAGCCTGCTGCTGATGCGCACCCTGCAAGGGCTGGCCGGCGGCGCGTTGCCGCCGATGCTGATGACCGTTGCGCTGCGCTTTCTGCCGGCCAATTTCAAACTCTATGGTCTGGCCGGTTATGCGCTGACGGCGACGTTCGGCCCGGGTCTCGGCACGCCGCTGGCTGGCTTATGGAGTGAATACGTCGGCTGGCAGTGGACGTTCTGGCAAATCATCGTGCCGTGCCTGATTGCCATGGCAATGGTCGCTTGGGGGATTCCGCAGGATCCGCTGCGCCTGGAGCGCCTCAAGACCTTCAACTGGAAAGGCCTGCTGCTGGGTTTTCCGGCGATCTGCATGCTGGTGATCGGCTTGCTCCAGGGCAACCGGCTGGACTGGTTCGAGTCGAGCCTGATCTGCGGTTTGCTCGGCGCCGGTTCGCTGTTGCTGGTGGCGTTTCTGATCAATGAATGGTCGCAGCCGATTCCGTTTTTCAAGTTGCAGATGCTCGGCATCCGCAACCTGTCGTTTGCACTGATGACCCTGGCCGGGGTGCTGGTGGTGTTGCAGTCGGTGGTGCTGATCCCGTCGAGCTATCTGGCGCAGATCCAGGGTTATCGCCCGGTGCAGACCGCGCCGATCATGCTGATCGCCGCGTTGCCGCAGTTGATCGCACTGCCGCTGGTGGCGGCGCTGTGCAACTTGCGCTGGGTCGATTGCCGCTGGGTGCTCGGCATCGGTTTGAGCATGTTGACCCTGTCCTGCCTGGGCGGCTCGCTGCTGACTTCGGAGTGGATCCGCGACAATTTCTACGTCCTGCAATGGCTGCAGATTTTCGGTCAGCCAATGTCGGTGCTGCCGCTGTTGATGCTCTCGACCGGCAGCATCCAGCCGCAGGACGGGCCGTTCGCCTCCGCGTGGTTCAACACGGTGAAAGGCCTGGCGGCGGTGATCGCCACCGGAGTCATTGAGGCGCTGACCACCGCGCGCCTGCATTTCCACTCGACCATGTTGATCGACAACCTCGGCAACTCACCGCTGGCCGATCGCAGCGACCCGGGCCTCGCCCATCGCCTGCACGAACAGGCCGTGGTGCTGACTTCGTCCGATCTCTATGTGTGCATGGCCGGCGTCGCGGTGGCGCTGATCCTGCTGATTTTCTGGCTGCCGACGCGGATCTTTCCGCCCCGTGCGCCGACCTGATTGCTTCACTGATACCGAAGGTTTTTATGACGACTCAAGCAAAGCAAAAACTCGCGGTGGCCGTGGCGGCCGCACTGGCGGTCGGCGTGTTGCTGTACCTGGCGGTGCCGGGACTGTTCGGCAAGCGCACCCAGCAAAACACCAACGATGCGTTTGTTTCCGCCGACTTCACCCTAGTGGTGCCGCGTGTGGCCGGATTCATCAAGGAAGTGCTGGTGGAAGACAACCAGCAGGTCAAGGCCGGGCAGTTGCTGGCGCTGATCGATGATCGCGATTTGCGCGCCGCCGCTGAAGCGGCCGATGCGCAAACTTTGGTCGCCCGCGCTCAGCTGCAAAACGCCAAGGCGACGCTGGAGCGGCAGACCTCGGTGATTGCTCAGGCGCAGGCCTCGGTGGTCTCGGCCAAGGCAGAAATGGCCTTCGCCCAGCAGGAACTCAATCGCTACAACCACCTCGCCGGTGTAGGTGCCGGCACGGTGCAGAACGCGCAACAGGCCCGCACGCGTATTGATCAGGCGAGCGCTCGGCTCGACACTGCCAGCGCGAAACTGGCGGCTGAGCGCAAGCAGGTAGAGATTCTCACCGCGCAGCGCGATGCTGCCGAAGGCAATCTGAAGCATGCGCAAGCGGCGCTGGAAATCGCCAGTTTCGAGCTGTCCTACACCCGGATCACCGCGCCGCAGGACGGCATGATCGGCGAGCGTGCTGTGCGCGTCGGCGCTTATGTCACGCCGGGCAGCAAGCTGCTGGCGGTGGTGCCGTTGCAGCAGGCGTATGTGGTCGCCAATTTTCAAGAAACCCAACTGACGGACGTGCAGCCGGGCCAGCACGTGCAGGTGCGCGTCGACAGCCTTGGTGGCGAGGCCTTGAGCGGTCGCGTCGAAAGCATCGCCCCGGCGACTGGCGTGACATTCGCCGCGGTGAAACCGGACAACGCCACGGGTAACTTCACCAAGGTCGTGCAGCGGATTCCGGTGAAGATCGTGCTTGAACCGGGTCAGCCGTTGGCCGAGCGTTTGCGTGTGGGCATGTCGGTGGAGGCGAGTATCGATACTCGCCGTTCGGCGTCGGCGGAACGTGAGGTGACTCAGCGATGAACAGCGTTGATAGAACTGACGCCTTCGCGAGCAAGCCCGCTCCCACAGGGATCTCCGTTTGGAACAAAGATCTCCAGCAACCTGCCAATCACCCGTGGGAGCGGGCTTGCTCGCGAAGAGGCCAGTGGCAGCAACTCGCACTCGGTGCCTTGCTCGCTCTTGGCCTCAGCGCCTGCACCGTCGGCCCGGACTTCCGCAAGCCCGAAGCCACACAGATCGCCGACTGGGCCAAACCCGCCAAGTCCGCCCCCAGCCAAGCCGTCAGCGAACCGTTGAACGAACGCTGGTGGGAGGTTTTTCACGACCCGCAACTCTCAGCCCTGACCCAGCGGGCGATGAACAGCAACCTCGATCTGCAACTGGCCAGCAGCCGCTTGCAACAAAGCCGTGCCGCGCGCCAGGTGATCACCGCGGATCGCTACCCGAACACCGCCGCTACCGGCAGCTACGCGCGTAAACGCAACAGTGGTGAAGGCCTGAATGACCCGTCCGGGCACAACGGCGATTCCGCCTTCAACCTGTGGGACGCCGGTTTCTCCGCGTCCTGGGAACTGGATTTCTGGGGCCGCGTGCGCCGTGAAACCGAAGCCGCCGATGCCAACCTCGAAGTCGCCGAAAACGACCGTCGCGGCGTGCTGCTCGCGGTCCTCGCCGACACCGCACAGAACTACATCCAGCTGCGCGGCGTGCAGAACACCCGCGCGGTCACCGAGCAGAACCTCGACGTCGCCCGGCACAGCCTCAAACTGTCGCAACTGCGCCTCAACGACGGTGTGGCGACCGATCTGGACGTCGCCGAAGCCGCCGCGCAGGTCGCGGCCATCGAATCGCGCCTGCCGGCCCTTGAGCAGCGTCAGTCGCAATTGATCAACGCGATCAGCCTGCTGATGGGCGAACCGCCGCAGGCCCTGGCCAAGGAGTTATCCACAGACGCTGCGGTGCCGCAGTCACCGCTGCAAGTCGCCATCGGCCTGCCGTCACAGCTGGCCGAACGCCGTCCGGACATTCGGCAGGCCGAGGCGCGTCTGCATGCCGCCACCGCCAACATCGGCGTGGCCAAGGGTGATTTCTATCCGCGCATCACCCTGTCCGGCAACCTCGGCTCGCAAGCGATGCAACTGAGCGATTTCGGCTCCTGGGGCTCGCGCGCGTTCGGTATCGGCCCGCAATTGAGCCTGCCGCTGTTCGACGGCGGACGCCTGCGCGGCATGTTGCAACTGCGCGAGGCCCAGCAACAGGAAGCGGCCATCGCCTACCAGCAGACCGTGCTGCGCGCCTGGCATGAAATCGACGACCAATTGACGGCTTACAACGCCAGCCAACGCCGCCGCGACAGCCTCGCCGAAGCCGTACGCCAGAACCAGATCGCCCTGCGCACCGCACAGCAGCAGTACGTCGAAGGCGTGGTCGATTTCGTCAACGTCCTCACCGTTCAAGGCGCGTTGCTGGCGACTCAGGAGCAGTGGGTGGAGAGCTCGACCGGGGTGTCGCTGGCGATGGTCGGGTTGTACAAGGCGCTGGGTGGGGGATGGGAGGCGGTGTATCCGGTGGGGGAGGTGGCGCGGCGCTGAGATTGCGCCTGAGGGAGCAAATCGGCGAATTCGATTGGCCACTATACGGCTATTGCACAGTGGAAGATTCACAGGTTGAAGCGGGTTATGGCTGTTCAGCCTGCGAAATTTTCGATTTTGATTTGCCCGTCGGGAAAGGTCGCGATGATTTCAAGTTCGCCACCCATTGCCCGGATATAGTTGCGCAGCGTGCTGATGTACATATCGGTACGGCGCTCCATTTTCGAGATGGCCGCTTGGTTGACGTGCAGCATTTCAGCAAGCGTGGCCTGGCTCAAGGCCTTGGCTTGTCGCAGTTCGTTAAGCGGCATTTCCTTGATGTGTTGTTCGTAGATCGAATCGGCAAGCGCCCGTGCTTCGGGTGTCATGCGTGCTTCGAGGTCGGCGAATTTCTTAGCCATTGTTGCAACCCTCTTTGCGCAATGTTTCGAGATGCTCATCGTACAGTCGATCGGCGAGCGGGACGTTGAGTTCATACCAGCGGTCCTGACCGGTTTTATCTCCACCGATCAAAAGCAACGCGCAGCGTCTTGGATCAAACGCATAGAGCACGCGATACGGTCGCCCGCCATGCTGGACGCGCAATTCCCGTAAATGACCATGCCGCGCGCCATTGATTGCACTGCTATGCGGAAAACGCAGGCCTGGGCCGAATTGCCCAAGCAGTTTGACGCTTGCCGCCACAGAACTCTGCTCGCTCTCAGTCAGTTCTTCCCACCAGTTGCCGAACTCGTCGGTGTATTCGATATCCCAATTCATGGGCACTAATATGAGTGTTATGGAATATTCCATCAAAGTCATATTTTCGATGGGTTGACCATAGCGCTTCGGTCGGATTACAGCAAGCGTAACGGCACAGTGATGGCCTTTCGCTTGACGCTAATCCCCGCTGTCGTAGACTCCGCTCATCCGTCAGGGAGTAGCGGTTATGCAGCGTTTGCGCGGTTGGGTTATCGGATTGACCTTTGTTACGTGTGCAGTTCAGGCGCAAACGCCCGGGCCAGACGATCCGCTGCTGGATAACGCAGCGCCTGCGGCAACCACGGCGAGCAGTGAAGCGCGGGGTGTGTTGCGGGCGCGGGATCAGGCGGTGCTGGCCAGTGAGTTGTCGGGGCGGATTGTCGAGTTGCCGTTCAGCGAGGGCGAGTCGTTCAAGAAGGGCGATGTGCTGGCGAAGTTCGATTGCTCGGCGTATCAGGCTCAGCTCAATGCAGCGCAGGCTGCCAATCGCGGTGCCGGTGAGGAGTTGGCGCACAACCGGCAGTTGGCCGCGCTCAATTCCGTCGGGCGTTTCGAAGTGGCGCGGGCCGAGGCCAAGGTCAGCGAAACCCAGGCGCAATCTCAGGTTTATCAGGTTCAGGTCAAACGCTGCAGCGTGGTCGCGCCATTCGACGGACAAGTGGTCGAGCGCAAGGTCCAGCGTTTCGAAAGCGTGGCGGCCGGCGCGCCGCTGCTGGACGTGGTGGACAACCGCACCCTGGAGATCCACTTGTTGGTGCCGTCGCGCTGGATGGCCAGGCTTAAACCCGGCCAGACCTTCAGCTTTGTCCCCGACGAAACCGGCCAGCCGCTTGATGCCACGGTCAAACGCCTCGGTGCGCGCATCGACGAAGGCAGCCAGACACTGTTGCTGGTCGCCACACTTCCCGAAGCCAAGGGCTTGCTCGCCGGCATGAGCGGCACGGCGCACTTTGCGGAGCTTAAATGAACGCCCCGGTAGCCGGCGCTGCCGAGCAGGTGTTCGCGCGGTTCCTTGACCTCGAACGCCAGACCCGCGCCGCCCGCGATGCCTCGCAACTGGCCTACAGTCTGGTCAATGACGGCCAGTCGTTGTTCGGCTTTCGTCATGCAGCGCTGCTGATCGCCGGCAAGGTACAGGCGGTGACCGGCGTCAGCGCGGTGGAGCCGAATGCGCCGTTCGTGGCGTTTGTCGAGCAAGCCGTGACGCAGTTGTTCCAGCAGGATGTGCTGAAGCAGGCGCGGGTGATTACCCCGCAACTGCTTGCCGAGTCGATTCAGGCCGACTGGCGCTCGCTGTCGGCGGCGCAGGTGTTCTGGCTGCCGCTGATCGACCGCCAGGGCGAGGTGTTCGGCGGTCTGTGGCTGGCCCGCGATGTGCCGTGGAATCCTTCCGAACAAGTGCTGCTGTCGCAACTGGGCGACACCTACAGTCACGCCTGGCTGGCGCTGCAGCCGCGCAAACCGTGGCGCCTGCGCTGGACGCGCAAGCGTCAGGTGGCGTTGGTGGCGGTGCTGTTGCTCGGGTTGCTGATCCCGGTGCGCCAGTCGGTACTGGCCCCGGCGGAGGTGGTGCCGCAGGGCGGGCGCGTGGTCGCGGCGCCGCTGGACGGGGTGATCGCCGAGTTTTTGGTCAAGCCCAATCAACCGGTGAAAACCGGCGACCTGCTGCTGCGATTTGAAAGCACCACCCTCAAGGCCCAGGCCGATGTGGCCGAGCGTGCCTTGGGCGTGGCGGAAGCGGAACTGAAATCCAACTCGCAACGTTCATTTGCCGATGCCGAATCCAGTGCCAGGGTCGATTTGCTCGCCGCCCGTGCCGAGCAAAAACGCGCCGAGCGCGATTACGCCCGCGAGTTGCTGGCGCGCAGCGAAGTGCGCGCGGAGCGTGACGGCATTGCAGTGTTCGCCGATGCCGAGCGCCTGACCGGCAGACCGGTGCAGACCGGCGAGCGGTTGATGGAAATCGCCGACCCGAATCAGGCCGAACTGCGCATCGAGCTGGCGGTGGGCGACGCGATTGCGCTGGCGCCGGGTGCCGAAGTCGCGCTGTTTCTCGACAGCGATCCGTTGCAGCGCCACCTCGCCACGCTGGAGCGCTCGGCTTACGAGGCGCAACCGACGGCGGGCGGGCAACTGGCTTATCGACTGGATGCCAATTTTGCTGATGCGCCACCGCGTATCGGCCTGCGCGGCACGGCAAAAATTTTCGGTGATCGCGCCCCGCTGGCCTTGTACCTGCTGCGCCGCCCTCTGGCCGGTCTGCGCCAGAGCGTGGGCCTGTAAATGTATCTGCCGAGCCTGCGTGCCGACCTGCAACTGTCGCCCGCGGCGCCGGCACTGGACGGTTCACCGCGCTGGACCCTGGCCGATCCGGTGCGCGGTCGCTATTTCAAACTCGGCACAGCGGCGATGCGTCTGCTGCGCCATTGGTCGCTGGGCGATGCCGAACAGGTGCTGCGCGCCGCCAACCGCGAACCGGGCTTGCCGCTGGACGGCGTCGAGCTGGAGCAACTGCTGACATTTCTGCGGGGGCATGATCTGATCAGCGCCCTCGACGATCAGCAGCGTGCCAGTTACTCGCTCAAGGCCCTCGCGCAACGCCAGAGCCTGTGGAAAATCCTGCTGCATCAATACCTGTTTTTCCGTATTCCGCTGTGGCGCCCGGACGCCTTTCTCAACCGCGCCTGGCCCTGGCTGGAGCGCTTCGGCCCGCGGGTGTTGCGCTACGGTTTGCCGCTGACGCTGGGTCTGGGAGTGTTTCTGGTGTCGCGGGACTGGCAGCGCTTTGTCGGTACTTTCCCGCACCTGTTCAGCCTTGGCGGCGCATTGGCGTTCGGCGTTGCGTTGTTCTTTGCCAAGCTGTGCCACGAGTTCGGCCATGCTTTCATGGCCAAGCGCGCCGGGTGTCGGGTGCAGAGCATGGGCGTGGCGTTCATGGTCTTGCTGCCGATGTTTTACACCGATGTCAGCGATGCCTGGCGGGTCAACGATCGGCGTGCGCGGCTGCTGATCGGTGCCGGTGGGGTGCTCGCGGAACTGCTGCTGGCGTGCATCGCGCTGCTGGCCTGGTCGCTGTTGCCCGATGGCCCCGGGCGCACGGCAGCGTTCATGCTCGCCAGCGCCACGTGGATCACTACACTGGTGGTCAACCTCAACCCGTTCATGCGTTTTGATGGTTATTTTCTGCTCAGTGATCTGTGGGAGGTCGACAACCTTCAGGGGCGAGCCTTTGCCCTGTGTCGCTGGCGGTTACGCGAATTTTTGTTCGGCTATGGCGCTCCGGCGCCGGAGCCTTGGTCGCCGAAGATGCAACGGCGCTTGCTGATCTGGGGGTATGGCTCGTGGTTGTGGCGCGCGGCGTTGTTTTTCGGGATCGCGCTGGCGGTCTATCACCTGTTCTTCAAGGTGTTGGGGATTTTCCTCATGCTGGTGGAACTGGTCTGGTTCATCGTCCTGCCGATCATGAATGAGTGGCGCCAGTGGTGGAGCCGCCGCGAACAGGCCCACGGTGCGCGTGTGCTGCTCAGCAGCCTGGCTGTGCTTGGTCTGCTGCTGGTGCTGATCGTGCCGTGGCGCAGCGCGGTGGAACTGCCGACGATGCTTGAGAGCGGCCGGGCCAGTGCGTTGCATGCGCCGGTGGCGGCGCGGGTCAAATCAGTCAAGGTCGCGGATGGCCAGAAAGTCGCTCAGGGCGATGTGCTGATCGAACTGGAGTCGCCGGACCTCGATTCGCAGCAGGCCATCGTCCGTCGGGAAATCCAGATCCAGCAATTGCTGATGCGCCGACAGGCCGGTCGCAGCGAAACCGCTGCCGACGCCAGTATCATCGAGCAACGCCTCGCCGAAGCCGTGGCGCAATATCGTGGTCTGAGCGCTCGACGCGAGCGCCTGCTGTTGCGCGCGCCCCATGCCGGCACTGTGCGTGATCTGCTGCCGAATCTGACGCCGGGGCGCTGGCTGTCGAGCAAGGATGCGCTGGCGCGGGTGGTCGAGGGCGGTTTGCGCCTGCGCGGCTATATCGCCGAGGCCGAGTTGTGGCGGGTCAAACCGGGTGCAACCGGGCGGTTCATCGCCGATGATCCGATGCATCCGGCGATCAGCGTAAAACTGGATGAAATCGATACCAATGGCGTGGCCTATGTCGATCAGGAGGCGCTGACCTCCGATCATCACGGGCCGATTGCCGTGCGCCGTGATCAACAGCAACGAGCCGAGCCTGTACAGGCGCAATATGGCGCGCGATTGACAACGCTGGATCAGCCACCAGCCCCGGTTCAGCCGTTGCGCGGTGTGGTGGTGTTGCAGGGCAGGGGCGAGTCGGTACTCGGCGTGGCCTGGCGCCGGCTGGCGGCGCTGGGGGTCAGGGAAAGCGGTTTCTAGGGAGCGTGAACATGGCGAGCAACGCAGATGTGACGGCAGACGGATTGGTGGTGCGACCTGCGCGGGCCACCGACGAGCCGTTTTTGCACCACCTCTATCAGTCGGCGCGCCCGGATCTGCAATGGATCGACGGCGAGCAGGAAGTGGTGCAGCAAGTGATCGCCCAGCAATTCCAGGTGCAGGAACAGGGCGTGGGTGAAAACCATCCCAACGCCATGCACTACGTCGTGGAAAAACTCGGCACGGCCATCGGTGCACTGAGCACCGACTTCGGCCCCAATGAAATCCGCGTGTTATACATCGCCTTCATCCCCCAGGCGCGGGGCAAGGGTTACGGCCGCGCGGTATTGCAAGGCGTGCAAAAGGCCGCGCAGCAGGTTCGCTGCCCGGTGGCAACGGTGGTCTGGGCCAACAACCCCCACGCGCGGCAACACTATCTGGCGTTGGGCTTTGCGGTGGAGGAGCGTAATCCGGCGGCGGAGCGGCTGGTGTGGTATCCGCAATGAGGCGGGATTTCAGTTGAAGGAAATACAGAAATAACCCAGTTGCGGATCCCGCCCCATTGCTGGCACTCGTGACACGAAAATATCCTCCACTCGCCCCAGTTCCGGCAGTTCCAGTGCGCACAGGCCGTCGACGAACCCGGTCGGCACCAGACTGTTGAATTCGAGGCAGAACGGCATGCGCTCGCTGTAGCGCGTCTTCGCGGCGGGGACTTCGTCGAGGTACTCGATGTGGATCGGCAGCGCCGTGCCATCCGGCAGGTGCAGCGTGTGTTGCTGGCCCAGCAATGCCTGGACGTGTTGGATCTGAACCGTTTGCAACATGGTCTGACTCCAGTGAAGAGAAAAACGGTCGGGGGCCCGAGGCCCCCGACAGTGGTTCAGTTGCGCGAAGGGAACAGCCCGTTCAGGGCAATGCTGAAGTTGACGACCAGAGAGGGGTTGACGATAGGCAACGGCTGACTGCCGCCCGTGGAGGAAATGTCCCCGGTGACAGTCGTGGTCAGGCCTTTGATGGGAACCGGCGTGGCACCTTGGGCATCGGAATAGATGTTCGCCGAGCCAGGGCCGCCGCCGGACGCGCCGATGTACGAGTTGGTGGCGGTCGGCACGGTCGCCGGATTGCTTGCAGGCACAGCCAGTTGCAGGGCGGTGTTGGCAGAAAGGCCGGTCATCGCGTGGGTGTGGTTAGGCATGTTGGCGATCGTGGCCGTGACGTTTTCCGTGCCATACACCTGACCGATGACACGCGGCGTAAGCCCCTGTCCGTTACCCTGTGCCACGGGTACGCGACCTTGCAGGTCAGGCAACTGAAAATTGGTCGTGCCGTTGCCGCCGTAGAAGGTGCCCAGCAAAGCGAACAATGCCTGGTATTGCGAGATGCTCAGGATTTGTCCGTTGCACAAGGCCCAGCCACTGGGGGCGAAGTTGAAGGCGAACGGTTGAATCGTACCCATAAAGACTTCCATGGTTCCTCATCCTTCTGTTATGTGGTCGGCGCGCCGCGCGTTAGCCTTGGTTGCAGGACAGGCACAGATGCTGTGCTGACGCCTTGCGTTTGCGCGGGCAGGTCACGCCAAGCGGTAGCGTAGACCCGGATCGGCGGACTTGCCGGACGTCGTCGTGGCCGCGCGTCGACTTCGACTCTGGCCTACAGTGTGCGCAATGAATGGCGCTGGTTTTTACTCGGTAAATCTGTAAGGGAAGGTTGATGGAAGCGCGTCGCGAGACTCCGCTGGGGGATACCCAGGACCCGTTTGCCGCACCGAATGCCGGTGTCCGGCGTTTATGGCGCTGGGCTCGCCGGCAGTGGCTGATACCGATTCTGTTGTTGGCGACGGTGGTGCGTTTTTATGACCTGAACGCCGCCGCGATCTGGGGCGACGAAGGCTCAAGCCTGTTGCTGGCGAACTATTCGCTGAGTGGTATCTGGGAGCACGCGGCGTTCGACGTGCATCCGCCGTTGTATTTCATGCTGCTGCACGGCTGGATCGGGTTGTTCGGCGACACGATTCTGTCGATCCGCAGCCTCAGCGCGCTGGCCGGCATCGCCACGGTCGGGCTGGGGGTGTGCCTGGTCGATCGCCTGGCCACCCGTCGCGCCGCAATCATTGCCGGGGTGCTGCTGGCGTTGCTGCCGACGGCGGTGCGCTACAGCCAGGAAGTGCGCATGTACTCGCTGCTCGGCCTGCTCCTGATCGGTTCCACACTGGCGCTGATTTGTTGGGTCAGGCGTCCGCAGCGCCACCGGTATCTGCTGATCTATGCATTGCTGATGAGCGCCGCGTTGTACACCCACTACTTCGCCGTATTGGCGGCGCTGAGCCATTGGCTGTATCTGGGGCTGATTCGCCTGCTGCCGGGTTATCGCCTGCGGCATATCCAGCGCAAGGACTGGTGGCTGGCCAATCTGGCCATCGTTGTGCTCTACCTGCCGTGGTTGCCGAACCTGCTTGATCTGACGCAACACATGGAAGAACTCAAGGTCGGTGGCGATGTGGGCTGGGAAGATCCAGTGACCCTGTCCTCGCTGCCGTCGATGATCTGGCTCTGGTTGATCCAGGATGAAGGCGAGCATCTCCCGTTGCTGCTGTTCTGCGGCGTACCGCTGGCTCTGCTGGCGCTGGCGGGCGTGGCCGTGGCCCGCGACCGCAGCGTGAACCATGGCAGCGTCTTGCTGGCGCTTTACACCGGTGTGCCGTTGTTGCTGGTGTTCGCGGTGTCCTTCATCAGTCCGGTGTTCATCGAGCGTTACCTGACAGCCTATGCGCTGGGATTGCCGATGCTGGCGGCGCTGGCCATCGACCGGTTGTACCGCCGCGCTCGTGTGCTGGCAGTGGCGGTTCTGGTGTCATGGGTCGGGGTTGAGCTGGTGGGCGTAAACACCAACGCCACGGTCGACCCGCACGATCAGTTCAATGTCATGGTCGATTACATCAACCGGCATTTCGTCAGCGGTGACCGGATCGTCACCAGCGACATGCTCTGGTATCTCAGTTACGTCTACTACAACCGCACTGACGCTCAGGTGCGCCTGTTTACCCCGCCCGCCGCCGATGGTCGTTCGACGCGCCCGAATCACTACGGTTTCGGCACCCTGGTGTCTGAGGAGGTCTATCTGGATCGACTCGACGACCTGCCCAAGGGCAGTGCTCGCGTCTGGTTGATCGGTGATCTGGATGTGGACGTGCCCGATCCGTTCCGACCCTTGCCGAAAAACTGGCAGTTGCGTGATCAGACCCATGCCGGCGGCGCGAATGCGCGACTTTTTTCGTTGACCACCGATAACGGAACAGCGATGCAATGACTTAAACGGTTCACCTTTTCTTTGGCGATAAAAACAGATCTTCATAGTCCGTTTTGCTCTGTTTTGATATCAAAACACTACTAGTCGAAAGGGTATTGTTGGACTACGCTCGTCGGACAAAAGGACTTACAAAGTAGGGTGAAGGGATTGCAGCAGTTCCACTTTATCTCCGGCTTGCCGCGCTCAGGCTCTACCCTGCTTTCTGCGATTCTTCTGCAGAACCCGCGCTTTCATGCCGGCATGACCAGTCCGGTCGGCGCACTCTTCTCCGGTGTCCTTGAACAATGCAGCGCCGGCAGCGAATTCGGCGCGGTGATCGACACCGAAATGCGCCGGCGCCTGCTGCGCGGGCTGTTCGATTCCTACTATGCCGACAAGGCTGACAAACCGGTGGTGTTCGACACCAACCGGCAGTGGAGTTCGCGCCTGCCGGCGATCAGCGATCTGTTCCCCAAAGCCAAAGTCATTGCCTGCGTGCGCAACGTCGCCTGGGTGATGGACAGCCTGGAACGGTTGTACCGCGCCAATCCTTATGAAAACACCAAGCTGTTCGGCGATGCCGTCGAGCGCAACACCGTCTACAGCCGCTGCGAAACCCTGGCCCAGCGCAATCGTCTGGTTGGTTTTGCCTGGGCGGCGCTCAAGGAAGCCTATTACGGCGAGCACGCCGATTCGCTGCTGATCGTCGATTACGACTTGTTGACCCAGGCCCCGGAGCGGGTGCTGCGGCTGGTCTACGACTTCATTGGCGAACCCTGGTTCGAGCACGATTTCGAACACCTGGCCTATGACGCGCCGGAGTTCGACCAGGCCCTGGGTGTGGCCGGCCTGCACAAGGTCAAACCCAAGGTCGCCCTGCAGTCCCGACGCACGATTCTGCCGCCTGATCTGTTCAAGCAATACGCCGATCTGTCCTTTTGGCTCGATGGCTCAGCCAGCGCTGCCAATGTGATTCGTATGAAGTCCGACGCCGCGATCAGTTGATCGCGGCGTTTTTCATTGATGCGTTTACAACTGTTCGAGTCCGGGTGAGCAACATGTGGTGGAGCAAGCAAAAGTCGCGGGTAACCGAAGGCCAACGGACGCTGGCTGCGCCGCTGATCATGTCGCTGGAACCGCGCATGCTGTTCGACGGCGCTGTCGCGGCCACCGTGGCCGATACCGCTGTGGCCCAGCCCGACAGCCACCCCACTGCCGATGCGGCGAAGGCGCCCACGGCCGATCATCCGTCGGTCAGCAAGGACACCCACGGCCAGGCCGATGCCACGCCGGCTGCCAGCCCTGTCGCCGTACCGGGCCAGAGCGTGGTGTTCGTCGATGCCCGGGTCAAGGATGCCGACAGCCTGCTCAAAGGCGTTGCTCCCGGCGCGCAAGTGGTCAAGCTCGATGCCAGCAAGGACGGCTTGCAGCAGATCGCTGATTACCTCGACCAGCATTCGGGTGTCAGCTCGGTGCAGATCATCGCTCACGGCAACGCCGGTGACCTGTGGCTCGGCAACAGCTATCTGTCGGCGGACAACGTCGCGCAACGCAGTGCAGTGCTGGCGGAAATCGGCAAGGACATGAACGTTGGCGGCGACATCCTCATTTACGGCTGCTACACCGCCGAGGGCGACCGCGGCCTGAGCTTCGTCGACTCGCTGGCACAATTGACCGGCCGCGATGTGGCCGCCTCGAACAACCGCACCGGGGTGGGCGGCGACTGGGATCTGGAAATCGCCACGGGCAGGATCGAGAGCGCCAACGTGCTGTCGGCCCTGTCGATGAGCGAGTACCAGTGGGGCCTCGCCACCTGGACCGCCACCAACAATGCGAACACCGGGGTCGGCTCGTTGCGCGCAGCGCTGGCGTCGGCGCAGAACGGCGACATCGTGACCTTCAGCAGCGGCATGACGGTGCAGCTCACCTCGGAATTGCTGATCAACAAGAACATCACCGTTGATGGCGACCTGAACAACGACGGGGTGGCGGACGTCACCCTCGATGGCCAGTACCGGACGCGGGTGGTGGAAATCACCTCCAGCAGCACGGTGACACTCGATGGTCTGGTCATTACTCGCGGATTGGTCTCGGGCAATGGCGGAAATGGCGGCTATGGCGCAACCGGGGCCATGGGCGGGGGGATTTTCAACGCCGGCGTCCTGACCTTGAACAACGTTTCGGTCACCGGTAACGCGGCGGCCGGTGGTGGCGGTGGTGGGGGTGTCACGGGAGCCAACTACGGCGGCGGCGGTGGCGGTGGCGGCGGCCTCGGTGGTCAGGGCGGCGGCCATGGCGGTACGGCCGGGCCGGGCACCGGGACGTTGGGCGGCCAGGCCGGCAGTGGTGGCGTCGGTGGCTACGGCGGTGGCTACGACGCCACGCACATGGGCGGCCGCGGCGGCTCCACCGTCGGCGGTGCCGGCGGCGTGGGCGTGTCCTATTACAGCAACGGCGGCAATGGCGGCACCGCGAACAACGGCACCATTTCGATTGGCGGCGGCGGTGGCGGCTCCGGCTGGGACAAGGTGGGCGGCGTCGGCGGCAATGCGGCCGGCGGCATTTACAACGCCTCCACCGGCACCCTGAAAATTGTCGGCACCTCGGTCATCAGCAACAACCTCGGTGCGGGCGGTGGTGGCGGCGGTGGTAGCGGCCAGGGCAGCAACAACCTGAACGGCGGCGACGGCGGACGGGGTGTCGGTGCGATCTGGAACCAGGGCGGCACGGTACTGATCACCGCCGCCAACTTCAGCGCCATCAGCGGCAACGCGGCCGGCAGCGGCGCCGGCGGCGCCGAACTGGGCGGCGGCGTGACGGGCTCTGTACCGTTGGCTTTCGCGGCGATCTACAACAATGGCGGCACACTCAATACCGCTTATGTGGAACCACCCACCGCAACCATCGTGATGGCGGACACGGCGTTGAAAATCGGCGAAACCTCGCTGGTGACCATCACCTTCAGCCGCGCGGTCACCGGTTTCACCAACGCCGACCTGACCATTGCCAACGGTACGCTGACAGCGGTCAGCAGCAGCGACGGTGGCCTGACCTGGACCGCGACCTTCACTCCGACCAACAACATCACCGACGCCACCAACCTGATCACCCTCGATAACACCGGGGTCAATGCGATCAGCGACGGCGTGGCGGGCGTCGGCACGACCAGTTCCGTCAACTATGCGATCGATACCGCGCGGCCGACCGTGACCATCGTGATGGCCGACACGGCGTTGAAGATCGGCGACACGTCGCTGGTGACCTTTACCTTCAGCGAAGCGGTCACCGGTTTCACCAACGCCGATCTGACCATCGCCAACGGCACATTGTCGGCAGTCAGCAGCAGCGACGGTGGCATCACCTGGACCGGAACGTTCACCCCGACCGCCAGCATCACCGACACCACCAACCTGATCACTCTGGACAACACCGGTATCGCTGACCTGGCCGGCAACGCTGGCAGCGGCACGACGGATTCGGCCAATTACGTGATCGATACCGTGCGGCCAACCGCGACCATTGTCGTGGCCGACAGCAATCTGGCAGCGGGTGAAACCTCGCTGGTGACCATCACCTTCAGCGAAGCGGTCAGCGGCTTCACCACCGCCGACCTGACGGTGGCCAACGGCACCCTGAGCGGTCTGAGCAGCAGTGACGGCGGCATCACTTGGACCGCCACGCTCACGCCGACCAACAGCATCACCGACACCACCAACCTGATCACCCTGGATAACACCGGGGTCGTCGATCTGGCCGGCAACGCCGGTAGTGGCACCACCAACTCCAATAACTACGCCATCGACACTGCGCGTCCGACCGCGACCATCGTGGTGGCCGACAACAACCTGCGGATCGGCGAAACCTCGCTGGTGACCATCACCTTCAGCGAAGCTGTGACCGGCTTCACCAATGCCGACCTGACCATTGCCAACGGCACGTTGTCGGCGCTCAGCAGCAGCGATGGCGGCATCACCTGGACGGCGACCTTCACGCCGACTGCCAGCATCACTGATGCGACCAATCTGATCACGCTGAACAATACCGGCATCGCTGACCTGAACGGCAACGCCGGCAGCGGCACCACCGACTCCAACAATTACGCCATCGACACCGTGCGCCCGACCGCGACCATCGTGGTGGCTGACAACGCTCTGAAAATCGGCGAAACCTCGCTGGTGACCATTACTTTCAGCGAAGCGGTGTCCGGTTTCACCAACGCCGACCTGACCATTGCCAACGGCACGCTGAGCGCAGTCAGCAGCAGCGACGGCGGCATCACCTGGACCGCGACGTTCACTCCGAGCGCCAGCGTCACCGATACCACCAACCTGATTACCCTGGACAACACCGGCATTGCCGACCTGGCGGGCAACGCCGGTAGCGGCACCACCGACTCCAACAACTACGCCATTGACACCCAGCGCCCGACCGCAACCATCGTGGTCGCCGACAGCAACCTTACGGCCGGCGAAACCTCGTTGGTGACCATCACGTTCAGCGAAGCGGTGAGCGGTTTCACCAACGCCGACCTGACCATCGCCAATGGCACGTTGACGGCGGTGAGTAGCAGCGATGGCGGCATCACCTGGACGGCAACATTCACGCCGAACGTGGGCATCAACGACGCAAGCAACCTGATCACGCTGGCCAATACCGGTATCGCCGACCTGGCGGGCAACGCCGGCAGCGGCACGACCAACTCCAACAACTACACCATCGACACCGTGGTGCCGACCGCGACCATCATCGTGGCGGACTCCAGTCTGAAGATCGGCGAGTCCTCACTGGTGACCATCACCTTCAGCGAAGCGGTGACCGGTTTCAGCAATGCCGACCTGACGATAGCCAACGGCACATTGTCGGCAGTCAGCAGCAGCGACGGTGGCATCACCTGGACAGCGACCTTCACGCCGACCAGCAACATCACCGACGCCACCAACCTGATCACCCTGGACAACGCCGGCGTACAGAACCTGTCGGGCAATGCCGGCAGCGGCACCACCGATTCCAACAATTACTCGATCGACACTCAGCGCCCGACCGCCACCATCGTGGTGGCTGACACCGCGCTCGGCGTCGGCCAGAGCAGTCTGGTGACCATCACCTTCAGCGAAGCGGTGACCGGTTTCACCAACGCCGACCTGACCATCGCCAACGGCACGCTGAGTGCGGTGAGCAGCAGCGACGGCGGCCTCACCTGGACGGCGACGTTAACGCCGGCGGCGGGGATCACCGACACCACCAACCTGATCACCCTGGACAACACCGGCATCGCCGATCTGGCGGGCAACGTCGGCAGCGGTACCACCGATTCCAACAACTATGCGGTCGACAGTCAGCGTCCGACGGCGACCATTGTCATGACCGACAGCGATCTGCGTCCCGGTGAAACCGCGCAGGTGACCATCACCTTCAGTGAGGCCGTGACCGGATTCGACAACTCCGATTTGAGCGTCGCCAACGGCACCCTGAGCAATGTTTCGTCTAGCGACGGCGGCATTACCTGGACGGCCACGTTCACGCCGAACATCGGTATCACCGACCTCACCAACCTGATTGTCCTGAACAACACCGGCATCACCGACCTGGCCGGCAACACCGGCACCGGCACCACCAGTTCGGCCAACTATCAGATCCAGACTCAGGTGCCGACCGCCACCATCGTGGTTGCCGACACGTCGCTCAGGGCCGGGGAAACCTCGCTGGTGACCATCACCTTCAGCGAAGCGGTCAGCGGTTTTGACAACAGCGACCTGACCATCGCCAACGGCACGTTGAGCAATGTCAGCAGCAGCGACGGCGGTATCACCTGGACGGCCACCTTCACGCCGATAGCCAATGTCACCGACGCCATCAACCTGATCACCCTGAACAATGCCGGGGTGGCCAACCTGTCGGGCAACAGCGGCATCGGTACCACCGATTCCAACAACTTCGCCATCGACACCGCGCTGCCGACCGCCACCATCGTGGTTGCCGACAACCGCCTGGGCATCGGTGAAACCACCACAGTGACCATCACCTTCAGCGAGGCGGTGAGCGGGTTTGACCTGTCGGACATCAGCGTCGCCAACGGTGCGCTGTCGAACCTGACCAGCAGCGACGGTGGCGTGACCTGGACGGCGACTTTCACCCCGACAGCCGGCGTCAATGACGCGACCAACCTGATTCTGATCGACACCGCCGGTGTTCAGGATCTGGCCGGCAATGCTGGGGCGAGTATCGCCATCTCCAACAACTACATCCTCGATGCAACCCGGCCGACGGTGGACATCGTGGTCGCCAATCCGCATCTGGGCATCGGCCAGACCACCACGGTGACCTTCACCTTCAGCGAGGCGGTGAGCAATTTCGACCTGTCCGACCTGAGCGTGACCAACGGCGACCTGAGCAATCTGACCAGCAGCGATGGCGGCAAGACCTGGACCGCGACGTTCACCCCGACCGCGAATGTCACCGACCCGAGCAATTTCATTGCGCTGGACACCAGCAACGTCAGCGACCTGGCGGGCAACGCCGGCAGCACGGTGGCGGTGTCGAACAACTACGCCCTCGACAGCGAACGGCCGACCGCCACGGTGGTGGTTGCCAATCCGAATCTGGGTGTGGGCCAGACCTCGCAGGTGACCATCAGCTTCAATGAGGCGGTGACCGGGTTTGATCTCAGTGACATCAATGTCGGCAACGGCACCCTGTCGAACCTGAGCAGCAACGACGGCGGCAAGACCTGGACCGCGACGCTGACCCCGGGCGCCAACATCAACAGCGCCAGTAATGCGATCAGCGTCAACAGCGCCGGGGTCAGTGACCTGTCCGGCAACAGCGGCAGCGGTGTCAGCAGCTCCAATAACTACGCGATCAATACCGTGCCGCCGGCTATTCCGCCAACGGTGCCGACCACGCCGACCAATGGGGTGATTCCCGATCCGCTGTCCCGCAGCAGCGATCCGGTCGCACCGCCGCCGGCCCCGGACGTGCCGTTGCAACCGTTCGTATTTACGCCACCGACCGGCAATCTCGGCTCGCCGCTGACCTTCCCGCCGCTGTTCGAGCAGCGTGTACTGGGCGACGGCATCCGGCCGCTGGGGGACATTTTCATCAATCACGGTGCTCTGAGCCCGAGCTTCATCGCCCAGGTATTCAGCAGCAGCGACGGAAGCGGTGACGGCAGCGGGCACGGCTTCCTCGGTTTCGGTGGCGGTGATGGCGGAGTCTTCGCCAGCAGTACGCTGTCGAGCCTGTTCCACCAGAACGGCGGCGCCGAGCGGGAGGCGCTGAACGCCTTCGACAGTCACTCGCTCAAGGCCGGTGACATTTCCCAAGGGCTGCGCGGGGTATTTGGCGCGCCGACCCTCGGGCAGCAATTGCAACAACTCAAGGACAGCGAGCAGCACCGGGTCGACGACCTGGCAGCGGCATTGCGCCAGGTCGGCATCAGCGAAATGCAGGCCTGAACACACAACTACTCAACACGGTGCGGCACCTAGGGGCGATCCAGGGATGAAGAAAAGTCAGAAGTTGTTCGGCGCCAGCCTGCTGGCGCTGGCGATCAGCGGATGTGCAGTGACCAGTGAGCCGATCGAACGCAGCGTCAGTGAGCAGCGGGCCAGAACCGACCTGCAGAGCATGTACAAGGATCAGGAGCCGCTGCGTGGCCCGCTGACCCTGCATCAGGCCATGGCCCGCGCGGTGAAATACAACCTCGAAGGCCGTTTGAAGATCATGGAGGAAGCGCTGGCCAAGCGGCAGCTCGACCTCGCCAGTTTCGACATGCTGCCGCGCATGGCGCTGGACGCCGGTTACGTCGGGCGCAACAACGTCAACGCCTCCAGCAGCCAGAGCGTGCGCACCGGCACTCAGTCTCTGGAACCCTCGACCTCGCAGGACCGCGACCGCGATGTCGCCGACCTGACCATGGTCTGGAACGTCCTCGACTTCGGCGTCAGCTACATCAGCGCCAAGCAGCAGGGCGACCAGCGCCTGATCGTGCAGGAACGCCGGCGCAAGGTGATCAACACCATCGTTCAGGACGTGCGCTCAGCCTATTGGCGCGCGATGGCTGCCGAACGGTTGCTCAAGCAGATCGACAGCCTGATGGCCCGCGTCGACACCGCCCGGCGTGACAGCCAGAGCCTGAGCGATCAGCGCATCGGCGACCCGGTGCAGGCACTCGGTTACCAGCGCTCGCTGATCGAAGCCACGCGGCAACTGGAAGAACAGCGCCGCGCCCTGTCGCTGGCGAAAACCGAATTGGCAACGCTGATCAACCTGCCGCTGGGCACCAACCTGACGCTGGCGACCGATGACGGTTATCAGATTCCCGAACTCAAGGTCGCCATGGCCAAACTCGAGCAGGAAGCCCTGACCAGCCGTCCGGAACTGCGCGAGCAGGATTATCAGAGCCGCATCAGCGCCGCCGAAACCCGCAAGGCGATGTTGCGCCTGCTGCCGGGTCTGGAGTTTTCCGCCGGCGGGCATTACGACAGCAACTCGTTCCTCGTCGAACAGGGTTGGGCCGACTACGGCGTGAAAGTCACCTGGAACCTGTTCAACGTGATTTCCGCTCCGGCGGCCATCGACGTCGCCAAGGCGGGTGAGGAAGTCGCCACCGCCCGGCGTCAGGCGATGTCGATCGCGGTGCTGGCGCAGCTGTATGTGGCGAACGCCAACTATCAGGAGGCGCTGCGGCAGTTCAAGACCAATCAGCAACTGTCGGACATCGACGGGCAGATCGTTGGCCAATTGCGCAATCGGCATCAGGCCGCCGGTATCGGTGAACTTGAACTGATTCAGGGCGAGCTGAACAACCTGCAAGCCGACCTGCGCCGTGACTTGTCGTATGCCGATCTGCGCAACGCCTATGGACAGATCTTCGCCAGCGCTGGTCTCGACCCGCTGCCGGATCAGGTGCAGTCCACCGAAGTGCAGTCGATCGCCACGGCGTTGGCCAACCGCGAGTCCGCGTGGGCGTCGGGGGATATCTCGGTGCCTGTGGTGGCGCATGCCGCTGCCCGATAATCTGCTGGCGCCCGTCGCCAGAATCAGTCGCTCGCAAAGCGAGGCCCGCAACGGCCATCGCGGTGCGGCGATTTTGCTCACCGGTCTGCCGGCGGCGGGCAAATCGACGCTGGCCCAGGCGCTGCACGCCGAGTTGTTTGCCCGTGGCGTGCAGAGCGTGGTGCTCGATGGCGACGGCTTGCGGGTCGGGCTCAACCGCGATCTGGGGTTTGGCGATGCCGATCGCCTGGAGAACATCCGCCGTGCCAGCGAGCTGGCAGCGCTGCTGGTGGAGAACGGGCAGATCGTGATTCTGGCGATGATCGCGCCGTTGCTGGAGCTGCGCGAGGTGTTCGCCCAGCGTTTGGCTGCGGACTATCGCGAGGTCTGGTGCAGCGCGTCGTTGGCGGTGTGCGAGCAGCGTGATCCGAAGGGGCATTACGCCCGCGCACGGCGTGGCGAAATGGCCGGTTTCACCGGGGTTTCGGCACCGTACGAGCCGCCCGCGCAGCCCTCGCTGGTGCTCGACACCGGCGTGCAGACTGTGGAGGCCTGTCTGGATCGGCTGCTGACCTGGCTTGGCGAATGCGCGGTGTTGCCCAAGGCATGAGCCGCCCGGCCTGTTCACGTCTGCCGGTGGCGGTGGACTTGCCGCTGCTGTTGCAGGCGCTGCAGGCGATTGCCGAAGATGCATGGCACGGCCACTTCAACACGGATTACTTCACGGGCGACTGGAGCGGTGTGGCACTGATTTCGGCCGCCGATGCGCTGACCGAGTTATCGCCCGGGCGCGGCGAAACGCTGCAGCGCACGCCTTGGCTGTGCGATGAACGCTGGCGGTTGGGGCTGCGCGATCTGACGCTGGATATCGTCTGTGCGCGCTTGTTGCGACTGGGGCCGGGCGGGCGAATTCACGAGCATCGTGATTACGACCTGGAAGGGCCGGATACCGATCTGCGCCTGCATATTCCGTTGCTCAGCCCACCTGCAGTGGATTTCTGGCTCGATGGTCAACGGGTGCCGATGGCGGCGGGGGAGTGCTGGTTTCTCGATCTTGCTCGTGCGCATCGGGTGGATAATTTCGATACCTGCGCGCGGATTCATCTGGTGCTCGACTGCCGGCCCGGGGCCTGGCTCACGCAGAAGATCGCCGAAGGTTTGCGCGACACTCCTGCAACGCAACCGGCCGATTCGGCGTTACAGCAATTCCAGCGACTGGTTGCAGGTGACGCAGCGTTGGCGGCGACTCTGCAGCACATGGCGGAGCCTGAGTCGTTCATCGAGCGCACTCTGGAGCTGGCCGCCAAACACGGCTTGCCATTCTCCCGCGAAGAACTGCGCGCCGCGATGCGCAGCGGTCGTCGGCAATGGAACGAACAATGGAGCGGCTGAATCTGCACGGTTGGTTGCCGATCCGGATCTGGCCGCTGGCGGGGCAGTGGCAAGTCGACTGGTGCTGGTTTGCTGACACGCCACTGCATCAGCCTTTTTTTCGTGACGCCGTCGAAGAGGCGCTGCGGTTGCCGTTCAATCAGGCTTTTCGCCGGCAGACATCGCTGTCGGTGCTGACCGAGTGGCAAGCGCAAAGCCCGGGGTTGGCGCCGAGTGCCTTTATCCTGCACGCCTCGCGTTGCGGTTCGACGTTGATCAGCCAGATGCTCGCGCGGCTCGATGACCATATTGTGGTCTCGGAGCCACCGCCGCTTGATGCGCTTTTGCGAGGTGAGCTGCCCGAAGTCGAGCGGCGTGCAGCGATCCGTGGATTGCTCTCGGCCTACGGTCAACGTCGACGCGGTGTCGAGCAGCGACTGGTGATCAAGCTCGACGCCTGGAACATCGGCGAGTGGCCGCTGTTGCAGGCATGCTTTCCCGATACGCCATGGTTGTTCGTGTACCGCGATCCGCTGGAAATCGCCGTGTCGCACGTGCGCCGTCCGGGGATGCACATGGTGCCGGGGATGCTTGGGAACTGTGTGCTCGACGATGGTTTGCCGTTTACCGGCAGTGAAGACTTCATCGTACGACGGCTTGGTCGCTTGCTGGCGTCGGCTTATCTGCACTGCCGTGAGGGTGATGGACTGCTGGTGAACTACAGCGAATTGCCCGAGGCCATGGCCGGCCGATTGGCGAATTTTTTCCGCTTGAATGCCGAGCAGCGGCAGCAGGTGTTGGCGGCGACGGTGCAGCACGCCAAGCAGCCGTCCCAGCGTTTTGTCGCTGATGGCGAAGACAAGCGCCGCGAGGCTTCGCCGTGGTTGCGCGAACGGGTTCGGCAATGTGCCCAGGATGCCTTTGTGAATCTTGAGTTGCTGCGATCTTTTGCTGTCAGGTTTTTCCCGACAGATCCGCCATCCCCTTGAGCAACTCGATCGGCAACGGAAAGACAATCGTCGAGCTCTTGTCACCGGCAATCGAACTCAGCGTCTGCATGTAACGCAACTGCATGGCGCCGGGCTGGCGGCCGAGCATTTCGGCGGCTTGCATGAGTTTTTCCGAGGCCTGCAGTTCGCCTTCGGCGTGGATCACCTTGGCCCGGCGTTCGCGTTCGGCTTCGGCCTGTTTGGCAATCGCACGCACCATCGATTCATTGAGATCAACGTGCTTGATCTCGACGTTGGCGACCTTGATGCCCCAGGCATCGGTCTGGGCGTCGAGCACCTGCTGGATGTCGATGTTCAATTGCTCGCGTTCGGCCAGCAGTTCATCCAGCTCATGTTTGCCGAGCACCGCGCGCAGGGTGGTCTGCGCCAGTTGGCTGGTGGCCGAGAGAAAGTCTTCGACCTGAATGATCGCCTTCTGCGGGTCGAGCACGCGGAAGTACAGCACCGCGTTGACCTTCACCGAGACGTTGTCGCGGGTGATCACATCCTGTGGCGGCACGTCGAGGACCACGGTGCGCAGGTCGACCCGGACCATTTGCTGCACCACCGGAATCAGCAGGATCAGCCCTGGGCCCTTGACCTGCCAGAAGCGCCCGAGCTGGAACACCACGCCGCGCTCGTACTCACGCAGGATTCGGAAGGTTGACCCGGCGAGGGCGATCACCAACAGCAGCAGTGCAACGAAACCGATTTGCAGACCCATGATCACTCTCCGTGTCGCACCGCGTCAGTCGCGGCGACTTTCAGCAGTAAGCCTTTACGCCCGACCACGCGCACCGATTGCCCGGCGTGCAGCGGTGTCGTGCTGTGCACTTGCCAGTGTTCACCCTGCAATTGCACCCAGCCGTTATAGGCGTTTTCCGCTTGCACGGTGGTCACCGCCGTCACGCTGCCGACCAGCCCGGCATCGCCGCTGACGGCGTGGCGCGGGCGGGTTTTCAAGGCGCGGACGATCAACGCGATCAGCAGCAGGGCGCTGAGCAGGCCGAGGCCGATGATCATCGGCACTGGCAACTCGGCGTTGCCCAGAATCAGCGCGCCGATGACGAACATGATGATCCCGCCGAGGCCGATCACCCCGTAGTTGGGCAGCGCTGCTTCGGCGATCAGAAAGGCAATGCCAAGGGTGATCAGCCACAGGCCGAGCGGATTGACCGCCGTCGGCAGGACATCAGCCGCGAGGGCCGAGCCGCTGGCCAGCAGTATCAGGAAAAACGTACAACATCGACTGGTCACGTGACCCTCCGGGAGAGTCATGGGTTGGTTCCTTGAGTCTAGTTGAGCCTGGCGCTGGATGAATTCTGATCAATGAACAGATGTGTCCAGTGAGCGGATTTCCCTTCGCCAGTGGCTTGCCGAACTAGACTCAGCAGAACAGGTACAACGTTCAGCGTGACACCGAGGTGCATCATGCGTATGGCAAAAAAAGTGCAGAGCAGCCTGAATCGGGCGCATTGCGAATATGACGTCGTGGCCCACCGACACTCGGCCAGCAGCCTGGAAACCGCACGGGTTTCCGGGGTGCCCGCCGAACGCGTGGCCAAGTCGGTCATTCTCGACGACCATCACGGGCATTACCTGATGGCCGTGCTGCCGGCCAGCCGGCATCTGGACTTGAGTAAAGTGCGCATTCGCGGCGAATGGCAGATCACCCGGGAGAGCAACCTGGCGCATATCTTCGATGACTGCGAACGCGGTGCGGTGCCGCCGCTCGGTGATTCCTACGGCCTGGACATGGTCATCGACCCGCTGCTGACCCGGCAGAAAGACATTTACCTGGAAGCCGGCAACCACAACTACCTGCTGCACATGAGCATGCCCGAGTTTCTGAAAATGGTGCCGCATGCGCAGGTGCAGGAGTTGAGTCATTAGGTTTTGTGGTGTGGCCACTGACACCTTCGCGAGCAAGCCCGCTCCCACAGGTTGACCGCAATCCCCTGTGGGAGCGGGCTTGCTCGCGAATAATCGCCCATCCACCGCATTCCTTAAGGAGTCCTCCATGGAGCAGCCCACCCACAGCCTCCCATCCCTGTTCAAGCAACTGGGACTGGACAGCGACCCGACCGGCATCGAGCAATTCATCGCCACCCATTCACCACTCAAACCCGAGTTGCACCTCGCAGACGCGTTTTTCTGGAGCAAGAGCCAGGCGGATTTTTTGCGCGGCGAGATTCTTGATGATGCGGATTGGGCGGAGGTGGTGGATCAGTTGAATGTGTTGTTGCGCAAGGGGCGGGAGGGATAACCATTATTTTGCGAACGGCCACATCTGTTTACGGTGCGCACGACCAGCGGGCAGATTTGTTTCAAAACTTGACTGAAATTCCCCGCCAATGCGATATTGATAGTTAGCAAACTAACAGTGTGCATTTTCCCGTGCCGAATTCCCTCGACGCTCTCCAGATGAACATCAGCAGTGCCATGGTGGTGGCCGCCAGGCATTGGCGGAAGATCTGCCAGACCACGCTGGTCAACTATGGAATCTCCGAAGCCTGCGCCGTGCCGTTGTTGATGATCGGACGGTTGGGCGAGGGCGTGCGTCAGGTGCAGGTGGCGCAGGCAGCCGGGATGGAGAGTCCGTCGCTGGTGCGCCTGCTCGATCAGTTGTGCCACGCCGGCTACGTCTGCCGCACCGAAGATGCGCAGGATCGTCGGGCCAAGTGCCTGAGCCTGACCGACACCGGCCGTGAACTGGTGCAAGCGGTGGAGATCGAACTGGTGCGTCTGCGTCATGAAGTGCTCGAAGGCATCGACCAGAGTGATCTGGAGGCTACGCTTCGGGTACTGCGAGCCTTTGAGGCGGCCAATCCGCCTGTGGTGATCAATTCTTGAACGGTTTTTTCTCTGGCATCCCGCCTGCCCGTGACTGGTTCTACGGGGTCCGTACCTTTGCAGCGTCGATGATTGCGCTGTACATCGCCTTGCTCATGCAAATGCCGCGTCCGTATTGGGCGATGGCCACGGTGTACATCGTTTCCAGCCCGTTTCTCGGCCCGACCAGTTCCAAGGCGCTGTACCGCGCCATCGGCACTTTTCTCGGAGCGGCGGCGGCAGTGCTGTTCGTGCCGATGTTCGTGCAGAGTCCGTACGTGTTGGTGGTGGTGATTGCCTTGTGGACGGGGATTTTGCTGTTCCTGTCGCTGCACCTGCGTACCGCCAATAACTACGCGCTGATGCTGGCCGGCTACACCCTGCCGCTGATCGCCTTGCCGACCGTGGATAACCCGCTGGCGGTGTGGGACGTGGCGGAAGCGCGCACCGAAGAGATTTTTCTCGGCATCGCTGTGGCGGCGGTGGTCGGCGCGATGTTCTGGCCGCGTCGCTTAGCGCCGGTGTTCAACGACGCGGTGGGCAAGTGGTTCGCCGACGCCACCACCTACAGCCTGAAGTTTCTCAGCCGCGACGTGCAGCCTGAGCAGATCGCCGCGCTGCGCATGGCCATGGTCGCCAATTTCAACAGTCTCGAATTGATGATCGGCCAGTTGCCCCACGAAGGCGCTCGACCGCAAACCGTGCGCAACACCAAGGAACTGCGCGGGCGGATGATCCACCTGCTGCCGGTGATCGACGCTCTGGAAGATTCGCTCTACGCGCTTGAACGGCGCACACCGGAACTGGTGGAAAAGTTTGCCCCGCTGTTGACCGCGACCCAGCAATGGCTCGGCCATAACGACGCCGATCTCGAACGGTGGCAGGCGCTCAAGGATCAACTTCAGGCCTTGCAGCCAAGCTGCGAGGCGCTGGAAGATCGCAAGCAATTGCTGTTCTCCAACGCGATTTATCGCCTCGGCGAATTCATCGATCTGTGGCAGGACTGCCGCAGTTTGCAGGACGCGATTCTCTGCGAGCGCCAGGACAGCTGGCGTGCGGTGTACCGGCACTGGCGCCTCGGGCGGCTGACGCCGTTTCTCGACCGCGGGATGATGCTGTATTCGGTGGCCTCGACCGTTCTGGCGATCATCGTCGCTTCGGTGCTGTGGATTCTGCTCGGCTGGCCGGACGGTGGCAGCGCGGTGATTCTGGCGGCGGTAGCGTGCAGTTTCTTCGCCTCGATGGACGACCCGGCACCGCAGATCTACCGGTTCTTTTTCTGGACCGGGATGTCGGTGCTGTTCGCCAGCCTTTACCTGTTTCTGATTCTGCCGAACCTGCACGATTTCCCGATGCTGGTACTGGCGTTTGCGGTTCCGTTCATCTGTGTCGGCACCCTGACGGTGCAGCCGCGCTTCTTCCTCGGCATGCTCCTGACGCTGGTCAACACCTCGTCGTTCATCAGCATTCAGGGCGCGTACGACGCGGACTTCTTCGCCTTTGTGAACTCCAACCTGGCCGGCCCTCTGGGCCTGTTGTTCGCGTTTATCTGGACCCTGATCGCCCGCCCGTTCGGCGTCGAGCTGGCCGCCAAACGTCTGACCCGCTTCAGCTGGAAAGACATCGTGCGCATGACCGAACCGGCCAATCTGGCCGAGCATCGGCATCTGGGCGTGCAGTTGCTCGATCGTCTGATGCAGCACTTGCCGCGTCTGGCCATGACCGGCCAAGACACCGGGATTGCCATGCGTGAAGTGCGCGTCGGCCTGAACCTGCTCGATCTGCTGGCTTACACGCCACGGGTCAGCGGCGCGCCGAAGGCCCTGCTGCAGCAAGTGGTGGCTGAGGTCGGCGAGTATTTCCGCGCGTGTCTGAAGGCCGGCGAACGCTTGCCGGCGCCGAGTCCGTTGCTGATGACGATGGACCGCGCGCGCCGCGCGCTCAAAGGCCACGGCGACGAAGAAACCCGGCTAAACCTGTTGCATGCCTTGAGCGGTTTGCGCCTGGCGCTGCTGCCCGGCGTGGAATTCGTCAGCACCAGCGATGCCGAAGAACCGCTGCCCGATGGAGCGCCCCTATGATCGGTGATCTGGATATCAGCGGGATTTTCCTGCCGACCCTGTTGGTGCTGATGGGCATCACCTATGTGTTGTTTCTGCTGGTGCACGGCGTGCTCACGCGTGTGCACTTTTACCGTCTGGTCTGGCACCGGGCATTGTTCAACGTGGCCCTCTACGCCGTGATGCTGTACGGCGTGGACTCACTCAGTCGATACCTGATGACATGAAAAAACCGTTTCTGACCATCGGTCGCGTGGTCCTGACCCTGCTGATCGTGACTTTTGCCGTCGTCCTCGTCTGGCGCATGGTGATGTATTACATGTTTGCGCCGTGGACCCGCGACGGCCACATCCGCGCCGACATCATCCAGATCGCTCCGGACGTGTCCGGGCTGATCCAGCAGGTCGAGGTCAAGGACAACCAGTTGATCAAACGCGGTCAGGTGTTGTTCAGCATCGATCAGGACCGCTTCAAACTGGCCCTGCGTCAGGCTAAAGCGGCGGTTGCCGATCGTGAGGAAACCCTGGCTCAAGCCCAGCGCGAAGCCAAGCGTAACCGTGGCCTGGGCAATCTGGTGCCGGCCGAACAACTGGAAGAAAGCCAGTCGAAAGTCGCCCGGGCGCAATCGGCGCTGGCCGAAGCGCTGGTGACGGTGGACAGCGCGCAGCTCAACCTCGACCGTTCGGTGATCCGCAGCCCGGTGGACGGCTACGTCAACGACCGCGCGCCGCGTGTGCAGGAATTCGTCAACGCCGGACGTCCGGTGTTGTCGGTGGTCGACAGCAACTCGTTCCACATCGACGGTTATTTCGAAGAAACCAAACTCGACGGCATTCATGTCGGCCAGTCGGTGGACATCCGCGTGATCGGCGACAAGGCCAAGCTGCGCGGGCATGTCGAAAGCATCGTCGCCGGTATCGAAGACCGCGACCGCACCAGCGGCAACAACCTGCTGCCGAACGTCAACCCGGCGTTCAGCTGGGTGCGGCTTGCGCAGCGGATTCCGGTGCGCATCGCCTTTGACGAGGTGCCGGAAGATTTCCGCATGATCGCCGGGCGGACCGCCACCGTGTCGATCATCGACGATAAAACGCAGGAGCCCGCGCAATGAACAGGGCCCTGATGATCGCCGGGTTGGGCGTGATGCTCTCGGCCTGTCAGATGGTCGGGCCGGACTATCAGCTGCCCGCTGACGCAGCGGTGCAGCGCAAGGACTTTCAGGGCGAACTGGCGGTGGAAGGCAAACCGGTGGTGTCAGCGCCGGTACCGGCTGACTGGTGGCGGCTGTATCAAGACCCGCGTCTGGACCAACTGGTGCAGCAGGCCATGGCTTCCAATACGGATTTGCGCGTGGCGGCGGCGAACCTGTCGCGGGCCCGTGCGCAGGTTGATGAAGCCGAAGCGGCCGGTGGCTGGAGCGGCGGCGTGAAGATGGGCGCCCAGCGTTTGCAGGAGTCCGGTCAGGCGTTTTTGCTGCCGGAAAAAGTCCCGGTGTCCAACGTCGCCGACATCGGTATCAGTGCCTCTTACCAGTTCGACCTGTGGGGCACGCTGCAACGCGGCATCGAAGCGGCAAAAGCCAACGCCGATGCAACGCAAGCGGCCGCCGACACCGCGCGCATCACCCTGGTGGCGGACGTGGTGCGCGCCTACACCCAGGTGTGTGCGGCGAACGAAGAACGGGAAATCGCCCAGCACTCCCTTGACCTGCAATCGCAGAGCACCACGCTGATCCAGCGCCTGCGCGATGCCGGGCGTGGCGATGAAACCCAGGTCACCCGTTCGCAAACCCAATTCAAGTCGTTGCGCGCCGACATGCCGCGCTATGAAGCGGCGCGTCAGGCCGGGCTGTTCCGCCTGTCGATGTTGCTGGCGAAACCGGTCGATCAGTTGCCGGCCGGCACCGCCACCTGCGCCGAACTGCCGAAAATCGCCCAACTGGTGCCGGTCGGCGACGGTGCGGCGCTGCTCAAGCGTCGGCCTGATGTGCGTCAGGCCGAACGTCGCCTAGCCGCCGCGACCGCCGGGATCGGCATCGCCACTGGCGAGCTGTACCCGGACATCAGCATCGGCGCGACCATCGGCACTGTCGGTATTATTTCCGACCTTGGCGATCCGTCGACCAACCGCTGGGGCTTCGGCCCGTCGTTGAGCTGGAAGGTCCCGACCAACGGCGCCCGCGCCCGTATTCGCGAGGCGGAAGCCAATACCCAGGGTGCGCTGGCGCACTTCGATGGCGTGGTGCTCAACGCCATCCGCGAAACCCAGACTGGCCTGGCCCAGTACACCGCGCTGCTGCAACGCCGCGACGCACTGGCCGACGCCGAGCAGTCGGCGAAACTCGCCGCCGACCAGACGCACCGCTTCTTCCAGGCCGGGCGCGAGTCGTTCCTCGCCGACCTGCAGGCGACCCGCACCTACACCGACGTCACTGCGCAACTGGCCGCCGCCAACACCCAGGTTGCCATGAGCCAGATCGATTTGTTCCTCGCGCTGGGTGGCGGTTGGGAAAGCGGACGAACGCAAGCCTCAAGCGCCAGCAAACCCTGAAGCCGTTGCTATGCTTTGAAGTGTTGAAGGGGTGCCACGTGCAACGCACCCTTTCAGCGCACATTGCTAGCGCTGGTCTAGGGGAAACCAATAATGAAAAACCCTTACGCTCTCGGCTTCTGGTGCTCCTTGGTAGCGCTGGTGCTGCTATCGGCCACCTATTTCTACGGCATCATGCTGGCCCATCAGATCGACAAGGCCATGGTCTTCCTCGACAGCGCCACGGCGTTGATCGCGGTGATGGCAATTGTCGTGGTGGCCTGGGCGTCGATCCAGGTGCAGCGAGTCAAGAAAAGACAACTTGAACAAGGCAAGACCCTGGTGCTGATCTGGGACACCAAAGTCGCCCTGCGCCGGGTCGAAACCGTGTTCGATCGCTACTTCTGGGGCAGTTACTGGCAACCGGGACGCACCTTCGCCGAAGTCATGGGCGAACTCACCGGTACGCCGCTGGAAAAAAGCCTCGAAGCCTTGAAAAAACAGTGCCTGGAACTCGACAAGCAGATTGCCGACGAAGGCTGGCACTGGCTCAACAATGCCCGCGAACTGTCGGATGTCGCCACAGCCATGGCCCGTGAGCGTTATCAACTGGATTTCTGCGACCCCCGGGCTGACGGGCCGGGCGGGGCGGTGATCGACCGCGACTTTGAAGTGCTGGTGTATACCTGGACGGCGCGGTTGAAGAGCTTCGATCATCAACTCGATGAGATCGAGGTTCAGTATTCCTGATCTTCTGGGAGTCCTCTGGCCCCATCGCTGGCAAGCCAGCTCCCACAGTTTTTGTGGTGTTCTCGGATTTGTGAACACAACCATTCCTGTGGGAGCTGGCTTGCCAGCGATAGCGTCCTCAAAAACACTGCAACTCTCCCCGCCTGTCAGCTGTCCACACTCCCCATAGACACTCTTTAACCTTTAAACATTGGGCCGCCTCGCGCTGCCAGTGCTAATCTCCACCGCTAATTTCAGCGGAGTCGAGCCGCGACCCGGTCACGGGTTCAGGGAAGACGACCACACTTACAGCCACGGACATTGATCAGGTCATTCATGAATAAATCAGCAGGCGTGCTTCTCGGGATTGTTGTTGCCATCGGTGCGATCAGCGCCGGCGGGGCCTGGTACACCGGGACCAAGATTGAAGGCGTGCTGAACAACGCCGTCAGCAACGCCAACAAAGAACTGCAGACCGCGATGGCCGGCTCCAATGGCACCGCGTCGCTGGAGCTGGTGTCTCTGGAGCGACACACTTTCACCAGCACCGCGCACTACCGTCTCAAGGGCGAAGGCGAGATGTTCGGCGACCAGCCGGTCGAGCTGCTGTTCGTCGACCACATCGAGCACGGCCCACTGCCGTTCTCGCGCCTGGTATCGCTGAAGTGGCTGCCGGTCATGGCCACCAGCAATTACGAGCTGGAAAAGAGCCCGGCTACCGAAAAATGGTTTGCCGCCACCAAGGGCGCCGCGCCGCTTAAAGGTGTGACCAACATCGGCTACGACGAATCCACCACCAGCAGCCTCGAGTTGCTGCCGCTGGAAACCGCGCTGGACGAGCAGTCGAGCCTGAAATTCTCCGGCCTGACCATGAACATCTCCGCCAGTGCCCAGGCGCAGAAGGTCAAGGCTGACGGCTACATGGACAACCTGAAACTGGTCACCGTGTCGCAGGATCAAGCACCGGTGCAGGTCGAACTCAACGGTCTGACCCTGGCCAGCAACCTCACCAAGAGCAGCTACGGCTACTACACCGGGGAAAACACCCTGGAGCTGACCAACAGCAAAACCACCTTCGGTGCCAAGCAGTCGGTGCTCGGCGTGAAGAACTTCGAAATGAAGAACCTCACCGAAGAGAGCGGCAGCAATGCCTCGGGCCGCGCTGACTACAAGGTGGGTGAAGTCACCCTCAACGACAAGAAAATCGGTTCGGCCAACATGGCCATGAGCCTGAAGAACCTCGACATCCCGTCGACCATGTCGCTGATGCAGATCTACCAGACCAAATTGCAGCCGTACGAGAAGGAAGCGGCGGCCGCTGCCGAAGCCGGCCTGCCGGCACCGGAACTGAACCTGACTGAGGCCGAGTCGGCACAGGTCAAGGCTGACCTGCAGAAACTGCTGGCCGCCAGTCCACAGATCGCGCTGGAAAACCTGTCGCTGAAAACCGCCAACGGTGAAAGCCGCGCCAGCCTGGTGATTGATCTGACCAAGCCACAGTCGATGGATCTGCCGCCGGATCAACTGGGTAAACAGTTGGTCGCGCTGCTGGACCTGAACATTCAGGTGTCCAAGCCGATGCTGATCGATCTGCTTAGCGTGCAGGCGCAGCTCGACGGCCAGACCGACGCCAAAGCCATCGTCGACCAGGCCAGCGCCGGTGCCGACATGTTCTCCGGCATGGCCGTCGGTTCGCAGTTGGCGACCGTCGATGGCACCAATGTCGTGACCAAGCTGCATTACGCTGCCAATCAGGTGGAGTTCAACGGCCAGAAGATGACCGTTGAGCAGTTCGTCGGCTTCCTGATGAGCAAGTTCGCTGGCGTCACGCAAGTGCAGTAATCCTGCGTTCTAAATAACAACGCCCGGCCTCTGATCCACAGACGCCGGGCGTTTTGCTGTCTGGTGTGCGGGTTTTCGTCTGAGCCGGCGCCACGATTCTGAACAATTATTGCGTTCTGGATATTCGACTACGCTTGCATGCAAGACTGCCTGACTAAGCTTGGCTGGGTCTCTTTTGACTCGGTCTCCGTTACGAATGGGCAAGGGGGGCATTGCGACCCGGCTGGCCATGTAAGGATGCTGACGAATGCCGCGTATAGATGTTCCTGTTTTACATCGTGGTTTACGCCCGTTGTTTCGCGTTGCGCTGTGCAGCCAGTTGCTCTGGCCGGCACTGGCGTTTGCCGATACGCCCTATGATCAGATGGTGCGCGATGCCCGTGCCGGGCAGACCACACCGGCGCTGAACGTGCTGCGCCAGGTGCCACCGGGGCAATCGACCACCGGCCAGATCAGCGATCACTTGCAGATCGCCAGTTGGGCCGGCCTCGATGCCGAGGTGGTGCAGGTCTATGAAACTCAGGGCCGTGACCGGGTGCTGCCGGTGCAGGCACTGACCGCCACCGCGCGCGCCTATCGCAACCTCAAGCGTTGGGAGCAGGCGACCCAGGTCTATAACAAGGCCCTGGCGCTGGAGCCGGACAACGCTGACCTGCAACTGGGGCTGGCGCTGACTCAGGCTGACGCGGGCAAACCCGACGAAGCCGTGACCCGCGCCAAGGCTCTGGTTGCCGCCAAACCCGACGATCCCTCGCGCCGCCTCGCACTGGGCTATGCCCTGACCCGCGCCGGCAAGCAATACGACGCACTGTTTGAATACGATCAGGCGTTCATGCGTGCCGGCAGCAAGCCGGAAGTCGCCCGTGAATACGTGGTCGCCCTGCAAAAGGCGCGGCTGCCGGAACCGGCACTGCGCCTGGCCAATCAACGTCCGGGGTTGATTGACCCGGTCACCCTGCGCCGCCTCGAAGGTGATCTGGCTGCCGAACGCGTGCGTCTGGCCGAACTCGCCACCCGCAGCGAAAAAGAACGCTATGTGATCGCCGACCGCGCGCTGGCCGATTACGACAAGCTGCTCGCCACCTGGACTCCGGACGCCAGCGCCCACGATGACGTAATTCGCTGGCGCATCGACCGCATGGGCGCACTCAAGGCCCGGGCGCGCACCGCCGACGTGATCAACGAATATCAGAAGCTGCAAAGCGAAGGCGTGAAGATTCCGACCTACGCCTTGCGCTGGGTAGCGGCGTCGTATCTGGATCAGCGCCAGCCGGAAGTCTCCACTGACCTGTATCGTCAGGTGCTGTCGGCCCCCGACGCTGATGTCGGTGATCGTCTCGAAGACACCACCGCGTTGTACTACTCGCTGCTGGAAAGTGACCGCGCCGATGAAGCGCGCAAAGTCGCCGAGGATCTGGCCAAGACCCAGAAGCCGCGCGTCGAACTCAAGGGCTTGCCGATCGGCAACCCCAACGACGAATGGATGGACGCCCAGCAGCTCGCGGCGCAGGCCGGTACCTACGGCTCTGACCTGCCGCACGGCGAGGAGCGCCTGCAGACATTGGTCGATCAGGCCCCGGGCAACCTCGGTTTGCGTCTGGCCCAGGCCGATCTGTACCTGGCCCGACAGTGGCCACGCCGCGCTGAAAACCAGCTCAAGGAAACCGAAAGCATGGCCCCGCGCGACATGGGCCTGGAACTGGCTCAGGCGCGCACCGCGATGACCCTGCAGGAATGGCGGCAAATGGATGCGCTGACCGATGACGTGGTCGCGCGTTTTCCCGACAACCGTCAGGTGCAGCGCGCGGCCCGTGAGCGTGAAGTGCACGACATGTCCGAACTGCGTGTCGAAGCCTACGGCGGCAAAGCCAATGGGGGCGGCGGCAGCGGTGGTGCGGGCGCGGTCAGTGGCAGCCGCGATTTCGGCATCCAGAGCACCCTGTACAGCCCGCCGATCGATGAAGACTGGCGGGTGTTCGTCGGCGCCGGTTATGCCACCGGCGATTTCGCCGAAGGCACCGGTACCGACCGCTTCCAGCGCGTTGGCCTGGAACGGCGCACCCGTGACATGAGCCTGGAAGCCGAAGTTTCCAATCACGATTACGGTTACGGCGCCAAACAGGGCGCACGCATCGCGATTGCCCGCGACATCAACGACCACTGGCAGTACGGCGGCAGCTTCGCCTACTTGTCGGCCGAGACGCCGTTGCGTGCGCTCAACAGCGACATCAAGGCCAACGGCGGCAACGCGTTCATCCGCTGGCGCGCCAACGAGAGCCGCGAGTGGCGGCTGTCGGTCAGCCCGTCGCACTTCAGTGATGGCAACAACCGCGTCGAGGCCTTGCTCACCGGGCGCGAGGGCGTTTACAGCGCGCCGAACGTACAGGTCGATGCCGGTCTGGAGGTCGGCACCAGCCACAACTCCAACTCCGAGGATGTGCCGTACTTCAACCCGAAGTCGGACTTCAGCGTGATGCCGACGGTCAACGTCAACCATGTGCTTTACCACCGCTACGAAACCTCCTGGAGCCAGCAATTCCAGGCGGGTGCGGGCACCTACAGCCAGCGTGACCACGGCACCGGCGGCATGGCGATGCTCGGTTATGGCCAGCGTTATGCCTGGAACGACGTGTTCGAGGTGGGCGGTTTGTTCAGTGTGATCAACCGGCCCTACGACGGTGATCGGGAGACCGATCTGCGTCTGCTTGTCGACCTCACTTTCCGCTTCTAGAAGAGTTTGAAGATGCCTTTGATGACGCGTTTCATCCTTCTGCTGGGAGTGCTGCTGATCAGCGCCTGCGCCCAGCAAGCCCCGGCCTTCGCGCCGCCGTCGCAACGTCCGCTGGCGGCCAGTGAAAAACCGTGGCCGAAAAACCACGTGCTGGGCATCGCCTATCACGACGTCGAAGATCGCGACCCCGATCAGGCCGTGGTGGCCGTGCGCACCGAGCGCATGATCGAACAGTTGGCCTGGCTGCGCGAGAACGGCTACCAGCCGGTCACCGTCGATCAGATCATGGCCGCGCGCAAGGGCGGCCCGGAATTGCCGGCAAAGGCGATCCTGCTCAGCTTCGACGACGGTTATTCGAGCTTCTATACCCGCGTGCTGCCAGTGCTGCGCGCCTACAACTGGCACGCCTTGCTGGCGCCGGTCGGCGTGTGGATCGACACGCCGCTCAATCAACCGGTGGATTTTGCCGGCGCACCCCGCGCACGCTCCGACTTTCTGACCTGGGATCAGGTGCGGGAAATCTCGCAGTCGGGTCTGGTGGAAATCGCCGCGCACACCGACGCCAGCCACAAAGGCATCCTCGCCAACCCGCAAGGCAACATGCAGCCGGCGGCGGCAACCCGCCGTTACGATCCAGTCACCAAACGCTATGAGTCCGAAGAGGATTTCCGCGCCCGAATCCGCAATGACGTCGCGACCATTTCGGAAAAGATCCGCAAGGTCACCGGCAAGAAACCGCGCATCTGGGTCTGGCCCTACGGCACGGCGGACGGCACTTCGCTGACCGTGGTCGGCGAGCAGGGCTACGAAATGGCCCTGACCCTGGACGACGGTCTCGACGCTCTTGACAACCTGATGAGCAGTCCGCGCTTCCTGGTGGCCTCGGATCCTGACGGCGAGCATTTCGCCAACAGCATCGTCGGCGTGCAGTCGGACTTCGCCATGCGCGTGGTGCATGTCGATCTGGATAACGTTTACGACCCGGATCCGGCGCAACAGGAAATCAACCTCGGCAAGCTGATCCAGCGCATGGCCGACATGGGCGCTAACACCGTGTTCCTGCAGGCCTTCGCCGATCCGAAGGGCGACGGACTGGTGCACTCGCTGTACTTCCCCAACCGTCACCTGCCGGTGCGCGCCGACATCTTCGATCGCGTTGCCTGGCAACTGCGGACTCGGGCGCACGTGAAAGTGTTCGCGTGGATGCCGGTGCTGAGTTTCGGCCTCGATGCGAAGCTGCCGCGTGTCACGCGCTGGGATCCGAAGACCGGCACCACTTCGGTCGATCCGGGCCAGTATCAGCGCCTGTCTCCGTTCGATCCGCAAGTACGGCAGATCATCGGTGAAATCTACGAAGACGTGGCGCGTCTGACCTCGGTCGACGGCATTCTCTATCACGACGACGCGGTGCTCTCGGACTTCGAAGACGCCAGCCCCGAGGCCCTGAAGGCTTATGCCGCGCATGGCTTGCCGGGGTCCATTGCGGCGCTTCGGGATGATCCGGCTGCGATGCAGCGCTGGACGCGGTTCAAGAGCCAATACCTGATCGACTTCACCAATGAGCTGACCGCCAAGGTGCGTGCGATCCGTGGCCCGCAAGTGCTGACCGCACGCAACATCTTCGCCGAGCCGGTGCTCAATCCTGAGAGCGAAGCCTGGTTTGCGCAGAACCTCGACGACTTCCTCGTGACCTACGACTGGACGGCGCCGATGGCCATGCCGTTGATGGAAAAACAGACCCAGGCGCAATCCGGCCCGTGGCTCGAAGAACTGGTGGCGAAGATCAAGCAGCGCCCCGGTGCACTGGATCGCACGGTGTTCGAACTGCAGGCCCGCGACTGGACGAAAAAGGATCAGGCCGACATCGACGGCGCCCAACTGGCCGACTGGATGGGCCGGCTCAAGCGTCAGGGTGCGACCAGTTTCGGTTACTACCCGGACAACTTCCTCGACAACCTGCCGGACCTGAAAACCGTAAGGCCTGCGCTCTCCAACAAATGGAACCCATGACATGCTGGATAGACTGTTAGCCCTGCTTGTTCTGGCGCTCGTCCTCGGCGTGCCGCTGGGGTTGATCTTCCTGGTCACCGGGCAGTTCCTGATGGACTTCGTGTTCTTCTACCCGTTGTTCATGTCCGGGCTGTGGATTGCCGGCGGCCTGTATTTCTGGCTGCACTGGGAACGCCACTGGCCATGGAAGGACGACACCCTGCCGCCGCCACTGGAAGGCGAGCCGCTGATCTCGATCCTGATCCCTTGCTACAACGAAGGCGAAAACGCTGCCGACACCATTCACGCGGCGCTGGCCCAGCACTACCCGAACATCGAAGTCATCGCGATCAACGACGGCTCCAAGGACAACACCGCCGAAGTGCTCGACCGGCTCGCCCAGGAAGACCCACGCCTGCGCGTGCTGCATCTGGCGGAAAACCAGGGCAAGGCCGTGGCCCTGCGCATGGGTGCGATTGCTGCGCGCAGCGAATATCTGGTGTGCATCGACGGCGACGCACTGCTGGCGCCTAACACGGCGGCCTATCTGGTGGCGCCGATGCTCGACAACGCGCGGCTGGGCGCGGTGACCGGCAACCCACGGATTCGCACACGTTCGACCCTGGTCGGGCGGGTACAGGTCGGCGAGTTCTCGTCGATCATCGGCCTGATCAAGCGCACGCAACGGGTGTTCGGACGGATCTTTACCGTGTCCGGCGTGATCGTCGCGTTTCGTCGTACCGCGTTGAACCGGGTCGGCTACTGGAGCCCGGACATGATCACCGAAGACATCGACATCAGCTGGAAGCTGCAACTCGATCACTGGAGCATCTTCTACGAGCCGCGCGCGCTGTGCTGGATCCTCATGCCGGAAACCCTGCGCGGTCTGTGGAAGCAGCGCCTGCGCTGGGCCCAGGGCGGTGCCGAGGTGCTGTTCAAGAACATTCGCGGGATCTGGCAGTACCGTCATCGTTACTTGTGGCCACTGCTGTTCGAGTACTGCCTGTCGACCGGGTGGGCCTTCACCTTCCTGCTATCGGTGATCTTTTGGGGCGTGGGCAAGTTCGTGGTCATGCCGGAATCGATTGCCGTGCATCACCTGATGCCCCCGGCGTTCACCGGCCTGTTGCTGGCCTTCGTCTGCCTGGTGCAATTCGCGGTCAGCATCATCATCGACCGGCGCTATGAACCGGGTCTGGGCCGAACCATGTTCTGGGTGGTCTGGTATCCGATCGCGTTCTGGCTGGTCAGCCTGCTCACCACCTTGGTCAGTTTCCCCAAAGTGCTGTTTGGTCAGCATCAGAAGCGTGCACGCTGGGTCAGCCCTGACCGGGGTATCAAACCGGTCGGCGACGACGAAGAGGAGGTCATCAAATGAAAATCATCCGGACCCGGCAGCGGCCCTTCCTGGTGGTGGTCGATGTGGTCCTCACCGTGCTGGCCTGGGTCGGCCTGCTGTTTCTGCTGATTCGCGGACTGTGGCCGTTGATCGAGACCCACGCCGGTGGGCCACGCATCGACAACTCGGCGTTCGAGGCGCTGGGTACGTTGCAGATCTACCTGTGGGTGGCGCTGGTCAACGCAGTGATCCTGATTGGTTGGGCGCGTTATCAGCAGCGCAAAAGCAGAAGCTTCGCCCAGCGTCGCTTGCCGGCACCGGTGGTCGATGATGAAGGGCTGAGCAAGAGCTTCCGCCTGTGCGATGACCGCCTGGAGAAGCTGCGCACACCCGGGGTGATGACCATCCACAACGATCAGGAAGGTGATATCAGCCACGTGGTGCTGAACTTTCGTCCACTGGCACCGACGGAATTGCCGCCACCGCTGGCGCCGCTGGAACATCCCCGGGTGATCTTCCTGCACGCCGAGGATGATGACAATCGCGACCCGGTGAATCGCCCCACCTGAACGACGACTCCCCTGTAGGAGCTGCCGAAGGCTGCGATCTTTTGATCTTGATTTTAAAGATCAAAAGATCGCAGCCTTCGGCAGCTCCTACATTGTTCAGCATTCAGCAGCGAATCATCTCCCACGCGTCTTCCATCGTCAGCGGCTGTTTCATCCGCTCGGCCAGCATCGCCATGGCTCGCTCTTCCTCGCAAGCCACGGCGGCAACCACCACGCCGTTGTGGCCGAACAGGCCAATAAAGGGCGGATGCTCGGGCTCGCCTTTGAACTCGATTTCATCCCACTGGCTGGCGTGGCCCAGGTAGTCGTAGTTCCTGCCGAAGTGCCAGGTCCAGAAAAACGGCACATCCAGATAATGCTCATCGGCGCCCAACATGTTGGCGGCAGCGATGCGTGCGTGCTGCTGGGCCAGGCGCCAATGCTCAATGCGTTGCGGCTGGCCGCTCAGGGTGAACGTGGCGATATCGCCAATCGCCCATAGACCTTCGCAAACCCGCAGACCGGCATCGACGCGCAGTGACTGGTCTTTCTCCCTTGGCAGCGAAGCGAACGCTTCTGTGGCCGGATGCACACCAACCCCCGCCAGCACCAGATCCGCCGAAACGCGCAAACCGTTGTCCAGCAGCACCGCCTCGACTTTGCCATCACCGGTGATTTCCCGGGCTTCGTGATCGGTGATGAATTTCACCCCGTGTTGTTCGTGGAGCGCGCGGATCGCCCTGCCCACTGCTTCGCCAAATTGCGCGGCAAACGGAATGGCGTGGCGGGCGATGACCGTGACGTCGAGGCCGAACTGACGCAGGGCCGAGGCGCATTCGAGGGCGATAAAGCTGTCGCCGATGATCAGCGCCCGCTGTTCGGGGTTGGCGGTGCGCATGATCTGTTCGGCCTGGGCTTTCGAGCGCAGGACGAACACCTGCGGCAGGTCGGCGCCGGGTAGTTGCAGCGGATTCGGCTCGGCGCCGGTGGCGAGCACTGCGGCGTCGTAGCGCAGGGATTGGCCGTCGTGCAAATGCAGGGTTTTCGCTGAGGCGTCGATGGCAGTGATTGCGCCTTGCTGGCGTTCGATGCGCTGCTCTTGATAAAAATCTTCATCGCGCAGCGGCGGGGTTTCCTGCGCCGACATCTCGCCGGCGAGGACAAATTTGCTCAGCACCGTGCGGTCGTAACCGGCCTCCGCTTCGCGGTCGAGCATGATGATCCGGCCACCGAACCCTTTTTCCCGCAATGCGGCCGCGCACGCCGTCCCGGCTGCACCTGCGCCGACAATCACGAATGTACGCGGGTCATCTTCTGGCGGTGTGTGCGCATCGTTTAACGGCTGGTCATCGACCCAGACTTCCTCGCCGCGTAGTTCCAGCGGATAACGCTTGAGGCTGTCGAGGGCCGGTGGCTCGCACAACGCGCCGTCTTCGACGCGAAACGCGGCTTTATGCCAAGGACAGATCAAGCGTCCGTTGCACAGCGCGCCGTCAGCCAGTGGCGCCCCGGCATGTGGGCATTCGCCTTGAAATGCGCGCAGTTGGCCATTGGCGTGGAGCAGGACAATCTTGCGCTCGCCGATTTCGACTTGCAGGCCACGGTCTTCGGGGACATCGGCGACACGGGCGACACGGTGCAGGCTCATGTTCGTGCTCCTGACAGGCATTTCTCTTACGAGTTTGCGCCGCCGTGCGAGGTTCAGCCAATTGCCACTGCCAAGGTACGAACGGTACAGCTATAGTTTGCAGGCCGACGAAGGCCCAACTGCACAAGGTACTCCCGGAATGACCCGATTGACCTCTCTCAACCCTTGGCTGGCGGCCGTCGCCGTCGCCCTTTGCGTGCAGTTTCCGGCGCAGGCGGCCGAGCGCTTTACCCTCGACATCCCCGGTGTCTCGGACAACCGTCTGTTCACCTCGGCCGCCGCGAGCGATGCGGCCGGTTGCGGTGGCAAGAACCAGTCCCCGGCGCTGGCCTGGAACGCCGGGCCTGCCGGCACCCTGAGCTACGCGATCGTCATGCACGACCCGGACGGTCAGAAAGGTGCTGGCGTCGATCACTGGATTCACTACGGCATCAAGGCCACCACCCGGCAGATCCCTGCTGGCGTCGGCGCCAAATCCAATCTCGAAGGCATGGGCGGTACCAACACCAAAGGCACCACCCATTACATCGGGCCGTGCCCACCGGTTGGCGACAGCGCCCACCACTACATCATTCAGATTTACGCCCTGGATCTGGCCCCGGACGCCTTGCCAGCCGGCCTGACCCGCGCCGAACTGATGGACAAAATCAAAGGCCACGTATTGCGTAACAGCAGCGTGGTACGGCGTTATCACCGCTGAAAAAATTTTCAGCGGGGTTTAACCCGATCTGAAAGGGCTGCCCGTCTCAGTGGATGAATGGATCACTTTCATCCCGAGGTCAGCCCCCATGTCCCGCTCCCTGCCTTTTCTGCGACCCGTTGCCGTCGGTGTGTTGTTGACCGTCGCCGGTTGCGGCGTGTCTTCCAATCCCGAATCGGCTGCCGTTCCGGCGCCGGCCCAGCCACAGGCGTCGATTCAGCATGAGGCGCTCGTTGCCGACAGTGCGCTGGCCAAGCGCAGTGCGCGTCCGGCGCCGATTGCCAGTTTCGCGGCGATGCCGGCTTCGGAAAGTTATCCACAAGGCTATCGCGACGAGCAGCGCGAGCAATATCAGGCGCTGGCCGACAATCCGATTCACAGCGTGGCCGAGGCCCCGGTCTCGACCTTCAGTGTTGATGTTGACACGGGTGCCTACGCCAACGTCCGGCGCTTGCTCAATCAGGGACGTTTGCCGCCGGAGGGCGCGGTGCGACTGGAAGAGATGGTCAATTATTTTCCCTACAACTATGCGCTGCCGACCGATGGTTCGCCCTTCGGCGTAACCACCGAACTGGCCGCCACCCCGTGGAATCCGCACACCCGCCTGCTGCGCATCGGCATCAAGGCCTCCGACCGGGCTGTGGCGGAGCTGGCCCCGGCGAATCTGGTGTTTCTGGTGGATGTGTCCGGCTCGATGGATCGTCGCGAGGGGCTGCCGCTGGTCAAAAGCACATTGAAGCTGCTGGTCGATCAGTTGCGCGAACAGGATCGGGTGTCGCTGGTGGTGTATGCCGGCGAATCCCGTGTGGTGCTGGAGCCAACGTCCGGACACGAGAAAGCCAAAATTCGCACAGCCATCGAGCAATTGACCGCAAGCGGTTCAACCGCTGGCGCGTCGGGCATCGAACTGGCCTATCAAATGGCGCAGCAGGCGTTCATTCCCAAAGGCATCAATCGCATCCTGTTGGCCACCGACGGTGACTTCAACGTCGGTATCAGTGACTTCGACAGCCTCAAACAAATGGCTGTGGATAAACGCAAAACCGGGATTTCCCTGAGCACCCTGGGTTTCGGTGTGGATAACTACAATGAACACTTGATGGAGCAACTGGCCGACGCCGGTGACGGCAATTACGCCTACATCGACAACCTGCGCGAGGCACGCAAAGTGCTGGTGGATCAACTCGGTTCGACCCTGGCGGTGGTGGCAAAAAACGTCAAATTGCAGGTGGAATTCAACCCGGCGCAGGTCAGTGAATATCGCCTGCTTGGCTACGAAAACCGCGCCTTGAAGCGTGAGGATTTCAGCAATGACAAAGTCGATGCCGGTGAAGTCGGCGCAGGACACACGGTGACCGCGCTGTATGAAATTGTTCCGACAGGTGAGAAGGGCTGGCTGGAACCGCTGCGCTACGGTAAATCGGAGAAGGTGGTTGCTGCGAAGGATGGAGAATTGGCGATGCTGCGTGTGCGTTATCAGCAGCCTGAAGGTGGGAAAAGTCTGCTGATCGAGCGGCCGATTGCCAATCAGCTCGCACCGGCCAGTGAGGACCTGCGTTTCGCGGCGGCAGTGGCGGCGTTTTCCCAGCAGCTCAAGGACGCTCGCTACACCGGCGACTTCAGCCTCAAGGACACCGAAACCCTGGCCCGTGGCGCTCGGGGCGACGACCGCTTCGGCTTGCGCAACGAGTTCGTGCAACTGGTGGAACTGGCGCAAAGCCTGCGCACCTCAACCGCATCGATCGCGATGCCCACTGAGCGACGGATTGAATAGTGAGCCGCTTGCAAGGCTTCATCAGTCAGCTGTTTGCTACGCCAGGCAGCCCGGCCGCCAGCAGCGATGAAACGCTGCTGGCGCGTTATCGCGAGGGCGACGGCGCGGCGTTCGAGATTTTGTACGCGCGCCATCGTCAGGGTTTGTATCGGTTTCTGCTCGGATTGAGCGGCAAACCGGAACTGGCCGACGAAGTGTTTCAGGACACCTGGCTGAGCCTGGTCCGCAGCACCAGTCAGCCACAAGGCCGGGCGACGTTTCGTACGTGGCTGTTCCAGATTGCGCGCAATCGGCTGATCGATCACTGGCGCAAACACGGAGCGCATCAGCCGCTGCACGACAGCTACGACGAACAGCTGCATGCGATTGGCGACGAGACCAATGATCCCGAACAACTGCTGAACCTCAGCCGCGACAGCCAGCGCCTGGAAAGCGCCCTGCAAACCTTGCCTGCCGACCAGCGCGAAGTGTTCCTGCTGCGTGCCCACGGCGACCTCGACCTGGCGCAAATCGCCAGCCTCACCGAAACACCGCTGGAAACCGTCAAGAGCCGCTTGCGCTACGCCCAGCATAAACTGCGTCGGCTGCTGGCCGAGGAGGTAATGACATGACTGACGCCCGCCAGACACCCGAAGATCCCGTGATCAAACATGTGCGCGAACAGCACAACGTTGAACCGCCGGCGCACCTTGATGCGTTCATCCTCAATGTTGCTCACCGCGAAACCCCGGTGCCCAAGCCAGGCCTGTGGCAACGCTGGCTGCGGGCCTGCCAGAAACCGCGTTGGCAGGTCGCCTTCGCCAGCGTGGTCGGTGTGGCACTGATGTTGTCGCTGGTGCAACGTGCCCCCGAGCCGCAAGCGCAATTCGACTTCGCCCCGGCGGCCAAACCGGCTGCACCACTGGCGCGCAAACAAGCCCCCGAAGCGCAATCACTGCCCGCTCCACCCGCTGCGGCCATGTCCTCGCCGGCACCGATGATGGAAATGGCCGCGCCGATGCAAAGCGACTCGATCAGCGCCGATGAAGCCAGCCTCGGCAAACGCGCCGCCGCCCCGGCCAACGGCCTCGACACGCAACTGCGCGAAGTCCTGCGCCTGCGCGACTCCGGTCAGTCGCAAGCCGCAGACGCGCTGTACAACAACCTGCACAAACGCTACCCCGGCGTGGACCTCGACCTGCGCCTCGAAAAAATCCGCCAGAACTGACCGCTTGTTCACCCAGCCATTTGGCATTGCCCGGCAAAAACGCGCACTATCGGGCCATGGCTGAAGCGCTGGAGAACAAAGTGGCAGCAAAAATCGACCGCATCGCCCAACTCCTCAACTGCCCGCAGAAGGGCGAGGAGATGCGGCGCGCGATTACCGAGGCGCGCAAGGAGTTTCTGCTGAACCAGTCGGAAGAAGACGTCGTGGAAGAAGACGAGGTTTTTGAGGAGGTTGGGGAAGAAGAGGAAGACGACGATTACGATGAGTTTGACTGGACGACGGAGTGACCGTCGTCGCATGAAACACCGCGCCCACAAAAAAGCCCCGGACCATCACAGTCCGGGGCTTTCTCGTTTCAATTCATGGCGCACCAGGCGGGATTCGAACCCACGACCCCTGCCTTCGGAGGGCTAAAAAACCGCATGTAGAATCATTGCGTTAGCGCGGTTTATTTGAGCATCAAAAAACCGGCGATCGATGTGCTAAGAAGAGTTCTATTTTTTTGATGGATGAGCGTGGCGAGTTTTTTGCGCGTTTGGCTTTAGTTCGAATATCGAATCCTGCCGCAATTTTGGCAGGTTTTTAATGTCACTTTGCTTTCTTAAGGAAAAAATCAGTGTCCTTGAGGGGCGCCGAATGCAGGTTGGTTAAAGTAATAATGTGCGGTGCAAATCTCGACAAAATTATTAGACGTAGAACGTTGGAAGCTTGGAGTTAATGTGTGGATCTTGTACTTCATGGCTGCTGTTTGGTTGAATATTTGGCGTTTTTCGGATGTTTTGAAAAAATCAATTGTATTGACTTGACGAAATGGAGATAAGCGAGAAATATAGTAGAGGAAGCAATATCCTGTTTTATTATGATAAAAATTAGTAAGATGGCTGCGGTAATACTAATTTATTTGGCTAAAAGGAAGTTTGCATGCGCCCTCAGATAGAATTTAGACATGTGCTTGGCGAATTGTCAGTCAACAGGAATGATCCCTGCGAGGTATTGAGGGAGTTAATTTCAAACTCGTACGATGCTCAAGCAAAAAATATACTATATATACCCGTGAAAGATAGAAGTGGCCTGGTTTTTTTTGATGACGGCTCAGGTCTTGATATCGAAAATAAGGTTCATGGCATAACTCCGTGGGAGGCGTTTTTTTCTATCGGGAAATCTACAAAGAAGCAAGGCGATGCCATTGGATATAAATGCCAAGGTTCTAAGCTTTGTTTTGCTAGTAGTCGAATTTTAGTGGCGTCAACAAGTGATTGGAAGAAAGGAGTTTGGCATTACAAAGTTGTTGAGAATCCGCGCAGTAATTTAGATACAAGCTTTGATATTTCACCAGAAAAATCAAATGATATAGTAAGTGTGTTGAGTGGTTTTTTCTCAGCTGCGTCTGCAGATACTGCTAGTTCTGTGGAGTATTTGAAGTCAAGGCTTTTTAAGCCAACTTCAAGCTCTGCTACTTTAATTATGATAGATGGTCTCGAAACTGAGGGTTATAATAAGTATTTCTCAGTTGGTGATGATCCTGCGCTATCTTATGTTACAAATTATATTAGATATTATACAAAGCACGGTGATGCGAGATATATTACGGATAAACAGGGGTTCACTGCAAGCCAGAGAACTCAGGTATCAGCAGGATTGAAGCCTGCTGAACTCATTATTTATTCTGCAGGTGTTGAGTTTGAAGTTCCGTTTGGTTACCCATATTTGGAGAGAGGTAATCCAGACCTTAATCTAAAAAGCCCTGCTCAGATTGCGCGTCTAAGAGATGGACGATTTTATAGTCGTGCGGCAAAAAAATTTAGTGTTGGGTCTAATAAATTTTCAATAATTTTAGCTATTGATGGCAACAGACGTGCGCACGATGAATACACAACACTTGCTCGGAAAGGTCGTACTAATTCCGGGATAAAATTAAGTGATCAAAGAGGTCTATTTGTATCAGTTAAAGGGATAAAGATATGTAAGTATCCTGAACTCCTTTCCCTCATTGACGAGTACAAGGTTCTATCTGAAGGTGATAGTGCTAGCCATTATACAATTATAGTTGATGGTGATTTTGACTTAGTAACCAATCGGAACTCTTTGAGTAAAAAAGCTTACGATACATTAAATGATTCTGATTTTTTGCAGGAAATAAGAAAGTTTTTGGATGCGCAAAAAAGCTCGGATAAAACATTTTCTGAACTATTAAATAGGTTACGTAGAGAAAGTTCTGAAATTCTCTTAAATGAACAGATTGAATATTTAGAAAACGCGAAAGAAGAAATTAAAACTCGCGAAAGATTTCGATTAACTGACTCTAACGGGAAAGAGCATCTATTTTTGTCTCCTCGCCCTGGTGAAGAATATCTAGTAGGTGTTTTGTACTCCCAGCTTTCATCTTTTTTGCCAAAAAAAGATGGTATGGAAAAATTTTGGCGTAGAGTTTTAACTTTTTCGACTCAGGGTATTGATAGCTTAGGTATGCGAACTGAGGATACTTCAGCGCCCTTGTCTGAAAAAAATGTATGCTCGATTGAATATAAGTATGAGTTCAATAATTCTGGACCATTTAATCACGCTTTGGCGGTTGTCGATTTTATTGTGGCTTGGGATATTGATGTTAAAGATGGGGAGAAGGTCTCGGATTCCTTTACGTGTTTCGGGACGATAAATAAGGTGGTCGGAAATAATTTTGAGTGGGAAATATCAGGCATAGAGAATTTAGATGGTGGAACTTATAGTCAAACCATCGTGGTTATTAATTTGAAGCGTCTTATTTCTGAGACATTTAATACCAAGTTCACAACTCCTTGACTGTCGCATAGTGCCTCCCTTCTGTAGGGGGGAGGCACTATGGGATGAAATCGCCGCGTCAAAAGTTAGTCTGTTAGTAGATCCTGCGACAGTGACTTTTGCTCAGTCCTCTTCATGCTCTCAGATTGCGCAATGACTACATTAGTTAACTCATGACCTTTAAAAAGTTTAGCCGTTTAGACTTGTCGATGCAGAGATCTGATCAATTGCCTTTCTGCCATATTTGTACCCAATGAGGAATAGTTCTTAGGTTCTCTCGCTTGTGGTTTTTTTTCGAATGTCTCGGCTCAAAGCAGTATTTATGTCTATCGCGCATATTTCAATTTAAGCGCGCTCTCTAGCCCATCTGTTCGACAAAGGCCGGACCGCTTTAGCGTTACGAAGGCGTGCCTTCCAGTAAACGAATGTTCTTCCAATGTAACTCTATACATTCAATGCAACGCTGGGAGGCGTCGCAGGCTTTATAAGCGACATCTGCCAATAGATGTTTCATGCGCGTATATATATAAAGCCAAATGAAGGCCACCCCGCGTTTAATACACTCATGACGGATTACATGCCTAAGTGGCATTCTGAGTTGCATTTCGCGATTGAGGGCTGGCAAGTACCGACGACTCTCGCAATGTCTTTGAATGCTTGAACGAAATTTATGATAGTTACTACAAGAAATCGAGGGTTGGGAAATCACATCGATTTTAGGGGTATCGCCGTCAGGCTTGGCCGTGACGATAGATTAGTTTACTCACATGAACCTCATTAATTCATTCCGCTTTTTTTCTATGTTCCCAAGGGTTACGCCCACAAAAAAGCCCCAGACCATCACAGTCCGGGGCTTTCTCGTTTCAATTCATGGCGCACCAGGCGGGATTCGAACCCACGACCCCTGCCTTCGGAGGGCAGTACTCTATCCAGCTGAGCTACTGGTGCAGCGGGCGACATCATACCTAGGTCGGCTCGGGGCGTCCATGCCGGGTTTTGGCGGGTTTTGTCAGTGCGCGTGTCGGTGTGAAACGCTGCATTCCTTAAAGCTGTAACGTCCTGCAAAACCCTCGCTTGGCGCTTTTTCCCGACTGATCTATGGTTTGGCTGCGGCCGGGGCTTTTTGCGCGTTGATCTGAAAAAGCCAGCAAACGCTGGGATTTTGTTCTTTTTTTCGAACGACCTATTGTCCTTTACCCCCTTTGCTCCTACGATCCGTTTGAGATTTCAAACGCTCTTTGACGGGGTGTGGATGCGCAGATGCTGAGAATAACGCACGATCACTGCGCCTCACCCGGTAGATGATTTCCCTGACGGCAGCCTTGCGAGGCGCCTTTCTACAATCATAATTTGCTCCGCGCAGGCCGCGGTGCTGTTAAGGAAAGCCGACATGCAGCTTAAAGATACCCAGTTGTTCCGCCAGCAAGCCTTCATTGATGGCGCCTGGGTCGATGCGGACAACGGTCAGACGATCAAGGTCAACAACCCGGCCACCGGCGAAATCCTCGGCACCGTGCCGAAGATGGGCGCCGCCGAAACCCGCCGCGCCATCGAAGCCGCTGACAAAGCGCTGCCAGCCTGGCGTGCACTGACCGCCAAGGAGCGTGCAGGCAAGCTGCGTCGCTGGTTCGAACTGATGATCGAGAACCAGGACGACCTCGCGCGCCTGATGACCCTCGAGCAAGGCAAGCCGCTGGCCGAAGCCAAGGGCGAAATCGTTTACGCCGCTTCGTTCATCGAGTGGTTCGCCGAAGAAGCCAAGCGTATCTACGGCGACGTGATTCCGGGCCACCAGCCGGACAAGCGCCTGATCGTGATCAAGCAGCCGATCGGCGTGACCGCAGCGATCACCCCGTGGAACTTCCCGGCGGCGATGATCACCCGTAAAGCCGGCCCTGCGCTGGCCGCCGGTTGCACCATGGTGCTCAAGCCGGCTTCGCAAACCCCATTCTCCGCCTTCGCTCTGGCTGAACTGGCGCAGCGCGCCGGCATCCCTAAAGGCGTGTTCAGTGTGGTCTCCGGCAGCGCCGGCGACATCGGCAGCGAGCTGACCAGCAACCCGATCGTGCGCAAGCTGTCCTTCACCGGCTCGACCGAAATCGGCCGTCAGCTGATGTCGGAATGCGCCAAGGACATCAAGAAAGTCTCGCTGGAACTGGGTGGCAACGCGCCGTTCATCGTGTTCGACGACGCGGACCTGGATAAGGCCGTCGAAGGCGCGATCATTTCCAAATACCGCAACAACGGCCAGACCTGCGTCTGCGCCAACCGTCTGTACATTCAGGATTCGGTCTACGACGCGTTCGCCGAGAAGCTGAAAGTGGCGGTGGCCAAGCTGAAGATCGGCAACGGTCTGGAAGAAGGCACCACCACTGGCCCGCTGATCGACGAGAAAGCCGTGGCCAAGGTGCAAGAGCACATCGCTGACGCCGTGGCCAAAGGCGCCACCGTGCTGGCCGGTGGCAAGCCGATGGAAGGCAACTTCTTCGAGCCGACCATCCTGACCAACGTGCCGAAAGACGCGGCGGTGGCCAAGGAAGAAACCTTCGGCCCGCTGGCGCCGCTGTTCCGCTTCAAAGACGAAGCCGAAGTGATCGCGATGTCGAACGACACCGAGTTCGGTCTGGCGTCGTACTTCTACGCTCGTGACCTCGGTCGTGTGTTCCGCGTGGCGGAAGCCCTGGAATACGGCATGGTCGGCGTCAACACCGGGCTGATCTCCAACGAAGTCGCGCCGTTTGGCGGCATCAAGGCCTCGGGCCTGGGCCGTGAGGGCTCCAAGTACGGCATCGAAGATTACCTGGAAATCAAATACCTCTGCCTTGGCATCTAAGCCTCGGTAGAAGATCGCTGCAAACGCAAAGGGCACGAGAGCGCTGTCCCTTTGCGTCGTTTCAAACCGGAATTTTCTCTGCGGCCGGGAACGCCGTGGCAGTCGATCATCGCATGCTGCCACCGCCGATTCCTCCCGCTTAATCCTTGAGCCACGCCGCCCGATGAGCGGTGAATGAGGACTGTAATGAGCAAGACTAACGCTGAACTGATGGCCCGTCGTACCGCAGCTGTTCCACGTGGTGTTGGCCAGATTCACCCGATCTTCGCTGAGTCGGCGAAGAACGCTACTGTGACTGACGTTGAAGGTCGTGAATTCATCGACTTCGCCGGCGGTATCGCTGTGCTGAACACCGGCCACGTGCACCCGAAAATCATCGCCGCCGTGACCGAACAGCTGAACAAGCTGACCCACACTTGCTTCCAGGTGCTGGCCTACGAGCCGTACGTTGAGCTGTGCGAAAAGATCAACGCCAAGGTGCCAGGTGATTTCGCCAAGAAAACCCTGCTGGTGACCACCGGTTCCGAAGCCGTGGAAAACGCCGTGAAAATCGCCCGTGCCGCCACTGGCCGCGCTGGCGTGATCGCCTTCACCGGCGCTTACCACGGTCGCACCATGATGACCCTGGGCCTGACCGGTAAGGTCGTGCCTTACTCGGCCGGCATGGGCCTGATGCCAGGCGGCATCTTCCGCGCGCTGTACCCGAACGAACTGCACGGTGTGAGCATCGACGATTCGATCGCGTCCATCGAACGCATCTTCAAGAACGACGCCGAGCCGAAAGACATCGCCGCGATCATCATCGAGCCTGTGCAGGGTGAAGGTGGTTTCTACGTCGCGCCGAAAGAATTCATGAAGCGTCTGCGTGCCCTGTGCGACCAGCACGGCATCCTGCTGATCGCTGACGAAGTGCAGACCGGCGCTGGCCGTACCGGCACCTTCTTCGCCATGGAACAGATGGGCGTTGCTGCCGATCTGACCACCTTCGCCAAATCCATCGCTGGCGGCTTCCCGCTGGCCGGTGTCTGCGGCAAGGCCGAATACATGGACGCCATCGCTCCAGGCGGCCTGGGCGGCACCTACGCCGGTAGCCCGATCGCTTGCGCTGCGGCGCTGGCCGTGATGGAAGTGTTCGAAGAAGAGCAACTGCTGGATCGCTGCAAGGCTGTCGGCGAGCGTCTGGTAACCGGTTTGAAGGCCATCCAGGCCAAGTACCCGGTGATCGGCGAAGTGCGTGCGCTGGGCGCGATGATCGCGGTCGAGCTGTTCGAAAACGGCGACAGCCACAAGCCAAACCCGACCGCCGTTGCGGCTGTCGTGGCCAAGGCTCGCGACAAGGGCCTGATCCTGCTGTCCTGCGGCACCTACGGCAACGTGCTGCGCGTTCTCGTACCGCTGACCTCGCCGGACGAGCAACTGGACAAAGGCCTGGCGATCATCGAAGAGTGCTTCTCGGAGCTGTAATTTCGGGCACTGTGTGATCGGATTGAGAAAAAACCCGCTTCGGCGGGTTTTTTTATGCCTCGGAAACCCTTTTGCGCTGTATCGAAGGGCCGGCATTGGCTAAGGTTCAGGCATTGCAAGGGAGAGCGCGCATGACCGCCGTTGATTTACCCGCCGTACCCCGAGTGCTGATTGCCGAGGCCGATCCGTGGTCTCGTGACCTGCTTAAACAAGTGTTGCTCAACGTGCGCTGTGATGCGCGGCTGGACTTGTGTGCCGATGGCCAGCAAGCCATGTCGTTACTCAGCGAAGTGCCTTATGACCTGGCCATTGTCGATTGGGAGTTGCCCGGTATCGATGGCTTGAGCGTGCTGCGCAGCGTGCGCCAGCGCAAACGCAATCCGCCGCTGCCGTTCATTCTGATGAGCAGTCGCAACGACAGCGCCAGCGTGCGCGAAGCCATCCCGTTGGCCCCGACGGCCTATCTGACCAAACCGCTGAACATGGAAACCCTGACCGAGCGGCTCCAGGGTTTGCTGCTGAACGCGGGTGAAGAGGTGTTCTGCGAAGTGCCGACGCTGGCGCCGGGCATGACCCTATCCGTGTTCCTTGAGCGGCGCCGCGAGCAGGCCGATGGCGCGCCGTTGATGACCGATGTGCAAGTGGCGGTCAAACGCAGCCTCAACCCCAATGGCCTCGATCTGAAGCTGCTGGAAGAAGAGATTCGCACCGATCCACAGATCACTGCTGTGCTGATCGCCGCCGCCAACAGCGCGGCCCAGCATCATGGTGTGGCGGTGCAAACCCTGGGGCAGGCGTTGCATCGCCTCGGCACCGGGCAGAGCATGAACCTGATCCTCGGCCTGGCGCTCAAACGCAGCGCCAGACTCAGTGACCCGTGCCTGGCGGATTACGCCGAGCGCTATTGGGGGCTGTCGCTGCACACGGCGGAATACGCCCGCACCCTGGCGCGCCTGCTCGATCTGGATCAGGAGCGCTGCTACTGCGCGGGCATGCTGCATCGTCTCGGTGACCTGGCGTTGCTGCGTTGTTTGCAGGAGTGGAAACAGGCCGGTGGCGAGCTGGATGAGTGGGAGGAAGTCGGTGACGCGCTGGCGGAGTTTGGCGCGGCCTACGGTTCGGCGCTGCGTACACGCTGGCGCCTGCCGCTGGAGCTGCGCGAGTTGATTGCGTCGGTCTACCAGCTCGGTGGCGGGGTCTATTCCCGTGAGGCGCTGGTGATGAACATGGCGGCGCAGATGGCCCGTCTGACCGAGCATGAGGGCGTTGAAGAGCTGGCGAAGAGTCGTACGGCGCGGCTGCTGAAGATCGGGCTGCCGGAATTGATGCGGATGCGTAAGTAATCTGACTTTTCACAAAACCCTGTGGGAGCGGGCTTGCTCGCGAAGGCGGTGTATCAGCCAACATAAATGCTGAATGACCTACCGCCTTCGCGAGCAAGCCCGCTCCCACATTGGATATTCGGGTGGCTGAAATTCTGGATCAGGCAGAAATGATCCGGTTCTTGCCCTGCCGTTTTGCCTCGTACATGGCCGCATCCGCTCTGGCGAACAGGCTCTCGAGACTGTCGTCGCCATCCCTGAGGCTGGTCAGGCCCTGGCTGACGGTGATGCCGAATGTCTGCCCCTCGTGGTTGAAACTCAGGCGCTGAATCTCCTGCTGCAGCCGCTCGGCCACTTGCAGCGCCATGTCCGGTGCGCAACCGGGAAACACCGCAGCGAACTCCTCGCCGCCAATGCGCCCGAACAGATCGCCCCGGCGTAACGACCCACGTCCGCATTCGGCGATCCGTTGCAGCACGTTGTCACCCGCCGGGTGGCCGTAGCTGTCGTTGATCAGCTTGAAATCATCGATGTCCAGCAGCAGGAAGGCCAGTGGTGCACCTTGCAGGCGCGCCTCTTCGAACTCGCGGTTGGCGCATTCGAAGAAGTGTCGGCGGTTGCTGCTCTGGGTCAGTACGTCGGTGGTCGCCAGGCGATGCAGTTCGGTTTCCATGTGCTTCTTGTCGGTGATGTCTTCGGCGATGCCGACGATGATCACCGGTTGCCCGGGTTCGTCCTGACGGTTGATGAAGCATTTGTCGCTGAGCCAGCGCACCTGACCGTCGGCGGCGATGATCCGATACTCGCGGTCTTCCACCGCGCCCTTGTGCAGCACTTCGGCAAGACTGCGTTCGGCGTAATCCAGGTCGTCGGGGTAGATGCTGTCGCGCCACTGGTTGTAGTCGGCCAGCAACAGGCCTGCGGAGCGACCGAAAATCCGCTCGTAGGCAGGGCTGACATACAGCACCTGACGGGTTTCCCAATTGAACGCCCAGAGCACCGCGTTGACGCTCACCAGCAATGAACTGAACAGTTGTTCGCGCTCGCTCAGCCGGGCGACTTCGCCTTGAGCGTGCATCAGCGCCATCAGGGTTTGCGCGGCCTCGGGCCACTGCGCAAGGGATGAGTCTTTTTGATTGTTGTTGACCATCGGCACATTTCTCAAAAGGTGTGCCGCAATTTCGACAACGGCCACAGTACAGCCCGCCGGGGGTGGCGAAGTGTCTTTGAGATAGGGCTTTCGGTGCTAAGTTCCGCGCTTTTGTAGAGAGGAAGCTTGCTCCCGCCGGGCGGTAGAGATGACGCGTTTCAGCAATGAGAACGCGTCGACAAATTTGCGGTAGCTGCGCTACCGATCGGGGATGAATCCCCTCGCCACAGGGGATTCGTTCATGGCGGTCAGGCTGCGGCGGGGCGCAGCGAGTAGGTTTTCAGCTGGTCGGCAAATTCACGCAGGGACTGGATGCCGCTGGCTTCGGCCTCGTGCACCCATTCCTTGATGGCGGCGAGCATGTCGTGGCCATTGGCGCTGGTCTTGACCCAGATCTGCTGCAGGGCCAGACGTTTCTCGTAAATGACCTTCAGCGCCTGGCTGTGCTCGAGCATGTTCTGGATGCGCAAGTGATGACGGTCTTCCAGCAGGCTGGTTTCCCGCGACAGCAGGCGCTTGGCCCGATGGAATTGATGGCGTACCGAATGATCGACCTTGTCCAGCTCCTGCTTGACCAGCGGGCCGATGACCAACTTGCGGTACTGGGCCATGATCTGGAAGCGGTTGTTGAGGATCGCCATGGCGGTGTCCATGTCCAGACTGCCCTTGCCTTCGACGCGGTGGGCGATCGGCGCTACACGCTGCACCTTGGCCAGACCGAGGAAGCTGAAGACCTTGATCCACGCCCAGCCGAGGTCGAACTCCCACTTCTTCACCGACAGCTTGGCCGAGTTGGGGTAGGTGTGATGGTTGTTGTGCAGTTCTTCGCCGCCGATCAGGATGCCCCACGGCACCAGATTGGTCGCCGCGTCGCGGCATTCGAAGTTGCGGTAGCCGATGGCGTGACCCAGACCGTTGACCACGCCAGCGGCCCAGACCGGGATCCACATCATCTGAATCGCCCAGATGGTGATGCCGATGGTGCCGAACAGCAGCAGGTCGATGACGCCCATGATCGCCACGCCCAGCAACGGGTAGCGGCTGTAGAGGTTGCGCTCGATCCAGTCTTCGGGGCAGTTCTTGCCGTAGATGCGCAGGGTCTCCGGGTTCTCGGCTTCGGCGCGATACAGCTCGGCGCCTTTGCGCAGCACGGTGGACAGACCCTTGATGACCGGGCTGTGCGGGTCATCTTCGGTTTCGCATTTGGCGTGGTGTTTGCGGTGGATGGCAGTCCACTCGCGGGTGTTCTGCGCCGTGGTCAGCCACAGCCAGAAACGGAAAAAGTGTTTCAGACCAGCGTTCAGCTCCAGCGAACGATGGGCCGAGTAACGGTGCAGATAGACCGTGACGGCGACAATTGTCACGTGGGTCATCAGCAGGGTGACCGCGACCAGAGACCAGGCCGACAAGCCAAGAAAACCTTCGTACCACATAGGCTATAGGGCCCTCGATAAAGATAAAAACAGCCGTTGCATTATCACCAAGCACACAGATAAAACCAGTCGCCCTTTCAGATAAGAGTCGCTGGATGTTTCTTGACCTATAATTCCAACCTTTTTTGTAGGGACATGGACAGCCGAATGCCTGCCACTTACCGCGATGCCTTGCGTGCAGCGCTGCTTTACCTGTTGCTTGCTGTGGTCTGGCTGCAGGGAACTGGTTACTTATTGAACAGGTTCTTTGATGAGTCTGTCGATCTGCAGCGATGGCAACTGATCAACGGTTACGTCTGGGCTGCCGTCAGCGCTGGCCTGATTTTCCTGGCACGGGCCAGATTGTGCGAATTTCTCGGCATTGGTGCGCGGCTACGCGAGCGTCAGTCTGACCGTGAACGCTTGCGTCAGGCGGCAGCCGTGTTCGATTGCACCCGCGAAGGGGTGCTGGTCACCAACCGTCAGGGCCTGATCGTGCACGTCAACCGTGCGTTCATGGAAATCACCGGCTACCAGTACGACGAAGTTCTCGGCCATCAGCCAAGCCTGTTCAAGTCCGGCCACCATCCGCCGGGCTTTTACCAGGCGATGTTCGCCACGCTGGAGAGCGAGGGCGAATGGAGCGGTGAGATCTGGAACCGGCGCAAGAGCGGCGAGATTTATCCACAGTGGCAGACCATCCGCGTGATTCACGATGATCAGGGCCGGCTCAGTCACTACGTGGCGGTATTTTCCGACATCAGTGCGATCAAGGACTCCGAACACGAACTCAAGCACCTTGCCCACCACGACCCGCTGACCGACCTGCCCAATCGCCTGTTGTTCAGCGACCGCGCCGAGCAAGCGCTGGCCTCGGCGCAGATCCACAAGCGTGGCTGCGCCCTGCTGATGATCGATCTGGATCACTTCAAGATGATCAACGACAGCCTCGGGCACAACGTCGGCGATCGCCTGCTCAAAGCGGTGGCGGCGCGCCTGCAGGACCTGTTCGGCCCCGGGATTACCCTGGCACGGCTCGGCGGTGACGAATTCGCGGTGCTGGCGGAAAGTTGTCCACAACTGGTTCAGGCGGCGGCGCTGGCTCAGCGCATTCTCGATGCGCTGAAGGAGCCGTTCAGCATCGAGCGGCATCAGCTGTTCATCAACGCCAGTATCGGTATCAGCCTGTTCCCCAGTGATGCATTGAGTGCCGATCAATTGCTGCGCAATGCCGACGCCGCGCTGTTCAAGGCCAAGAGCAGCGGCCGAAACGGCTACGCGCTGTACACCGAAGAGTTGACCGCCCATGCGCAGCAACGGGTCGAGATTGCCTTCGAACTGCGTCGCGCGCTGGAGCAGCAGGAGCTGCGCGTCTATTACCAACCGGTTCACGATTTGCGCAGCAGTCGCCTGATCGGCGTCGAAGCGCTGGTGCGCTGGGAGCATCCGCAGCGCGGTCTGGTGTCACCGGCGGAATTCATCCCGATCGCCGAGCGCACCGGGCTGATCGCCGAAATCGACGCCTGGGTGATGCGCCAAGCGTGTTCGCAGATGTGTCAATGGCAGCAGGCCGGGATTGTGTTGTCGTTTGTCGCGGTGAATGTGTCGTCGCGCCTGTTTGCCCGGCGTGAGCTGTATCAGCAGGTGGCGCAGGTGCTGCACGAGACCGGGCTGGATCCGGCGTATCTGGAGCTGGAAGTCACCGAAAGCGCGGTGATGGATGACCCGGAAGTGGCGCTGGAGCAGATGCATCGCTTGCGTGAATTGGGCATTCGCCTGGCCATCGATGACTTTGGCACCGGGTACTCGTCGTTGTTGCGGCTCAAGCGCTTGCCGGTGCAGAAGCTCAAGATCGATCAGGGTTTTGTCGCCGGTCTGCCGTGGGACGAGGATGACGCAGCCATCGTTCGGGTGATCGTCGCCCTGGCCCGCAGCATGGGCATGCAGGTGCATGCCGAAGGCATCGAGCAGGCCGAGCAGGCGGCGTTTCTGCTGGAGCAGGAATGTGATCTGGGGCAGGGGTACTGGTTTGGGCGGCCGGTGCCGACGGGGGAGATTGATTGGACCAGAGCACCTGTTATCGGTTAGCAGTCCTGTTATGGCTGACACAAAACCTGTGGTGAGGGGATTTATCCCCGATGGGTCGCGCAGCGGCCCTAAAAAACAGGGACTGCTACGCAGTCCATCGGGGATGAATCCCCTCACCACAAGGTTTCATAAAGGCTTCAAACACGGTGAACACCGCGCAAACCCTTGCCCCGTCAGATAATGTTTTCTAGTTATATAAACATTCTTAAATAGTCTTTTTAAGAATATCTGCGCCTCTCTTATATTGCTCCCACGCCGAACGCAGTGCCGCCCACTGCCAGGCACATCCCATTCAAAGGAGCAGCACCATGAGCGCATCCCTTCGCAGCGTTGACGGTCAGGACGAAACCACCATCTTGCGTGAAATCCAGAGCGCCCTGCGCGATCTGCGGTTTGGCGCGGTGGAGATCACTGTGCACAACGCCCAGGTCGTGCAGATCGAACGCAAAGAGAAATTCCGTTTGCAGCAGCCGGGTAACAAGCCGAGCTGAAAAAGATCGCAGCCTGCGCCAGCTTTTGCAGGGGGCTGTGCGCAAGCGCTGGCGCAGGCGGCGATCTTTGAATGAGCAACCCGATTCCAGCAACACATAAGAAAAAGCCACCACCAAGAATTCCAGGAGCTTTCACCATGTCGTCGATTCGCCGTTACGCTTTGGCCGCGCTGGCCAGCGCTGTGTTTGCCGGTTCCGCAGTTGCCAAGGATTACGAACTGCTCAACGTGTCGTATGACCCGACGCGCGAGCTGTATCAGGACTACAACGCCGAATTCATCAAGTTCTGGCAGAAGGATCATGCCGGCGACACCGTGAAAATCCAGCAATCCCACGGCGGTTCGGGCAAGCAGGGCCGGGCGGTGATCGACGGTCTGCGTGCCGACGTCGTGACCCTGGCCCTGGCCGGCGACATCGACGAAATCGCCAAGCTCGGCAAGACCCTGCCGGCCGACTGGCAGAAGCGTCTGCCGGACGCTAGCACCCCGTACACCTCAACCATCGTGTTCCTGGTGCGCAAGGGCAACCCGAAAGGCATCAAGGACTGGGGCGACCTGGTCAAGAACGACGTTTCGGTGATCACCCCGAACCCGAAAACCTCCGGTGGTGCACGCTGGAACTTCCTCGCCGCGTGGGCCTATGGCCTGAAAGCCAACGGCGGCAGCGAAGAAAAAGCCAAAGAGTACGTACAGACCCTGTTCAAGCACGTTCCCGTGCTGGACACCGGCGCCCGTGGCTCGACCATCACCTTCGTCAACAATGGTCAGGGTGACGTGTTGCTGGCCTGGGAAAACGAAGCGTTCCTGGCACTGAAAGAAGATGGCGGCGCCGACAAGTTCGACATCGTCGTGCCGTCGCTGTCGATCCTTGCCGAGCCACCGGTGGCCGTGGTCGACAAGAACGCCGAGAAGAAGGGCAACGAGCAGATCGCCGAAGCCTATCTCAAACACCTGTACAGCCCGGCCGGTCAGGAGATCGCCGCGAAGAACTTCTACCGCCCGCGTGACAAGGACGTGGCGGCGAAGTACGCCCAGCAGTTCCCGAAACTGGAACTCGTGACGATCGACAAGGACTTCGGCGGCTGGAAATCCGCCCAGCCGAAATTCTTCAACGACGGTGGCGTGTTCGACCAGATCTATCAGGCGCAGTAATCTGCTCCACAATGAGCCTGAAGTTTAGGCACTTGAGATGTGGGAGTGAGCTTTTGTGGTGAGGGGATTCATCCCCGATGGGTTGCGCAGCAGCCCCAATGCCGACCTTTGCGGTGAATCAAATCTACCGCGAACTCTGGTTTTGCGACTGCTTCGCAGTCGGTCGGGGATAAATCCCCTCACCACAGGGCTTGCTCCCACATTGATGCGTTCAGCGGAATGCTTTTTAACCAAGGACTTTTATGTCGCGTCGTATCTCCCCCGTCATACCCGGCTTCGGGCTGACGCTGGGCTACACCTTGGTGTACCTCAGCCTGATTGTGCTTATCCCGCTGGCGGCGATGTTCGTCCACGCCGCCCAACTCACCTGGGATCAGTTCTGGACGATCATCACCGCGCCACGCGTGCTGGCAGCGTTGAAGCTGAGCTTCGGTACCGCGCTGTGTGCGGCGATCATCAACGGCATCATCGGTACGCTATTGGCCTGGGTGCTGGTGCGCTACACCTTCCCCGGGCGCAAAGTAATCGACGCGATGATAGACCTGCCGTTTGCCCTGCCGACGGCGGTGGCCGGTATCGCCCTGACCGCGCTGTACACCCCGACCGGTCTGGTCGGCCAGTTTGCCGCCGACCTCGGGTTCAAGATCGCCTACACCCCGTTGGGCATCACCCTCGCGCTGACTTTCGTCACCCTGCCGTTCGTGGTGCGGACGGTGCAGCCGGTACTGGCTGACATCCCGCGTGAAGTCGAAGAAGCCGCTGCCTGCCTTGGCGCGAAACCTTTGCAGGTGTTCCGCCATATCCTCTTGCCAGCGCTGTTGCCCGCCTGGTTGACCGGTTTTGCCCTGGCGTTCGCCCGCGGTGTCGGTGAGTACGGCTCGGTGATTTTCATCGCCGGCAACATGCCGATGAAAACCGAGATCCTGCCGCTGCTGATCATGGTCAAGCTCGATCAATACGATTACACCGGCGCCACTTCCATCGGCGTGCTGATGCTGGTGGTTTCCTTCGTCCTGTTGCTGCTGATCAACCTGTTGCAGCGGCGCATCGAAACCCCATAAGGAGGCGCGAACATGTCCCAATCGTCTATTGCGGCCGCGTCCTCGGCCAACGCTGCACGCCGTGGCAGTGCTACTTCACGGCGCGTGCTGATCGGTCTCGGCTGGCTGATCTTTTTCCTGTTTCTGGTACTGCCGCTGTTCATCGTGGTGTCGCAAGGTTTGAAGAATGGCCTCGGCGCATTCTTCACGGCGATCTTTGAACCGGACGCCTTGTCGGCGCTGAAACTCACGGTGATCGCCGTGCTGATTTCGGTGCCGCTGAACCTGGTGTTCGGGGTCAGTGCCGCGTGGTGCGTGAGCAAGTATTCGTTCCGTGGCAAGAGCATGCTGGTGACGCTGATCGACCTGCCGTTCTCGGTGTCGCCGGTGATCGCCGGTCTGGTCTACGTGCTGATGTTTGGCGCTCAGGGCCTGTTCGGGCCTTGGCTGCAGGATCATGACATCCAGATCGTCTTCGCCCTGCCGGGCATCGTGCTGGCGACGATCTTCGTCACCGTGCCGTTCGTGGCCCGCGAGCTGATTCCGCTGATGCAGGAACAAGGCACGCAGGAAGAGGAAGCCGCGCGCCTGCTCGGCGCTAATGGCTGGCAGATGTTCTGGCATGTCACCGTCCCCAACATCAAGTGGGGTCTGATCTATGGCGTGGTGCTGTGTACCGCGCGGGCCATGGGTGAGTTCGGTGCGGTGTCGGTGGTTTCCGGGCACATTCGCGGGGTGACCAACACCTTGCCGCTGCACGTCGAGATCCTCTACAACGAATACAACCACGTGGCCGCGTTCGCCGTGGCGAGCCTGTTGCTGATCCTGGCGCTCTTCATCCTGCTGCTCAAGCAGTGGAGCGAAAACCGTATCAACCGCCTGCGCGCCAGCGCCGCGGAGGAATAATTCATGTCGATCGAAGTGCGTAACGTCAGCAAGAATTTCAATGCGTTCAAGGCGCTGGACAACATCAGCCTGGACATTCACAGCGGTGAACTGGTGGCGCTGCTCGGCCCGTCCGGCTGCGGCAAGACCACGTTGCTACGGATCATCGCCGGCCTGGAAACCCCGGATCAGGGCAACATCGTGTTTCACGGCGAAGACGTCTCCGGCCACGACGTGCGTGATCGCAACGTCGGTTTCGTGTTCCAGCACTACGCCTTGTTCCGCCACATGACGGTGTTCGACAACGTCGCGTTCGGCCTGCGCATGAAACCGAAAAACCAGCGCCCGAGCGAAAGTCAGATCGCGACCAAGGTCCACGAACTGCTGAACATGGTGCAGCTGGACTGGCTGTCGGATCGCTACCCGGAGCAACTCTCCGGCGGTCAGCGTCAGCGTATCGCCCTGGCCCGTGCCTTGGCGGTGGAACCGAAAGTGCTGCTGCTCGACGAGCCGTTCGGCGCTCTCGACGCCAAGGTGCGTAAAGAGCTGCGCCGCTGGCTGGCGCGGCTGCACGAAGACATCAACCTGACCTCGGTGTTCGTGACCCACGACCAGGAAGAAGCGATGGAAGTCGCCGACCGCATCGTGGTGATGAACAAGGGCGTGATCGAGCAGATCGGCTCACCGGGCGACGTCTACGAAAACCCGGCCAGCGATTTCGTTTATCACTTCCTCGGCGACTCGAACCGCTTGCTGCTCAGCGATGACAACCATGTGCTGTTCCGTCCGCACGAAGTGTCGTTGTCCAAGCATGAACTGGAAGATCACCATGCCGCTGAAGTGCGTGATATTCGCCCGTTGGGTGCGACCACGCGAGTGACGTTAAAGGTGGAAGGGCAGACCGATCTGATCGAGGCGGAAGTGGTGAAGGACCACGACAGCCTGATTGGTCTGGCCAAGGGTGAAACCCTGTTCTTCAAGCCGAAGGTCTGGCAGAAAGTCGCCGGCCTCTAAAGTCAAAAGCTTCGCGAGCAAGCCCGCTCCCACCTTTGGAACGCATTCCATTGTGGGAGCGGGCTTGCTCGCGAAAGCGGCCTATACAGCCGCGCGATTCGGATTGACCCGCACCACCCCCGCCCGCGCCTCGATCTGCTCTTTCAACTCATGCCGCATGCCGAGCAGGAACGCCACTTCGGCCACCACAAACAGCGGCCCGACAATCAAGCCGCTCACGTCATCGACAAACGCCGGCTTGCGCCCCTCGTAGTGGTGGCCGACAAACTGGATCACCCAGCCGATCACGAACATCGCCAGCCCGCTGCTGAGCCAGACCATGGTGCTCTGCTGCGCCAGCGCATGCCCGGCCCAGACCGACAGGCCCATCAGCAGTGTCATCAGAACACCCAGCTTCAGTTCCAGGCGCAGGTAAAACCATGCCGACGCCAGCGCCAGCAGCACCGCCGGCGATAGCCACAAGCCGCCCAGTGACCATTCTGGTCGCGACAGCAACACCGCCACCGCCACCACGATCAGCGGAATGCCGATAAAGTGGCTGGCGATGTTGCGCGGGTCGCGGTGGTAGGCGGCGTATTGACTGAGATGGTCGACGAGGCTTTTCATTGTTGTTCCTCCTGTAGGGTGCGTGCAGCATGCCTCGGGTTCGGCGTTCGCTCTGTCAGGCAGGCGACAATTGGGAGTGATCATGGATAAGCGTTCACGGCTGCTGACCGGGCAATGGTTCAGTCATCTGCCAGCGTCCTTTCAGGATAGTCTGCTGGCGGCGGCCCGGGAGCGGCGGCTGGCGGCGGGGCAACGCTTGTTCCAGCGCGGTGATCCGCCCTGCGGCCTGTACGCGGTGCTCGACGGCGCGATCCGAATCGGCGCGGTGAGCGAGCAGGGCAAGGAGGCGTTGCTGAGCCTGGTGGAGGCGCCGCACTGGTTCGGCGAAATCTGCCTGTTCGACGGCCAGCCACGCACTCATGATGCGTATGCGGTCGGGTCGTGCACCCTGCTGAATATCCCGCAGGCCACGCTGCTGAAAATCCTCGACGAACAGCCGGTGTACTGGCGCCATCTGGCATTGCTGATGAGCCACAAACTGCGCCTGACCTTCATCAATCTCGAACAGTTGAGCCTGCTGCCGGCTCCGGCACGCCTGGCCCATCGCTTGCTGATGATCGCCGAGGGCTACGGTGAAATTGATGCGCCGCGACGGGTGCTGCAATTGCCCCAGGAGCAGCTGGCGTCGATGCTGTCGCTGTCACGGCAGACCACCAACCAGATCCTCAAGGATCTGCAAGGGCAGGGGATTATCGGGTTGGGGTATGGCGAGATCGAGATTCTCGATGCCGAGCGATTGCGCGCTCTCGCCACACTCTAAAGAACACTGCCATCCCTGTGGGAGCGGGCTTGCTCGCGAAGGCGTCGTGTCAGCCAGCACATCATGCACTGACACATCGCTTTCGCGAGCAAGCCCGCTCCCACATATGATCGCTGTTGTTTTTACGAGCCGCGATAGGTCGAGAAGCCGTAAGGGCTGAGCAGCAACGGGATGTGGTAGTGCTGGTCAGTCTGCTTCACTTGGAAAATCACCGGAATCTCCGGGAAGAACGTCTCGCGCTTGTTCTTCTCGAAATACTCGCCGGTCTTGAACACCACCCGGTATTCGCCCGCCTCGAAAGGCTGTTTGGCCGGGAACAATTCGGCGATGCGCCCCTGTTCGTTGGTGGTGCCTTGGGCAAGTGGCTGCCAGCCCTGACCGACGTGTTTTTCCAGGGTCACGTTGACGCCCGGCGAGGGCAGGCCGTTTTCCAGGTTGAGCACGTGCACGCTCAGTGGATTGCCGGCGGCCAGCGCCAGGCTGGAGAAGGCACTCAGGCCGAGTGCGGCGAAGGTCATGCGCAGGGTGGTCATGGTCAGTCTCCTTATTGGGAACGGGTCAGGGTCAGGCCGGCCTTTTCGGCGGCCTTGATGGCACAGCTTTCGTCTTGCTCGCCGCCGCCAGAGCCGGCCACGCCCATGGCGCCGACCAGTTCATCAGCGGCGAATAACGGGATCCCGCCGCCGAGCAACAGCAGCTCATCGAGGGTGTTGAGGTTGGCGGTTTCCGGATTGCTGCGGGCGCGCTCGGCGAACAGCCGGGTCGGGGTTTTCGTCGACAGCGCGGTGTAGGCCTTGCGCTGGCTGGCAGCGGTGTTGTGCGGGCCGATGCCGTCGCCGCGCAGGGTTACCAGCAAGTTGCCGCCACGGTCGAGCACCGATACCGTGGCGGTGCAATTGCTCAGCGCCGTGTCGGCCAGCAGGCGTGCGGTTTTCAGATCGAGGTCAGCGTGGCGCGGCAGTTCAGGGGCGGCGAAAACACTGACGCTGAGGCCGAGGGCAAGGCTGGCTGCAAGGTATTTGACGGTCATGGACAGGCTCCAAAAACGAAGGACGTCACCTTAGCCGCCGCTCTTCGTCAGAACCCCGTCAGTCGGATTACAAGTTTGTAATGGGCAATCGGGCCGAAGGCGCCTAGCCTGTGTGCCTGATCAATCGAGGTGTGCCATGCGTTTGCTGGTCGTAGAAGATGAAGCCAAAACCGCGAATTTCCTGGCCAAGGGCTTGGGCGAGTCGGGTTTTGCCGTGGACGTGGCGCTCAATGGCCTCGATGGACGCTATTTCATCGAGCAGCAGGAATATGACCTGATCATCCTCGACGTGATGCTGCCGGGCCTCAATGGCTGGCAGCTGCTGCAACTGATCCGCCAGCGCGGCGCCACCCCGGTGTTGTTCCTGACCGCCAAGGACGCCATCGAAGACCGCGTGCGCGGCCTCGAACTGGGCGCCGATGATTACCTGCTCAAACCCTTCGCCTTCGCCGAATTGCTCGCGCGGGTGCGCACGTTGCTGCGGCGCGGGCCGCTGCGCGAGGCCGAGTCCTACAGCATCGCCGACCTGGAAATCGACGTGCTACGGCGTCGGGTCAGTCGCGGCGGTCAGCGCATTGCCCTGACCAACAAGGAATTTGCCTTGCTGCAATTGCTCGCCAGCCGTCAGGGCGAAGTGCTGTCGCGCACGCTGATCGCCTCGCAGGTGTGGAACCTGAATTTCGACAGCGACACCAACATGGTCGAAGTCGCAGTGCGCCGCTTGCGGGCCAAGGTCGATGATCCGTACATGCCGAAACTGATCCACACCGTGCGCGGGGTCGGCTATCAGCTGGAGGCGCCCGACGATGCGGTCTAGGTCGATCGCCTGGCGTCTGGCGCTGGCGTTCGCCGTGGTTTGCGCGTTGGTGTTGAGTGCGATCGGTGTGTTTCTCTACCGCTCGCTCGACTCGGAAATCGCCTACCGCGACGACCTCGCGTTGCTCGGCCGTCTGGAGCAGGTGCGCGCCTTGCTCGCCGACAGTGACAGCCTCGGCGCCTTGCAGGCGCGGCCACGGCTGTACCAGAACATGCTCGGTAACCTCGACAGCCTGCTGCTGGTGCGGCGCGCCGATGGCTCGAACGTGATTGCGATCAACCCGCGCCAGCGCGAGCTGCCGCCATTGAACGCAATCGCACGCGAGCAAACGCCGCAGCGTCGCGATGTGCTGACCTGGCAAGCGCCGGACGGCGCCGAGCTGGCGCTGCTGTCCGGTGACGCCCAAGGGCCGAACGGCGAACCGCTCACCGTGATCGCCGGCAAGGTGCTTACTGAGCGTGAACAGATGCTCGCCAGTTATCGCTTGCGCCTGTACCTGGCCGTCGGGCTTGGCGCGTTGCTGGCGTTCGCGCTGGGCCTGGTTTTGCTGCGCCGTGGTCTGCAACCGTTGCGCCAGTTAAGCGCGGCGGTGCGCGGCATTGATCTGCGCAGCCTAGACCAGCGTCTGCCCGCCAGTGGCACCCCCGCCGAACTGCTCGAACCGGTGCAGGCGCTCAACGGCATGCTCGCGCGGCTGGACGACAGCGTGCAGCGGCTGTCGCAGTTTTCCGCCGATCTGGCCCACGAGATCCGCACCCCGTTGCACACCTTGCTCGCCAGCAACGGCCAGGCGCTGAACCACCCGCGCAGCACGGCGGAGTATCAGGAGCTGCTGGCTTCGAACATGGAAGAGTTCGAACGCCTCAAGCGCATGGCCGAGAACCTGATGTTCCTTGCTCGCGCCGAACAGGCAGAGCGCGCGCTCGACTTGCAAACGCTGGATCTGCACAGCGTCGGCAGCGAGCTGTGCGATTACTTCGAAGCCCTGGCCGATGATCGCCAGTTGCACCTGGAAAACCAGTTGCACGGCGAACTGTTGGCCGACCAGCAACTGCTGCAGCGCGCCCTCGGTAATCTGCTGGCCAACGCGGTGCGTCACGCCGATGAAGGCACGCTGATCAGCCTGCGCCGCCGCGATGAGCCGGGCGTGTGCTGGTTACAGGTACACAACCACGGCCCGGTCATCGCGCCAGAACATCTGGGCAAACTGTTCGACCGCTTCTATCGCGTCGACCCTTCACGGGCGCAGCCTGGGGATTCCGGTGGGCTGGGGCTGGCGATCGTGCAGTCGATCATGCTGTTGCATGGCGGGCAGGTCAGGGTGAGCAGTGATGCGAGTGGCACAGTGTTTGAGTTGGGTTTTGTCCTGAGCCAATGATGCGCCGTGCAAGTATTCTGAAACTCAGCTAGAGTTTGGTGACTGGTGCATTACATGTGATGCATTTTATTTATTTATCTATAAATGCATCGTTAACAGTGCAGGTTTGCGCAATGGAACAGATCGGCGAAGTGATCAGAAGCTTGCGCAAGGCGCGCAAACTCTCCCAGCAGGCACTGGCTCAACAATATGGCATGAGTCGCGCCACCATCTCGGGGATCGAAAACAACACGGTCTCCGAAATCGGCCTGCGCAAGGTTGAGGCGATACTCAATGGCTTCGGTTACGAGCTGGTTGCCGTTCCCCGCAAGTCCAATCGCCCAACCCTCGACGCTCTGCAAAAAGTGAATTTCCATGACTGAAACGCCGGACAGGTTGCAAATCCGGGTTGGTGAACAGGTGGTCGGGACGCTGGGGCGCGGGCAAGTTCGCGACGACAGCGTGTTCAGTTACCGCGAAGACGCCAGCGCTGACAATGCGGTATCGCTGACGATGCCCACTCGCCTGGACAGCTATGGCTGGGAACATGGCATTCACCCCGTCTTCGAGATGAACTTGCCCGAAGGCGCGCTGCGTGAGGAGTTGATGCGGCGCTTCAGTAAAGCCGTGCGTGGCTTCGATGATTTTGCTTTGTTGGCTATCGTCGGCCCCCATCAGCTCGGCCGTCTGGCAATTGCCAGCGCACCGGCGACTGATCAGCCTCCGGCAACATCCCTCAGCGATCTGCTGGTGCACGATGGTGCTCAGGGACTGTTCGAAGACCTGTTACAGACCTATGGTCAGTATTCCGGAGTGTCAGGCGTGCAGCCCAAAGTGCTGGTGCGTGACAGCGCCGCCGCGATTGATCGCCTGACTCATCGGGGCGCGACTCATCTGGTCAAGGCCTTTCGCGCCGAAGAGTATCCGCAGCTGGCAACCAATGAATATTTCTGTATGCGGGCGGCACAGCACTGCTGCCTCGAAGTGCCAACATTCGAGCTCAGCGAGCGCGGCAAATTTCTGGTGGTCGAGCGTTTTGACCTGAGCGATTCGGGGTACCTCGGTTTTGAAGATTTCTGTGTACTGAACGGGTGGCCGTCGAAAGCCAAATACGACGGTTCCTATGAAGGTGCCGCGCGGCAGATCAAGGCATTCGTTTCGCCGCAGTTACTGGGCTCTGCTCTGGAAGCGTTTTTCAAGATTGTCGCGTTGTCTGCAGGGCTGAAAAACGGTGATGCGCATCTGAAGAACTTCGGCGTGCTTTACGAAGATTGTGCAGAGCAGTCATCCGTCAGGCTCGCGCCGGCATACGACATCATCACAACGTCGGTTTATATCAAGAGCGACAGCATGGCGCTGCTGCTGGGCGGTTCAAAAGCCTGGCCCAAGTACAAGATGCTGGTGCGGTTCGGTCGTACGGCATGCAACCTGACCGAGGCACGCTGCAACGAATTACTGCAACAAGTGGCTCATGGCATGCAGATGGCGATCGAGGAAATGGCCAGACACAGCCGCAAGTACCCCGATTTTGCCGAAGTAGGCGAGGCGATGATCGAACAGTGGACTTCCGGCCTGCAACGCAGCTTGATCAAGGGCTGATGGTCAGCGCAACTGATCGCGAAACTGCCCCGGCGTCATTCCCGTCCAGCGCTTGAACGCGCGGCTGAAGCTGCTGGTGTCGGCAAACCCCAGCAGGTAGCTGACTTCACTCAACGAACACTGTGGATCGCGCAGGTGCAGCAGCGCCAGATTCTCGCGGCTCTCGTTGAGCAGCGTGTCGAAGCGACAGCCTTCATCCGCCAAGTGCCGTTGCAGGCTGCGCAGGCTCAGGTGCAAGGCTTGAGCAATGCGTTCGGCGCTGGGTTCTCCTTCGGGAAGTTGCTCCTCGATGGCATCGCGCACCTTGCGCTCCCAGGTCAGCGGTTTGAGCTGGGCCAGGGTACGCTTGAGCACCGCTTCGTTGTGTTCGGCCAATTCCGGGTTGGCGTCGTCGAGGTGGCTGTCGAAGTCGGCGAGGGCGAACTCCAGGCGATCTTCGGCGCAGGAGAAATGCACCGGGGCGCGGAACACCTTGTGCCACTGATGCGCATCGGACGGTTCCGGGCGGCGCAGGTACACCGCCAGCGGCGCGTAATCGCGCCCAAGGCGATTGCGGCAGGTGCGCACGTAGATCGCGGCAAACGCGTCGATGGCTTCGAAGGCCGGCGCCGGATTGCCTGACGGAATTTTCAGACGAAACAGATAGCGGTCATCGCTGCGGCTCAGCTCCAGTTCCAATGCATCGCTGACCACCGGGTGATAACGCACGATGCGCTCGAATACCTCACGCAGGCTGCCGCTGGCCACCAGCGCGTAACCCAGCGCATGGAACGTGGTCGGGCTGACGAACCGCGACACTCGCAGGCCGATCGCCGGATCGCCGCTGAACTGTACTGCCAGTTGCCACAGGCGCGTGGTGCCGGACAACGGATAACGCGCGTTCGGGTCGTCCATCAACTGCGGATCGAGTCCGGCCTGTTGGCACAGGCCGAGACTGTCCAGCCCCAGCGCATCGAGTTGCTTGCGCAAGGCACGGGTCCAGCTGGCGAGAGAGGTCGGTTCCTTCATGCTGATTGGCGCTTCCGGTCAACAGGTTGGCGTTCACGGCTACCATCAATACAGCTTTCGCAAGGCAGGATGCGAACATCAATAACCAGAGGATGGAAGCATGGACCGTACTTCTGCAAGTCCCCAGCGACACAATGCTGCCCAGCGATCAGCGCATATTCGCGAAGTGGTGCTGGCCAAGGGTGTCGAACTGCGTGAGCGCTACCCGATTCTGCAGCATCAGGATGCCCTCGGCGCCGGCATTCTGGCCTTCGCCCTGGCCGGGATGATCGGCTCGGCGGCGCTGTACATCACGGGTCACATGGCATGGTGGGTGTGCCTGCTGCTGAACGCATTTTTCGCCTCCCTGACCCATGAGCTGGAACACGACCTGATCCACAGCATGTATTTCCGCAAGCAGCGCGTGCCGCACAACCTGATGATGGGTCTGGTGTGGCTGGCGCGGCCGAGCACGATCAATCCGTGGATCCGCCGCCACCTGCACCTCAATCACCACAAGGTCTCCGGCACCGAAACCGACATGGAAGAACGCGCGATCACCAACGGCGAACCATGGGGTTTTGCGCGCTTGCTGATGGTCGGCGATAACGTGATGTCGGCGTTCATCCGCATGCTAAGGGCCAAGACCTGGGCGCACAAAATCAACATCATCAAGCGCACGCTGAAAGTCTATGCGCCACTGGCGCTGGTGCATTGGGGCGCGTGGTACGTGTTCCTCAGCTTCCATGCGGCGAATGGCATCGCCTACCTCATGGGGTCGCCGATTGAATGGTCGGCGACCACGCTGTCGGTGATGCAGGTGATCGACATCGCGGCAGTGGTGATCATCGGCCCGAACGTGCTGCGCACCTTTTGCCTGCACTTCATCAGCTCGAACATGCATTACTACGGCGATATCGAGGCGGGCAACGTGCTGCAGCAATGCCAGGTGTTGAACCCTTGGTGGTTGTGGCCGTTGCAGGCGTTCTGCTTCAACTTCGGCAGCAGCCACGGGATTCATCATTTTGTGGTGAAGGAGCCGTTTTACATCCGGCAGCTGACCGTGCCGGTGGCACATAAGGTGATGCGCGAGATGGGCGTGCGCTTCAATGATTTCGGCACGTTTGGGCGGGCGAACCGGTTTGTTCGTCGGGATGAAGTGGTAGCGGAGGAGGCGCGTACGGCTCAGGCTTGATGGTGAATTTGCGGGCCTCTTCGCGAGCAAGCCCGCTCCCACAGGGGAACGCATTCCAACTGTGGGAGCGGGCTTGCTCGCGAAGGCACCGGATCAGGCAACCTCAATCCGGCTGAAACGGCGAAGCACTGAGAATCACCCCAGTCTCCTCCACATATTTCTGCCAATGCCCGATCAAGCTGTTGAGCTTGTCCGGCTGACTCGACGCCAGATCATGAATCTCCCCCGGATCGCTGCTCAGATCATAAAGCTGCCAGGTCGCCGGCCCCACCGGCCCGGGGATCCACACGGCTTTCCACGACCCTTGGCGAATTGCCCGCCGGCCAAACAACTCCCAACCAGTCACGGTGTGCTCGTCATGCACCTGCGCCGTCTCGCCAGACAAAAAGCCCAGCCACGATTTACCGCGCAGCGGCGCCACCGGTTTGCCGTGCCATTGCTTGCCCGGATGGCGCACGCCGGCCAGATCGAGAATGGTCGGGGTGATGTCCATCACCGTGCCAAAGCCGTGGCTGATCTGCCCTTTGATCGGCAGTTGCGGATAGTGCAGCAGCGCCGGTACGCGAATCCCGCCTTCGGTGGTGAACGCCTTGAACAGCCGTGACGGTGCGGTCGCCACCTGCGCCCAGCTCGGCCCGTACCACACGTAGGAATTGGCGCGGCCGATGTTGTCGAGGCTGTTGTCGTAATGCTGATTGAGGTAGGTCAGCAGTTCCGGGCCGAACTTGGGAAACGCCTCCAGCAGTGCGCCCTCGGCACCGTTGTCGGACATGAACAGGATGAAGGTGTTATCGAGTTGGCCCTGCTGGCGCAGGTAATCGACCACCCGGCCGATGTTCCAGTCCATGCGCTCGACCATGGCCGCGTAGACCTCCATGGCCCGCGCGGAAATCTGCCGTTGCTCATCACTCAGCGCGTCCCATTGCGCATTCAGTTGAATCAGCGGATGCGGCTCGACATCCGGCTCGATCAGGCCCAGCGCTTTGAGTTTTTCCAGGCGCTCCAGACGCAAGACTTCGGGACCGGCGTCGTAGCGACCACCGTATTTTTCGACGATGTCGGCCGGTGCCTGCAACGGCCAGTGCGGTGCGGAGAAGGGCAGGTAAGCGAAGAATGGCCGGCTCTGGTCGCGCTCCTTGAGGTACTGCAGCAGCTTGTCGCCGAAGGCATCCGACGAGTAGAAATCCTTGGGCAATGCGTCGACAAAGGTGCCGTCTTCGATGTACAGCGCCGGCGTCGATTTCAGCAGGCCAGGGGTGTGTTCATCGTAGGTCGGCTCGAAACCATAGTGGTTGGCCGCACCCGGCAGCAACGAAAACGAACGCTCGAAACCGCGGGCCTGCGGCGCCAGTTCAGCAGTCAGGCCGAGGTGCCATTTGCCGCTCATCAAGGTTTGATAACCGGCCTCGCGCAGCAGCTCGGGCAGGGCCACAACGCGGTCGTTGAGATAGCCTTCGTAACCCGGTTTGCCGATCAGCTCCGGGGTCAGCGCTTCGGCCATGGTGCCGATGCCGGCGATGTGGTGGTCGGTGCCGGTCAGCAGCATCGAACGCGTTGGCGAGCAGGTCGGAGCGGTGTGGAAATCAGTCAGGCGCAGGCCATTGTTGGCCAGAGCGTCGAGGTTCGGCGTGGCGATTTCGCCACCGAAGGCGCCGATGTCGGAAAAGCCGAGATCGTCGGCCAGAATCACCAGAAAGTTGGGGCGTTGCGGCATCGAAAAGCTCCTCTCAGCAGGCAATGAACGACAGCGGCAGATCGCGGATCTGGACCGGCAGGCTCGGTTGGTAATGGTCGTCACTGGTCAGTTCGTGCAGCAGCTCTTCGCGCAACTGATGGAAGTCGAAACTGCTGCGCTGACGCGGGTGCGGCAAGGCGATGTCGACGACTTGCTTGATCCGTCCCGGACGCGGCTCCATCACCACCACGCGATCGGCGAGAAAGATCGCTTCTTCGACGTCGTGGGTGACGAGGATCGTGGTGATTTTCGCCCGGTCGCGGATCGCCAGCAGCTCGTCCTGCATTTGCTGACGGGTCAACGCATCGAGCGCGCCGAACGGTTCGTCGAGCAACAGGATCCGTGGGCTGGCGACCAGTCCGCGAGCAATCGCCACGCGCTGGGCCATGCCGCCGGAGAGCTGGTGCGGATAGGCGCGGGTGAAATCGCGCAGGCCGACCAGATCGATGAAATCGTTGATGCGCTGCTGCTTTTCAGCGGCGCTCAATGGTTCGTTGACCAGGCCGAGGCCGATGTTGTCGGCCACCGTCAGCCACGGGAACAAACGGTGCTCCTGAAACACGATGCCACGCTCGCCGCCGATGCCGCTGACCGCTTTGCCATCGACGCTGATCTGCCCACGAAACTGCGTATCCAGACCCACCAGCAAACGCAGCAAGGTGGATTTGCCGCAACCGCTGGAGCCGACGATGGCGACAAATTCGCCCTCGGCGATGTCGAGGTTGAATTCGCGAATCGCCTCGAGTTCGAAACCGTCGACATCGAAGGATTTGCCTACGTGGGTGAAGCTGACAATCGGTGCGTTCATGCGTGTCTCCAGCGAGTAGCGCGAATTTCCAGGCGTTGGCCGATGAGGTTGAGCAGGGCGCCGCTGAGGCCGACCAAAAGCATCGCGGCCATGATCAGGTCCATGCGCAGCAGTTGTTGGGCGCCGATCATCTGGCTGCCGATGCCGCCGTTGGACGGCATGAAATACTCGGCGCCGATGGTGCCGAGCCAGGCGTAGATCAGACTCAGGCGCAGCCCGGCGAAAATCCCCGGCGCCGCACCCGGCAGCACCAGACGACGCAGGCGCTGGCCGAGGCTCAGGCGCAGCACCTGCGCGGCTTCGTTGAGTTGTGGCGAGAGGTTGGCGACGCTGCGCTGGGTGGCGATGAACAGCGGGAAAAACGCGGCGAGGGCGACGAACACCCACTTCGCCAATTCACCCAATCCGAACCACGCGGTGAGCAGCGGCACCCAGGCGAAAATCGCGATCTGGCGAATGGCGGCGAGAGTCGGCCCGAGCAGCCGTTCGCTGGTACGTGAAAGCCCCAGCAGCAAGCCGAGGGTGAAACCAAGTCCACCGCCCAGTAGCAAACCGCCCAGGGTGCGACCGAGGCTCAACGCCATGCCGCTGATCAGCGTGCCGTCGAGCAGACCGTTTTGTGTTGTTTCCAGCACCGCCAGCGGGCTGACCAGAATGTTCGCATCGACCCACTGCTGATCGCTCGCCACTTGCCACAAGCCGATCAGGCTCAGGGGCAACAGCCACGGTTGCAGCCTCTGCCAGCCTTGATAGTGGGGGCCACGACGGATTTCTGCGGTCGCCGGGTGCGGCCAGTGCACCAGTTTGCGGTCGAGAAAACCGATGCCGCGATCCATCCCTACACCGAGCACACCGATGACCACGATGCACACGAACACGATGTCGAGCATGAACAGCTGCCGTGCCCAGACCATCAGGTAGCCGATGCCTTCGCTGGACGCCAACAGCTCCACCGCCAGCAATGAAGTCCAGCCAGCGGCCAGGGCCAGACGCACGCCGGCCATGAACGCCGGCAGTGCAGCGGGCAGCACAAGGCGCCGGATCAGCAAATACGACGGCAGGCGCAGTACGGCGGCGGCTTCGCGCAGTTTCGGTTGCGCATCACGAACGCCGACCAGGGTGTGCAGGGTCACCGGCACCACGATGGCCTTGATCAGCACCACCAGTTTCAGCACTTCGCCGATGCCGAAAAACACCATGAACAGCGGAATCCACGCCAGCGTCGGCACCTGTGCCAGACCGGCGAACGTCGGGAAGATCAGGCGTTCGAGACGCCGGCTGAAGCCCAGCGCGGCGCCCAACAGCGCACCGGCAGAGATCCCTGCCAGCAAGCCCCAAAGCAGGCGTTGCAGGCTGATCCACAAATGACTCCACAACTCGCCTTGGGACAGTTCGATGGCGCTGTTCCACACCAGCGATGGCGCCGGCAGGATCTGCTCGCTCATCCATTGATTGCGTGCGGCCAGCCACCACAGAGCGAACAGGCTGATCGGCAGCAGCCATGGCAACAGACGTTGGTTGAGGCTCGGCCACGCGCGCCGGCTTTTCAGAGGTGGCGCGGGCAGCGGCAGGCTGAGCAGGGAATCACGGGCCATGGGTGACCTCCGTTGTCGGGTTGCATGGCGAACCGCTGTGCCTGTGTGGGAGTGGGCTTGCTCACGAAGACGGAGTGTCAGGCACCGATGATGGTGAATGACACGGCGTCTTCGCGAGCAAGCCCGCTCCCACAATTGGCTAGCGGTGTATGCAAAATCGATCTATAAAAATTCAAATCAATTCTATTGAGAGATAAGCCAGACCATTTAAGGCTTGCAGCGCGACGCGCATCCAATGCATTCGAAGAATATTTTCGATGCTGTTAATGCATACGCCGCTGCAGCCCGCGTGATTTCACGCTTAGCGCTAAAGGCTATAAAAATGTGCATTTATAGTATTTAAGCGAAGGTCACGCTTCGGCCTACTTTCGGCTCCTCAACGCCTGTCGTGATCAAGGAGCCGTACCCATGAACTTTCCCTTCAAACGAGTCTTCAGTCTGTTTGCCATTCCGGCACTGGCGGGCCTGTTGGCGATTACCGCGCAGGCCGACGAGCTCAAGGAAATCAGGATCGCTGTGCCCGACCTGAGCGCCGGCACCCAGCACAGCGGCGGCGGTGTGGTGGATGTGCTGCGTGATCAGCAGATCTTCGAAAAAGCCTTCGCCGATCAGGGCATCAAGATTCAGTGGAGCTTTTTCAAGGGCGCCGGGCCGGTGATCAACGAGGCGTTTGCCAACGGTCAGGTCGATCTGGCGTATCTGGGCGACCTGGCGGCGATCATCGGCAAGTCCAATGGCCTCGACACGCGTTTGCTCAGCGCCAGTGCGCGCGGGGTGAAACAGTATCTGGGCGTGGTGCCGGGGTCGGGGATCAAGACCCTGCAGGATCTGAAAGGCAAGCGCGTGGCGATCTTCCGTGGCACCGCCACGCAGTTGTCGTTTGATGCGGCGCTGGCCAGTCAAGGCTTGAGCGAGAAGGATCTGAAGGTGATCAATCTCGACTTCAGCGGGGCCACCGCCGCGCTGGCGGCCAAGCAGATTGATGCGTCGTGGGGCAGCTCAGGTCTGGCCGCTTTGCAGAGCAAGGGTCTGGCCGAATTGCCGCTCAACACCAAGGACCTGGGGGGCGCCGGTAGCGTGCAATCGGTGCTGGTGGGGGCCGGCAAGTTTGTCGACGGGCATCCGGAGGTCGTGGCGAAACTGCTCAAGGCGCAGCAGCAGGCGGTGGATTGGCTGACTCAGGACAGCAACAAGGCTGCCTACGTGCAACTGGTGTCGGGGCTGGCAAGTTATCCACCGGTGATCCTGACCCAGGACCTTCAGGATCAGAAACTCAGTGAAGTGTTCCCGTCGACGCTGGACCCGGTGTTCCTCGGCAAGTTGCAGGACTCGGTAGACCTGGCGGCGCAGCAGAAGCTGATTCGCAAGCCGTTCAAGGTCAGTGATTGGGTGGCGCCTGAACTGGCGGCGGCCAAGCTCTGAATCTCCAGTGTCTGGACGGGCCTCTTCGCGAGCAAGCCCGCTCCCACAGTGGATCGGCGTGAATACAAAATCTGTGTTCACCACAATCCACTGTGGGAGCGGGCTTGCTCGCGAAGCCGTCCTCAAACCGCGACGCTGACTTCCTGCTTATCCACCGCCACCAATGTCTCGATCATCGCTCTGGCTGCCGGCGACAAGCGAAATCCTGTGCGACTGACAATCCCGCAGCGCGCGTTCATGCTCTCCAGATTCTGCGGCAGGTTGCGCCAGTGCAGCAGCGCCAGTGAACCCTGAGCAATGTCCTCGTAAAACGCCTCTTCCGTACCGATGCCGATGGCATTCGATTGCAGCACCACTTTCACCAGCGCCGGGAAATGCTCGGTCTCGATGGTCGGGGAAAAATCGATCCGGCCGCTGAGGTTCGCCAGCAGTTTGCGAATCCCCGGCGGGATCAGCGTGGTCGCCAGCGGGTAGTCGAACATGTCGTTGGTCGACAGGCTCTCCTTGGCCAGCAGCGGGTGCCCGGGACGGCAGAAAAACACCCCGCGCTTGGGCGTCAGGGCCTGGGTCTGGAAGTTCGGGTCGGCTTCGAAGTGGCGGATGTCGGCGATGAAGAATTCGATCTCTTCACGGCTCAGCGCACGGCTGAGTTTTTCCCAGTTATCCACCTGAAAACAGGTGCGCACTTTCGGGTGCGCGTTGATGAATTGCGCCACCGCATCCGGCACCAGTTTCACCGCCGGGGCCGGGCCGCAGCCGAAGTGCAGTTCCCCGGCATCAAGCTTGGTCATCTGCGTCACTTCCGCGCTGAGCAGCGCCGCGCCTTGCACCAGGGTCAGGGCGTGTTGCAGCACCACCTGGCCTTCGGGTGTCGGGCGCAGATCCTTGTTGCCGCGATCCACCAGCACGCAGCCGAACTCTTGCTCCAGCCCTTGAATGCTGCGGCTGAACGCCGGTTGAGTGATGCCCATCGCGTCTGCCGCACGGACAAAACTGCGGTGTTCGTTGAGGGCGATGAAGTAGCGCAACTGGCGAAGATCCATATGCTTTTCCGGCATCCTAAAAATAGCTCGAAGGCATTTGCGACGAGGGTTGCTTGAGGTTTTAAATGCAAGCTCTTATTCCGTCAACGAAGCATGTGAATATCTATTAGATGTAAATGGAATATAGATAGAGCGATGTTTCGCTGCCGCCTAACCGCAAGCAGTCGATGAGGGTCTACCCATGAGCAATGCCGCACTCGCTGTAAAACCTGCTGTCCACGCGCTGGAAATCCATCCGGTGGCCGGCCGTATCGGCGCCGAGATTCGTGGCGTGCACTTGTCCGGTGAACTGGACGCCGCCACGGTCGAAGCCATTCAGCAAGCGCTGATCCAGTACAAGGTGGTGTTCTTCCGCGAGCAGACTCAGCTCGACGATCAGCGCCAGGAAGCCTTCGCCCATCTGCTCGGCGAGCCCGTGGCGCATCCGACCGTACCGGTGCGTGAGGGCACGCGTTATCTGCTGGAGCTGGACGGGGCCGAAGGCCAGCGCGCCAACTCCTGGCACACCGACGTGACCTTCGTCGACGCCTACCCGGAAGCCTCGATCCTGCGCTCGGTGGTGGCGCCGGCCTTCGGTGGCGACACGCTGTGGGCCAACACCGCGACCGCCTACAACGAACTGCCAAGCGAACTGCGCGAGCTGGCGGACAAACTGGTCGCCGTACACAGCAACGAATACGACTACGCCGGGGCCAAGCCAGACGTGTCGGCTGAGAAGCTTGAGCGCTATAGAAAGGTCTTCACCTCGACCGTCTACGAGACCGAGCATCCGGTGGTGCGTGTGCATCCGATCAGCGGCGAGAAAAGCTTGCTGCTGGGGCACTTCGTCAAACGCATCAAGGGGTATTCGCAAGCCGATTCGGCGCACCTGTTCGGCCTGTTGCAGAGCCATGTGATTCGTCAGGAAAACACCGTGCGCTGGCGCTGGAAGGCCGGTGACGTGGCGATCTGGGATAACCGTTCGACTCAGCATTATGCGATTGATGATTACGGCACTCAGGATCGTATCGTGCGGCGGGTGACGCTCAAGGGTGAAGTGCCGGTTGGGGCTTCGGGGCAGCGTAGTCAAACCATCAAAGGTGCCGAGCTCGTCGGCGTCTGATCGGGCCTCTTCGCGAGCAAGCCCGCTCCCACAGGGGAAATGTGTTGAACACAGTGGATGTGAACGACACAGAACCCTGTGGGAGTGGGCTTGCTCGCGAAGCTCTTTCACCAAACTCCAATCTGCACGACTTTCTCGGTCTCAGGCTCGCCATAGCGAAACCGCTGCCCACGCAAATCGATCTCCTGATGACTGATCGTGGTCCGCCGCTTCAAGCCGCGCACCCATTCGAACAGATACCCCGCATGCTCCTCGCGCACCGCCGCGTAGGCCGGGTCATCACCCAGATCGCGCAACTCCTGCGGATCATTCAGCAGATCAAACAACTGCGGCCGGAAGCCGTCGTACGCCAGGTATTTCCAGCGCTCGCTGCGCACCATGGTCATGCGGCAGCGGTCGATCGGCTGGCCAAGTCGCTCGCGCGCCGGGGCTTGGAAGGCGTAGTCGTATTCGCTGATCGCGTAGCGGCGCCAGTCGGGATGTTCGCCGTGCAGCAGCGGGATCAGCGAGCGCCCTTCCAGGCGATGCTCGGCCCCCGGCAAGCCCAGGGCCTGGAGAAACGTCGGCAACGCATCAATGGTTTCCGCCAGCCTTTCATCCACCGTACCCCGGGTGATATCCGCCGCCGCGCGCGGGTCGCGCACGATCAATGGCACGCCCACCGCTTGCTCCAGCAGAAACTCCTTCTCACCCAGCCAGTGGTCGCCGAGAAAGTCGCCGTGATCGCTGGTGAACACGATCAAGGTGTCATCCCAACGACCGTTGCTCTGCAGAAAATCGAATAGCTGCCCGAGTTGGTCATCCACCTGCTTGATCAGACCCATGTAGGTGGGGATTACATTCAATCGTACTGAATCACGGGAGAAGTTGAGGCTTTCCTCATGCTGGCGAAACGCCGTGTATACGGGGTGTTTGCTGGCTTCGGAGGGCGTCGCGCGGACCGGTTCGAGAATCGATTTCGTACTGTACAAGGCATGGTATGGCGCCGGTGCGATGTAGGGCCAGTGCGGTTTGATGTAGGAGAGGTGTAAACACCAGGATTTCTCACCTTGCTCGGTGATGAAGTCGATGGCTCGATTTGTAGTGTAGACAGTCTCTGAGAACTGCTCGGGAATTCGCGCTGGCAAATGCGCATGGCGCATGTGCCAGCCGCTGAGGATTTCGCCGTTCTCGCCTTCGGCGGCGTTGGCCCAGTCGTGCCAGGGATTGCGCCCGTCGAAACCCTGCTTGCGCAGGTAATGGGTGTAGGGCGCGGATTCGCGTTTGTCGTCGAACAGCGGGTCGTCGGGGAAGATTCCGTCGTGGCGGAAGTACGGCTCGAAACCGACCTCGTTGAGCACTTCGGCCTGCGCGCTGTCCGGGTTGATCGCCAGACGCTGCAAGGCGTCGACATTGGCCGTGGCGTGGGTCTTGCCGACCAGCGCGGTGCGGATGCCGTGGAGGCGCAGGTAATCACCGATCGTCAGTTCTTCCAGCGGCAACGGCACGGCGTTCCACGCGACCTGATGGCTGCTGACGTAGCGCCCGGTGTAGGCCGACATCCGCGACGGGCCGCAGATCGTGCCCTGGGTGTAGGCACGGCTGAAGCGCACACCAGCGGCGGCCAGGCGATCGATGTTCGGCGTGTGCAGATGCGGATGACCGTAACAGGACAGGTAATCGCGGCGCAGCTGATCGCACATGATGTACAGCACGTTGCGCACAGGGTTTTGCGGATTGGACATGAGATTCACTGGTCAGAAAGACAGGCGAGGGTTGTCGCTTTCGGCAGGGGTGTTCGGCAAGTGCATTTGGGGAATGGGTTTTATGCAGTGGATGCATCGGTGTGAGTGGCGACGCCTTCGCGAGCAAGCCCGCTCCCACAGGAGTACGCATTCCAAATGTGGGAGCGGGCTTGCTCGCGAAGAGGGTGGCTCAGACGGCAAAATTCTCCAGCGAACACACCTCATCATCCACCGCATCAATCGCCTTGATCTGCTCAATCATCGCCTCGGCCAGCGGCGACAACCGATACCCCGCCCGACTGACAATCCCGTAGCGGGTGTACAGCTCTTCCAGATCATCCGCCAGGCCGTCGATCCGCAAACACACCAGCTCACCCTTGGCCTGATGCAGCGCATCTGAATACGCCCCGACAATCCCGATCGCCTCCGAACGTAGTACCACGCTGAGCAGGCTGGAACTGTTTTCGCATTCGACATTGGGGGTGAAATCCGGGCGGCCGCTGAGGTCGACGATGACCTTGCGCAGGTTCGGCGGACGAATGCTCACCGCCAGTGGATAGCTCATCAATTGCTCGGCCGTGACCCGTTCAAGAGCGGCCAGCGGATGCCCGGCACGGCAACAGAAATGCCATTTGCGTGGCCGCAAGCGATACGTCAGGTAATCCGGATCGGCCTCGAAGTGTCGAGTGTCGGCGACGAAGAATTCGAATTCCTCACTGAGCAAGCGTTTGCTCAAGCTCTGCCAGTCATCGACCTGAAATTGCACCCGCGCTTTCGGGTAGCGCCCGATGAACGCGCCGATCGCGCGCGGGATCAATCCGGCTGCCGGTGCCGGGCCGCAACCGAAGCGCAGCTCGCCCGCCTCCAGACCATTGAACTGACTGATCTCGTTGGCCATCTGCTGCGCGCCGCTGACCAGTCGCCGTGCATGCTCGAGCAGCACTTGGCCCTGCTTGGTAGGCGGCAGATCCTTGCGCGCGCGATCGACCAACTGACAGCCGACGCTGTGCTCCAGCGCCTGAATGCTGCGGCTGAACGCCGACTGCGACAGGTTCACCGCCTGCGCGCCGGCGACGAAGCTGCGTTGTTCGGCGAGGGCGATGAAGTGTCGAAGTTGGCGCAAGTCGATATGCATTTTTCACATAAAAAATATCCGGGAAATGCATTGGATATGCATTAGGTCGACTCCTTATAAAGGCAATCTCTTATGCAGTAAATATTTGTAAACCCATAAATAAATAACTGAAAAGAATATGCAGCGCTGAAGATGTCTGTGTATTTTTTGACCAGGAGCCGCGCCATGAGTCCGTTGAACCTTGCGTCACCCTTAACGCCACGACGGCTCAAACGCCTGCCTCTGGCCCTGTTGCTGGCGGGGAGTGCCAGCTGGACTCACAGCTACGCCGCCGACGCCGAAACCGCGCCGCCAGCTCCCGCCGGTAAACCCGCGGCCAACAGCTCGCAGCTGGAAACCGTGACCGTTACCACCCGCCGGCGCGAAGAAAGTTCGCAAGACGTGCCAACGCCGATGAGCGTGGTCAGCGGCCAGACCCTGGAAACCCAGCGGGTCTACCGGATTCAGGATTTGCAGCAACTGGTGCCGAGCGTCAACGTCGCCTACATGCACGCGCGCCAGTCCAGCGTGTCGATTCGTGGCCTGGGCAACAACCCGGCGAGCGACGGCCTGGAAGGCAGCGTCGGTCTGTACATCGATAACGTGTATCTGGGCCGTCCGGGGATGGCGGTGTTCGACCTGATGGACATCGAACAGCTTGAAGTCCTGCGCGGGCCGCAGGGCACGCTGTTCGGCAAGAACACCACCGCCGGGGTGATCAACATCAGCACCCGTGCACCGACGTTCACCCCTGAACGCAGCATCGAAACCTCGTTCGGCGAGGACGGCTACTTCCAGACCAAGGGCACGATTTCCGGGCCGCTCAACGATCAACTGGCCGGACGTTTCTCGGCCTATCGCACCCGCAGCGACGGCGATATAAAGAACGAATACAACGGCCATGACCTGAACGGAGGCTCGCGCGATGGCTTCCGTGCGCAATTGCTGTTCAAGCCCAACGAAGATTTCAATCTGCGCTGGATCGGCGATTACAACGAAGAGGATTCCAGCGCCGGCACCCGCGTGCTGTACAACACCGGGCCGACCATCAATGGCGTCAACCTCTATCAATCGCGGGCCAATGCGGCCGGTGCGACGCTGGTCAACGGCTCGCACCGCAAGGTCAATCTGGACAACGACCAGCACGTCACCGTGCATCAGGGTGGCACGTCGGTGGAGGCCAACTGGACGCTGCCGAGCGATTTCACCCTGACCTCGATCAGCTCCTATCGCTTCTGGAATTTCACCCCGGCCAACGACGACGGTCTCAACGTTGCGGCGACTTACAACGCCGGTGTTTCGGTCGAAGACAAACAGTACTCGCAGGAATTCCGCCTGGCCTCGCCCAAGGGCGAGTTCTTCGATTACGTGGTGGGCGCGTACTACTTCGGCTCGGATCTGGACAACAAATCCTTCGCCTATTACGGCCCGCAGGCCGACATCTGGAACGGCACGCCACGCGGTGCCCTGGCCAACGTCGGCAGCGTCGGCAACGGCCACATCAAGACCGACAGTTTCGCCCTGTTCGCCCAAGGCACCTGGCACCTCACCGAGCGCCTGGACTTCACCGCCGGGGTGCGTGGCACCTATGAAGAGAAGAACGCCTGGGTCACTCGCAATGCTCCGGTCGGTGGCGCCATTGTCACCGGCGCAGCGGCCACGGCACGCCGCGGACGCACTGGCGCCTACGATTCCGGCGATCTCAATCAGTACAGCTCAAGCCCCTCCGGATTGCTCAACCTCAGCTATCGCTTCACCGATGATCTGCTCGGTTACGCCACGCTGTCTCACGGCGAAAAATCCGGTGGGGTGAACCTCGCAGTGGGTTCGGCGCCAACCGCCGGCGCCGACTCGCTGCTGATCGGCACCGAACGCGCGAACAACGCCGAACTCGGTTTCAAAAGCACCTTGTGGGACCGGCGTCTGCAGCTCAACGCCAACGTTTTCTGGACTCAGGTCAACGCCTATCAGACCAACGCCTACGACGACGTCAACCGCGTGCAATACCTGACCAACGCCGGTTCTGTGCGCTCGCGCGGCGTCGAATTCGAGAGCACGGTGATCCCGTTGCGCGGCCTGACCCTGAACTTCAACGGCTCGTACAACGACGTCAGCTACCTCTCGTACAAAGATGCGCCATGCCCGCCGGAAGTCAGCCAGGCACCGGGCGCACCGGCGTCCTGCGACCTCAGCGGGCACCAGGTGGTCGGCGCGTCGAAATGGATCGGCAACGCCAACGGCAAATACGAATGGAGTCTGGCCAACGGTCTGCAACCCTACGTCACCGGCAGCTACGCGTTCCGCTCCAAAGCGGTGGGCACGGTCGAAGATTCCGACTACGGGCAGATCCCGAGCTACGCGGTGGTCAACCTGTCCACCGGTCTGCGCGGCGATTTCAATCAGGGCCAGTGGGACGTTTCGCTGTGGCTGAAAAACGCCTTCGACAAGACCTACTACACGACCCTGTGGACCGGCGGCAACGGCGGTTATGAAGGCCTGCTCGGTACGCCGCGCACCCTCGGCGTTACCGGTCGCTACGACTTCTGATCTGTCATTCAAGGAGCTGCATCATGTTGCCAGGCAAAACCGCTTTAGCGCTGTTGTTATCCGGCGCAGTGTCAAGCACCGGGGCGCTCGCCGCCCCCAGCGTGTACCCGACCGGCGTCACCCGTTATGACCCGGACAAGGCGTTCAACCAGTACGTGATCTTCAGTGGCGCCGACAAGCAGACGCACCTGATCGACATGAACGGCAACGAGGTGAAAACCTGGCCACAGGCGGGTTTCCCATCGGCGATCATCGACCCGCAACTGGTCGGCGGCGAGCGCGGGCATGTGCTGCTGCAACTGAGCGACAAGGATCCGGGCAAGCTCGGCTCCGCCGGTAATGGCCTGGGCAATCAGAGCGTCGGCGAGCTGGACTGGAACGGCAAAGTGGTTTGGCAGTGGGGCGACAAGGCGCCCGGCGGCGCAGCGCAGCAACACCATGATCAGCGGCGCCTGAGCAACGGCAACACCGTGGTGCTGGCGAACAAGGTGCACCAGGTCAAAGGCTTCAAAGTGCCCGAGGTGATCGACGATGCGATCTACGAAGTCAGCCCCGACGGGCAGGTGAAATGGCAGTGGCTGGCCTCGGAACACCTGAACGAATTCGGCTTCACCCCGGAGCAATTGAAACTGGTGCGCGCCAGCGACAACCCGGATTACCTGCACATCAACAACCTCAGCGTGGTCGGGCCGAACAAGTGGTTCGATGCCGGCGACAAACGCTTCAATCCGGACAACCTGTTGCTCGATTCGCGCAACGCCAACTTCATCGCAATCATCGACAAACACAGCGGCAAAGTGGTCTGGCGCCTCGGCCCGAACCTGCCGCTGATCAACCCGAAAACCGCACAGAAACTGCCGCGTCCGGTGGATCAATTTGTCGGCCAGCACGACGCGCACATCATCCCTGTCGGGCTGCCCGGTGCGGGCAACCTGCTGGTGTTCGACAACCAGGGTTCGGCGGGGTATCCGAACGTCACCCTCGGGCTGATTTCCGGATCGCGAGTGCTGGAAATCGACCCGCAGAAAAATGAAATCGTCTGGCAGTACAGCGCGGCGAATTCGAAGCAGCCGGGGTGGGCGTTCTATAGCTCGTTCATCAGCAGCGCGCGACGTTTGCCCAACGGCAATACGCTGATCGACGAAGGCATGAACGGGCGCTTTTTCCAGGTCACGGCCGGCGGCGAAAACGTCTGGGAATACGTCAGTCCTTATCTGGGTAAAGCACCGGGCAGTGACGCGATCAGCAACTGGGTCTATCGCGCGTTGCCTGTGAGTTACGACTGGGTACCGACGGGCACGCCGCGTTCGGAAACAGCCGTGATTGCCCCGACATCGGCGGCGCAGCAGACCAGCGCAAGTCGTTAGTTAAAAAGGAATTAATGCTCGAATGAATCGCGATAAGTTATGTGCGAGATGAATAGTGCTTATTGCAATTTCGTTGAAAAGTCGCGTGGACAATAAGTGAATGGCCAACCATCCTGAGTGTCGTGAGTTTCCAGGAGGGAACTTGCTCTCATCGGAAGACACTTATCCAACGATAAAGGAAATCACGTTATGTCGAGCATTAATGGAACTTATGTAAACGCTAACGCTGGCGCCAAACTGACGATTACCGATGGCAACGACTCCAACGGCACCTTCAGCGGCAAGTTGAACCAGAACGGCGTGAACTACGACATCACCTACGGGCACTACCATTTCCAGAACAGCACCGGGCAGCCTACGATCATCACCTTCGCGGCTCTGAATGACGGCACGGGTTATCAATCCTGGGCGCTGTTCTCGCCGGATCACAACTATTCGAAAGTTCGTGCTGCGGGTTCGCGCACCAACTTTGATGGTGATGTTGTTAATCTGGCTGGAGAGTTTGTTAAACAGTAATTTTGTGTCACAAAAAAGCCGTCATGCTATTGAGCCTGGCGGCTTTTTTCTTACATGAAATAAGTCATTTTCATGTTGGTTGTGCTTCCTGTGGATGACAGCTTTTGCTGGCGTCTGATTCTAAGCTCGCGGTGAACTCAATCATTCGAGCAGGACGCTTACATGCAAAACGCGCTTTATTCCAACACCCTCGATGGGCCCTCTCTGACCATTGTCGATTCCGATGACCGCACCGGGGTCTTCGCCGGCACGTTGCATTACCAAGGCATCAACTACGGCATCGTCAATGGCCGTTATGCCAGCCTCAACGGCTACCAGCCGCCAACCGTGGTCACGCTGATTGCCAATAACCAGGATCACGGTTATTTCGCCCTGACCCTGTTCTCGCCAAGTCGCGGCACTCATGAATTGCAGGGGCACTGCGTGCGCGTTACTTATGACGGCGTGGTCAGCAGCCTGCCGGGCGACTTCGTTCGCCACGCATGAGGCGCAGCCAGCGCCAGATTTCTTCTCAAACACAAGCAAGGATGCTGCACATGTCCACGATCAATGGCGTTTATCGTCATGAACCTTCAGATACAACCTTGACCCTGACCGAGGGCGATGACCGCACCGGCAGTTTCACCGGCACGTTGTCCGTGTCCGGCACCGATTACCCGATCGCATTTGGCAATTTTCATTTCAGGCATGGCTTTTCAACAGGCCCGGTCGCTATCTCTTTCAATAAGCTGACGGCCGATGGCACGGCGCAAGCCTGGGTGATGTTCTCGCCCGATCAGGCCTACACACGCTTGCGGGCAATGGGCAGCGCGGCGGACTTGATGGGCAACACCGGGTTGAATGGCCTGGAATTCATCCGGAAAAACCGCTGAAGAAGCGCGAAATGAGCGGGTTTCGCATGCCTTCGCCGAATATTTTTCATGCTTGAAAAGCATTGTAAATTCAGCCCTCGGCGCCAGGCCTTGCAGGCCGTGGCTTCGCGACAATCTGCGAAAACTGATATTCGTAAAAAATCTAAACACATCGATAAAAGTTACTTTCGGAGATAAGCGATTGCTCCAATGATTCACCCAACGACCGGTCGCCCGGGGGATGTTTGCGGCGACCGGTCGGGTACTTCGCAAAGAGACCGCAGGGAGTGAATCAATGGGCAATGTCCAGACCGCCGCCAGCGCACAGGAATTGCTGTGGCGTCAGACGCCGAGTGGCGAATTGGTCGATCTCGGCCGGCCGCATCGTGTGCCGCTGGGGCAGTTGCGTTTGCAGCGTGCGCCCAAGGGCATTCTGAGCCGCCGTGAAATCATTCTGCTCGGCGTGCTGGCGCTGCTGGTGCACGGTGCGGTGATCTACTGGATCAACCAGCATCCGACGCCGGCGTTGCCGATCGTGCCGCCGGAAATTCCGCCGATGACCATCGAGTTTTCGCGGCCGGCGCCACCCGCGCCACCAGTGGTCGAACCGCCGCCACCGGCACCGGTCGTTGAGCCACCGCCGCCGGTTGAAGACGAGTTGGCGGTGAAGCCTCCGCCACCCAAACCGATTCCCAAACCCAAGCCGAAACCGGTGGCCAAACCGGTGCCGAAACCGGCACCCAAAGCAGTTGAACAACCGCCCGCGCCGCCGCAACCGGCCGCTCCGGTTGCCGCCCCGGCACCGCCCGCCCCACCGGCTCCCGCGCCAGTGACACCGGCCTCGGCCAACGCCGCGTATTTGAAGAACCCGGCGCCGGAATATCCATCGCTGGCCCAGCGTCGCGGCTGGGAAGGCACGGTGATGCTAAGGGTGCACGTGTTGGCCAATGGCAAGCCCGGTGAAATTCAGATTCAGAAAAGCAGCGGTCGGCAACAGCTCGACGATGCGGCACTCAATGCCGTCAAACAGTGGAGCTTCGTGCCGGCCAAGCAGGGTGATGTCGCCCAGGACGGCTGGGTCAGCGTGCCCATCGATTTCAAGATTCATTAAACCGAAACCTATTCGCGCTAAATGTTTACACGAGGGAATACATCATGACGTTACTGGCCTCTCCACTGGAATCCATCGAAAGCGCGGTGATCTGGCTGCTGGTGGTTTTTTCCGTTGCCACCTGGGGACTGGCGCTGCTCAAGGCTGTGCAGTTCGGTCGTCTGAAGGCGCAGGATCGCAAGTTTCATAAACGCTTCTGGGCAGCGTCGAGTCTGGATTCCGCCGCTGAGTTGAGCGAAACCCAACCTGGCGCTGCGGCCCGGGTGGCACAGGCCGGTTACGCGGCGATTCAGGTGGGTGAGGCGCCGCAGGCCAATGACCTGAGTCAGGCGATCAATCATCAGGATCGCCTCGAGCGTGCCCTGCGTCAGCAGATCGTCCGTGAACGCCGTTCGCTGGAAACCGGTCTGGCAGTGGTCGCAAGTATTGGCAGCACCTCGCCGTTCATTGGTCTGTTCGGCACGGTGTGGGGAATCATGGAGGCGTTGAAAGGCATCAGCGCGGCAGGCTCGGCGAGCCTGGAAACGGTCGCCGGTCCAATCGGTGCGGCACTGGTCGCCACCGGTGTGGGGATCGCCGTCGCGGTACCGGCGGTGCTGGTTTACAACTACTTTTTGCGTCGTCTGAAACTGACGGCGGCGGACCTGGATGACTTCGCCCACGACTTCTACAGCCTGGCGCAGAAGAGCTCGTTTCGCGTGCTGATCCACCCGACGGCGCACAAGGTCGCGGCACCGGGCAACGCGACAAAAGTGAAGGAGGCGTCCTGACATGGCCTTCTCCACACAAGACAGCGACGAGGTGCTGAGCGAGATCAACGTGACACCGCTGGTGGACGTGATGCTGGTGCTGCTGGTGGTGTTTATCGTCACCGCGCCGCTGCTGACCAACGCGATCCCGATCAACCTGCCAAAGACCGAAGCGGTAGCACCGGTCGAGCAGAAAGATCCGCTGGTGGTGAGCATCGACGGCGCCGGCAAACTGTTTATCAACAAGGATGAAATCCAGCCGGACTTGCTGGAATTCAACCTCAAGTCGGCCAAGGCCAAGGACCCGGAAGTGCGCGTGCAATTGCAGGCCGACGACGGGGTGAACTACGGCGAAGTGGCGCGGGCCATGGCTTCGATCGAGCGGGCAGGGATTACCAAATTGTCGGTGATCACCGCGCGGTAACAGGATTTACGTTTTTCCGGGGCCGTCTCCTTGGCAGGGTGCGGCCCTTTTTTTATCCCGCAAAACAAGCCACCCCACCGACCTATTGTGGGAGCGGGCTTGCTCGCGAATGCGGTGGCTCAGCCAACATCTATGTCGATGCAGCTGAAGCTTTCGCGAGCAAGCCCGCTCCCACAGGTGTATCTCTAATATTCTTTTCGGGTCTTAATAAATAGCTTCTTATTCCTTAACGAATATAAATCCCGTCCCTATACTCGATCAGGAACAGACACGACGCAGGAGAGCTCCCCATGCGCAACGAATCAATCCGCTACCTGATTGTGCCGGGCTGGCAAGGATCGCCAGAAGATCATTGGCAAACCCACTGGCAGAACAGTCTGCCCAACAGCGCACGCGTGGAGCAGGCCGACTGGCTGACCCCGCGCCGTGAAGACTGGGTTGCGGCGCTGGCCGAAGCGATTGCCGCCGACAGCACACCGGTGATCCTGATTGCTCACAGTCTGGGTTGCGTCACCGTTGCGCATTGGGCTGCCACCGCGCCCGTGCAATACCTGCGTCAGGTGCGCGGCGCGTTGCTGGTCGCACCGGCCGATGTCGAGCGTCCGGCCTGCGCGCCTGCGTTGCGCAATTTCGCGCCGATCCCGACCGATCTGTTGCCGTTCCCCAGCCAGGTGGTCAGTTCCGACAACGACGCCGCCGTCAGCGCTCCGCGCGCTCTTGAGCTGGCGCGCAACTGGGGCGCCGAGGCGGGAATTCTTGCCGGGGCGGGGCACATCAACGTCAAGTCCGGGCATCAGCGCTGGGAGCAGGGTTTCGCTTATCTGTATCGCCTGCAAAACCGCATGGAACACCACGCCCGGCGTCGCGCTTGAACCTTTTTCTTTTCTGAACGCCCCCGTCTGCCGGCGGTTCTGGGCGGGAGTCTGCCATGAGTTTCGAAACGTTCGGTCAGCCGTTGCTGACCTTTCCCGATGCGGAAAAAAGTCCCCTGAGCATTCGCGCCAAGGCGCTGGTGTTCGTCGATCCCCGTTCCCGCAAGTTGCGTGAGGAGCTGGAGCACCTGGCGCCGCGTGCCATCTCGGTATTGATCCGTGGCGAGACCGGTACCGGTAAAGAGTTGCTCGCCCGTCACATTCACCGAGCCAGTGATCGCAGCGGTCTGTTCGTCTCGGTCAACTGCGGTGCGATCAGCCCGACCTACGCCGATGCCGAGCTGTTCGGTTATGCCGCCGGCAGTTACACCGGTTCGGCGAGCAGTCGCGCCGGCTGGTTCGGTTCGGCCAACGGCGGCACTTTGTATCTGGACGAAATCGGCGATCTGCCGTTGCCGATCCAGATCAAACTGCTCGCCGCCCTGGAAAATCATGAAGTCACCCGCGTCGGCGCACATCAGCCAAGCCCGGTGGATGTGCGGCTGGTAGCGGCAACCAGCATCGATCTGGCGCAAGCGGTGGACGCGGGGAAATTTCACGAACGGCTCTACCACTACCTCAGCGAAGGTCAGCTGGAATTGCCGGCGCTGCGCGAGCGGATTGGCGACATCTTGTCGCTGGCGGAGTATTTCCTCGGCATCTACAGCCAGCGCCTGGATCTGCCGGTGCCGTTGATCAGCGAAGCGGCGCAACACCTGTTGGAGCGCCACAGCTGGCCGGGCAACACCCGCGAGCTGGAAAACGTCATTCACTTTGCGCTGTTGGTCAGCACTGGCGACGAAATCCTGCCGGAGCACCTGAACCTGCCCGAGGTGTCTGGGCCGCAGCTTCAGATCGAACGACTGGTAGCACAAATCAATATCGGTGGTAGCGTCGACGAACGTAAGGCTTTGAAAGATCTGCTGATTGGTTTGAGCCAGCAGTTGTAGCCGTTCGGTTCTGTATGAACGAAATGGAATATCAAAGTGAATAAACGTTATTGTCCGGGAATAAAAAATCCCGGTATTGTCCGCATCACGCCAGAGATAGCACTTCACTGGCACTCGTATTAATAGCCGTCGCCATTCGCGACCGTGATTCTCGATAAGGACACTGCATGAAAAAGGTTCTGTTGTTTACCGCATTGGCGGCTGCTCTGACTGCTTCCCTGGCCCAGGCCGGCGAGAAACTGGTGGTGGCGGCGACTCCGGTGCCGCACGCGGAAATTCTCGAGCTGATCAAACCGACCCTGGCCAAAGAAGGCGTGGATCTGGAAATCAAAGTCTTCACCGACTACGTGCAGCCGAACGTGCAGGTTGGCGAGAAGCGTCTGGATGCCAACTACTTCCAGACCAAGCCTTACCTGGACAGCTTCAACGCCGGCAAATACAAGGACGACAAGTCCAAGTACCTGGTGACCGTGCAAGGCGTGCACGTTGAACCGTTCGGTGGCTACTCGAGCAAGTACAAGAAACTGGCTGATCTGCCAGACGGCGCGACCATCGCCATCCCGAACGAAGGCAGCAACAGCGGCCGTGCGCTGATCCTGCTGCAGAAGGCTGGCCTGATCGAACTGAAAGATCCGAAAAACGCCTTGGCGACCCCTAAGGACATCGCCAAGAACCCGCACAACTTCAAGTTCAAGGAACTGGAATCGGCCCTTCTGCCACGCGTCCTGAAGGAAGTTGATCTGGACATGATCAACACCAACTACGCGCTGGAAGCCAAGCTGAACCCGACCAAGGATGCGCTGGTGATCGAAGGCGCTGACTCGCCTTACGTGAACTTCCTGGTGGCCCGTGAGGACAACAAGAACAGCGACGCCATCAAGAAACTGGCCGCTGCCCTGACCAGCCCTGAAGTCAAAGCGTTCATCGAGAAGAAGTACAACGGCGCGGTACTGCCGGCGTTCTGATTCGCCGCTTGAACCACCCCTTCAAGGTATGAAAACGCCGATGGCCAGTGATGGTCATCGGCGTTTTTGTGCCTGCGTTGAAAAGCCCCTCACCCTAGCCCTCTCCCAAAGGAAGAGGGGACTGATTGGGGGATGCTGTAGAAGTACACCGACGTGAAAGTTTTCTGCCGAATCCATAATCGACTCGATCTTTCAGGTCGATGTTAATCGCCAGACACTGCGGTCGGCCCCCTCTCCCTCGGGGAGAGGGCTGGGGGTGAGGGTGCTGTTGATCCTGACCTCAGGTTACCTGAGCCTTCAACGCCCGGCGCAACGCCACGAGCAATTTCACGATGTCCTGCGGATCCAGTCGCTGCGGCACTTTTACGTCCATGTTGTCTTCCTTGTAATGGTTTGGCCGGGGGAGTCTGGCCAAAAGCTGTTCGTCCTTGGAGGGCTTTCGTGCAAAAAAGATCCTTCCTACAGCGCAAGGGAAAATAGCCTTCTTATTCCTTCCCGGCAAACCCACAGGATAGTTTTTTGCGTGATATCAATATGCTTTAACGGTATTTAAATTCTTGTTTTTATACCTATAAAGTCAGCGCCTGCCGGACAGTTACCCGCTGTCCATGGACTGCATGACCGTCGCTTACCGAGCGACGTCCAGGATGCTTCATGACTTTCGATTACGCATTTATCCTCAGTACCCTGCCGGCCTTTCTCAAGGCTGTGGGCGTGACGCTGCAAGTCGGGTTCATCGCCATTGGCACGTCGCTGCTGGTGGCGCTGCTCAACGCGACGATCCTGGTGTTCCGCACACCGTACCTGCAAAAACTGGTGGGCCTTTATGTGGAACTGGCGCGCAACACGCCGCTGCTGATTCAACTGTTCTTCGTCTACTTCGCCTTGCCGGCGCTGGGGATCAAGGTTTCCGGGTTCACCGCGGCAATCATCACCATGACTTTCCTTGGCGGTGCCTACCTCACCGAAGTACTGCGCGCCGGCGTCGATGCGGTGCCGCAGGCGCAACTCGAATCGGGCCGCTCCATTGGTCTGTCCCACGGTCAGTTGCTGCGCTACGTGATCCTGCCGCAAGCGGGGATTCTCAGCCTGCCGTCGCTGTTCGCCAATTTCGTTTTCCTGCTCAAGGAAACCACCGTGGTCTCGGCGGTGGCCGTGCCGGAAATCCTCTACACCACCAAGAGCTACATCGCGCTCTATTACAAAACCTACGAAATGCTCGCCGTGCTGACGCTGATCTGCGTGCTGTTGTTCTTGCCGCTGTCGCTGTTGCTCAGCCGTCTGGAAAGGAGGCTCCAGCATGGCCAGTTCGGGTCTTGAACTGCTCTGGGTGTCGTTGCCACAACTGGCAAAAGGCGCCGGGCAAACCCTGTCGATCTCGTTCCTGAGCATCGCTATCAGCACCGTTGGCGGGGTGCTCTACGGCGTGTTGCGCACGCTCAACGTGACATGGCTGAACGCAATTTTGCGGGTGTATCTGGAGCTGTTCCGGGCGATTCCGGTGCTGGTCTGGTTGTATCTGTTGTTCTTCGGGCTGCCGATTTTCTTCGGCCTGAGCCTGCCGAGTTTCTGGTGTGCGGTGCTGGTGCTGTCGTTGTGGGGCGCCAGCGAGGTTGGCGAGGTGGCGCGCGGTGCGCTGCACTCGTTGCCGCGCGGGCAGCGTGAAGCGGGCCTGTCGATTGGCCTGAACGCCGCGCAACTCTACGGCTACGTGTTGCTGCCGCAAGCGCTGAAACGCATGACGCCGCCGACCATCAACGTCTACACGCGAATCATCAAGACCAGCTCGCTGGCGGTGCTGATTGGCGTGGTCGATGTGATCAAGGTCGGCCAACAGATCATCGAGCGCACTTACGAATCGGTACTGATCTACGGCGCGCTGTTTCTGTTTTTCTTTTTCATCTGCTACCCGCTCTCGGCCGCCTCGCGCGTGCTGGAGCGGCGCTGGACGCAAGCATGAGCGCATTGATCGAGTTTCAGGGGTTCAACAAATTCTATGGCGAGCAGCAGGTGCTCAAGGGCATCGACCTGCAAGTGCGCAGCGGCGAAGTGATCGTCATCCTCGGCCCCAGCGGTTGTGGCAAAAGCACGTTGCTGCGTTGCCTCAACGGCCTGGAAAGCGCACACAGCGGCAGCCTCAAATTTGCCGGGCGCGGGCTGCTGGACAAGGCCACCGACTGGCGCGAAGTGCGCCAGCAGATCGGCATGGTGTTCCAGAGTTATCACCTGTTCCCGCACATGAGCGTGCTCGACAATTTGCTGCTCGGCCCGCTCAAGGTGCAAAAGCGCCAGCGCCGTGAAGCGCAGCAGCAGGCCGAAGCCTTGCTCGAGCGGGTGGGCCTGGCGGACAAGCGCGATGCGTTTCCACGCCAGCTCTCCGGCGGTCAGCAGCAACGCATCGCCATCGTCCGCTCGTTGTGCATGAACCCACGGGTCATGCTCTTTGATGAAGTCACCGCCGCCCTTGATCCGGAGATGGTCAAGGAAGTGCTGCAAGTGATTCAGGGCCTGGCCCGCGAGGGCATGACCCTGCTGATCGTCACCCATGAAATGGCCTTCGCCCGCGCGGTGGCCGACCGCATCGTGTTCATGGATGCCGGGCGCATCCTTGAGCAGAACCCGCCCGAGATTTTCTTTACGAACCCGCAAACCGCACGCGCGCAGCAGTTTCTGGAGAAGTTCTCCTTCGTTGCAACACTGCCTGAAACGAATCCGACAAAGGAACTGGAACCGCTATGAAAACTGCCAAGTCATCCCTGTTTTTACTGCCGCTGCTGGGGCTCGCGCTGCTCGCCGGCTGCAACAAATCCGAAGAACCGGCCAAGCCGAAAGTCGCCAGCGAAAGCACCGCGCCAGCCGGTTACCTGGACAAGATCAAGGCCCGCGACAAACTGATCGTCGGTGTATTCACCGACAAGCCACCGTTCGGTTTCGTCGATGAAGCCGGGCGCTACGTCGGCTTCGACACCGATATCGGTCGGCGTTTCGCCAAGGATCTGCTGGGCGACGAGAACAAGGTCGAGTTCGTGGCCGTGGAACCGGCGAGCCGCATTCCGTTCCTGCAGAGCGACAAGGTCGACCTGATCCTCGCCAACATGACCGTGACCCCGGAGCGCAAGGAGGCGGTGGAATTCACCAACCCGAACCTCAAGGTCGCGGTGCAGGCGCTGGTGCCGCAAAGCAGCGCGGTAAAAAATCTGGATGACCTGGCCACTCGCACCACCATCGTTACCACCGGTACCACCGCCGACATCTGGCTGACCAAGAATCATCCGGACTGGAAACTGCTGAAGTTCGAGAAAAATTCCGAGTCGTTGCAAGCCTTGGCCAACGGTCGCGGCGATGCCTACGCGCAGGACAATCTGGTGCTGTTCAGCTGGGCCAAGCAGAACCCGGGCTACCGCGTGCTGGACGAAAAACTCGGCGCCGAAGCACCGATTGCCCCGGCAGTGAAGAAGGGCAACGTCGAGCTGCGTGACTGGGTGAATACCGAGCTGGCCAAGTTGGGTGAGGAGAAATATCTGCTCAAGCTGTATGACCAATATGTGCGTAAAGAACTGAGCGATGACACCCAGCCTGAGAGTGTGATTGTCGAGGGTGGCAAGTGGCAGGGGTGATTGGCCGTTAAATCTGCGCTGACCTGAAGGTCCTCTTCGCGAGCAGGCTCGCTCCCACAGGGGTACGCATTCCAACTGTGGGAGCGAGCCTGCTCGCGAAAGCGCTCGCTCAGGTGCCGCTCAATCCGGCCAGTTCCACGCCGGCTCATCCAGCACCCGCTGGCCAACAATTCCGGTCTGCCCCAGCGTCTTCTCCAGCACGATGCAGTTGCATTCGGAATCTTCCTGCAACGCCGAAATCAACCGTCGCGCATGCGACACCACCCACACCTGACACGCCTGCGAAGCGCGAATGATCAAGCGCGCCAGCGCCGGCAACAGATCCGGATGCAGACTGGTTTCCGGTTCGTTGAGCACCATCAATGACGGCGGGCGTGGCGTCAGCAGCGCGGCGATCAGCAACAGATAACGCAGGGTGCCGTCCGACAGCTCCGCCGCCGACAGTGGCCGCAGCAACCCCTCCTGAAAGAACTCGATGGCAAAGCGTCCGCCGGCCAGCGGTGCGATGTTCAGTCTTGCGCCGGGAAACGCGTCGCTGATCGCCGCCTGCAACGCCTCGGGGTCGCCGATTTCATTGATGGTCTGCAGGGCTGCGGCGAGGTCGCGACCGTCGTGGTGCAGCACCGGCGTGCGCGTACCCAGTTGCGGTTGGCGCACCGGGGCGTCGGCGTCGCTGCGAAAGTGATCGTAGAAGCGCCAGCGGCGAATGAACTCGCGCATCTGGAACACTTCCGGCGAACTGCGCAGGCTGCCGATCTGATCGAACAGACTGTCGAAATTCGGCGTGTGCTGTGCCAGCACGTCCCAGCTGCGGCCTTCGCGGGCGCGAATCATCGGGCCGTTGCGATCCACCAGCAGGCTGGCCGGGCGATAGAGCGGCCCGGCCCAGATGCATTCGCGCTTGATCTGCGGATCGAGACTGAAGCGCGAGGGGCTGGGATGAGTATCCCCCGGCAGCATGAAATGTCCGTTGGAGTCGGGCAATCCGAGGCTGATGGAGTAGCTGAAATCCTCGCCGGCAAACCCCAGGCGCAGACGTTTGACGCCCTGACGCACCGTCGGCTCGATCGCCACTTCGCCGTTGCGCATGCGCCGACTGATGGTTTCCGGCCCGGCCCAGAACGTCGAATCCAGCCCGCCCTCGCGGGCCAGTGCATTGACCACGCCGCCCTGGGCGGTCTCCGCCAGCAGGCGCAAGGCCCGATAGAGATTGGACTTGCCACTGCCGTTGGGGCCGGTGATCAGGTTCAGCCGGCCCAGCGGAATCACCAGTTTGTTGATCGAGCGGTAATTGGCCACCGCGAGGGTCTTGAGCATGAAAATCCTTCTCTTGAGGCGACCATTGTAGGAGCTGCCGAAGGCTGCGATTTTTTGATCTTGCTTTTGTAAAGTCAAAAGATCGCAGCCTGCGGCAGCTCCTACAGGGGAAATATAGAGATCACGCAGGCGAACGTTGAACCCTGTTCTAAGCTCACAGTCGTATCGTCACTTGCACGTTCGTACACAGGAAGGAGTCTGCATGGCGAGTCCCGGATTGAAAACAGCTGTCGTGCTGAGCCTGCTCACGTTGCTGACCGCTTGCGGCAAGAAAGAAGCCCCGGCGGAGTACCTGCCACGGGTCTTTGTGCAAGAGGTCAAACCGGCGGACTATGCCGCTGCCGTGACTCTCACCGGTGACGTGCAGGCGCGGGTGCAGACCGAACTGTCGTTCCGGGTCGGTGGCAAGATCATTCAGCGCATGGTGGATGTCGGCGACCGGGTCAGCGCCAAACAGGTACTGGCCAAGCTCGATCCCAAGGATTTGCAGACCAACGTCGATTCCGTGCAAGCCCAGGTCATCGCCGAACAGGCGCGGGTCAAGCAGAGTGCGGCGGCATTCGTGCGTCAGCAAAAGCTGCTGCCCAAGGGCTACACCAGCCAGAGCGAATTCGATTCCGCCCAAGCCGCGTTGCGCAGCAGCCAGAGCGCCCTGAGCGCGGCGCAGGCGCAACTGGCCAATGCCAAGGATCAACTCAGTTACACCTCGCTGGTCGCTGACGCCCCCGGCATCATTACCGAGCGCCAGGCTGAAGTCGGCCAGGTGGTCCAGGCCACCGCGCCGATTTTCAAACTGGCCCGCGATGGCGATCGTGACGCGGTGTTCAACGTTTATGAGTCGTTGCTGGCTGAGCGCCCGGCGGAGCGTTCGATTGTCGTCAGCCTGCTCGACAACCCCAACATCAAGACCACCGGCACGGTGCGTGAAATCACCCCGGCGGTGTCGGCGCAGTCCGGCACGGTGCAAGTCAAAGTCACCCTCGACAGCCTGCCGCAGGGTATGCAGCTCGGCTCGGTGGTCAGCGCCACGGCCAAGGGCAGCGGCAAGTCGGCGGTGGAATTGCCGTGGTCGGCGCTGACCAAAAACATCAGCGATCCGGCGGTGTGGATGGTTGACGACAAGGGCGAAGCGCAGCTGCACAACGTCACCGTCAGCCGCTACCTGATCGGCAAGGTCATCATCAGCGACGGCCTCAAGGGCGGTGAGAAAGTGATTGTCGCGGGTGGGCAACTGCTGCACCCGGGCATGAAAGTCGAAATCGCCGAAAACACCTACGAAGGTCTGCAACCGGGAGCGCAGCCATGAAGCGTCTGGGGCTGTTGTCCATTGGCGTGCTGCTGGCCGCCTGCTCGAAAAGCGAGCCACCGCCGGAGCCGGTGCGGCCGGTGCTGTCGATCAAGGTACAGGCGCTGAACGAGGAAACCCTCGGGCGTTTCGCCGGCAGCATTCAGGCGCGTTACGAGAGCAACACCGGGTTCCGCGTCGGCGGGCGCATTGCCAGTCGCAACGTCGATGTCGGCGCCGAGGTGCAAAAGGGTACGCTGCTGGCGACCCTCGACCCGTCCGATCAGCAGAACCAGTTGCGTTCGGCCCAGGGTGACCTGGCCAAGGTTCAGGCGCAACTGATCAACGCCCAGGCCAATGCCCGTCGGCAGCAGGCGCTGTTCGATCGCGGGGTTGGCGCGCAGGCGCAACTGGACATCGCCACCACCGACCTGAAAACCACTCAGGCCTCGCTCGATCAGGCGCGGGCGGCGGTCAACCAGAGCCAGGATCAACTCGCTTACACCGAATTGCGCGCCGACCACAAAGCCGTGGTCACCGCGTGGAATGCCGAGGCCGGGCAAGTGGTGACAGCAGGTCAGCAATTGGTGACCCTGGCGCAACCGGACATCAAGGAAGCGGTGATCGATCTGCCGGACACGCTGGTCGATGAAATTCCTTCCGACGTGGTGTTTCTGGTGGCCGGGCAACTCGACCCGAGTATCAACACCACCGCAACCATTCGCGAAATCGAACCGCAGGCCCAAAGCGCCACGCGCACCCGCCGCGCGCGGCTGACCCTGGCCAACACGCCGGACGGTTTCCGCCTCGGCACGGCGATCAGCGTGACCCTCAGTTCGGCGATCAAGCCGCGCATCGAATTGCCTGCCACCGCCCTGCAGGAAGCCGACGGCAAGACCCGCATCTGGGTGATCGACACCCAAAGCAAAACCGTCGCGCCCCGTGACGTCAGCGTGATCAGCCGCACCGACGGCACGGTGGTGCTGGCCGGCGGGGTCAAGTCCGGCGAGCAGGTGGTCACCGCAGGCGTTAACAGTCTCAAACCCGGACAAGCCGTGAAACTCGACGAGGACAGTCAATGAAAGGCTCTTTCAATCTCTCCGAATGGGCCCTCAAGCATCAGTCGTTTGTCTGGTACCTGATGTTCGTCGCGCTGCTGATGGGGGTGTTTTCGTACTTTAATTTGGGGCGCGAAGAAGACCCCTCGTTCACCATCAAGACCATGGTCATCCAGACCAAATGGCCGGGTGCGACCCAGGAGGAAACCCTCAAGCAGGTTACCGATCGCATCGAGAAAAAGCTCGAGGAGCTCGACTCCCTCGACTACGTGAAAAGCTATACGCGCCCCGGCGAATCGACGGTCTACGTGTACCTGCGCGACACCACCAGCGCCAAGGATATTCCGGAAATCTGGTACCAGGTGCGCAAGAAGATCGATGACATTCGCGGCCAGTTTCCCCAGGGCATTCAAGGCCCCGGGTTCAACGACGAGTTTGGCGATGTGTACGGCTCGGTCTACGCGTTTACCGCCGACGGCCTGACCATGCGCCAGTTGCGCGACTATGTGGAGCAGGCCCGCGCCGAGATTCGCAACGTCCCGGGGCTGGGCAAGATCGAAATGATCGGCCAGCAGGACGAAGTGATTTACCTGAACTTCTCCACCCGCAAACTCGCCGCGTTGGGCATCGACCAGCGTCAGGTGGTGCAGAGCCTGCAATCGCAGAACGCCGTGACCCCGGCGGGGGTGATCGAGGCCGGCCCGGAGCGCATTTCGGTGCGCACCTCGGGGCAGTTCGCTTCGGAGAAGGATCTGGCCGAGGTCAATCTCAAGCTCAATGACCGCTTCTATCGTCTGGCCGATGTCGCCGACATCAGTCGCGGTTACGTCGACCCGGCCACGCCGGAATTTCGTTTCGACGGCAAGCCGGCAATCGGTCTGGCGATTGCCATGCAGAAGGGCGGTAACGTCCAGGAATTCGGCAAGGCGCTGCACCAGCGGATCGACCAGATCACCGCTGATTTGCCGGTTGGCGTCGGCGTCCATACGGTGTCCGATCAGGCCGTGGTGGTGGAAGAGGCGGTCGGCGGTTTCACCAGTGCGCTGTTCGAAGCGGTGGTGATCGTGCTGGTGGTCAGCTTCATCAGCCTCGGCGTGCGCGCCGGGCTGGTGGTGGCGTGCTCGATTCCGCTGGTGCTGGCGATGGTCTTCGTGTTCATGGAATACAGCGGCATCACCATGCAGCGGATTTCCCTCGGGGCGCTGATCATCGCCCTCGGCCTGCTAGTGGACGACGCGATGATCACCGTGGAGATGATGGTCACGCGCCTGGAAATGGGTGAGACCAAGGAGCAGGCGGCGACGTTCGCCTACACCTCGACGGCATTCCCGATGCTCACCGGTACGCTGGTGACCGTCGCCGGTTTCGTGCCCATCGGCCTCAATGCCAGCTCCGCCGGCGAGTACACCTTCACCCTGTTTGCGGTGATCGCGGTGGCGATGCTGGTGTCGTGGGTGGTGGCGGTGTTCTTTGCGCCGGTGATCGGCGTGCACATCCTCAGCACCAACGTGAAACCCCATGAAGCCGAGCCGGGCCGCATCGGTCGGGCGTTCAACGGTGGTTTGCTGTGGTGCATGCGCAATCGTTGGTGGGCGATCGGCATCACCGTGCTGCTGTTTGTGCTGGCGGTGTTCTGCATGCGCTTTGTGCAGAACCAGTTCTTCCCGTCGTCGGATCGCCCGGAAATTCTCGTCGACCTGAACCTGCCGCAAAACGCCTCGATCGACGAAACCCGCAAGGCCGTGGACAAGCTCGAAGCCACGCTCAAGGGCGATCCGGACATCGTGCGCTGGAGCACCTACATCGGTCAGGGTGCGATCCGTTTCTACCTGCCGCTCGACCAGCAATTGCAGAACCCGTACTACGCGCAACTGGTGATCGTCAGCAAGGATTTCGAGGCCCGTGAGGCGCTGAGCCAACGCCTGCGCGAGCGTTTGCACAAAGACTTCGTCGGCATCGGCAGTTACGTGCAGGCGCTGGAAATGGGCCCGCCGGTGGGACGTCCGATTCAGTATCGGGTCAGCGGCAAGGACATCGATCAGGTGCGCAAGCACGCCATTGATCTGGCGACCGAGCTGGACAAGAACGAACACATCGGCGAGATCATTTACGACTGGAACGAGCCGGGCAAAGTCCTGCGCATCGACATCGCCCAGGACAAGGCGCGTCAGCTCGGGCTGTCCTCGGAAGATGTGGCGAAGTTGATGAACAGCATCGTCAGCGGCTCGCCGTTGACCCAGGTCAACGACGACATTTACCTGATCAACGTGGTCGGCCGGGCGGTGAACTCGGAACGCGGCACGCCGGAAACCCTGCAGAACCTGCAGATCGTCACACCCAACGGCACGTCGATTCCGCTGCTGGCCTTCGCCACCGTGCGGTATGAGCTGGAGCAGCCGCTGGTGTGGCGTCGCGACCGCTTGCCGACCATCACCATCAAGGCTTCGGTGCGTGACGAGATCCAGCCGACCGACCTGGTGAAACTGCTCAAACCGTCGATCGATGCCTTCGCTGAAAAACTGCCGGTCGGCTACAAGGTCGCCACCGGGGGTACGGTCGAGGAAAGCGGCAAGGCCCAAGGGCCGATCGCCAAGGTCTTGCCGTTGATGCTGTTCCTGATGGCGACCTTCCTGATGATCCAGCTGCACAGCGTGCAGAAGATGTTCCTGGTGGCGAGTGTCGCGCCGCTGGGGCTGATCGGCGTGGTGCTGGCGCTGGTGCCGACCGGGACGCCGATGGGCTTCGTGGCGATCCTCGGGATTCTGGCGCTGATCGGCATCATCATCCGCAACTCGGTGATCCTCGTGACGCAGATCGATGAATTCGAGCGCAACGGCTCTGCGCCATGGGATGCGGTGGTGGAAGCGACTGAGCACCGCCGCCGACCAATCCTGCTGACCGCGGCGGCGGCGAGCATGGGCATGATTCCGATTGCCCGGGAAGTGTTCTGGGGGCCGATGGCCTACGCGATGATTGGCGGGATCGTGGTGGCGACGTTGCTGACCCTGCTGTTTCTGCCGGCGCTGTATGTGGCCTGGTACAAGATTCGCGAACCGCAGAAAGAGACCCGCTAAAGAGCGAGCGCTACGCACTCTATTCGCGAGCAAGCCCGCTCCCACAGGAGGTACGCATTCCAACTGTGGGAGCGGGCTTGCTCGCGAACGCGTCAGAACTGACTACGCAGATTTACGCCAGACGCTGGCCAGCCAAGGCTGTTGCTCGCGCGGCAATCCCGCCGGCCGGTAGTAATGCTCAAGCTCGACAAACCCCGCTGCCGTGAGCAACCCGCGCCACGCTTCCAGATCGTGGTACGAACCATAGCGCGGCCCGTTCCAGCCCTCACGGTTATCCCCGCGAGGATTGGAACTGAACAACACCCCGCCCGGCTTCAGCGTGGCATGCAGCTGCCCGAGCACACGCGGCAACTCCTGCAACGGCACATGAAACAGCACCGCATTGGCGAAGATCCCGTCGAAGCGCTCGGCCGGCAGATCGAGTTTCAGAAAGTCCTGACACCACACTTCACAGCCACTGTCTGCCCGTGCCATTTGCGCGAATTGCTCTGCACCGTCGAGGCCGACCGCAACGTGGCCCATGCGGGTGAACGTGCGCAAGTCACGCCCCGGCCCACAGCCGAAATCGAGAATGGAGAACGGCGCCGTGCCCTGGATATGGCGAAGCAAGGCGTCGATGTTCTGACTGACATCGTGATCGCGGGTGCCTTCGCGGAAGTCTTCGGCCACCGAGTTGTAGTGGCCGAGGGTGGTGGCGGTGATCTGTTCCAGATCGGAGGGCGTTTGCTTCATGGTCGAGGGCTGCGCGGGCAATGAGGATTTGCCGAATATACGCCATCAGGTCTGGGGCTGCTGCGCAGCCATTCGCGAGCAGGCTCGCTCCCACAGGGGAACGCATTCCAAATGTGGGAGCGAGCCTGCTCGCGAAAGCGGTTTCAAAAGCGTCGAATGAGCCCTGCTGAAATCAGCGCTTGTTCAGGCCCCGTGCCAGACGATCTCCACCCAACTGAATCACCGCCACCAACGCCACCAGCAACACAATCACTGTCAGCATGATCTGGCTGTCGAAACGTTGATAACCGTAGCGGTAAGCGATATCGCCCAAACCGCCGGCACCAATCGCCCCGGCCATGGCCGACGAGTTGATCATCGTCACCAGCGTAATCGTGAACCCGCCAACAATCCCCGGCAGCGCTTCAGGCAACAGCACATGCCAGACGATGTGCCAGCGTCGGCAGCCCATGGCCTGCGCCGCCTCGATCAAGCCGTGATCGACCTCACGCAAACTCACTTCGGCAATCCGCGCGAAGAACGGCGTCGCGGCAATCGTCAGCGGTACCACCGCCGCCCACACCCCGTACGTGGTGCCGACAATCAATCGAGTAAATGGAATCAGCGCGACCATCAGAATCAGAAACGGGATCGAGCGGAACAGATTCACGAACGCGCCCAACGCGCGGTTGAGCAGCGGTGCCTGATAGATGCCGCCCTTGTCGCTGGTGACCAGAATCACCGCCATCGGGATTCCCACCAGCAACGCGATCAGCGACGACACGCCGACCATCAGGAAGGTGTCGATGAAACCCTGGAGCAAACGATCAAACCACATAACCCGATACCTCCACTCGTTGCGCCCACTGCTCGGCGCGCTCGCGCAATTGTTCGGCGCTCAGGGCCGAGCCGCTGACCGCCAGCAACAGTTGTCCCAGCGCGTGGCCCTGAATCCGCTCGACGCCGCCCTGCAGCAACTTCACGCGTCCGCCGAGGGCGGCGAACAGCGCTGCCAGATCCGGCTCGTCGCTGGCACCGCCGGTGAACTGTAAACGCAGCACCACCGCCGCCTCGGAGGAGGGCGGCTGGGCATGCAGACGGCTTTGCAGTTCTGCCGGCAAGGCGTGTTGCAGCGGCGCGAGCAAGGTCTGGCTGACCTCGTGCTGCGGATTGCCGAACACTTCCCAGACCGGGCCCTGCTCGACGATCCGCCCGTGTTCCAGGACCACCACGCGGTCGCAGATTTCGCGGATCACCGCCATTTCGTGAGTGATCAGTACAATGGTCAGGCCCAGGCGCTGATTGATCTCGCGCAGCAGGCCGAGGATCGACTGGGTGGTCTCGGGATCGAGCGCCGAAGTGGCTTCGTCGCACAGCAGAATGTCCGGGTCATGCACCAATGCGCGGGCGATGCCGACACGCTGTTTCTGCCCACCGGAGAGCTGCGCCGGGTAAGCCTTGTGCTTGGCTTGCAGGCCGACCAGTTCGAGCAGTTCACGCACCTTCTGCTCGCGTTGCGCCTTCGGTACGCCCGCGACTTTCAGCGGCAGTTCGACGTTCTGCCACACGGTCTTGGCCGACATCAGGTTGAAGTGCTGGAAGATCATGCCGATGCGTCGGCGCAGGGCGACCAGCCGGTCTTCATCGAACTCGCCGATGTCGACCTGATCGATCAGCACCCGCCCCGCAGTCGGTTGTTCCAGACGATTGATCGTGCGGATCAGCGACGACTTGCCGGCGCCGCTGCGCCCGATGATGCCGAACACCTCGCCGCGCTGGATCGCCAGATCGATGCCTTGCAGGGCCGCCACCGGGCCTTGTCGACCTTCGTAGGTTTTACCCAGGCCGATGAAGCGCACGTGGGCGCGATTCAGCTCGGGATGCAGTTCGGTTTTTTCAGCATTTTCTGGCTCTGGAATCTCCAGTCGCCGTTGGATCGCGGCCGTCATGTTCAGCTTTCCCAACCGGCCTGATACAGCTTGCCGTGAGCCTTATCCAGCGCGGCGCGAACGGCCGGCGAGTGCTGGTAGATGTCGACGAATTTGATCAGGCGCGGGTCGTCCTTGCTCTTAGGCTGGATGACGAACTGGATCACGTATTCCTTGTGGTCGAGACCGTCGAACAGCAGCGCCGAGCCGGCATCGAAGGTTTTCGCCAGACGGATGTAGGCCGGGTAGCCCTGGACCAGATCGGCGTCATCGTAGGCGCGCACCAGTTGCACGGCTTCGACTTGCAGGATCTTGATCTTCTTCGGGTTGGCGACGATGTCGTCTTCGGTGGCCTTGTAGCCGACCCCCGGTTTCAGGGTGATCAGACCAGCCTTGGCCAGCAGTTGCAGACCGCGACCGCTGTTGATCGGGTCGTTGGCGATGGCGACGCTGGCGCCTTCCGGCAACTCGTCGAAGCTTTTGTATTTTTTCGAATAGAGGCCGACGTTGTTGATGATCCCCGGGGCGAACGGCACCAGGTCAAAACCGGAGGCAGCCTTGGCGTTTTCGAGGAACGGGATGTGCTGGAAGTAATTCACATCGATGTCGCCGGCGGCGAGGCTGACGTTCGGTGCGATCCAGTCGGTGAACTCCACCAGCTCGACTTTCAGGCCTTGTTTGGAGGCCTCTTCGACGGCGGCTTCCAGGGGAATGGCGAAGGCGGCGGTGGTGCCGATTTTAAGGGGTGCATCGGCGGCGAACACCGCCGAGCTGAACAGGCCGAAGGCCAGGGCCAGTGCTTTGACTGGGTGGGACAGGAATTTGTTGGTCATGGTGGTTTTTCCAGTCAGTGCAAAAGTTTGTGGTGTCTGGTCGGGCCTCTTCGCGAGCAAGCCCGCTCCCACATTTTGGAATGCGTTCCCCCCTGTGGGAGCGGGCTTGCTCGCGAAGCTTTTAGTGGCGAAATGAAGACCCGATGTGTTGCTCTGGGAGTTGCGCCGCCCCGTGAAACAGCTTCTCGCGCAAACTGCCGCTGTCATACGCAGTCTTGTACGACCCACGCCGTTGCAGCTCCGGAATCACCAGCTCAATGAAATCGACATAGCTTTCCGGGGTAACGATGCGCGTCAGGTTGAAGCCGTCCAGCCCGGTTTCGGCGATCCACGCTTCCAGTTCATCCGCCACCTGCTCAGGCGAGCCGACCACGGTGATGTAGCGGCCACCGAGGGCGTGCTGATCGAGCAATTTGCGTCGGGTCCAGTCGTTGTTCTGCAGGTTTTTGGTCGCGGACTGGATGGCATTGCTCTTGACGTACTGGATCGGTTCGTCGATTTCGTACTGGGAAAAGTCGATGCCGGTGGAGGCTGAGAAATGCGCGACGCCGGCCTCGGCGCTGGCATAACTCAGGTACTCGGAGTGCTTGGCCCACGCGGCCTCTTCGGTCGCGCCGACGATCACGTTGAGGCCCATGAACACCTTGATGTCCTCGGGATTGCGTCCGGCTTCGACGGCGCTGGCGCGGACCTTGTCCACCTGCACTTTGGTCGACGGTTTGTTCTGGCCGCTGATGAACACGCACTCGGCGTGACGCCCGGCGAACAGCAAACCGCGGTCCGAACTGCCAGCCTGGAACAGCACCGGCGTGCGCTGCGGCGACGGCTCGCAGAGGTGATAACCCTCGACCTGATAGAACTCGCCGTGGTGCTCGACCTTGTGCACCTTCTCCGGCTGCGCATAGATGCGCTGCTCACGGTCATTGAGCACCGCGCCGTTTTCCCAACTGCCTTCCCAGAGTTTGTAGAGCACTTCGAGGTACTCGTCGGCCTGATCGTAGCGCCGGTCATGCTCGACCTGTTCGCGCAGGCCCATGGCCTTGGCGGCGCTGTCGAGGTAACCGGTGACGATGTTCCAGCCGACCCTCCCACGACTCAGATGATCGAGCGACGACATGCGCCGGGCGAACAGATAGGGCGGCTCGTAAGTGAGGTTGGCGGTGAGGCCGAAGCCGAGATTTTTCGTCACGGCGGCCATTGCCGACACCAGCAGCAACGGGTCGTTGACCGGCAACTGGATCGACTCTTTGAGCGTGACGTCCACCGAGTTCTGGTAGACGTCGTATACGCCGACGATGTCGGCGATGAACAGTCCGTCGAACAAACCGCGCTCCAGCAACTGCGCCAGCTCGGTCCAGTACTCGATGGTGTTGTAGCGCGTCGACGTGTCGCGTGGATGCGTCCACAGGCCGTGGTTGATGTGGCCGATGCAGTTCATGTTGAACGCGTTGAGCAGGATCTTCTTTTTTGCGCCGCTCATCAGATCGTTCCTCGCAGCGGAGGCTTTTCATCGTTGAGGTAGTAATTGCCCACCGCGTGATACTTCCAGCGCACCGGGTCGTGCAGGGTGTGCACCCGAGCGTTGCGCCAGTGGCGGTCGAGGCCGTGCTCGATCAGGGTGGCCTGACTGCCGGCCAGTTCGAACAGCGTGCTGCCTGCGGCGAGCGAGATTTCGGTGCTGATCGCCCGTGCTTCGGCGACGGCAATCGACGCGGCAGCGACAGTTTCGGCATTGGTCTCGGCCTGGGCCTTGTCGAGGAATTCGCCGGAGCGCTCCAGCAGTGCTTCGGTGGCGTGCAGACGAATGCTCAAGTGGCCGAAGCTCTTCAGGGTCAGCGGGTCTTCGGTGGCCTTGTCGTTACCGGAGTCGATCCATGGCCGGGTCTTGCTGCGCACGAAGTGCAGCGCATCTTCATAAGCGGCGCGAGCGATGCCAGTGTCGATGGCGGCGTGAAGGATCTGCGCCAGCGGGCCGACCGTGGTCGGACGCTCGAAAGCGCTCTGAAACGGTATTACGTCCTCGGCGGCAACGTAGACGTCTTCGAACACCACGGATCCGCTGCCGGTGGTGCGCTGACCGAAACCACTCCAGTCGTCGATCACCGTCAGGCCCTTGCTGTCACGCGGGACGAAGGCCAGTTGCTGCACGCCATTTTCATCGACCACGGAGGTCGGGATACGCTGCGCGTAGATCGCGCCGGTCGCGTAAAACTTGCGCCCGTTGATGCGATAGCCGTCGCCGTCACGCTTGAGGCTGGTGACGCGGTCGTGGGCGGTTTTGGTACCCAGTTCCGCCAAGGCGTTGCCGAAGCGCTGGCCGGCCAGCACCTCGGCGTACAGGCGTTGTTTCTGCTCGTGGCTGCCGTTAACGCGCAGCACTTCAAGGGCGTAAAAGTGGTTTTGTGGAATCTGCCCGAGGGAGCCGTCAGCCTGAGCGATCAGGGCAATGACTTTGGCCAGGGTCACGTTGGACACGCCGGCGCCGCCATACTCCTTGGGGACGCTGATGCCCCACAGGCCGGAGCGGGAAAATACGTCGAGCTCCGGCAGTGGCAGGCGGCGTTCACGGTCGCGCACGGCACTGTCGCGTTTGAAATCTTCGGCCAGGTCGCTGGCGACGATCAGGGCTTGCTCATCGCTGGTGATGACCGCGACGGGGTGGGAAAAAGTCATGGGTTTCTCCAGGCTCTTGAGAAAGTGTGCGGTCGTTAAATCCAGGAATGGCGGGCCGGCAAAGTACCGTTCAGGCGATAGGCGCCGACCGCGTGATATTTCCAGCGCACCGGGTCGTGCAGGGTGTGCACCCGGGCGTTGCGCCAGTGGCGGTCGAGGTTGAATTCGGCGAGGGTCGCGCGGCTGCCGGCCAGTTCGAAGAGTTTTTCGCTGGCCTGCAGCGAGATCTCGGTGGTCAGCACTTTGGCCTCGGCCACCGCAATCGAAGCGCGGGCGGCGGACTCGGCGGTCAGCGGCGCGGCATGGACTTGGTCGAGCACTTTGCCGGCCTTGCGCAACAGTGCTTCAGCCGCGTGAAGTTCGATTTTCAGTTTGCCGATGTCGGCGATCACGTAGAGGTCATCGCTGGCGCGCTCAACCTTGGCGTCGATCCAGGGCCGCGCGCGAGTTTTGACGAACTCGATGGCATCGTCGATGGCGCCACGGGCGATGCCGGCGTCGATGGCTGCCTGAATCAGCTGCGACACCGCGCCTTGAGTGTTGGGCTTCTCGTTGATCTTCCAGTTATCGACGACCAGGCTCGACTCGACGCGCACGTTGTTCAGCAGAATCGTGCCGCTGGCAGTGGTGCGCTGACCGAAGCCCGACCAGTCATCAACGATGCGCAGGCCCGGGGTGCCACGGCGGACGAAGGCCAGCACTTGTTTGCCGTCGTCATTGAGCGCCTTGACCGCCACCCAGTGCGCGAACAGCGCGCCGGTGGAGTAGAACTTCTGGCCGTTGATCACGTAATCGTCGCCGTCGGCGGTGATGCGCGCTTTCAATTCCAGGGTGTTTTTGGTGCCGCGCTCAGGACCCGCATTGCCGATGCGCCAACCTTCCAGAACACTCTGGAACAGCTGTTTTTTCTGCGCTTCGGTGGCGCTGCCGAGTACCAGATTGATGATGCCGAACTGGTTCTGCGGGATCTGTCCCAGCGCCGGATCGGCCGCGGAAATGATTGCGAACACTTCGGCCAATGTGACGAATGAAACTTGGGGGCCACCGTATTCGCGCGGGATCGCAATGCTGCCGAGGCCGCTGCGGGTGAACTGTTCGATTTCCGACCATGGCAGCTTGCGCTGGCGGTCGCGCTTGGCGGCCTGCGCGCGGGCGACTTGCGCCAGTTCGTGGGCTGCCTTGATGGCTTGGGCGTCGTTGCGCAAAACCTGCGCGGGCAACAACAGTGGGGCGATGTCCAGATCAGACTGGAGATTTGCGTCTGCCAGGCTGGACATCAGTGCCGCTCCTTGGCTGCACGCAATGCCCTGGCGATCTGCACTGGGGTGATTGTGTTCCGGACCATACTACCTACCTCACATCTCATGAAAAACGCCGCAAAAGTGCGGCGAACGAAAGAATGTCCGGTGGTCCGGTTTATATACCCTAAGCGTGTATAAATATTAAATAAACTAACTTTTAGGAATATGTATAGAAGGGGCGGTGGTCGGGTTGGTTAACAGTCTCTCAGCCGTGGCAATACAACCTGTGGTGAGGGGATTCATCCCCGACAGGCCGCGCAGCGGCCTTTTCTGAGTCATAAAAAACGGGATTGCTTCGCAGTCCATCGGGGCGGTGCGACGTTTCGCTAAATCACCTCACTACAAAGCCCCATGAGCACAGGAATGCGGCATCAATCCTTGGTCGATTCAGCGGCCTTCAGCGTTTGGCGCAGCGGCACCTTCAGATAAGGATTCACGCAACCGATCTTCAGCGTCCGTGGCGGTGCCCAGCGTGAGTTGTTGCCCACCCAGTCGATGACGCAGTAGGTCACGTCCAGACGCAGATCCTCACCGCCCTCGACGATCACTGCCGGTGGCACCCAGACCTGAATCGGCAGGCCGACATCGGCAGCGGTGATCCGGGCCAGGTCCATACGCACGTCGCCCCAGCGCAAGGTGATGGCGTCGTCCTCGGCCATGTTCAGGTAGGGTTCGATGGTCAGTGGCACACCGCGTTTGATCTGATTGGGGTTCACGCCCTGGCGGCGAATGGTGTCGGGCAGCGAGACGGGTGCCAGTTGCTGATTCTCGTCACCGCAGAGCGGCGAAGGCTGGCCGCCGGGGCAGTCGAGCTTGACCTGAACCCGCGTTGCCGCCGACAGCGCCGGTCCCTGACCGATCTGCATCACTCGATAGTGAATCCGTGCGGTGCCACTGGCGATAAAGCTCTCCGGCACCCGCAGGCTGATCGATGCGCCGACGTCTTCGCTGGTCAAGACTCGCGAGGCGACGTAGCAGTTGTTCCAGAACAGTTCGATCAGATCACCGGCGTCCATGCCGGAGTAGGGCAGGACATCGATCAGCAAATGCGCGGCAGCGGCCAGATTGATGGCGTTTTTGGATGCGGACGCCAGATTCGGCGCTGCCAGTTCGGGGGCGTGCGAAGTGCGGGTCATCGGGTTCTCTCCTTGAAGTCTTGCAGCGAATTCCGTTTCTTGAAACAACAAAAGGCGTGATGAATCGGTAATACAACCGTGAACTTTGTTCGGGCTGAGTAAGCGTTGATTCAACTAATGGGTGCCGGTTGGCGACTAGATAAGAGCGTGCCGGAAAGAGTGTCAATAGAGTGCCTTAGTTAATCTGTGAATTACCGATTAATCAGAAGCGTCCTACGCTGACGAGGCATCCTGCCTAGCGGTGATGGCGAATGGAACTACGATTTTTCGCGAGTTTTGCGATTTTTGTGCCGGTCGATTTAGATCATTTCACAGGCACGAAAGCGCGCCGCAGATTACTTGTATCTGTTGCAGAACATATATGTATTGTTTTGACAGGTTTAAGCTGGAGGGATTTGGAAGTTTTCAGGCGCGGTAAGTAAAACTTCCGTCCATGGAAGTTGATGACTCAAGAAAATAAGTATCTCAGGCGTGATTCAGGAACTTGCTGAGAAACTGTCTGGTGCGTTCTTCTTTCGGGTTGGCAAACAACGCCTTGGCTTCGCCTTGCTCGACGATCACGCCCTTGTCGAAAAACACTACACGGTTGGCCACGTCGCGGGCGAAACCCATTTCGTGGGTGACGATGACCATGGTGCGTTTTTCTTCAGCGAGACCGCGAATGGTCGCCAGTACTTCGCCCACCAGTTCCGGGTCGAGGGCCGAAGTTGGCTCGTCGAACAGGATCACTTCCGGCTCCATCGCCAGCGCCCGGGCAATCGCCACGCGCTGTTGCTGACCACCGGACAGACGACGCGGATACGCATCTTCCTTGCCGGCCAGACCGACCTTGGCCAGCAGCTTCATGCCCAGGGCAACGGCTTGCTCGCGCGGCATCTTCTTGACCACGATCGGCCCTTCGATGACGTTTTCCAGTGCGGTGCGGTGGGGGAACAGGTTGAAGTTCTGGAACACGAAACCCACGTGCTGGCGCAGGTTGCGCACCAGACTCTGCTGCTGGCTCAGCGGGCGGCTGGTATCAATCTCGATATCGCCGACCTTGATCCGGCCGCTGGTGGGCTCCTCAAGGAAATTCAGGCAGCGCAGGAACGTGGTCTTGCCCGAACCGCTGGGACCGATGATGGCCACGACCTCGCCTTCCTTCACCTCAAGATCGATGCCCTTGAGCACCTCTTGACCCTTGAACTGCTTTGTCAGTTTTTCTACGACAATCATGGGGTCAGGACTCCTGGTCGTGCCGATTGGCCCGCTCTTCCAACTTGTTCTGCAGGTGCGACAGCACCGTGGCCAGAATCCAGTAGATCAGCGCGGCGGCAAGATACATGGTGAAGACTTCGAAAGTCCGGGCGGTAATCAGTTGCGCCTGGCGGAACAGTTCCGGCACCTGAATGGTGGCGGCCAGTGCCGTGTCCTTGACCAGCGAAATGAAGCTGTTACCCAGTGGCGGCAGTGCTGTGCGCATGGCCTGCGGCAGAATGGCCCGGCGCAAGGTTTGCGCGCGGGTCATGCCGATGCTTGCGGCGGCTTCCCACTGGCCGCGCTCGATCGAACCGATTGCCGCACGGAGGATTTCACAGGCGTAGGCGGCCATGTTCAGCGAGAAGCCGATCAGCGCCGCTGGGAGCGGATCCAGTTCCAGACCCAATTGCGGCAAGCCGTAATAGATCACGAACAGTTGCACCAGCAACGGCGTGCCGCGAAAGAACGACACGTAGATGCGGGCAATCCAGCTCACCAGTTTGAAGCGCGACAGGCGCATCAAGGCCAGGCCGAAGCCCAGCAGCAAGCCGAAGAACATGCCGCCCAGACTGAGGATGACCGTGTAGTACGCGCCCTTGAGCAGAAAGGGCGCGGAATCCAGTGCGAGTTGGAAAGCTTCTTCCATTATTTGGTGACGTCAGCGTTGAAGTATTTCTTCGACAGCTTCTCAAGGGTACCGTCGGCACGCAGTTCGTCGAGAGCCTTGTTCACCGCAGCCAGCAGCTCAGGCTCGCCTTTGCGCAGGGCGATACCGGATTCCTGACGGGAGAACGCTTCTCCGGCAGCCACGGTTTTCGGGGCTTTCTTGGCGTATTCAAGTGCAGCCAGACGGTCGATCAGGATGGCGTCGGTGCGGCCGTTGTTCAGGTCGGCGAACTTGGTCGGATCATCGTCGTAGGTACGCACGTCAGCGCCCGGCACGTTGGCGCGGACCCACTGTTCGTAGTTGGTGCCCAGGCCGACACCGACTTTCTTGCCGGACAGGTCGGCGGCAGTCTTGATGTTCAACTTGGCTTCCTTGTCCTTCAGCACCAGCGCCTGAATCCCGGAAACGGTGTACGGCTCGGAGAAGTCATACTTCTTCTTGCGCTCGTCGGAGATGGTCACCTGGTTGACCACGACGTCCAGACGTTTGGATTCCAGCGCAGCGAGGATACCGTCCCACTTGGTTGGCTGAATCTTGGCTTTGACGCCGAGTTTCTGCGCCAGGGCTTCGGAGAGTTCGACTTCGAAACCGGACAGCTTGCCGTTCTCGTCAACAAAACTGAACGGTGGGTAAGTGCCTTCCAGGCCGACGTTGATAACGCCTTTGTCCTTGATCTGTTGCAGCTGCTCACCGGCGTTTGCTTGGCCGATCAGGCCGGCGCTCAGTGCAAGGCCCAGCGAACCTACCAGCAGAGTGCGACGTAGTGCGGAAAAATTCATGACAAGCCCCTGTGTTTTCTTATGGAAGACGCTTAAGGAAGGTTGGCGAATCCGGGAGTTGAACGACTGCGTTATCGTGCCCTAAAGCAGCTTATGCGTCTTGCCCGAAATTCGCCTGCGGCGAGACTATAAGATGTCTGCTTTAGACTTGAAAATACTTAATGTTCTTTCTGTTATTCCAGTTTCGAATATATATGATCAATTGTGGCGAGGGGATTTATCCCCGATGGGGCGCGAAGCGGCCCTCTCTTCTGACTTGAAGAGCAGGGGACTGCTGCGCAGTCCAACGGGGATAAATCCCCTCACCACAGAAATTCTTGCAGCAGGGAGGATCAGCTTGTCAGCGAATCCTTGTAGGCAAACAACGCCGGCGCCCCACCGGTATGCAGGAAGATGATCGGGCCCTCGTCGAAACGCTGGCGGCCGATCCCGTCGAGCAACCCGGCCATGGCCTTGCCGGTGTATACCGGGTCGAGCAGCACCGCGTCCTGACTGGCCAACAGTTTCACCGCCGCCAGTGTCCCGGCATTGGGTTCGCCGTAACGCGGGCCGAAGTATTCGTCCCACAACTCGACCTTGAAGTTCACTGGTAATTTCACACCCAGCAGCTCCGCCGTGCGTTCGGCCAGACCCTGCACTTTCGGGCGCTGATCTTCTTCGCTGCGCGAGACGGTCACGCCGATCACCGGCAACTGCGGCAGCGCTTCGCTCAAGGCCAGCGCCAGACCGCTGTGGGTCCCGGCGCTGCCCGAGGCCAGCACCACGGCGGCGAAATTCAGGCCGGTGTCCTTGATCTGCTCGGCCAGTTCCAGGCCGGCACGTACGTAGCCCAATGCACCAAGGGCATTCGAGCCACCGATCGGCACCAGATACGGTTTCTTGCCATTGCTGCGCAGGCGCACGGCGAGTGCGGCCAGTTGTTCGTCGGCGTTGTCGAGGTTGTCCACCAGCTCGACCTTGGTGTCGAACAGATCGAGCAGCAGGCGGTTGCCGTTGCCGGTGTAGTTGCTGTCGTCGGTGCCCAGCGGATTCTCCAGCAGCGCCACGCACCCCAGGCCGAGTTTGGCCGCCAGCGCGGCGGTCTGGCGCACGTGGTTCGATTGCAGGGCGCCGGCGGTGATCAGCGTGTCGGCGCCCTGGGCGAGGGCATCGGCGGCGAGGTATTCGAGTTTGCGCAGCTTGTTGCCGCCCATGGCCAGCGGCGTCAGGTCATCGCGTTTGATGTACACATCGCGGCCCAGCCAGGCGGACAGACGTTCAAGTTTTTCCAGCGGCGTGGGTTGGGCGAGCAGGTCGAGACGGTTAAAGCGATCCAGCTGTTGTTTGATCATGAGTCCGTACTGGCGGAGAAAGATGACAGGACTATAGGCACGCCGTTTTACCGGGGCAACCGTGAATCGCTTATAGCCAAATGTGCTTAGTCCAGCACTATCGGTTCTTAATTCGCCCTCACGGGCATGCCGTAAAGTAGTCGCCGTTGACGCGGCCAGACCGTCCGGCCGCCCGTGAGGAGTCTTTACCGTGAGCGAGCGTTCCAGCCATTGGCAATTGCAGACCATCGTCAGCCAACTGCGTACCGCGCGGGATCAGTGGCGTACCCAGAATGGCCGGGCCAGCGGCGAGCAGGGTGGTCGCGAGTTACCGTCCCGCGCGGCGATGGCCGAGATTCTCGAGGCGCTATGTGGCGCGTTGTTCCCGATGCGGCTGGGGCCGGTGGACCTGCGTGAGGAGAGTGAGGACTTCTATGTCGGGCATACCCTCGATGCAGCCCTGAATGCGTTGCTGGCGCAGGCGCGGCTGGAGTTGCGTTATGTCGCGCGGCACAGCGCTCAAGGCGATGCCGACGTCGAAGCTCAGGCGATCCGTATCATTCAGGATTTCGCCCTGGCCTTGCCGGGCCTGCGCAGCCTGCTCGACACCGACGTGCTGGCCGCCTATCACGGCGATCCGGCGGCGCGCAGCGTCGATGAAGTGTTGCTGTGCTATCCGGGAATTCTGGCGGTGATTCACCATCGTCTGGCGCACCATTTGTACCGCGCTGGGTTGCCGTTACTCGCGCGAATCAGCGCGGAGATTGCGCATTCGGCCACCGGCATCGATATCCATCCAGGCGCGCAGATCGGCCGCAGTTTCTTCATCGACCACGGTACGGGTGTGGTGATCGGCGAGACCGCGATCATCGGCGAGCGGGTGCGGATCTATCAGGCCGTGACTTTGGGCGCCAAGCGCTTCCCGGCGGATGAAGACGGGCAGTTGCAGAAGGGCCATCCACGCCATCCGATTGTCGAGGACGACGTGGTGATTTATGCCGGCGCGACAATTCTGGGACGGATCACCATCGGCCAGGGTTCGACCATCGGCGGTAATGTGTGGCTGACGCGCAGCGTGCCGGCAGGGAGCAACCTGACTCAGGCCAATCTGCAGCATGATGACGGGACGCAGAAGTAAAACATCAAAAGCCACCCTCACCCCAGCCCTCTCCCCGGGGGAGAGGGAGCCGACGGAGGTGTCTGGCGCTATACATCGACCTGAAAAAAACAGTCGATTATGGATTCGGTACAGCAAGATCAGGTCAGCGAAGTTCTCAAGCATCCCCCAATCAGTCCCCTCTCCCCCCGGGAGAGGGTTAGGGTGAGGGCGCTTTTGACTTTGATTTTTCCACTGAACGAATCCCCTCAAACCCGCGTCATACCCCTCCTTGGGCTATTGTAGGAAAACTACCGCCTGGCCCTGCGATTAGTCCTTACCACCCTATCCATGTTTAACTTGAACGTTCATTCAAGTTAAACCGGTGGTTCGCTGCCCGCTCACAACAGGAGGCTTGCCTTTGCTGAGTCCGATCATTTCAGCCACGTTTCAACCCCTCGAGGTGCACGTTTCATGAGTGCATCGTCTACCCCCGCCAGCGGTCTGGTGCGCATGAATCCGCCGGTGTTCTACTTCGCCGCGACGGTGATTCTGCTGTTTGGTCTGGTTGTCATCGCCATGCCGGAGCAGGCCGGCGCCTGGTTGCTGACTGCGCAAAACTGGGCGGCCAACACGGTCGGCTGGTACTACATGCTCGCGATGACGCTGTATCTGGTCTTCGTGGTGGTCACCGCGTTATCGGGCTACGGCAAGATCAAACTCGGTGCCGACCACGACGAACCCGAGTTCAGTTACCTGTCCTGGGCCGGCATGCTGTTTGCCGCCGGGATCAGCATCACGCTGTTTTTCTTTTGCGTGTCGGAGCCGCTGACGCACCTGGCCCAACCGCCGCAAGGCGAGGCCGGCACCGCCGATGCGGCGCGCCAGGCGATGCAGATTCTGTTTCTGCACTGGGGCCTGCACGGCTGGGGCGTGTTCGCCTTCGTCGGCATGGCGCTGGCCTATTTCGCCTACCGGCATAACCTGCCGCTGGCCTTGCGTTCGGCGCTGTACCCGCTGATCGGCAAGCGCATCAACGGCCCCATCGGCTACGCGGTGGACGGCTTCGGCATCATCGCCACGGTGTTCGGTCTGGGCGCCGACATGGGCTTCGGCGTATTGCACCTCAACTCCGGTCTCGACTACCTGTTCGGCATCGCACACACCCAGTGGATTCAGGTCGGCCTGATCACGCTGATGATGGGTGCGGCGATCATCGTCGCCGTGTCGGGTGTGGACAAGGGTGTGCGGGTGATGTCCGACATCAACATGCTGCTGGCGTGTGCGCTGCTGCTGTTCGTGTTGTTCGCAGGTCCCACCCAGCACCTGCTCAACACGCTGATCCAGAACCTCGGCGATTACCTCGGCGCCTTGCCGATGAAGAGTTTCGACCTCTACGCCTACGACAAACCAAGCGACTGGCTCGGTGGCTGGACGGTGTTCTACTGGGCCTGGTGGATTGCATGGTCGCCGTTCGTGGGACTGTTCATCGCGCGGATTTCCCGTGGCCGCACCATCCGCGAATTCGTCTTCGGCGTGCTGCTGATTCCGCTCGGTTTCACCCTGGCGTGGATGTCGATTTTCGGCAACAGCGCCATCGATCAGGTGCTCAACCACGGCATGTCGGCGCTGGGCATGTCGGCCCTCGACAATCCGTCGATGAGCCTTTACCTGCTGCTGGAAACCTACCCGTGGAGCAAGACCGTCATCGCGGTGACGGTGTTCATCAGCTTCGTGTTCTTCGTCACTTCCGCCGACTCCGGTACCGTGGTGCTCTCGACGCTGTCGGCCAAGGGTGGCAACCCGGACGAAGACGGGCCGAAATGGCTGCGAGTGTTTTGGGGCGCGATGACCGCGCTGGTGACCAGTGCGCTGCTGTTCTCCGGCAGCATCGATGCGCTGAAATCGGCGGTGGTGCTGACCTCGCTGCCGTTCTCCTTGATTTTGCTGCTGATGATGTGGGGCCTGCACAAGGCGTTCTATCTGGAATCGCAGAAGCAGATCGCGCAACTGCATTCGCTGGCACCGGTCTCCGGTTCGCGGCGTGGCACGGGCGGCTGGCGCCAGCGTCTGAGTCAGGCGGTGCACTTCCCGTCGCGTGACGAGGTGTACCGCTTCATGGACACCACGGTGCGCCCGGCGATTGAAGAAGTGACGGCGGTGTTCGTCGAGAAGGGCTTGAACGTGGTCACTCAGCCGGATCCGGCGCACGACAACATCAGCCTGGAAATCGGCCACGGCGAGCAGCATCCGTTCATCTATCAGGTGCAGATGCGCGGCTACTTCACGCCGTCGTTCGCCCGGGGTGGCATGGGTTCCAAGCAGCTCAACAACCGCCGCTACTACCGCGCTGAAGTGCACTTGAGCGAGGGCAGTCAGGACTACGATCTGGTCGGCTACACCAAGGAACAGATCATCAACGACATTCTCGACCAGTACGAACGTCACATGCAGTTCCTGCATCTGGTGCGTTGATCGGCAACTGAGCGCCGGGACGTCTCACGACTCGGCGCTCAGCACCATAAACAACACCATCGCCGCCATCGGCACCCCGAACACCGCACTGCCCACCGCGATCTCCGAACCCAGCGGCTGCCCGGCATGCACCACCCCCACCGCACCATTGATCACCGTCAACGCCAGCCACAGCGCGGCGAAGCTGTAGGCCAGGGTCTGCCGGCTGAAGCCAATGCGCTCGCCGATGTAGAGCATCAGGGCGAGCAGGACCAAGCCGAAGAAGATGATGATGGCAGTGTGCATGGATGTGCCTGCGGCTTATGCGGTGCTTGATCAGACGCCTTCGCGGGCAAGCCCGCTCCCACAGTGATCTCGGTCATTCACAGATTCTGCGTACAACCAAGATCCTGTGGGAGCGGGCTTGCTCGCGAAAGGGCCACCTCGGTGTTACTTGGAGCATAGCCAATCCAGCCTAGGCCATTTTGGTCAGGTGCTCTCGCGCTCGATCACCTTGCACTGCAACAGATTCAGGCGCTGCACATCATCGCTCGGCAACACCCCAAGGCTTTCCAATACCCGCGTTGCCGCCAGTACGCCGATCTCCAGTGCCGGTGGCTTGATCGTGCTCAGGCTCGGCAACAGCATCTCGGCGAACGGGTAATCGCCGAAGCCGAGCACGGCGCAGTCTTCGGGGATCTTGATGCCTGCGCGTTGCCCGGCGAGCAAGCCGCCGGCGGCGAGGTTGTCGTTGGCGAAGATGATCGCGTCGGGGCGCGGAGCGGCGTTCATCAGCGCTTCCATTGCTTGCTTGCCGGCTTCGAACGGCGCGCGGTCGGCGTCCGGGGCGAACACCCGCGGCTGCAGTCCGAACTCGCGCACGGTGGCGGCGTAACCGTCGCGACGTTCGAGGGCACTGAGGTCACCAGGGGCGCTGTTCTGCACGAAGGCGATGCGGCGATAGCCTTTGTCATGCAGATAACGCGCAGCGGTCACGCCGACTTCATAGTGCGAAAAGCCGATCTGCATCGGCTCGCGATCCGGCTGGTAATCCCAGGTTTCGATCACCGGAACGTCCGCTTCGGCGATCATCTTTTCCGTGCCCGCACTATGGAAATGGCTGGTCAGCACCAGCGCCGCTGGCGACCAGCCAAGAAATGCGCGCACGGCGTTTTCTTCCTGTTCGGTACTGAAGTAACTCGACGCCAGCAGCAATTGATAACCGTGGCGGCTGAGGGTGTCGCTGAAGCCCTGGATGGTGTTGGCAAAGATCGGCCCGGAGATGTTCGGAATCACCATGCCGACGATTTTGCCCCGCGCCGAAGCCAGCCCGCCGGCCACCAGGTTCGGCACGTAACCCAACTCGGAGACCACCGCCGCAATCCGCTCGCGGCGCTCCGGCGAGACGGTTTCCGGCTGATTGAAATAACGCGACACGGTAATCGCCGATACGCCCGCCTCGCGCGCCACCGCATTGAGGGTCACACGCCCGGCACCACGGCGTTTGCGCGTTTTTTCTTCGCTCACGACTCGATCCTTGTTAAAAACAAAAACGCATATAAAAGTAATTTTTCAGTATTGGACGGTCTATGCCAGGCTTGTCGATACTGCCGATGTTAGCGCTAACAAGGCGCATTGTCTGCTACTCGCTCGAGCGAATGCCCAAGACACCGATTCAGGCGCTGTCGTCGCAGAACGGCAGCGGTTCAGGGCCAATTTCGAGCGGGCAACCATGCACAACATTCCTGGGGCGACACACAAACTGGCGCAGTCGATTCGCGCCGCTGGCTGGATCTTTACCGGGCTGGCGGCGTTGCCGCTGCCCACGGCTTTCGCCGCCGACAGCAGCGAACAAGAGCCGACCCTCAAGTCCGTCACAGTCACCGCCACCCGCCGTGAAGAGTCGCTGCAGAAGGTGCCGGTGGCAGTCTCGGTGATCGACGGCGAACAACTGGAACGCGACAACCGCAACGGCGTGGCGAGCATCGTCCAGCAAGTGCCGTCGCTGAATTTCCGTACCGGTGCGTCGAACAAGGACACCTCGTTGTTTGTGCGAGGCGTCGGCACGATTTCCACCTCGCCCGGCGTCGAGCCAACCGTGGCCACGGTGATCGATGGCGTGGTCTATGCGCGTCCCGGTCAATCGACCCTGGACCTGCTGGATCTGGAGCGCGTCGAAGTGCTGCGCGGCCCGCAGGGCACGCTGTTCGGCAAGAATGCCTCGGCCGGTGTGCTCAACATCACCAGCAAGGCGCCGACCAACGAGGCCCACGGTTACATCGACCAGTCGTACTACAGCGGCAATGAAAGCCGCACCCGCTTCGGCATTGGCGGTAGCCTGATTCCGGATACGTTGAAGGGCTCGATCAGCACCCTGGTCAGCAGCTACGACGGCAACGTCGACAACAAATACAACGGCCAGGAGGTCAACGGCTACAACCATCGCGGCGTGCGCGGCAAGCTTGAATTCACCCCGAATGACGACGTCACCTTCACCCTGATCGCCGACTACATGCAGTCCCACGACGACGGTCCCAACGGCGTCGTCAGCAAGTCGTTGACCCCGGCCTTCGCCAACGCGCTGAGCCCGGTCTACGCCAGCAGCCACAACCGCGACATCAACACCGACACCCGCAGCCATGTCGAGGACACCAACAAAGGCCTGTCCGGCCAGCTCGACTGGCAACTGGGCGATTACACACTGACCTCGATCACCGCGTGGCGCGGCTGGGACAACACCCAATATCAGGATGGCGATCGGCTGAGCACGATCACTGCAGCGTTCCCCGGCACCGCCGACAAAGGCGATCTGGCCTTCGACCAGTACTCGCAAGAGCTGCGCCTGGCCTCGCCGAAAGGTGAGTTCCTTGAATACGTTGGCGGCCTGTTCTACATGCATGGCAAGGATGACGAGACTTATCAGCGCACCTTGACCACCACCACCACGCGCACCGACCGTGGCGTCGCCGATTACAGCACCACCAGCGACAGCTACGCCGCGTTCGGCGAAGCCACGTTGAACTTCACCTCGGACTTTCGTGGCATCGCCGGCCTGCGCTACACCCACGATGATCTGGAATACGATCACCGCCGCATCTCGACCTCGGCGACCACGGTCAGCGGCATTCAACCGGCCACCAGCAGTTCCGGTTCGGTGGACGAGGACGGCTGGTCCGGCCGGCTCGGCGTGCAGTACGACCTCAGCGATGCGGTCACCACGTATCTGACCTATTCGCGCGGCTACAAAGGCCCGGCCTACAACGTGTTCTTCAACATGCAGCCGCGTGACACCGAAGCGCTGAAGCCGGAGACCTCCAACACTTGGGAGGCGGGGATCAAGGCCACCAGCTGGAACAACCGGCTGACCACCAACCTCGCGGTGTTCCACAGCGACTACGACAACTATCAGGCGAACTTTTTCGACACCGTTGCCGGGCAAGTGGTAACGCGCCTGATCAACGCCGGCAGCGTCAGCACCGAAGGCGTCGAACTCGATTACGCCTTGCAGGCGACCCAGCAACTGAAGTTCTCCGGGGCGCTGGCCTACACCCGCGCACGCATCGACCAATTCAGCTGCCCGGCGGGCGCGGCGGCCTCGTGCAACGTCAATGGCAAGCCGCTGCCGTTCAGCCCGGACTGGAAAAGCTACGTGCGTGCCGACTACACGATTCCGCTGGAAAACGGTCTAGATATCGAACTCGGCACCGACTATAGCTGGCAGAGCGAAGTGCAGTACGACATCAGCCAGAATGCCGACACCAAACAGGGTGCCTACGGCATCTGGAACGCCAGCGTCGCGCTCGCCGATTACAGCAACGGCTGGCGCGTGGCGCTGCTGGGAAAGAACCTCGCCGACAAATCCTACTCACCGCTGCTGGCCAGCGGCGGCAGCTACATCTACCGCGCCGTGCCACGGGATGACGAGCGCTACTTCGGCGTGCAATTGCGCAAGGATTTCTGAGATGAGCAGACAGCTGAAACTCGGCGCCTTTCTCATGGCCACCGGGCACCACGTCGCCGCGTGGCGGCACCCGCAGGTACCGGCCAATGCCGGGCTGGATTTCGCCCACTACAAGCGTCTGGCGCAGATTGCCGAGGCGGCGAAGTTCGACACGCTGTTCGTCGCCGACAGTGTGGCCGCGCCGACGCAGGACATCGCCAGCCGCATGGCGCGCTCCGATCACTTCGAACCGCTGACCTTGCTCTCGGCCCTGAGCGCGGTGACCGAGCGCATCGGCCTGATCGCCACGGCGACCACCAGCTACAACGAGCCGTACCACGTGGCGCGCAAATTCGCCTCGCTCGATCATCTGTCGGGCGGGCGTGCGGGGTGGAATCTGGTGACCTCGGACAACGCCGCCGAAGCGCTGAATTTCGGTCGCGACGAACACATCGGCCACGCCGAACGCTACAGCCGTGCCCGCGAGTTTCATCAGGTGGTCACCGGGCTGTGGGACAGTTGGGAGGACGATGCCTTTGTCCGCGACAAGGCAAGTGGCGCGTATTACGACCCGTCGAAGCTGCACGTGCTGGATCACGTCGGCGAGCATTTTCGGGTGAAAGGCCCGCTGAACGTGGCGCGCTCGCCGCAGGGGCAACCGGTGATTGTGCAGGCCGGTTCATCCGAAACCGGGCGTGAACTGGCGGCACAGACCGCTGAGGTGGTGTTCACCGCGCAGACTTCGCTGGCCGGCGCACAGGCGTTCTACGCCGACCTCAAGGGACGTATGCCCAAGTACGGACGCAGTGCCGATTCGCTGAAAATCATGCCCGGGGTGTTTGTCGTCGTCGGCCAGACAGAAACCGAAGCGCAGGAAAAATGTGAAACGTTTCAGCAATTGGTCGAACCGGAGGTTGGCGTGGCGTTGCTTGGGCGTATGCTGGGCAACTTCGACTTGTCGAAGTACCCGCTGGACGGGCCGCTGCCAGAGTTGCCATTGACCGACAGCGGTCAGCAGAGCCGGCAGAAATTGCTGACTGAACTGGCGGGGCGGGAGAATCTGACCCTCGCCGAATTGGGCCGCAGGATTGCCGGTGGGCGCGGGCATTACAGCCTGGTCGGCACACCGGCGCAGATCGCCGATCGCTTGCAGGAGTGGTTCGAACAGGGCGCGGCGGATGGCTTCAATGTGCTGGTACCGCACTTGCCGGGCGGGCTCGAAGATTTCGCTAATGGCGTGGTCCCGGAACTGCAGCGCCGTGGGCTGTTCAGAACCGAGTATGAGGGTCGGACCTTGCGCGAAAACCTGGGCCTCGCCCGACCGCAAAACAGATTTGTGTAAACACCCTGTGGTGAGGGGATTTATCCCCGATGGGTGGCGAAAGCCACCCGAAAATTTCGCGAGCAGGCTCGCTCCCACAGGGGAGTGCATTCCAAATGTGGGAGCGAGCCTGCTCGCGAAGAAGTCGACACCCATTCAAGGCAAACAAGAGAGGATTCGATGACTTACACCGCTGCCGAAAACCGCTACGACTCCATTCCTTACCGCCGCGTCGGCCGCAGCGGTCTGGTGCTGCCGGCGCTGTCGCTGGGCCTGTGGCACAACTTCGGCGACAGCACGCCGATCGACACCCAGCGCGCCCTGCTGCGTACCGCGTTCGACCTGGGGATCAATCACTTCGACCTGGCCAACAACTACGGCCCGCCGTATGGCAGCGCCGAGATCAACTTCGGTCGTTTGCTGCGTGAAGACTTCAAGCAGTACCGCGATGAACTGATCATTTCAAGCAAGGCCGGTTGGGACATGTGGCCCGGCCCTTATGGCCAGGGCGGCGGCTCGCGCAAATACGTGCTGGCCAGCCTCGACCAGAGCCTGCAGCGCCTCGGTCTGGACTATGTGGATATCTTCTACTCGCACCGCTTCGACCCGGACACCCCGCTGGAAGAAACCGCCAGCGCCCTCGCCACCGCCGTGCAACAGGGCAAGGCGCTGTACATCGGCATCTCGTCGTACTCCGGGGTGAAAACCCGCGAGATCGCTGCGCTGCTCAAGGAATGGAAAGTGCCGCTGCTGATTCATCAGCCGGCGTACAACCTGCTCAATCGCTGGGTCGAAAAAGACCTGCTCGACACCACCGAAGAACTCGGCACTGGCGTGATCGCCTTCACCCCGCTGGCGCAAGGTCTGCTGACCGACAAGTACCTCAACGGCGTGCCGGCGGATGCGCGGGTCAATCGCCCGGGTGGCGGTTCGTTGCAGGCTTCGCACCTGTCCGAGGCCAACATTGCCCACGTGCGCGCGTTGAACGAGATCGCCAAACGTCGCGGTCAGAGCCTGGCGCAACTGGCACTGGCCTGGACCCTGCGTGATCCACGGGTGACCTCGGCGCTGATCGGCGCGAGCCGGCCGGAGCAGATCATCGAGAACGTCGGGGCGTTGAAGAATCTGAGTTTCAGTGCTGAGGAACTGGCGGAGATCGACCGGTTTGCCCAGGAGGGCGGGATCAATCTTTGGGAGAAGCCTTCGACGGCGGAGTGAGTCACCCTCACCCCAGCCCTCTCCCGGAGGGAGAGGGAGCCGACCGAGGTGTCTTGCGTCGTAAATCGACATGAGAAACCGGGTCGATTATGGATTCAGCACAGATTGATCAGGTTGGCGTACTTCTGATGCATCCCCCAATCAGTCCCCTCTCCCTCCGGGAGAGGGTTAGGGTGAGGGGCTTTTGATTCTGCTCTGGGCTTCAACGCTCAGCGAAAAAACGGCACATCCCCCAACACCGTAGCCCGCTGCATCACCCGCCGCGCCGGGCGGTAATCATCCACCGCATAATGCTGGGTCACGCGGTTGTCCCAGAATGCAATGTCGTTCTGCTGCCAGCGCCAGCGAATGGTGAATTCCGGCCGCGTTGCGTGGGCGAACAGGAACTTCAGAATCGCCTCGCTCTCGGTGTCCGACAGCTCGTTGATCTTCGAGGTGAAGCCTTCGTTGACGAACAACGAGCGCCGTCCGCTGACCGGATGGGAGCGGATTACCGGGTGTGACAACGGTGGGTTCTTGCGTCGTGCCTCTTCCCACTGTGCCAGTGCTTGCGGCGTGTTGCCGTAGCGCTCCAGCGGAAACGAGCGAGTGAAATCGTGAGTTGCAGTCAACCCTTCGAGCAAGGTTTTCATCGGCGCCGACAGTGCTTCGTAGGCGGCAATCCCGCTGGCCCACAACGTATCGCCGCCGAACTCTGGCAGCAGTTTGGCGCTGAGCACTGCGCCCATCGCCGGCGTTGGCAGGAAGGTCACGTCGGTGTGCCAGATCGCGTTGTCACGGACATCGGTGACCGCGGTGTCGAGGATCAGCACTTCGGGCTGCTCCGGCACGTTCGGGTAAATCGGATGGATGTGCAGGTCGCCGAAGTACGCGGCGAAACGTGCCTGTTGCGAAGGCTCGATCGGCTGGTTGCGGAAGAACAGCACCTGGTACTTGAGCAGCGCCTGCTCGATGGCGTCGCGCTGTTCCAGGTTCAACGGCTGGCTGACGTCGACGCCGCTGATCTGCGCGCCGAGGGCCGAGCTTAATGGGGTGATGGTCAGGCTGCTCATGGTGGGTCTCTGGAATTCGGGTTTTGAGCTTTTGGTGGGAGCGGGCTTGCTCCGGGCGGCGTTCCGACGAATGCGGTGTGTCAGAAGACATTTCTGTGACTGATACACCGCATTCGCGAGCAAGCCCGCTCCCACAGGTTTTGGATGGCAAGTATTCAATGCGCCTGGCCGTGCCACGGCACCAGTTTGCGCTGCAGGGCGCGCAGGCCCATTTCCATGGCGAAGGCGATCAGGGCGATCACCAGAATCCCCAGCACCACCACATCGGTGACCAGAAATTGCGCAGCCGACTGCACCATGAACCCCAAACCGCTGGTGGCGGCGATCAGTTCGGCGGCGACCAGGGTCGACCAGCCAACGCCCAGACCAATGCGCACACCGGTGAGGATGTCCGGCAGGGCGCTGGGCAAAATCACATGGCGGATCAGTTGTGCGCGAGTCGCTCCGAGCGACTGCGCGGCGCGCAATTTGGCCGGGTCTACAGTGCGCACACCGGTCGCGGTAGCGATGGTGATCGGCGCGAAGATCGCCAGGTAGATCAGCAGCACTTTCGACAACTCGCCGATGCCGCACCAGATCACGATCAGCGGCAGATAAGCCAATGGCGGAATCGGCCGGTAGAACTCGATCAACGGATCAAGCACACCACGGGCAATACGGTTGGCGCCGATGGCGATGCCCACCGGCACCGCGGTCAGTATCGCGAAACCCAGACCCAGGCCAATGCGGCTCAGGCTCGCGCCCAAGTGCTGCCACAGGGTCGAATCCATGTAACCGGTGGTCGCGAGCAACCAGCCTTTTTGCAGCACGGCGGACGGTGGTGGCAGGAACAGCGGTTCGATCAAACCGCTGGCAGTCACCGCCCACCAGATCACCAGCAACGTGAACAGGGTCAGCAGGCTGATCCAGCGGGTGCTGAGGCTGCGCCGCACCGGAATCGCCACCGATGGGCTTTTCACTGCGGGGGCGGAAACGTCGTAACTGCTCATGCGCGCTCCTGCCGTTGAACGGCGCTGCGTTGCGAGAACACTTTGCTCAGCACGTGCTCGCGGGTCTCGATAAAACGCGGGTCGGATTTGATCGCCCGCGCCGACTCACCGGCAGCGTAGCGTTGACCGAAATCCAGCTGCAGACGCTCGACGATCTGCCCCGGATTCGGCGCCAGCAGAATCAGGTCAGTGGCGAGGAATACCGCTTCTTCGATGTCGTGGGTAATCAGGAACACCGGTTTGGCAGTGCGCTGCCAGACTTGCAGCAACAGCTCCTGCATCTGCTCGCGGGTGAATGCGTCGAGGGCGCCGAAAGGTTCGTCCATCAGCAGCACGCGCGGGTCGGCGGCGAGGGCGCGGGCCAGGCCGACGCGCTGTTTCTGGCCTCCGGAGAGTTGCCAGATGCGGCGGCTTTCGAACCCCGAGAGATCAACCAGTGCGAGCATTTCCCGGGCGATCTTTTCACGTTTGTCTTTGGCGACACCCGCCAGCTCCAGACCGAAAGCCACGTTAGCCAACACATCCTGCCAGGGCAGCAGGGCGTCATCCTGAAACACCACGCCACGTTCGGCGCTCGGGCCTTTGACCGGCACGCCGTCGAGGGTGATGCGCCCGGCGCTGGGTTCGACGAAGCCGGCAATCAGGTTCAACAGCGAAGTCTTGCCACTGCCGGACGGGCCGAGGGCGACCAGCAATTGCTGAGGCCCGAGGGTCAGGGAAATGTCCGCCAGCACCGGTTCCGGGCTGCCCGGGTACTGTGCGCTGATGCGCTCCAGCTGTAGCAAGGCCATCGCAATTAACTCCCGATCAGTTAGTGATGTATTTGGCGCTGACGTACGGCGCGTAGTCCGGCAGTACGGCTTCGACCTTGCCTTGCTCCTTGAGGAACGCGGCGGTGTCGGTGATGGCTTTGGTGGTCGGCGCGCCGAGTGTGATCACCTGATCAGCCGCCAGCGGGTAGACGTTGCCTTGCAGCAGCAATGGAATGTCGCTGGCCTTGGCTCCGGAGAGCTTCACCAGCTTGTCGACGTGGGACTGATCGGCGAGCCAGGCTTGTGGATCCTTGCGGTAGTCGGCGTAGGCGTCGAGGGTGACCTTGGCGAACGCGGTGACGATTTCCGGGTGCTTCTCGGCGAAGTCCTTGCGCACGATCCAGGCATCGAAGGTCGGCGCGCCGAACTTGGCCAGTTCCCCGGAGGTGATCAACACTTTGCCGTTTTCCTTGGCCACACCGAGGGCCGGATCCCACACGTAAGTCGCGTCGATGTCACCGCGTTTCCAGGCGGCGATGATTGCTGGCGGGGCGAGGTTGAGCACGGTGACTTTCGACGGATCGATGTTCCAGTGCTTCAACGCCGCGAGCAGGCTGTAGTGACCGGTGGACACGAACGGCACGGCGATTTTCTTGCCGACCAGATCCTGCGGGGTCTTGATCCCGGAACCGTCGCGAGCGACCAGTGCTTCGGCGGCGCCGATCTGGGTGGCGATGAGAAAGGTTTCCACCGGAACCTTGCGGGTGATCGCAGCGGTCAGCGGGCTGGAACCGAGGTAGCCGATCTGCACGTCACCGGACGCGATGGCGGCGATGATGTCGGCGCCGTTGTCGAACTTGCGCCAGCTGATGTCGGCCTTGGTGGCTTTTTCGTAAGCGCCGTCGGCCTGGGCGACTTTCGCCGGGTCAACGGTGGTCTGGTAGGCGACGGTAAGGTCGGCGGCCTGCGCCAGAAAGCTCGCAGCAGCCAACGAGGCCACGGCCAGCAGGCGAAGCGGGAAATTCAGTTTCATGGGGGAGTGCTCCAAATCAGGCGACCGACGATCGGCGTGAAAGGAGACTAAATGATCTAAGAATCTAAAAATAAATAACTTTTTAGACTTAGCTTATGAGCGGAAAAATCTAAGGCGTGAGGGATTGTGGATACTTCGGATCTTGTGTCAGACGTTAGGTCTTTGCCCCCTCACCCCAACCCTCTCCCCCAAGGGGGCGAGGGGGAAAGGGAGCCGATCTTATGCTTTTCAAGGCCTGAGTTCGGCTGGATATTTCAGGTCGGCGTCAATCTCAAGAGCACCTGAATCAGTCCCCTCTCCCTCCGGGAGAGGGTTAGGGTGAGGGGCTTTTAATTACTGATCGCCAGAATGCTCGCCTGATACGACCCGACAAACACATCGAAATCGCCAACCTCGTTCTGCTCCAGCTCAGCCTGTTGCGCCAGCGACGAACGCGCCAGCTCTTCAAACTTCGCCTGTTCATCAGCAGCCAACGGCTCGCTGCGGAAGAACTCGGCATGCGCCTGGCTCTGGCGCAGGGAGAATTGCGCGAAGCTTTCCTTGTGCTCGGCCATGGTCGCCAGCACTTGGGCCGATGGGGTCAGGGACGAATCCTTGACCTTGGCCAGTTGCGCGTCGAGCGCCTTGCTGTGTGCGTCGCCGCCATGGCTCTGATCGAGCAGGGCCGCCAGCGGTGCGATTTTTTCCAGCAGCTCGGCTGCCCAAACCTTCAATTCGACCGCTTCACCGTCGCGCTGCAATTGCAGGCCCGGACGCCGACCTTCCTTGACCACGCTGAGGAAGTTCGAAGTGGCATTGCCGCACGAAGTGTTGGTCAGCAGCGGACTGTCGTTCAGCGCGCAGTACAGCAGGAACGCGTCGAGGAAGCGTGATTCGGTGACGTCGATGCCCATTGGCAGGAACGGGTTGATGTCCAGGCAACGCACTTCGACGTACTGAATGCCACGGGCCATCAGGGCCTGGATCGGCCGCTCGCCGGTGTAGGTCACGCGTTTCGGGCGGATGTTGGAGTAGTACTCGTTTTCGATCTGCAGGATGTTGGTGTTGAGCTGTACCCACTCGCCATCCTGGTGCGTGCCGACTTCCACGTACGGCGGGTATGGCGTGGCCACGGCCTTGCGCAGGCTGTCGGTGTAGCTCGCCAGATCGTTGTAGCACGGCGTCAGGCCGGCTTGGGCGTTGCTCTGGTAACCGAGGTCGCTCATGCGCAGGCTGGTGGCGTACGGCAGATACAGGGTGTCCGGATCCAGTTGTTCCAACTGGTGCGAACGGCCGCGCAGGAAGCCTGCGTCCAGCGCCGGCGAAGCACCGAACAGGTACATCAGCAGCCAGCTGTAGCGGCGGAAGTTACGGATCAGCGCGATGTACGACGACGACTGGAAATCGCGGTCGGTGCCGACGTAACCCTCGGCTTCGCGCAGCAGCGGCCAGAGCTTTTCCGGCAGGGAAAAGTTGTAGTGAATCCCGGCGATGCACTGCATGGTCTTGCCGTACCGCAGGGCCAAGCCCTTGCGGTAGACATACTTGAGCTGACCGATGTTGGAGGTGCCGTAATAGGCGATCGGGATGTCTTCCTCGGCCGGCAACGGGCACGGCATCGATGGACTCCACAGGTACTCGTTGCCGAGCTTGCTGTAGGCAAAGCGATGAATCTTGTCCAGGCTCGCCAGCGTATCGGCCGGATCGGGCAGGGCGGGGGTGATGAATTCCAGCAGCGACTCGGAGTAGTCGGTGGTGATCTGTTCATTGGTCAGCGCGGAACCCAAGGCTTCCGGGTGCGGCGTTTGCGCCAGACGACCTTCACTGGTCACGCGCAGGCATTCACGTTCGATACCGTGGAGGCACTGTTCGAGCAGAGAGTGGTTGGCGCGCTCGCCGAGCAGAGCCAGGCGGCGGTTGAGAAGTTCGCTCAATTTGGATTCCTTCACGCGTCAGTCGCCCCAATATGGGGGTGGGCAGGACGGTCTACAAGGGTGAAGTTGAAACTGGCGTTTTCGCCTGGTTTTTTGGGCTCACGAAGCCCCTTTCGAACCGCCGACTTCAATCCCTGAATCTGGCAGATGCACGCGAAGATTATGCGGTCCCTGTGGGAGCGGGCTTGCTCGCGAATGCGGTGTATCAGTCACTGCCATGCACACTGACACGCCCCCTTCGCGAGCAAGCCCGCTCTCACAGAAAAGCTCGACGCTGCGATCACAGCGCCGAAATTAACTCAAAATGATGAACAACATCTACAGGACAGCGAACGTGCCTTGCGCTTTTGCGACCAGTTTGTCGCCCTGCATCACGTCGGCCTCGACCACCAGCGTGCGGCGGCCCGGGTGGATGACCCGCGCCGTGCACAGCACCTCACCGTCGGATACGGCGCGGATGTAGTTGATCTTGCACTCGATGGTCGCGCTCTGCTGATCGAAGCCGTGGGTGCTGGAACAGGCCAGCCCCATGGCGATATCGACCAGACTGAACAGCGCGCCACCGTGCAACTTGCCGCCGCGATTGCGCAGTTGTGGTTCCAGCACCAGGACGACTTGCGCCACCCCGGTTTCCAGGCTGTGCAGGCGGCAGCCCAACAGCTTGAAAAACGCGCTCTCGACGAGCCCGGCCGGAACTTCCATCAGCGTTTCTTCAACTGCTTGGCGTTGGCGAACAGCGAAGCCATGGCGTTGTTCACCGGTGCGGCTGTGGCCGTTTCCTTGCGTGGCGCGCTGTTCGACGACTGGCGCGGTGCCGAGCCCGGACGCGAACCACGGGCACCGTCGATTTTCTCGCCCGGGGTGTCGCTCATGCGCATCGACAGGCCGACGCGCTTGCGCGGGATGTCGACTTCCATGACCTTCACTTTCACCACGTCACCGGCCTTCACCGCTTCGCGTGGGTCCTTGATGAACTTCTCCGACAACGCCGAGATGTGCACCAGGCCGTCCTGATGCACGCCGATGTCGACGAACGCGCCGAACGCGGTCACGTTGGTGACGACGCCTTCGAGGATCATCCCCAGTTGCAGGTCTTTCAGGTCTTCGACGCCTTCCTGGAACTCGGCGGTCTTGAACTCCGGACGCGGGTCGCGACCGGGTTTTTCCAGTTCTTGCAGGATGTCGGTGACGGTGGGCAGACCGAAGGTCTCGTCGGTGAACTTCTTCGGGTCCAGACGCTTGAGGAACGCGGCGTCGCCGATCAGCGAGCGAATGTCGCGGTCGGTTTCAGCGGCGATGCGCTGTACCAGTGGATAGGCTTCCGGGTGAACAGCCGAGGAATCGAGCGGGTTGTCGCCGTTCATCACGCGCAGGAAGCCTGCGGCCTGTTCGAAGGTTTTCTCGCCCAGACGCGCAACTTTCTTCAGCGCTGCACGGGTCTTGAACGCGCCGTGCTCGTCACGGTGAGCGACGATGTTCTGCGCCAGGGTCGCGTTGAGGCCGGAAATTCGCGCCAGCAAGGCCACCGAGGCGGTGTTTACATCGACGCCGACGGCGTTTACGCAGTCCTCGACCACCGCATCCAGACCACGCGCCAGTTTCAGCTGCGACACGTCGTGCTGGTACTGGCCGACACCGATGGATTTCGGATCGATCTTCACCAGTTCGGCCAGTGGATCCTGCAGACGACGGGCGATGGACACCGCGCCACGGATCGACACGTCCAGATCCGGGAATTCCTTGGCAGCCAGTTCCGACGCCGAGTACACCGATGCACCGGCCTCGGAGACCATGACCTTGGTCATCTTCATCGCTGGATACTTTTTGATCAGCTCGATTGCCAGTTTGTCGGTTTCGCGGCTGGCGGTGCCGTTGCCGATGGCGATCAGGTCAACCGAGTGCTTGGCGCACAGGGCGGCCAGAATGGCGATGGTCTGATCCCATTTGTTGTGCGGCACGTGCGGGTAAACCGTGGCGTGATCGAGCAGCTTGCCGGTGGAGTCGACCACCGCGACCTTGCAGCCGGTACGCAGGCCCGGGTCGAGGCCCAGGGTGGCGCGCGGGCCGGCCGGCGCGGCCAGCAGCAGGTCGTGCAGGTTGTGGGCGAAGACGTTGATCGCCTCGGTTTCGGCGCCGTCGCGCAGCTCGCCGAGCAGGTCGGTTTCCAGGTGCGTGTAGAGCTTGACCTTCCAGGTCCAGCGCACCACTTCACCGAGCCATTTGTCGGCCGGGCGGTTCTGATTCTGGATGCCGAATTGCTGGCCGATCATGCCTTCGCACGGGTGCATGGTGCCCGGCAGCTCTTCGCCGACTTTCAGCGCGGAGCTGAGGATGCCTTCGTTGCGGCCACGGAAAATCGCGAGTGCGCGGTGCGACGGCATGCTTTTCAGCGGCTCGTCGTGTTCGAAGTAGTCGCGGAACTTCGCGCCTTCTTCTTCCTTGCCGGCGATCACGCGGGCGCTGATGGTCGCTTCCTGCTTGAGGAAGTTGCGCAGCTTCTCCAGCAGGCTGGCGTCTTCGGCGAAGCGCTCCATCAGGATGTACTTAGCGCCTTCCAGCGCAGCTTTCACGTCGGCTACGCCTTTCTCGGCGTCGACGAAGCGTGCGGCTTCGGTTTCTGGCGTCAGGTTCGGGTCGTTGAACAGGCCGTCGGCCAGCTCGCCGAGGCCGGCTTCCAAGGCAATCTGGCCCTTGGTGCGGCGCTTCTGCTTGTACGGCAGGTACAAGTCTTCGAGGCGGGTCTTGGTGTCGGCGAGCTTGATGTCGCGTTCGAGGGCAGGGGTGAGTTTGCCCTGCTCCTGGATACTGGCGAGGATGCTGATGCGCCGTTCGTCGAGTTCTCGCAGGTAGCGCAGACGCTCTTCCAGATGACGCAACTGGGTGTCATCGAGGCTGCCGGTGACTTCTTTCCGGTAACGGGCGATGAAGGGAACGGTAGAGCCTTCATCGAGTAGCGCGACGGCCGCTTCGACCTGTTGCGGGCGTACGCCGAGTTCCTCGGCGATGCGGCTGTTGATGCTGTCCATAAAACCACCTGACATATTGTGAAAGCAGGCTCGCAGGCACGGAAATAAAGGCCCGGAGTCTGGTTGAGCGGCTAGAAAATTGCCGCTGCCTGGGTCAAAAGGCACCCCATTGACCCGTGAAATCGAATAATTACTGCGCAGGCCCGGAAAATATCGCGGCCACCTGCGGTAACGATTCAGACGTTGCCTGGCACAAAACGCCGCGCATTATAACCAGCGTTCTGTCATTCGGGGGTGTAGCAGTCTGTAGGTAGAAACCCCGGTTTTCTGGCAGTGAAGGAAAAATCTGCTAACAATGCACACGGTGCGTATAACGGCAGCTACGCCATAATGCGCGCCGAGCTAAAAGGAGCATCCAATGAGCAGCACTGCAAACAATGCTGAAGGCGAAAAAATTCTTATTGTTGACGACGATCCGGGGCTGAGCAGCCTGCTGGAACGTTTCTTCGTCAGCAAGGGCTACCGTGCCCGTGCCGTACCGAACACCGAGCAAATGGACCGTCTGCTGTCGCGTGAAGTGTTCAATCTGGTCGTCCTCGACCTGATGCTGCCGGGCGAAGACGGCCTGACCGCATGCCGTCGCCTGCGGGCGGCGAACAATCAGATTCCGATCATCATGCTCACCGCCAAGGGCGATGAAATGAGCCGCATCAAAGGCCTGGAACTGGGCGCCGATGACTATCTGGCCAAGCCGTTCAACCCGGACGAGCTGATGGCGCGGGTCAAAGCGGTTCTGCGTCGTCAGGCCGCACCGGTGCCGGGCGCGCCGGGCAGCGAAGACGAAAACGTCACCTTCGGTGATTACGTGCTGTCGCTGGCGACCCGCGAGCTGAAACGTGGCGAAGAAGTGCACATGCTCACCACCGGTGAGTTTGCAGTACTCAAGGCGCTGGTAATGAACGCGCGTCAGCCGCTGACCCGCGACAAACTGATGAACCTGGCCCGTGGCCGCGAGTGGGATGCCCTGGAGCGTTCCATCGACGTGCAGATTTCCCGTCTGCGCCGGATGATCGAACCGGATCCGTCGAAACCACGCTATATCCAGACTGTCTGGGGTGTGGGCTACGTGTTCGTACCGGACGGCGCCGCCACCAAGTGATCGGCGATTTGTAGGAGCGGGTCTGCGCATCGGGTTGATCGACCCTCTACGCAGACTCGCAATCCGCAATATGCGAGCATGGCTCGCTCCTGCAAGTGTTTAACGGTTATCGATGAAAACCCCCGTCTGGTTCCCCCAAAGTTTTTTCTCCCGCACCCTTTGGCTGGTGCTCATCGTCGTGCTGTTTTCCAAGGCGCTGACCCTGGTTTATCTGTTGATGAACGAGGACGTGCTGGTGGATCGCCAATACAGCCACGGCGTCGCCCTGACGCTGCGCGCCTATTGGGCGGCTGATGAAGAAAACCGCGCGAAGATCGCCGATGCCGCGACCCTGATCCGGGTGGTCGGCGCCGGAGTGCCGGAGGGCGAGCAGCACTGGCCGTACAGTGAAATCTATCAGCGGCAGATGCAGGCGGAGCTGGGCGCCGACACCGAAGTGCGTTTGCGCATGCACTCGCCGCCGGCGCTGTGGGTGCGTGCGCCAAGCCTCGGCGACGGTTGGCTGAAAGTGCCGCTGTACCCGCATCCGCTGCGCGGGCAGAAAATCTGGAACGTACTCGGCTGGTTCCTCGCCATCGGTTTGCTGTCCACCGCCTCTGCATGGATTTTCGTCAGCCAGCTCAACCAGCCGTTGAAACGTCTGGTATATGCCGCACGGCAACTCGGTCAGGGTCGCAGCGTGCGCCTGCCGATCAGCGATACGCCCAGCGAGATGACCGAGGTGTATCGCGCCTTCAACCAGATGGCCGAAGACGTCGAGCAGGCCGGCCGTGAGCGTGAGCTGATGCTGGCCGGGGTCTCCCATGATTTGCGCACGCCGCTGACCCGCTTGCGTCTGTCGCTGGAGCTGATGGGTGATCGCAACGATCTGACCGATGACATGGTGCGCGACATCGAAGACATGGACGCGATTCTCGACCAGTTCCTCGCGTTCATTCGCGACGGTCGTGACGAGTCGGTGGAGGAAGTGGACCTGAGCGATCTGGTGCGTGAGGTGGCCGCGCCGTACAACCAGAGCGAAGAGAAAGTGCGTCTGCGTCTGGAACCGATCCAGCCGTTTCCGTTGCGTCGAGTGTCGATGAAACGCCTGCTGAACAACCTGATCGGCAACGCCCTGAACCATGCCGGTAGCGGCGTCGAGGTCGCGGCTTATGTGTCCGGTGACACCAGCGCGCCGTACGTGGTGTTGAGCGTGATGGACCGTGGCGCTGGGATCGATCCGTCGGAGCTGGAAGCGATCTTCAACCCGTTCACCCGTGGCGACCGTGCCCGGGGCGGGAAAGGTACGGGGCTGGGGTTGGCGATCGTGAAGCGGATTGCTTCGATGCATGGCGGCAATGTCGAGTTGCGCAACCGCTCCGGGGGCGGACTGGAAGCGCGAGTCAGGTTACCGCTGGGGTTGATGTTGCCTCGGGATGCCGTTTAAACCATAAAACCCTCACCCCAGCCCTCTCCCAGAGGGAGAGGGAGCTGACCGAGGTGTCTGGCGTCATACATCGACCTGAAAGACTGGGGCGATTGCGGATTCGGCACAGCAGGATCAGGTCGGCGTGTCTTTTAAGCATCCCCCAATCAGTCCCCTCTCCCTTTGGGAGAGGGAGAGGGCTCTTGCTCCTCGCTTTAGCCTTTGCCTTTGGTCCGGGTCATGTTCGGCCCGCCATTCTTCTCAAGGTGTTCGATGATGATCCCCGCTACGTTCTTGCCGGTGGTGGTCTCGATCCCTTCCAGGCCCGGCGACGAGTTCACCTCCATCACCAGCGGCCCGTGGTTCGAACGCAGGATATCCACACCCGCCACGGCCAGCCCCATGACCTTGGCCGCGCGCAACGCGGTCATGCGTTCTTCCGGGGTGATCTTGATCAGGCTGGCGCTGCCGCCGCGATGCAGGTTGGAGCGGAACTCGCCCGGCTTGGCCTGACGCTTCATGGCTGCGATCACCTTGTCGCCAACCACGAAGCAGCGGATGTCCGCACCGCCCGCCTCCTTGATGTATTCCTGAACCATGATGTTCTGCTTCAGGCCCATGAACGCCTCGATCACCGACTCGGCCGCCGTAGCGGTTTCGCACAGCACCACGCCGATGCCCTGGGTGCCTTCCAGCACCTTGATCACCAGCGGCGCGCCGTTGACCATGTCGATCAAATCGGGAATGTCATCCGGCGAGTGAGCGAAACCGGTGACCGGCAGGCCGATGCCACGACGCGACAGCAGTTGCAGCGAACGCAATTTGTCCCGCGAGCGGGCGATGGCCACCGATTCGTTGAGCGGAAACACCCCCATCATTTCGAACTGGCGCAACACGGCGCAACCGTAGAACGTCACCGACGCACCGATCCGCGGGATTACCGCATCGAACCCTTCCAGCGGCTTGCCGCGATAGTGGATCTGCGGCTTGTGGCTAGCGATGTTCATGTAGGCGCGCAAGGTGTCGATCACCACCATTTCATGCCCGCGCTCGGTGCCGGCCTCGACCAGACGACGGGTGGAATACAGACGCGGATTCCGCGACAGCACAGCGATCTTCATGCAACACCTGTGGAGGAGGTAGATACCGGGAACACCGGCTTGTCTTGTACATATTTGATGCCCGGATTGACCACCAACTGGCCGTCGATCAGGGCTTTGGAACCGAGCAACAGGCGATAGCGCATGGACTTGCGGCAGGCGAGGGTGAACTCGACTGCCCAGACCCGATCACCGAGGGCCAGGGTGGTGCTGATCACATAGCGCACCTGCGCCTGGCCATTGGAGCTTTTAATGGTTTTGCGCGTCACCAGCGGCGCTTCGCAGCGCCGGTGACGCAACTGCACCACCGTGCCCAGGTGCGCGGTGAAACGCACCCACTTCTCGCCGTCGCGTTCGAACGGCTCGATGTCGGTGGCATGCAGGCTGGAGGTGCTGGCACCGGTGTCGATTTTCGCCCGCAGGCCGGCGACTCCCAGATCAGGGAGCGCCACCCACTCGCGCAGACCGACAACGGTCAAATGGTCAAATGTCTTCAAAGGTGCTCAACCGGCAGAAACCGCTCGGGCCGCGTGCGGCCGAATTCGCGGTATTCACGCAGAATAAGGGTTAAAAGGCGACAGATATCTACGGCCCGGATCGCCGACCCCTCAAGCAGGTGTCGGCAGGTGTGCATTGTAATCCGGGACGGGGTCATTCATGGCACGACAGAAACGGTAGTACAGTTCATCAATATTTCAGAATGAGGAAATTCCATGGCACAAAAAAGCGAAGAGGACGACAAGGTCCGTCTCGACAAGTGGTTGTGGGCGGCGCGCTTTTATAAAACCCGGGCCCTGGCCAAAGCGGCCATCGAGAGTGGCAAGGTGCATTGCCGAGGCGACCGCTGCAAGCCTGGCAAAGAGCCACGCATTGGCGATGAGTTCGAGATTCGTACCGGTTTTGAAGAGCGCACGGTGAGGGTCGAGGCCTTGTCGATCGTGCGTCGCGGCGCGCCCGAAGCGCAGACGCTGTATACCGAGACCGAGGCGAGTATTGCCAAACGTGAAGCGGCAGCGGCGATGCGCAAGGCCGGGGCGTTAGGTGTGAGTACCGACGGCAAACCGAGCAAGAAGCAGCGGCGGGATCTGTTTAAATTTCGTGGGAACAGCAATAGCGATTGACCGGCACGGCGCACCATTGTGGCGAGGGAGCTTGCTCCCGCTGGAGGCCGAAGGACTCCCAATCCAGTCGATCATGTATTTCAAAGTACAACCGAGTCGACTGGTTCAGTGACTGCTACGCAGCCAAGCGGGAGCAAGCTCCCTCACCACAGGTGTGTGCAAACTGTCAGTTCGCGGCAGACACCACACTCATCCGCGAAACCAGCGGCAGCTTGCCCAGCAAAGCGAAAATCGGCGCAGTCACCTTCAGCCAGAAGTTGGCGGCGTGATAGGCAAACGGCGTGTAGTAACCCCAGCCCAACGCCCACACCGCCAGCAGCATGCCGCCGATGTAATCGTCCTGGCCCCAATGCGCGCCGGCCACCAGACGTGGCAGCATGAACAGCAACGCCAGGCCCCAGATCGTCAGGAACTGGCCGACTGAGCGACTGAAGACCCCCATGAACAGCGCCCAGATCAGCAACACCGAAGCGTGGTCACCGGGGAAGCTCTGGCTCGAGCGATCCTTCAGCTCCCAGGCTTTTTCCAGATGCGGGAAATAGTCGCTCAGGTGCACCGCGCCTTCCAGCACCATCGATGGGCTGCTGTGCTGCCAGTCCATGTAGTCGGCGAATTTGGAAAACAGCGCGCGAATCACCACCATCAGCAGCAGAATCGAGAAAAAACCGAAGAAGGCGCGACGTACATCAATCGCCTTGAACACCCAGTCGCCCTTGATCAGCAGCGTCAGCAGGATCAGACCGACGACGATGTCGAACGGACGCAGACTTGCAATTGCCCAGATGTGGAGCCATATGGGGTTGCTGGCCAGTGGTGCATTGAGTGAGCGGAACAGCCACTCGTCGAAAATCACACACAGCATCTGGCCCGTAGGCCATAACCAGAAAGCCAGTAGCGCTAATGGCACTACGTTGCACAGAACCAGCCGGCCGAGGTTCCACCTTGATTGGAACAAACCCGGATTGTTCATAAAATGCCTCCCGTGGCTGAACGTTTTGCACCAAACAGGTGCGAAGAAAGCGCGGGATTTTCATCTTTTGTAACCTTTTTGTCATCAATTCAGATACCCAGACCTATGACCGACCTACCGGATACCGACTACACCCAACGCTTCATCTTCGATGACAGCGACACTCGCGGCGAACTGGTGGCGCTGGAACGCAGCTACGCCGAAGTCCTCGCCAAGCACCCGTACCCGGAGCCGGTCGCGCAGTTGCTGGGCGAACTGATGGCGGCCGCTTCGTTGCTGGTGGGCACCCTGAAGTTCGACGGCTTGCTGATTTTGCAGGCACGCTCTGAAGGCCCGATTCCACTGCTGATGATCGAATGCTCCAGCGAGCGCGAGATCCGTGGCCTGGCGCGTTATAACGCCGAGCAGATCGCCGCGGACGCGACCCTTGCCGACCTGATGCCGGGCGGTGACCTGACCCTGACCGTCGACCCGACGATTGGCCAGCGTTATCAAGGCATCGTCGATCTCGACGGCGAAACCCTGTCCGAGTGTTTCACCAATTATTTCGTCATGTCGCAACAGGTCGGCACCCGCTTCAAGCTGTTCGCCGACGGCCGCCGTGCTCGCGGAATGCTACTGCAGCAACTGCCGGCCGACCGCCTGAAAGACGAAGAAGAGCGCGCCGAAAGCTGGCAGCACATCACCGCCCTGGCCAGCACCCTGACCGCCGATGAATTGCTCAGCCTGGACAACGAAACCGTGCTGCATCGCCTCTACCACGAAGAGCAGGTGCGCCTGTTCGATGTGCAGAACCTGCGCTTCCGTTGCAGCTGCTCGCGGGAACGCTCGGGCAATGCGCTGGTCAGTCTGGGTCTGGAAGACGCGCAGGCACTGGTGGCAGAACGCGGTGGCGAAATCGAGATCGATTGCCAGTTCTGCAACCAGCGTTACCTGTTCGATGCGGCCGATATTGCTCAATTGTTTGCTGGCGCAGGCGTCGACACGCCGTCAGATACCCGGCACTAAAACGGTTCAGCGCAGGTAAATTCACTGCGTAACGACGGAATTTCGCCGTTACGACGGGAGGACCCTACTCTTTTTGGGCTTTTCTGGCATAATCCGGCCCACTTTTTTCGCGGTAGTAGTGCACGACTTTCTACTACAAAACGTTTGGAGCACACTCGGCCACTGGCCGACGGGGAACCTCATGACGCAAGCCAATAACGCCGTGTACACCGATCTGAGTGTTGATGATCTGGTTAAAGAAGCCCTGCAACGCGGTGAGGGCGAGCTTGCCGATACCGGCGCTCTGGTAGTCCGCACCGGTCATCGCACCGGCCGTTCGCCAGTCGATCGTTTCATCGTTGAAGAGCCTTCCACCCAGGCCGCTATCGCCTGGGGCCCGATCAACCGCAAGTTCCCGGCCGACAAGTTCGACGCGCTGTGGGCTCGTGTCGAGGCGTTCAACAACGCGCAAGAGCACTTTGTTTCCCACGTGCATGTAGGTGCGGCTGAAGATCACTACCTGGCCGTGAAAATGACCACCCAGACTGCCTGGCAGAACCTGTTCGGTCGTTGCCTGTTCATCAACCCGGCCCAGTACAACCCGGCCGGTCGTGACGAGTGGCAAGTGCTCAACGTGGCCAACTTCGAGTGCGTGCCTGAGCGTGACGGCACCAACTCCGACGGTTGCGTGATCATCAACTTCGCGCAGAAGAAAGTGCTGATCGCCGGTATGCGTTACGCCGGTGAAATGAAGAAAGCCATGTTCTCCGTGCAGAACTTCCTGCTGCCGGCCGCTGACGTGCTGCCAATGCACTGCGCTGCCAACATCGGCGAAGAAGGCGACGTGACCCTGTTCTTCGGTCTGTCGGGCACCGGTAAAACCACCCTGTCGGCCGACGAAAGCCGTTACCTGATCGGTGACGACGAACACGGCTGGGGCGAAGGCGTGGTGTTCAACATCGAAGGCGGCTGCTATGCCAAGTGCATCGACCTGTCCGAGAAGAACGAGCCGGTCATCTGGAAAGCCATCAAGCACGGCGCAGTCCTGGAAAACGTGGTCATCGACGACGCCAAACACGCTGACTACGCCGATGTCAGCCTGACCCAGAACAGCCGCGCGGCCTACCCGCTGGAGCACGTCGCCAAGCGTTCCGAGAAGAACCTGGGCGGCGAGCCAAACGCGGTGATCTTCCTGACCTGCGACCTGACCGGCGTGTTGCCGCCAGTGTCGATCCTCAACGAAGAACAAGCGGCCTATCACTTCCTGTCCGGCTACACCGCGCTGGTGGGCTCGACTGAAATGGGTTCGGGCAGCGGCATCAAATCGACCTTCTCCACCTGCTTCGGCGCACCGTTCTTCCCGCGTCCGGCTGGCGAATACGCAGAACTGCTGATCAAGCGCATCCGCGGCTTCGGCTCCAAGGTCTACCTGGTCAACACCGGCTGGACCGGCGGTGGCTACGGCGTCGGCAAACGCTTCAACATCCCGACCACCCGTGCGGTGATCGCAGCGATCCAGAGCGGCGCGCTGATCGGTGCTGCCACCGAGCACTTGGACACCATCAACCTCGACGTGCCACTGGCCGTACCGGGCGTTGAAACCAACCTGCTCAACCCACGCAACACCTGGGCTGACAAGGCTGCGTACGACGAAGCTGCCAAGGCGCTGGCCGGTCTGTTCATCGAGAACTTCAAGAAGTTCGAAGTGAGCGACGCGATCAAGGCTGCGGGTCCTAAGTTGTAAGGCTTAGTTCTGGTGAATAAAAAAGCCGCCTCTTAGGGGCGGCTTTTTTGTGGGTGTTCATTTTCTCAATGAGCCAATGCATTCAAAACATGAACCGGGTCGTTATGAATGGCCTTGAGCAAAGCTTTTGCCGGCCCGGTTGGCTCGCGACGGCCCTGTTCCCAATTTCGTAGAGTGCCGAGTTGGACGTCGATCAGTGCCGCAAATTTGGTCTGGGTCAAACCGGTAGCTTTACGAATTTCTTTGACCTGCAATGCATCAACGTGGAATTCGCGAGAAGGTGTGCGCTCGCCTCGTACGATCTCGTCCATCTCTTGCACACTTTCCATCAGCTCATCAAAAAACTTGCTCATGGTCATCTCCATTTTTCGATCAAGACCTTGAGTGCTTTACGCTCATCGCTGGACAGATCGTGTTGTTCATTTTTAGGGTAGATCATCAATAACCCGATTTGTGACGCCGAAACGAAGTGGTAGTAAATAACACGTGCTCCGCCTCGCTTGCCGTGTCCTTTCGCTGCAATTCGGGTTTTGCGAATCCCGCCTGTGCCTTCAATTACATCGCCAATCGAAGGGCTTACAACCAGTTGCTTCTGAAAAGCGGCGTACGTGTCATCATCCAGCAGCTCTTTTACTCGACGGGTAAAGATCCGAGTCTCAATAAAAATCATCGTAAATGTACGCCATTGGCTTACTTTTCAGCAATGCTGAAGTGATTTGAGTAGATGACTGGTAAGTGATCGTTCTCATGTCGAACATGGGAACGATCTGATCACTCAACCTCAGACTGGAGCTTTCCAGCCGAGCATCTGCTGCTGCGCGACCTGCAGCAGGTCACAGCCATCCTGCGTCAGCAGATAGAGGGCGTGGGTGATGTGGGGGATGTCTTCGACGTCGGCTTGTTTGAAGCTGAGGCAGTAGAGGGTTTTCAGCAGGTCGCTGGAGGCGCGCAGGCGTTGGACGGCGCATTCGAGGATGTCTTGCGGGTTGGCCGTTGTGTCGATGATCAGGGGCTTGGTGTCGGTGAGGTTGGATTCGAGTGAGCGGTAGCGATCGAGGGGAAGCGGGGTCCATGCTTTCATAGTGTGTATTCCAAATGTCGTGAGGATTCATCCCACCGTGACCAAGCGATGGGAGGCGAACTGTGTTCGGGTTGGTCAACCGAAGGAACACACAAGTCCGGCACGCTCAAAGGCGTCCCAAACACAGCCACCATTAAGCGTGCAGACATTTGAATTGCCGGCAGCATACAACGGACGCATTTATGTGTCCCACCGGGTGACCAAGCCCGAGCCGCTGATTTGCCAGCGACAGTCACGACTATAGATTTGTGATCTCAAGCCGCGATAGGCGACAAAGAGTCTTGGCGTGTAGGAACGGGATGAAGATCTCATCGGGCGTTCCTACCGGTCTTTCTTCGTTTTTCAACGTAAATGCTGATACGCCGAAATATCCAGCAAGCTGGTTGCCAGGCCGGTTGCCGGCTTGTAGATCTCGCCTTTCACGCTGGTGAACGGTACACCTTTGCTGCCCAGCGAAACGTAGCGCTCGCCTTGGTCCAGCTCGGTGAAGTAGGTGTAGGAATGTTTGTGCATCAGTGTGTATTTGGCTTCGTCGCGTGCGATGCCGTTGGTGAGGTTTTCCAGATCGGCCTGGGTCAGATTCAACGTTTTTTGCAGTTGCACGCCCCAGCGTTTGAGGCAGGTTTCGGCGAGGTGGCGCACGATGCGTCCGGGCTCGGACAGCGCTTTCAGATCACTGGCGCCGGTCGGGACGCCGCCGCTGCTGGTGGCATTGCCGGCCATGGTGGCGTGGCGGCCAGCCATAGGATAGATGTAGGTTTTAGTGCCGGTAGCGGTCTGTGGAATGACGCAGCTGAAACCTTTTGAGCGTTCGTCACGAGCATAGAACGCTACATACTCTTTGACATTGCCCGCGAGTTTGACGCGCTCTTCCTGAAAGTTACCAATACCTGGCACGGGATCAAGAGCGAAGATATTGACCGGGATGTTTTTCAGCAGACTGTCCTTGAACATTGCATTGGCCAACATATGGCAACTGATGCCGCCCCGGCTCCAACCGACGAGATTGACTTGAGTCGGAATAACACCATCCTTGCGGTGGGTTTTGATGATTCCTTCCTGTAATTGCTGCTGGGTAATGCTGCGATTACCGTAATTATATTTGCGCCAGAACCAGGAACCCTCGACTTTTACATCTTCGATCGGAATGCCGGCAGCTTTCAGGCGATTGTATTCGGCTTCAGTCAGTTGCTCGCGTTGCCAGTCGCATTTGCCCTTGATGATATTGAGCGCATGCAACACGTTTTCTTCCCAGCCCTTGCCGAACAAGGTGCCGCTCATGCCGTATTCCTTGGTCTTGGTGAATAGATCGTCGGCCTGCAGGTTGCCGCTGCCGGGGCCATCGACCACGATCCACTCGGCAAACTCGTAACCCGTATGATTGGCAGCCAAGGTGGAAATCAGTTCACCGTTCCAGAAGTTTTCGTGGGTGACGTCGAATTTATTGGAACCAGTTCCGCAAAAAAATATAGTTAAAACAGTCATTGTGTTGCTCTCGGTTAAAGTAAGAGTCAACAACTTAGGACTTTTTTGGATGTTTATTAAAGCATTCTGTTGTTTCTGGATTTTAGTTGTTTTCAGTGTCGGTCTGTTGTTGGGGTTTATGTTTTGCTACTTCGAGCAAGTCACAGCCATCCTGCACTAATAAATAAAGAGCATTGACGATGTTAGGTATATCTTTCACGTCGGCCTGTTTGAAACATAAACAGTAAAGGGTTTCCAGCAGATCGCTGGCGGCACGCAGTCGCTGGTCCGCGGCATCAAGCAGATCGCGATGGCTGGAGTGAGTATCGATGACCAATACGGGATTTTCGTTGTAGCAAGTCTTCAAAGGGCGATAGCGGGTAATCATGGTGAGGCTTGTCCTTTACAAAGGCACTCGGGCGGGGCTGATTCAGTGGTCAGTCGCGCCGGCCACTATAGAAGTGCGTGGCGAGCACTCACAAGAGCGCCGCAATGGACGCCGTTCGTAGGGGATTTTCCGAGGGCCGGGCATATGCCCTACAAGGTTTTGCGGTTTTTTCGGGGTGAAACCCCTAGCGCAGAAATTTCCCACAGGATTCACAGGCGTTTCTTGGCAGATCTATGTATGGTGCGCGCCAGAATCTGTAGGACGTTTCCAAACGTCCGATACGCGCTTAAAGGGAATTGAGTATGCAGTGGCTACGTATGGCCTCGATTTTATTGCTATGGGCCAGTGGTTGCCGTTTGGCCATGGCGTCTGATGCCGGCAACGGCTGGACGTTTGCCGACCTCGAACGCACCGGTTGGCCCGATGCGCTCTCCAGCCAGACTGGCATCGATACCGCCTCGCGCGCCGAGGTGTTGATGTTCGGCAGGGCCTTGCTCGCCAGTGAAGCGCTGGACGAGGCAGGGCTGGAGCAGCGACTGGGTGTGCCGCATGTGCAGCTCAAGTCGATCAGGCAGGTGCGTGACGGTCTGTGGGATCGTTTGCTGAGCACCTATCGCAACGCCAGCGTTGACTGTGACGGGCAGCCGTTCTGCCCGCGCGTGCGCAGTGTTGCGGAACTGCGGCAATTGGCGGCGGCCTTCACCGGTGACATCAGCCCGGCTCATGCGTTGTGGGCGAGCAAAAGCCAAGGCGTGCATGAGCAGGTGTTGAACGAGCAACTGCGAGTGGCGGTTTTGCGGCCCTGAACGGGTAAGTTTGTATCGCTGTTTTGTGCCCCTTCGCGAGCAGGCTCGCTCCTGCAGTGGACCGAGTTGTCTGCGCTATTGGCTGTATCATCCCGTATTGAATTGACCCCGGCCTTTTCTCGACTCGCTGCGATCGCCCGCTAGGCTGTTGGCATCACAGCGGTCAACGGAGTGACAGCGCATGCACAACACCCTGGAACAGGTTTTCGGTTATCCACAGTTTCGACCCGGGCAGGAAGCCGCGATCAGCGCGGTACTGGCCGGGCGCTCGGCGGCAGCGATTTTCCCCACCGGGTCTGGCAAGTCGCTGTGCTATCAAGTACCGGCACTGTTGCTGCCACATCTGACCCTGGTGGTCTCGCCACTGTTGGCGTTGATGCAGGATCAACTGGCATTCCTCAAGCGTCACGGCATCAGTGCCGGCAGCATCGATTCGGCACAAAGCCGCGATGACGCCAATGATGTGATGGCCCGCGCCCGTTCGGGTGAATTGAAGATCCTGATGATCTCGGTGGAGCGCCTGAAGAACGAGCGTTTTCGCAATTTTTTGCAGCAGGTGCCGATCTCGCTGCTGGTGATTGACGAGGCGCACTGCATCTCGGAGTGGGGTCACAACTTCCGCCCCGACTACCTGAAGCTGCCGGACTACCAGCGTCAGTTCAATATCCCGCAAACCCTGCTGCTGACGGCCACGGCGACGCCGAAAGTCATCGCCGATATGCAAGCCAAATTCGCCATCGCTGCCGAAGATGTTGTGACCACCGGTTTCTATCGCCCAAACCTCAATCTGCTGGTGGAGCCGGTGCGCGGCCAGGACAAACGCCGACGTCTGGTGGAGTGGATGAGCGAGCGCCCGAGCCAGCCGAGCATCGTCTACGTCACGCTGCAGAAAACCGCCGAGCACATCGCCGAACATCTGGGGCGCAACGGCATACAGGCCGAGGCTTATCACGCCGGTTTACCCAACGATCAGCGCGAGGCGATCCAGAAGCGCTTCATGGCCGGACAGTCCAATTGCATTGTCGCGACCATTGCGTTCGGCATGGGCATCGACAAGAGTGACATCCGCAACGTGGTGCATTTCGACCTGCCGAAATCCATCGAGAACTACAGTCAGGAAATCGGTCGCGCCGGGCGGGACGGGCAGCCATCGGATTGCCTGGTGCTGGCCAACCGCGACAGCCTCAACGTGCTGGAAAATTTCGTCTACGGCGATACCCCGGAGCGCGAGGGAATTCGTTGTGTGCTGGAGGAAATGCAGGCTGCCACGCCCGAAGGACAGTGGGAGTTTCTGCTCGGGCCGTTGGCGGATCAGAGCAACATTCGCACGCTGCCGCTGAAGACGTTGTTAGTGCAAATGGAGCTTCGCGGCCTGATTGCTCCGCGCTATGCCTATTACGCCGAGTACCGTTTCAAATACCTGCTGGAGCCGGAAGCGTTGCTTGAGCGTTTCGAGGGAGAGCGCAGGGAGTTTGTCGCGGCCATCATTCACACCTCCAGCCGCGCACGTACCTGGGCCACGGTGAATTTCGAGGCGATGTACACGCAGTATTCGGCTGAACGCAATCGGGTGGTGACGGCGCTGGATTATTTTCAGGAGAAGGGCTGGGTCGAGCTTGAGAGCAAGCAGATGACCGAGGTCTACAACGTGCTGCACAGCGATTTCGACAGCGCTGTGCTGAGCGCCGAGTTGCACGAATACTTCACCCGGCATGAACAGACTGAAGTCGCGCGGATTCACGCCATGCTCGAACTGTTCGCCACTGAGCGCTGCCTGGGTTATCGCCTGGCCGAGTACTTCGGCGACCACAATGCGCCCGAGCACTGCGGGCACTGTTCGGTGTGCCACGGTGATGTCGCGCGGCTTCCGGCACCTCCCGAGTTGCCAGCGCTTGTGGATAAGAACTTCGCGGCGTTGTGCGGTGATTTTATCCACAGGCACGAACTGCACACCGGCCATGTGCCGACGGCGGAGCGCCTGACGCGTTTTCTGTGCGGGATCAGCGTGCCGCTGTTTACCAAGTTGAAGGCGCGGACGATCTCGGGGTATGCGGCGCTGGAGCAGTATCCGTACGCGGAAGTCCGCAGTTGGGCTGACAATCATCTGCTCGAGTAAATACAAACCCTGTGGGAGCGTGTGATGCCATGGCGGCCTGTATCCATGCGCTGAATGTCGCTCATCACGGTAATAAACTTCAAAAACGCCCGGTGCCTGACTATGGTGAAGGCTGTCTTCGGATCGCCAACAAGAGAACAACATGAGCCAGACATCCTTCGATATTCAGCAAGCTGCCGTGATCGGCGCGGGCACCATGGGCCGCGGTATTGTCATGTGCCTGGCCAATGCCGGCATCGCCGTGCAGTGGGTCGATAACAATCCACAGATGCTCGAACAGGCGCTGTCCACCGTGGCCGATACCTATGCGCACAACGTGCGACAGGGACGGATCGACCAGGCCGAGGCCGATGCGCGGATTGCCCGTGTCAGTGCGGCGGCAGACTATGTGGCGATCCGCAACGTCGATCTGGTGATCGAAGCGGTGTACGAAAACCTCGCGCTCAAGCAGAAGATCTTTCGCGAACTGGATGGCCTGCTCAAGCCTGAGGCGTTGTTGGCGAGCAACACCTCGGCACTGGATATTGATGCGATTGCCGCTGCAACAAAACGTCCATCGCAAGTGCTCGGCCTGCATTTCTTCAGCCCCGCGCACATCATGAAACTGCTGGAAATTGTACGTGGCGCGCAGACGTCGCCAGCCGCACTGGAAGCGGCGCTGGTGCTGGGCAAACGCATGGGCAAGGTCAGTGTGGTGTCGGGCAACTGCCACGGTTTTATCGGCAATCGCATGTTGCATCCGTATGTACTGGAGGCGCGCAAGATGCTGCTCGAGGGCGCTTATCCACAGCAGGTCGATACGGTTTTGCAGGGCTTCGGTTTCGCCATGGGACCGTTCCGCATGTATGACGTCGTGGGCATCGATCTGGAATGGCGCGCGCGCGAATTGGCCGGCAAGGGGCAGGATGCGCCAGAGGTTCAGGTCGACAACCGTTTATGCGAACTGGGGCGTTTCGGGCAGAAGTCCGGCAACGGTTACTACCACTACGAGCCGGGCAGTCGTCAGGCAGAGCATGATCCTGAGGTCGATGCGCTGATATTGAGCGTCAGCGAAGGCCTCGGCTTTCAGCGCCGGGAGATTGGGTCCGAGGAAATCCTCGAGCGGTGTCTTCTGGCGCTGGTCAACGAGGGCGCGAAAATTCTTCAGGACGGCATTGCCGAATCGGCACATGACATCGATCAGGTGTACCTCAATGGCTACGGCTTCCCGGCGGACAGAGGCGGCCCGATGGCCTGGGCGGACGATCAGGGGCTGGCGGACATTCACAAGCGCTTGCTGGCGCTGGAGACGCGACAGGGCGATCAATGGCGGCCGGCGCCACTGATTGGCGAGCTGGCGGCGCGAGGCAAAGGTTTTTACCTTTAGACTGGACAGATAACTCAAGGAGTCGATACCGATGTCCAGCACCATGGCGCAACGCGCCGATTACCCGCATTTCCAGCCGATCACCACCCGCTGGCACGACAACGATGCTTATGGCCACATCAACAACGTCACCTACTACAGCTTTTTCGATACTGCCGTGAACACTTACCTGATTCAGGTCGGTGGCCTGGATATCCACGACGGCGAGGTAGTGGGTTTTGTCGTGAGTTCATCTTGCGATTATTTCGCCTCGATCGCTTTCCCGGACCTGATCGAGATCGGTCTGCGGGTCGGCAAGCTGGGTAACAGTTCGGTGCAATATGAACTGGCGGTGTTCAAGGTCGGTGAAAGCGAGGCGTGTGCGGCGGGGCGTTTTGTCCATGTATTCGTGGACCGGACGAGCAATCAGCCGGTGCCGACTCCAGGCAGATTGCGTGACGCGCTGGAGCGTCTGGTGGTTTGAACCAGAGCAAAAAAAATCGCAGCCCTTGGGCTGCGAATTTTGCTTTCGCGCTTAACGCAACGGATTAGTCGCGATAGTAGCGGTGATGCTTGCGGTGGCCATAAGCGTGGCCACGGCCAGGGTGACGGTCGCGATAGTAGCGACGGTCGTCACGGCCGCGATCGTAATGACGACCCTCGTCATTGCTCTGGTTACCCATGTAATTGCCCAGCGCGCCACCGGCACCGCCACCTGCTGCGGCGCCGATCAGACTGCCGGTGGTGCCGCCCATGCTGCGGCCAACCACGTTACCGCCGGCTGCGCCCAACGCACCGCCGATGGCCGCTTCGCCACGGCTGTGTTTGTTGGCGCCGACCGCGCTACCACCCGCGCCGCCCAGAGCTGCGCCAATGGTTGAACCTGTGCTGCCGCCTAAAGACTGACCGACGACCGAGCCAAGAACCCCGCCCAATGCGCCGCCCACACCTGCTTCGGTGGTGCCTCCGGCAGAAGCGAAGCCACTGACCAGGCCAAGGGACAACAAGAGAATCGAGGAGAACTTCATAGAGGAGCCTCAAAGGGATGACGGCGCCGATCCTGAGGCTGTGTAACAAGGCTGACAATCGAAATCCGACGAATAACACGACTTGTATACAATTATGCAAGTTGCTGTTTTGTATGCGGAACTTAAGCGATTTTCGCCGGTCTTTAGCTACTTCGGACAGGCCGCTTTTGAGAAAAAGCGGCCTTTTTTGTGGGCGTTGGAAGGGTGCAGGGTACAAAGATTTTTGTTGAATGTGCCACCGCTTTCGCGAGCAAGCCCGCTCCCACATTTGAAATGCATTCCAATGTGGGAGCGGGCTTGCTCGCGAAGGGGTCAGTCCAGGCAACGCTTTACGCAGATTTGGCCATGATCAACCCAGTCTCGCTTGCTGCCTCCAGCCGGATCGCAATGAACTTCGATGTCGGCGTATGGCTGCCATCCCCGGTGCTTTCCAGCGGCACCAGCGGATTCACTTCCGGGTAGTAAGCCGCTGCCTGACCCGCCGGAATATCAAACGCCAGCAAGGTAAAGCCCTTCACCCGACGCTCACGGCCATCGTCCCAGATCGACACGATGTCGGCCTTCTGCCCCGGGCGGAAGCCCAGACGAATGATGTCGGCCTCGTTGGCGAACAACACATCGCGCTGGCCCTTGACCCCACGGTAACGGTCGTCGAGGCCATAGATCGTGGTGTTGTACTGATCGTGGGAGCGCATCGATTGCAGGATCAGATCCGGCAGTTGCCCGGTGGCGCGGGTACGCTCGTGCACCAGATCCTTGGGCAGCAGGTTCGCGCGGAAATTGGCCCGGCCCGACGGGGTGTTCCACTTGCGTGCACCGGCACTGTTGCCGAGGTAGAAACCGCCCGGGTTCTTGACCTTTTCGTTGAAGTCCTTGAAGCCCGGAATGGTATCGGCGATCAGGTCGCGGATGCGCCGGTAATCGGCCACCAGCCAGTTCCAGTCCACCGGTTTGCTGCCCAGCGTGGCGGCGGCGATGCCGGCGATGATTGCCGGTTCCGAGCGCATCTGGTTCGACAGCGGCTGCAACTGGCCGTTGGACGCGTGAACCATGCTGAACGAGTCTTCCACGGTGACCGCTTGCGGGCCTTCGGCCTGGATATCGATGTCGGTTCGACCCAGGCACGGCAGGATCAGTGCGTCTTTACCGTGGGCCAGGTGGCTGCGGTTGAGCTTGGTGCTGATCTGCACGGTCAGGTCGCAATTGCTCAGCGCCGCGAAGGTGCGCGGGCTGTCCGGCGTGGCCTGGGCAAAGTTGCCGCCCAGACCGATGAAGACCTTCGCGCGGCCCTCGGCCATCGCATGGATCGCCTCGACCACGTTGTGCCCGTTGTCACGCGGCACCTTGAACTGGAAACGCCGCTCAAGGGAATCGAGGAACGCCACCGGCGGACGCTCGTTGATACCCATGGTGCGGTCGCCCTGCACGTTACTGTGACCGCGCACCGGACACAGGCCGGCGCCGGGTTTGCCGACGTTGCCGCGCAGCAGCATCAGGTTGGCGATTTCCTGGATGGTCGGCACCGAGTGGCGATGCTGAGTGATACCCATCGCCCAGCACATGATGACGTTCTTGCCTTTGGCGTACATGCGCGCCGCTTGCTCGATCTCCACCAGGGTCAGGCCGGATTGCGCGACGATTTGCTCCCAAGGCGTGTCATCGACCACGCCGAGATACTCCAGCACGTTGGCGCTGTGCGCATTGAGGAAGTCATGATCGAACACTGCCGGCGTGCCGGCCTTCTGCGCATCGCGCTCCCACTGTAAGAGGAACTTGGCCATGCCGCGCAGCACCGCCATGTCGCCGCCCAGTGCCGGACGGAAGTACGCGGTGTTGGTCGGCTTGTCGCCGTTGGTGAGCATTTCGATCGGGTGCTGCGGGTGCTGGAAACGTTCCAGGCCACGTTCTTTCAGCGGGTTGATGCACACTACTTGCGCGCCGCGCTTCACCGCTTCACGCAGGGGTTCGAGCATCCGCGGATGGTTGGTGCCGGGGTTCTGGCCCCAGACGAAAATCGCGTCGGCGTGTTCGAAGTCGTCGAAAGTCACGGTGCCTTTGCCGACGCCAACGCTCTGCGCCAACGCCACACCGCTGGCCTCGTGGCACATGTTCGAGCAGTCGGGGAAGTTGTTGGTGCCGTAGGCGCGCACGAACAGCTGATACAGGTACGCCGCTTCGTTGCTGGCACGGCCCGAGGTGTAGAACTCGGCCTGGTCCGGGCTCGACAGCGCTTGCAGGTGTTTGCCGATCATTGCAAAGGCATCGTCCCAGGCGATGGGTTTGTAGCGGTCGGTCTGCGCGTCGTAGACCATCGGCTCGGTCAGGCGGCCCTGGTATTCAAGCCAATAGTCGCTCTGCTCCAGCAACGAAGTGACGCTGTGTTTGGCGAAGAACTTTCCGTCCACCCGCCGCTTGGTCGCTTCCCAGTTCACTGCTTTGGCGCCGTTCTCGCAAAACTTGACCATGCCGCTTTCCGGCGAATCGCCCCAGGCGCAGCCCGGGCAGTCGAAGCCGCCGTTCTGGTTGGTCTTGAGCATCATGCGCAGGTTTTTCAACGCGTTGTCGCTGGTCAACCAGGCCTGGGCCACGCTGATCAGCGCACCCCAGCCGCCGGCTGCACCTTTGTAAGGTTTGTAGCGCGGGACAGGTTTCTGGTCGGCTTGATGATGTTGGCTCACGCTTGATTCTCCATCGCTGGGCTGTAGACCCGCGGCGCATTCTTCTGCGGCAGGTGGATGAGATTGAGGTTGTGGCGACGGGCCCATTGCACGGCAAGGCCCGTGGGCGCGGACAGGCTGACCAGAGTCTGGATGCCGGCGCGTAAAACTTTCTGGATCAATTCGAGACTGCAACGGCTGGTGACAATCGCCAGGCCACCTTCTGTGGAAATCTTCTGGCGGATCAGCCCGCCAATCAGTTTGTCGAGGGCGTTGTGCCGGCCGATGTCTTCACGGCCCAGCAGCAATTCACCGCTGGCGTTCATGAACACCGCCGCGTGTACCGCGCCGCAGTGCTGACCGAGCGGCTGAAATGCCCCGATGCGCTGGCGCAGGCCGTCGAGCCATGCGGCGGGCGGTAACGGTGCACCTGGCAGGACGTTCAGATCGGGCAACGCTTGCTCGACGGCTTCAACGCCGCACAGCCCGCAACCGCTGGTGCCGGCCAGTTGCCGGCGCTGTTGCTTGAGGTTCCAGAACGCGCGGTTGGCGATGGTCACCTGCGCGTATTGCGCCGAGCCCGCGCCGGTCAGTTGCAGGTCATAAATGTCGCTGGCGTCTTCGATGATGCCGCTGCCAAGGCTGAAACCGACGATGAAGTCTTCCAGATCCGTCGGCGTCACCAGCATCACAGCCTGACTGATACCGTTGTAGGCGATCGCCAACGCGACTTCCTCGGCGAGCGCGGTGCTGGCCGATTCCACAAGGGGCAGATCGCTGTAGCTGTAGGTCTGGCTGGCGGCGGGCGCGGGCGTTTCGAGTGCAGGCGCCGCGCAAGTTGGGCGCTTGGCGTTCATGGCATCACCGACGGATTGATCAACGCTAAGACTAGGCGCGGCAACTTGTCGCGTCTAATCGGTACTGTCGATCTATTGATAGATGGCGTCGATCAAGCGGCTGTCGGGTCATTGGTCGGCCCGGAACCGGGTTGGTCTGGTGTGGTCTAGGCTTTGACGTCTGGAATCCAAATCAAGGAGTGTGCGCTATGAGTCTGTTGAGCTTTGTGAAAGAAGCCGGTGAAAAGCTGATCGACCTGCTGACCCCGGGTAATGCCAATGCCAGCGAACAGTTGAAGGAACATATCAGCAAGGTCGGGTTGGGCAACCCGAATGTTCAGGCAACCGTGGACGGCGACAAGGTGACGGTCACCGGTGAAGTTGCAAGTCAGGAGGAGAAGGAAAAAATTCTGCTGGCGGTGGGTAACATCGAAGGCGTGGGCAGTGTTGATGATCAGATCACCGTGACCGGGCCGGTTGTGGCTGCCGCACGTTTTGTCGTGGTGAAAAAAGGCGACACCCTCAGTGCGATTTCCCTCGCGGTGTATGGCAACGCCAATCAGTACAACAAGATCTTTGAGGCCAACAAACCAATGCTCAAGGATGTAAACAAAATCTACCCGGGCCAGACCCTGCGTATCCCGGAGTAACACAACACCCTGTAGGAGCTGCCGAAGGCTGCGATCTTTTGATCGTGTTTTTTAAACAATCAAAGTCAAAAGATCGCAGCCTTAGGCAGCTCCTGCAGGAAATCAGAGACCACGAATCAAATCGCGGTAGTCTTCAAGTGCCGCAAACTCAGCCGTGTCCTTCGGCCCTTTGCGACTGTCCGGCTCTTTCACCGCCAACAAATGCGTCACGCCAAATTCCCGCGCACTACGCAGAATCGGCAACGTATCGTCGATGAAAAGACTGCGTGCCGGATCAAAATCGATATCCGCCTGCAAGGCATCCCAGAACTGCGGGTTCTCCTTGGGATAACCGTAATCGTGGGAGCTGATCAGCCGCTCGAAGTACGGCGCCAGTTCGATCCGCTCCAGTTTCAGTGAGAGCGAATCGCGGTGCGCGTTGGTGATCATGATCACCCGTTTGCCGGCTTTTTTGATCGCCTGCAGAAAGGTGTCGGCATCCGGACGCAGCGCGATCAGGTGCGCGGTTTCCAGTTTCAGCTCGCGCACCGAGAGCTTCAGTTCGGCACTCCAGAAATCCAGGCAGTACCACTGCAGTTGCCCGGCATGGCGCTCGAACAGCGGCTGCAACTCCATGTCGGCCATGGCCCGGCTCACCCCGTGCAGTTCGGCGTAGCGTTGCGGCAGGTGTTCCAGCCAGAAATGGTTGTCGAAGTGCAGATCCAGCAGGGTACCGTCCATGTCCAGCAGGACGGTATCGATGTCAGACCACGGTAAAGAAGGCATGGCAACGTCTCGAGCGGTAGAAAGATATCCGACACAAACAATCGGGAAAGCCGCGTTATAGTAGCGCGTTCACGCCAAGGAGCTTTGCATGCGCCAGAAACCCACTGTACTCGCCCGCGAGATTGTCGCCACCAGTCGTCTGTTTTGCGTCGAAGAACTGAAGCTGCGTTTTTCCAATGGCGTGGAACGCACTTACGAGCGTCTGGTTGGCAAAGGCGCGGGTTATGGCGCGGTGATGATTGTGGCGATGCTCGACAGCGAACACGCGGTGCTGGTCGAGGAATACTGCGGCGGCACTGACGAGTACGAACTGTCCCTGCCCAAAGGCTTGATCGAGCCGGGTGAAGATGTGCTGGCAGCGGCCGAGCGCGAACTCAAGGAGGAGGCCGGTTTCGGCGCGCGCCAGCTGGAACATCTGACCGAGTTGTCGCTGTCGCCCGGTTACATGAGCCAGAAGATCCAGGTGGTGTTGGCCACCGATTTGTACGAGGAGCGTCTGGAGGGCGACGAGCCGGAGCCGATGCGCGTCGACAAGGTCAACCTGCGTGAACTGGCGGCGCTGGCGCAAAACCCGCAATTTACCGAAGGCCGTGCCCTGGCTGCGCTGTATCTGGCGCGTGATCTGCTGACGCAGCGCGGGTTCTTTCAGTCATGAGTGAGATGTCGATGAAGTTTTCCCATCCGTTGATGGCGCCGGTGGTTGAGCTGGCGTTGCAGGCTGGCGAGGCGATTCTGCCGTTCTGGCGCTCTGGCGTGGAGGTCACCGCCAAGTCCGATGATTCACCGGTGACCGCAGCGGACATGGCCGCGCACCATGTCATCGTCGCCGGGCTGACCGCGCTGGACTCCAGTATTCCGATTCTGTCCGAGGAAGACGCCAACATTCCGCAGAGCGTGCGCGCCGGGTGGCAGCGCTGGTGGCTGGTGGATCCGCTGGATGGCACCAAGGAGTTCATCAGCGGCAGTGAAGAATTCACCGTCAACATCGCCCTGATCGAAAACGGGCGGGTGGTGTTTGGCGTGGTGACGATGCCGACCAATGGCCGGTTCTATGTCGGCGGAGCCGGTCTCGGCGCGTGGCGTGGGGACAAAGGTGGTTCGCCGGTGGCGATTGAGGTGCGTGAGGTGCTCGCGCCCGGTGAAGCGTTCACCGTGGTGGCGAGCCGTCGGCACTCGAGTCCGGAGCAAGAGCGGCTGCTTGCCGGTCTGAGCGCCAGTTTGGGCGAGTTGCAACTGGCAAACATCGGCAGTTCGTTGAAGTTTTGTCTGTTGGCTGAAGGGGCGGCGGATTGTTATCCGCGATTGGCGCCAACTTCGCAGTGGGACACCGCGGCGGCGCAGGGCGTGCTCGAAGGTGCTGGCGGCGAAGTGTTGGATCTGCAGGGCGAAGCGTTCTGTTATCCGGCGCGGGAATCGCTGCTCAATGAGTTCTTTCTGGCGTTGCCGGCGAAGGCGGCGTGGCGTTCAAGATTGCTGGAACTGGCTCGGGGGTAAGTGGGTGGATTCTCGATTCCCCTCACCCCAGCCCTCTCCCGGAGGGAGAGGGGGCCGATTGGGGGATGCTGGTGAGGTTCACCGACTTGAGCCAGTTCTACTGAATCCATAATCGCTGCCGATCTTTCAGGTCGATGCCTGACGCAAGACGCCTCGGTCAGTCCCTTCTCCCTCCGGGAGAGGGTTAGGGTGAGGGGCTGTTGACGTTCAGCGGTGCAGAACGTATTGCCCGCTGAACGTCACTGCATTCTCATCACTGCCGGCGTTGACGATTCGCGTATTGAGCGTCAACCGTGCGCGCCCATAACGCTGATACATCGCCAGAAACTTCTTCCAGACCGCCGCTTCCGGTGGCGGACAAATCGCTGTGGCATCATCGGTCACGGGCAGCGGATAACTGATCTGGCCTTCCTGAATCACGATGTGCCCGTCGTCGATGCCTTCTTCCTTCAGGCGCAAATGCAGCCAGCCCCAGCCCGCCAGCACCGCGCCACAATAGAGGCTGCCGCCGAACATGGTGCTTTTGTGATTGACGTTCGGCTCCAGCGGCAAGTGCAGGCTCAACTGCTGCTCGTGCCAGGCGAGGACCTTGAGGCCCATCTCGCGCGTCAGGGGAATGTCGTGATGCAGCACCGACTCCAGATAGCGACTGTCGCGGCTCATTCGGCTTCGTCTCCATTGGCGTTACTGTCGGCGAAATTCAAGCCGTGCTTGCGCAGTTTGTCGTGCAGGGTCTTGCGCGGAATACCCAGGGCTTCGGCGAGGCTGCGCACCGAACTGTGGGAGCGCGCCAGTTCGGCGGCAATCAACGACTTCTCGAAGTTTTCCACTTGCTCGCTCAGGCCGCCACTGATGACTTCCACGCTGGTGCCGCCGCTTTCGCTTCCACTGTTATCCAGCGCCAGTTCCAGACCGAGGGCGAAACGCTCGGCAGCGTTCTGCAATTCGCGCACGTTGCCCGGCCAGGTGTGGCGCAGCAGCAATGCGCGTTGCGCCGGTTGCAGTTCGTGAGGCGGCAGACCATGGCGGGCGCTGGCTTCATCGGCGTAGTGCTGGAACAACACCAGCGCGTCCTCGCCGCGTTCGCGCAGTGGCGGAATGCGCAGCGGTGCAACGTTCAATCGATAGTACAAGTCGGCGCGAAAACGCCCTTGATCGGCAGCCTGACGCAGGTCTTCCTTGGTCGCGGCGATGACGCGGATGTCCAGCGGGATCAACTGATTGCCACCCAGACGTTCGACCACGCGCTCTTGCAGCATGCGCAGCAGTTTCACCTGCACGTCCATGCTCATGCTTTCGATTTCATCGAGGAACAGCGTGCCGCCGTTGGCGAATTCGAACTTGCCGATCCGGCGTTTCTGCGCGCCGGTAAACGCGCCTGGCTCATGCCCGAACAGCTCACTTTCGACCACCGATTCGGCCAGCGCCCCGGCGTTGATCGCCACGAACGGGCCGTTGCGCCGGCTCGACAAATCGTGCAGCGCGCGGGCCACGACCTCTTTACCGGCGCCGGTTTCACCGAGGATCAGCACGTCCGCCTTGGTCGCCGCCAGCGCGCCGATCTGCTCGCGCAGGCGCAGCATCGGCGCCGAGTGGCCGACCAGGCGTGCGCTCAGTTCGTTGCGATCGCTCAGGGCCAGGCGCAGGCTGCGGTTGTCCAGTACCAGCCGGCGCAGGGCCAAGGCGCGGCGCACGCTGTCGAGCAGCGCGTCACTGGCGAACGGTTTTTCCAGAAAGTCATAGGCGCCGGCACGCATCGCCTGCACCGCCAACGGCACGTCGCCGTGGCCGGTGATCAGCAGCACCGGCAGCTCCGGATCCTGAGCGTGCAATTCGCTTAATAGCTCCAGGCCGTCCATGCCCGGCATGCGGATGTCGCTGACCACCACGCCGGGCCAGTCACGCTCCAGTTGCCCGGCCAGACCTTTGGCTTCGGACAGCGGAAGGATTTTCAGCCCGGCCAGGTCCAGGGTCTGGCCGAGGGCCTGACGCAGGTGCGGATCGTCGTCGATCAACACCACCTGAATGCGATTGTCGATGGTCATGCACTTCGATCCTCGGACGGTTGCAGGCTGACCCCGGGCGCGCCGGCGCGCAGCCGCAGGGTGATCAAGGCGCCGCCTTGCTTGTGGTTGGCGAACGACAGTTCACCACCGAAGGCGCGCATCAGGGTTTCACAGATGGCCAGCCCCAGGCCAAGGCCCTGAGTGCGGGTCTTGGTGGTGTAGAAGGGCTCGCTGGCGCGGCCGAGGGCTTCCATGCAGAAACCCGGACCGTTGTCGCGAATGTACAGATTGACGCCCTCGGCCGTGGATTCGGCACTCAGCCACAGTTTGCGCGGCGGGCCTTTTTCGGTCAGCGCATCGAGGGCGTTGGCCAGCAGATTGCCGAGCACCTGGCGTAGACGGGTTTCCCCGGCCTCGACCCACAGCGTGGCGGCGGGCAGATCGCGGATCAGTTCGACTTCCATGCTGCGGCGCCGTTTGGCCAGCAATGCGAGCGCATCGTCCAGCGCCGGTTGCAGGGCCACGCTTTCCGGGGCATGGCGGTCGCGGCGGGCGAAGGCACGCAGGTGAGCGATGATCGAGGCCATGCGCCCGGTCAGTTCGCTGATCAGTTTGAGGTTGCCGCGAGCATCGTCGATGCGTTGATGATCGAGCAGTACTTCGGCGTTTTCCGCATAGCTGCGGATCGCCGCCAGCGGCTGGTTGAGCTCGTGGCTAATACTCGCCGACATCGTACCCAGCGCCGAGAGTTTGCCGGCCTGGACCAGATCGTCCTGAGCGCGGACCAGCTCCTGCTGGGCCTGTTCGCGCTCCAGCACTTCCTGCTTGAGTCGGCGGTTGAGGCCTTCCAGATCGCTGGTCCGCTCGGCCACCCGACCTTCCAGTTCACGACGGGCCTTGGCTTCAAAGGCGATGCGTTCCAGATAATGCCGACGGCGCTGCATCATCAGCCCCAGCAACAGCATCACCACCAACAGCGTGGCGCCGCCGATTGCGACCACGGTGCGCACCGGACGATCGATCAGCGTGCGCGGAGCGAGGATGCTGACGCTCCAGCCGGTTTCGGCGATATCGACGGTTTGGGTCAGCCAGGCGTTGTCGCTGAGGTTCAGAGGACGTGGCTCGCGGGTCGGATAGGGCAGGATGGCGGTGATCGCCGAGCGCTCGGTGTCGCTCAAGATACGGGTCGAGCGAAAGCGCCATTCCGGGCGCGAGGTGAGAATCACCACGCCGTTGTGGTCGGTCACCAACAGTTGTTCCGGGGTTTTGCCCCACAGGCTTTCGGTGTGATCGAGGTCGACTTTGATCACCAGCACGCCGATGATTTTTTCGCCGTTGCGCACTGCGGCGGCGAAGAAATAACCGCGTTTGGCCGAAGTGGTGCCGAGGCCGAAGAAACGCCCCAGACGTCCGGCCATGGCTTCGCTGAAATACGGACGGAAAGCGAAATTGCGTCCGACGAAACTGTCGTGTTTGTCCCAGTTCGACGCCGCGAGAGTCTGGCCGCTGGTGTCCATCAGGTACATGACCTCGGCGCCAGTCTGTGCGGCAATGTTTTTCAGCAGGCGATTGGCATTGCCCTGGGTGACGCCGTCGTCCGGTGCACCGAGCACGGCGCGCAGGGCCGGCAGGTCGCCGAGAATCTGCGGCAACACTTCATAACGGTGCAGGGTGCCCAGCAGGTTGGCGACGTAGAGGTCGAGGGTCTGGCGGTTTTGCCCGGCCAGTTCGCTGCGGTAATAACGTTCGGCCAGATGCTCCAGCGGCCACAGCAGCGGTGCCAGACACAGGGCCAGCAGGGCGAGGCTGCGCCAGCGGGGTCTGCGGGGAAGGGTAGGTTTCATGAGCCGGATGCGCCTGAGTGAACAGGCGCATTATGCCTAGGCTCAGGCGAAGACGTCAGCGTCCTTGAGCAAGGCACCGACCTGATCCTTGGCCGACAGCTTCGGCGCTTCGTCCAGTTGCCAGTCGATGCCCAGAGCAGGGTCGTCCCAGCGAATGCTGCGTTCGGACGATGGATCGTAGTAGTTGGTGGTCTTGTAGAGGAATTCGGCGAACTCGCTCAGCACCACGAAACCATGGGCAAAGCCTTCCGGAACCCACAATTGACGGTGGTTCTCGGCCGACAGGCGTACAGCAACCCACTTGCCGAAGTGCGGCGAGCTGCGACGGATGTCCACGGCTACATCGAGCACTTCACCGGCGGTCACCCGAACCAGTTTGCCTTGAGTATTCTGCAGCTGGTAATGCAGGCCGCGCAGCACGCCTTTCTGCGAGCGCGAATGGTTGTCCTGAACGAATTGAGTGTCCAGACCGGTTGCATCCTGGAACGCCTTGGCGTTGAAACTCTCGTAGAAGAAGCCGCGCTCGTCACCAAATACCTTGGGTTCGATGATCAGAACACCGGGCAGATCGGTGGTGATTACATTCATGAGGTTTTTTCCAGATAGGGGTGAATGGCCGACATTCTTGCGCAAAGTGCCGGCGGATGCGAGCGCTTGAATATCTCCGGTCGGGGGTTGCGCATCCACTGCAGCAATGGCGATATAGGCACCTAATAAAATCTCAGGGGTCGTCCCATGCCGCTCGCCACGTTGATTCATCGCGCCAGTTTGCCCAGCCCGCAGGTTTCTGAAGCGCAGGCACGGCAGTGGTTGGCCGAGCATTACGGGCTCAGCGGCACGCTACAGGCGCTGGGCAGTCAGCAGGACCTGAATTATCGGGTCGACAGTGAGCGTGGGCGCTTTGTCCTGAAAATCTGCCGCGGCGATTATGCACTTGTGGAGTTGCAGGCTCAGCATGCAGGCCTCAAGTACCTTGCCGAGCACTCGTCGGTGCACGTGCCCAAAGTGATCCCGGCCAGTAACGGCGAGGATCTGTTGTCGCTGGAAGCCGACGGCGAGCCGGTGCACGTGCGGTTGCTGGACTACATCGAAGGTCAGCCGCTGACTCATCTTGAGCATTTGGGCCATGACGTGGTGGCCGGATTCGGTCGGTTGTGTGGCGAGATGGACCTGGCCCTGGCCGGCTTCGATCACCCGGGCCTTCAGCGCACGCTGCAATGGGACGCCCGCCACGCCAGTGCGCTGATCAGCCATCTGCTGCCGGTGATTCAGGATGAGCGCCAGCGCGCCTTGATCGCGCAAGCCGCCGAACAGGCCGAACGTCGCTTGCAGCCGTTGCAGGACAAGCTGCCGGTGCAGGCGATCCACATGGACATCACCGACGATAACGCTGTCTGGCAACGCGATGCCAAGCGTCATTGGCAATTGCAGGGCGTGATCGACTTCGGTGATCTGGTGCGCACCTGGCGTATCACCGATCTGTCGGTGACGTGCGCGGCGCTGCTGCACCATGCCGGCGGTGATCCGTTTGTGATTCTGCCGGCGGTGCAGGCCTATCACGCGGTCAATCCGCTGCAACATGAGGAGTTGCTGGCGTTGTGGCCGTTGATCGTGGCGCGGGCGGCGGTGCTGGTGCTCAGTGGCGAGCAACAGGTCAGCATCGATCCGGGTAATACCTATAGTCGCGACAACCTTGGCCACGAATGGGAAATTTTCCACGTGGCCACTTCTGTACCCCTGGCGCTGATGGAAGCGGCGATCCTCACGTCAGTCGGCCAGCGTCTGCCGACGGTCGGCAGCGAGGGTTTTGCGCCACTGTTGCCAGAGCTGGTCGGGCGCGAATTTGCGCTGATCGACCTTGGTGTCCTGAGTCCGCATTTCGAGGCGGGCAACTGGGAGCAGGAGGGTATCGATCAACGACTGCTCACTGAAGCCGCGGCCGCGCATGGCCTGGCGGCCAGTCGTTACGGGCAATATCGCTTGTCGCAGACGCGGCCCGACAGTGCCGTCGAACCGGAGACTTTCCCGCTGCACGTTGAGTTGCGCGTGCCGCAGGGCTCGGCGGTGGAAGCGCCGTTTGCCGGTGTGCTGCATCACGCGGCGGATGGTGTGCTGCAACTCGACGGACCACAGCTCAGCGTGCGCCTATGGGGCGTGAACGCCTCGCTGCACAGCGGCGCGGCGCTGGTCAAAGGTCAGGTGCTGGGTTCGGTCGACGGTCCGTTGAAGGTACAGTTGAGCCGCGTTGCATCGCTGGATGCGCCATTGTTCTGCAGTCCTGCGCGCGCTGCAGCCTGGCAGGCCCTGTGTCCATCGCCAGCCACTTTGCTGGGTCTGGCCTGCGATGCCGAACCCGAGCTGGATGCGAAAACCTTGCTCGAACGACGCGACGCCAGTTTCGCCCGCACGCAAAAGCATTATTACGTCGACCCGCCGCGCATCGAGCGTGGCTGGCGTAATCACCTGATCGACATGCAGGGCCGTTCCTATCTCGACATGCTCAACAACGTTGCAGTGCTCGGCCATGGTCATCCGCGCATGGCTCAGGTGGCGGCGCGACAGTGGTCGCTGCTCAACACCAACTCGCGCTTCAACTATGCGGCAGTGGCGGAGTTTTCCGAACGCTTGCTGAAGCTGGCGCCGGACGGCATGGACCGGGTGTTTCTGGTCAACAGCGGCAGCGAAGCCAACGACCTGGCGATCCGTCTGGCGTGGGCCTACAGCGGCGGGCGCGACATGCTCAGTGTGCTCGAGGCCTATCACGGCTGGACGGTCGGCGCCGATGCGGTATCGACATCCATCGCCGACAACCCGCGTGCGCTGGAAAGCCGTCCGGACTGGGTGCACCCGGTGAACGCGCCGAATATTTATCGTGGCCAATTCCGTGGCCTGGATTCTGCGCCGGACTATGTGCGCAGCGTCGAGGCACAACTGGCGCATATCGCCGCGCAGAAGCGCCAACTGGCCGGGTTCATCTGCGAACCGGTTTACGGCAATGCCGGCGGGATTTCCCTGCCGCCCGGTTATCTGAAACAGGTCTATGCGCTGGTACGTGCGCAGGGCGGGGTGTGCATCGCCGACGAAGTGCAGGTCGGTTACGGGCGCATGGGCCACTTCTTCTGGGGCTTCGAAGAGCAGGGCGTGGTGCCGGACATCATCACCATGGCCAAGGGCATGGGCAACGGCCAGCCGCTCGGCGCCGTTATTACGCGTCGGGAAATCGCCGAGGCGCTGGAAGCTGAAGGCTATTTCTTCTCGTCGGCCGGCGGCAGTCCGGTGAGCTGCCAGGTCGGTATGGCGGTGCTGGATGTCATGGAAGAAGAAAAGCTCTGGGAAAACGCCCAGGTGGTTGGCGGGCATTTCAAGACGCGGCTCGAGGCGTTGATCGATAAACATCCGCTGGTCGGCGCGGTGCATGGTTCCGGGTTCTATCTGGGGGTAGAGCTGATCCGCAACCGCGAGACGCTGGAGCCGGCCACCGAGGAGACCACGTTGTTGTGCGATCGCCTGCGCGAGCTGGGGATCTTCATGCAACCGACCGGGGATGACCTGAACATTCTCAAGATCAAACCGCCGATGGTCACCTCGCGGCGCAGCGTGGACTTCTTTGTCGACATGCTGGATCGCGTACTCGAAGAAGGTTTGTAAACGCTGCTTTTGTGGGAGCGGGCTTGCTCGCGAATACGGTTCTTCATTCAAAGGTGATATCGACGGATGTGCCGCCTTCGCGAGCAAGCCCGCTCCCACATGGGGGGGCAGTGCTAATTCGATTTGTATCGGTATTTAACTGTTTTTTTTAGACGAGCGTCATTTTAAAGCATTTAAAATACGATATTTATCGGTTATAAAGTCGCCATCGCTTTGCAACCCTTCGACGGTTCCCAGGAGTCCTGATCCGATGACCACTTTGAAAAGTACCCCGCGTGACGATGGCTTCTACATGCCGGCCGAGTGGGCGCCGCAGACCCAGACCTGGATGATCTGGCCTGAGCGTCCGGACAACTGGCGCCTGGGTGGCAAGCCGGCGCAGGCCGCGCACGTTGCAGTGGCCAAGGCCATCGCCCGTTTTGAACCGGTGACGGTTGCCGTGTCGGCCGGTCAGTACGAGAACGCACGCGCACGTCTCGACGTGCCAAATATCCGCGTGGTCGAGATGTCCAGCGATGATGCCTGGGTGCGTGACACCGGGCCGACGTTCGTCATCAACAACAGTGGTGAAGTGCGCGGTGTGAACTGGGACTTCAACTCTTGGGGTGGGTTTGAAGGCGGTCTGTATTCGCCGTGGAACCGTGATTCGCAGGTCGGTGGCAAGATCCTCGAGATCGAGCGCAGCCCGCGTTATCGCACCGAAGGTTTTATGCTTGAAGGCGGTTCGATTCACGTCGACGGCGAAGGCACGCTGATCACTACTGAAGAGTGCCTGCTCAATCACAACCGCAACCCGCACCTGGGCCGCGAAGAGATCGAAGCGGTGCTGCGCGACAATCTGTCTGTGGATAAGATCATCTGGCTGCCGGATGGTCTGTTCAACGACGAAACCGACGGTCATGTGGATAACTTCTGCTGCTACGTGCGCCCGGGCGAAGTGCTGCTGGCGTGGACCGACGATCCGCAGGATCCGAACTACCCGCGCTGCCAGGCGGCGATGAACGTGCTGCAAAGCAGCACCGACGCCAAGGGGCGCCCGTTCACGGTGCACAAGATGCCGATTCCGGGGCCGCTGTACGCGACCGAAGAGGAGTGCGCCGGTGTCGATCCGGTCGACGGTACGCAGGAGCGCAACCCTTCCGTGCGCCTGGCCGGTTCCTACGTGAACTTCCTGATCGTCAACGGCGGCATCATCGCGCCGAGCTTCGACGATCCGATGGACGCGCCTGCGCGGGAAATCCTGCAGAAGCTGTTCCCGCAACACGAAGTGGTGATGGTGCCGGGCCGTGAACTGTTACTGGGCGGCGGCAATATCCACTGCCTTACCCAACAACAGCCAGCCCCGCACAAAGAGTGAGTTGAGACGTAACAGCTTGAGTTGATTCATAAATCGGCCAGGCAAAGATTAGCTTGCTACACATTCAAACAAGCCCGCGGCCCTGTTGGACCGCGGGCTTGTTTGTATCCGCCTGTCGACAAATCGGAAACCTTGGCATAGCTCTTGTATCGGACAAAGTGCACTAGGGAGAGGGGGGAACTTCAACAGTTCTGTCATATACCTTGGATAACTTGGCCGCTCACGAACGGGGAGAGAGCGCTGAAATGAACGCCGAAGTGAACGTAGTCAGCGAGCGGACTTTGCATCCCATGGCCGTCAACGGCGAATCGCTCCAGATTGTCGCGCACTTTTTGAAGTCCAATGGAACGCGTCAGATCAGGGAACCTGATCCGCGCCGGATGATGATCGAGCGCTACCCCGCTGGCCTGTTCAGCGAGGCCGAACTGGAAGCGTTATGGGCTGTGATGGAAGGATAAGAAAAACAACAGGGATTGGTAAAAGCGCTGCCGGGATGGCGGCGCTTTTTTATGCACGATGGAAACCATTGCGAACATTGAACCTGTGGAGGGGGCTTGCTCCCGAATGCAATCAGTCAGTGACGATGGTGTTGCCTGACACGAAGCCTTCGGGAGCAAGCCCCCTCCCACAGGGTTTGTGTGCATTCAGAAACTGTAAGTACCGGTCATCACCACACTGCGCGGTGCGCCTGGCTGGATCTGATATTGGCTGGTGGCCGAAGCGTAATACTCGCGGTCGGTGATGTTGTTCAGTGCCGCGCGCAAGTCCCAGTCCTTGAAACGATAGCCGACCAGCGCATCCCAGCGGCCGTAACCCGGCAGCACGGTGGTGTTGGCGTTGTCGGCATAACGCTGGCCGACCAGGGTCAGACCGGTTTCGCCGTACCAGCCCATCTCCGGTTTCCAGGTCAGAAACAGGCTGCCGTTGTGTTTGGCCACGTTGTTGACGCGTTTACCTTCCAGGCCGTTGTTATCCTTTTCGATGGTGGTGTCCTGCACGCCGACGCCACCGCGCATGTACCAGTTGCCGACCAATTTGCCGGTGGCGGTCAGCTCCACACCCCGTGAGCGCTGAAGACCGGTCATGACGGTCAGGGTCGGATCGTTCGGGTCGCTGGTGCGGCGGTTGTAGAGTTCCAGGTCGTAGACCGCCAGGGTGGTGCTCAAGCGATCATCCAGCCAGTCGCTTTTCACGCCGATTTCTTTCTGTTTGGTCAGCTCCGGACTCAAGTCGTTGCTATTGCCGGCAGCCCCCGGGGTGATGCCGATCAGGCCGCCGCCAACGGGCGAGAAAGTCTTCGACCACGAGGCATAGAACGAATGATTCTGCAGTGGCGTCCAGACAATCCCGAAGCGCGGGCTGGTGCTGTGGCTGTCACGATCCTCAGTGAGGTTCTTGAGCTGGTTGGTCGACTCGATATCGAACGTGTCGTAGCGCAAGCCGGCCAGCAGTTGCCATTGATCGTTCAGACGCAACTGATCCTGCACGTACACCGCGCGGCTTTCGACTTCGGTGTGGCTGTCGCTGAACACCTGCATGCTGCCGGTGTGACGGAGCTCGCGGTTGGGGTTGAACAGGTCAAGTGACGGCACCGGTTGTGCGCCTGGGGTCTTGCCAGTCGCGGCGTTGTACAACTTCGGATCACGGCGCTGGCTGCCGATCTCGACGCCGGTCAACAGGCGATGCTCAAGGCCAAAGGTATCGAAACCACCTTCCAGTTCGAGGTTGTTGTAGACGTTGCGGGTGGTCAGATCCTGCTGCCAGTGCTGGCGCGCGACCTTGTTGGTTTTCGGATCGAAGCTGGTCAGGTAGGTGTTGTCGAAATCGCTGTCGAGCTTGAACACGCCGAGGGTCTGGCGCAGCTGCCAGTTGTCGTTGATCTCGTAGGTGAGTTTCGAGCGCAGGGACTGCGCCTTGTCGTCGATGAAATCGTGATCGTTGCCGTAGGTGGTGTCGCGACCGACATCCGCCGGGCGGCCATTCACACCGGGAATGCCGCGATCCGGTGTGCGGTTGTAGCGGCTGTATTCGTATTGCACCAGCCAGTTCAAGTCTGGGGTCAGTTGCCAGCTCATCGACGGCGCGAACAGCTGGCGGTTGCCGCTGACGCCGTCGCGGAAGCTGTTTTCATCCATGTTGCCCATGTTCAGGCGCAGGCTGAGGTTTTCGCTGGGGTCGGTGCTGAGGTCGGCGTACAGGCTGCGCAGGTCGTCGCTGCCGCCCTGGGCCTCGATGGTCGAACGACGACCGAACTCGGGCAGCTTGCTCACGCGGTTGACGATCCCGCCCTGGCTGCCACGGCCGTAAAGTACCGCCGCCGGACCTTTGAGCACTTCGACCCGCTCGATGTTGTGCAGGTCGCGCTTGTACTGGCTGTCGTCGCGGATGCCGTCCAGATAGAAGTCGTTGCTGGCGTCGAAGCCGCGGATGCGCAGACTGTCGAAGCGCGTGTCGGCGCTGCTGCTGACGTTGGGAATCCCGCTCAGGGCGTCACCGATGTCATTGGTGCCGTAGTCGGCGACATTCGTGGTCTTGATCGAGTCGATGGCCTGCGGCACGTAACGCACCGGGGTGGAGGTGCGAGTCGCGGTGTTGCTGATCTTGACGCGCGGGTCCTCGGCTTGTTCTTCGGCGCTGATCGCGGTGGCGGGCAGTTCGGTGGCGGAGTAAGCAAAACCGCTGGACAGAAAGGCAGACAATCCAAGGGTGACAGGCGTGAGGCGGAACGGGGCAGGCATGGAAAAGCGCATCCGAAAGGGTAAGGAAATTCAAACGCGCGAATGGTAATGCTTTGCATTTGCTCCCGTAATTTATTCCTGAGAAGTTCCCCTGTCAGATTGTTTCAATTTATGTCGATTTCGATACATCCTGACCGGTCGATCCATTCGACCGATTCTCGAAACAGTCTGAGAGCCATTCCGGCGTTTTTCCCCAACACGCGTAGGAATAGTCTGCCGGCATCGAATATTTCTACTTTGTTGCCGGAGTTCTCCCATGATCCTTCACTACATTTACGATCCATTGTGCGGCTGGTGCTACGGTGCCAAACCGCTGGTGCAAGCGGCGCAGCAAGTGTTGCCGGTCGTTGCCCATGCGGGCGGAATGATGAGCGGCGCGAATCGCCAGCGCGTTTCGCCGCAACTGCGTGATTACGTCATGCCCCACGACCGGCGCATTGCCGAATACACCGGACAACCCTTTGGCGAAGCGTATTTCGAAGGCCTGCTGCGTGATCAATCGGCGGTTTTCGATTCGACGCCGCCGATCGCGGCGGTGATGGCGGCAGAGTCCATCGACGGTCGCGGTTTGCAGATGCTCGGACGTTTGCAGACGGCGCATTACGTGGAAGGACGGCGGATTGCCGATGAATCCGTACTTTTCGAACTCGCCCGTGAGTTGGGCTACACCCGTGACATCTTCGCGGCTGCGTTTAAGTCCGTTGATACGACAGCGCATGTAAAAGCCAGCCGAGAGCTCTTGGCACAACTGGGCGGCCAGGGATTTCCGACGTTGGCGCTGGAGCAGGACGGGCAATTTACCTTGATCGACATCAGCCCATGGCTTGGCAAACCGCAGGCCTTCGCCGACTGGTTGGGGCAAGCGGTTGTCACTGTTGAGTCGGGGCAATCCGCCGCGCAATGCGGTCTCGACGGTTGCGCGTAATCGCACTGGATTCACTGGCTGAGCGCATTTCCGAGCAATACGCTATCGCAAAATTTACGATTCTTAGACGATTTTTACCTATTTAAAGACGATTCTTGAAATTGACACATTATTGAGGGCGCGGCTACGATTCGGCCCAACGCCTGTGGCCAACCGCCATGACTCAAAAATAATAAAAGGGCCCGACACGGTTTTACCGTGGGCGGGTCTTTTTGTTTCGGGGTGAAAAAAGAGTGCAATAGCGCCGTTTCAGCCGTTCGACACAGCGCGTTTCAACCCGTAATAAGGAAAACAAAATGTTGAACAAGCGAATCAGTCTGATCGCACTGGGGATGTTGAGTGCCACTTCGGCAATGGCTGACGGCCAGGCCGAATCCAAGGGTTTTGTTGAAGACAGCAGCCTGAAAGTGCTGCTGCGCAATGCCTACATCAATCGTGATTACAAAGACGGCAACCCGGACAAAGCCGAGTGGGGCCAAGCGGCCATCGGTACGTTTTCGTCCGGTTTCACCCAAGGCACCGTTGGTGTGGGTGTCGATGCTTTCGGTCTTTACGCACTGCGTCTGGATGGCGGCAAGGGCCGCAGCGGCGCCGGTGGTATCGACTTCTTCAAACAGGGTGACAGCGGCAATGCGGCTGACGACCTGTCCAAGGGTGGCGCTGCGGTCAAATTCCGCGTGTCCAACACCGTGCTGACCTACGGCGACCAGATGCCGGCCCTGCCGGTGCTGAACTACGACAACTCGCGTCTGCTGCCGGAAAGCTACACCGGTACCTTGATCACCTCCAAAGAGATCAAAGGCCTGCAACTGGACGCCGGTCGTTTCACTGCCGAATCGCGTAAAAGCGCTGAAGGCCGTGACAGCGGTGGTCTGAAGTCGATCAACGTATTGGGCGGTAGCTACCAGTTCACCGAACAGTTCAAGGCGGCGTTGTACGCTTCCGACGTTGAAGACGTCATGAAGAAGCAGTACGTGAACGCCAACTACGTGTTCCCGATCGACAAGGATCAGTCCCTGACCCTGGACTTCAACGGCTATCGCACCAAGCTCGACAAGTCTTATGCCGACATCAAGAACACCGGCGGCCAGGACAACAAGATCTGGAGCCTGGCGGCCACATTCGCCACCGGCCCGCACTCGTTCACCGTGGCGCACCAGCGCAGTACCGGTGACAGCAACCTGGGTTATCCGTACGGCGGTTATCAGAACGATGGTCGTCGTCAGGGCGACGGTGGCAACACCATTTACTTGGCCAACTCGTACTGGTCGGACTTCAACGCTGAAGACGAGCGCAGCTGGCAACTGGGCTACGGCCTGGACTTCGGTGCCTTTGGCGTACCTGGCCTGAGCTACAACTTTGCTTACGTGCGTGGCGACAACATCACCACCGACACCAGCAGTGGCGGCACCGAGCGTGAGATCTTCAACCAGGTCAAATACGTCGTGCAAAGCGGTCCGGCGAAAGACCTTAGCGTGAAACTGCGCAGCTCGATTCTGCGCGTGTCGCAGAAATCCGCCGACTACAACAGCAGCGGCAACGAAGTGCGTGTATTCGTGGACTACCCGATCAACATCTTCTGATGAACGATCCGGTGTAAGAAACATGAGAAAACCCCGACTGGCTCGGGGTTTTTTTTCGACGTCTTTTTCGCAAAAACCGTAAAAAACCCGTGTTTTTGTCACGTAAAAGTTGTTTTGAAGCGTCTTCAAGTACCGTTTCAAGCAGGGCTTTAAATGCCTGAAATTCTTTCTCATGGACGCAAATTCTCCACCTAATAGATTAGGCCGCTCAACGCAGCGGAGAATTTGGTAATGATCGTTTTGAACAGAGAAGTGGGCGAATCGCTACGGCGCGACAAATATGTCAACGTCCAGGGTGGTGACTTCAATCTCTACGGTCATTTTGCCGACTTCGTCAGACTGACCAAAAGTTGGGAAAACATGGAGCCAGACAGTTATTACGGTCAGGCCGAAGCCGGCATGCGTTACCGTCGTTACAGCGACTTTGAGTACAACCCGAAAACACGTGAATTGAAGCAACTCGAGCATCGCGCGTACGTGCAGTCGAAAGAGAACAACGCCTACGTGGGCGGTGTTGTGCGGCACTTTCAGGACTTCTCTGATGAAGTGATCACGTCGCCGGTAATGCGCAGCCTGATCGACACCGATTTTGAAGTGTACAAAAGCGTGTTGCCGGAAGAATTGCACGATGAGATTTGGCAGTGCCAGATTCATCAGATCCGCATCGAGATCAAACCCGGCAAGCAACTGGAAATCACCCCGGAAGGGATTCACTGCGACGGCTATCCGTTCAGTGGTGTGCACTTCTGGGGGCGCAACAACGTCGAGGGCGCGGAAAGCCGTTTGTACGATGTTCACGAGCATCAACTGGCGTCGACCACCTACAAGGAAATCCTCGACACCACGTACTTCCTTGATCGCGACATGCGCCATTACGTGACTCCGGCGCGCAACACCCACACGCATGCCATGGCGTACCGGCAGATTCTGGCGATTTCCTTCTCGCGGCCCGGGACCGCTTTCGACATTGTTCGCTAATCAGATCACCCCAATCGATGGCGTCGAGTGCTCGACGCCGGTGGTGCTGCGACGCGCCACCGCCAAGGACGCGCAGCGCATGGAGCGCTTCTTCCGGCAGTTCGACGAAGTGTCGTTCTGCGAATGGCAGGACGCCAAATGCCTGCGCGGTGTATTGATCCAGAAGACCACCACGGCCTATCTGGCCTTCGACGTCGAAGGCGAAATCGTCGGTGCGGTGCTCGGCGGCATGCTCGGTAGTCGCGGCACCATCAACCACTTGGCGGTCAGCCCACGCTATCGCAGTCAGGGCGTCGGCCAGCGGTTGGTGGAAGCAGCGTCATCCGACATGAAACGGGTCGGTGTATTACGGATGTTTCTGTTCGTCGACGATGCTAACCTCGCGGGCAAGCGATTCTGGACTGCCCAGGGTTTTTGCGAACCCCACGGCGAGCGGACATTTGAGAGGGATCTATGAATGAAACGTCCGGCAGTGCGCCGCCGATGGCTGCTCATCAGCCATCGCGCACGTTTGCCGAAGCCAGCCCGGTGGTGGCCGGTTACTTCACGGTGTCGTTCGTGTTCGGGCTGATGGCGGTCAACGCCGGGCTGCCGATGTGGCTGCCGGTGGCGATGTGCTTGTTCGTCTACGCCGGCGCTTCGCAATTCGCCGCACTGGCGCTGATCTCCAGCGGCGCTTCGCTGACCACCATCGTGCTGACCACCTTCCTGATCAATGCACGGCACATGCTGATGTCGGTGTACATGGCCAAGGCCCTGCGCGCACTGGGGCTCAGCCGCATGGAGCGCTGGGCCTACGCTGGTGGCCTGACCGACGAATCCTTTGCGTTCCACAGCGTCAAACTGGGCACCGGCGCGCCGGTCAACATCCGTTACCTGATCGGCTTCAACCTGTTCTGCCACACCTCTTGGGTGCTGGGCGGATTGTTGGGCGCTATCTGCGCGCAATATGCATCGCACCTGATCAAATATCAGCTCGACTACGCACTGACCGCGATGATGCTCTACGTGCTGGTGTCGCTGTGCAACACCCGCAACAAACTCATCGCCGCCGCGGCTGCCGTCGTCTGCATGGGCGCGCTGAGCCTGGTCGGTACTTCGCCGTTCAACGTTTTCATCGCCACGTTCGTGGGCTGCGGAGTGGGTGTATGCCTGACCAAACGTTCCTGATTCTGGTGGTCGCGCTGATGATGGCCGTGACCTTCCTGCCACGCGCGCTGCCGCTGCAAGTCAACACCGAGCACTGGCCGCCGTTCGTTGCGCGGGCGCTGGAGTACCTGCCGGTGGCGATCGTCGCTGCGATCAGCCTGACACCCTTGTTGATCAAGGATCAGCACCTACAGCTCGATCGCCCGGAATTTTATGCAGCCATTCCGACGTTGTTATGTGCGTATTTCAGCAAAAACCTCTTTCTCAGTGTGGCGGTTGGGACGGCTGCGTACATTGCGCTCGGCTCGTTCATGTAGCGGCAGATCGACCACGTCATTCAGGGCCTGCCCCGACAGGTTCGGGTTGTTCACCGCCAGACGCACTTCGAGGAAATCCTCGAATCCGGGGAAAATCGTCAGGCCGTTCTTTTGCGCGGCCTCACGAGACACCATGCCCACCGCGTCCATCTGCGTGATCAGCGACAGGGTCAGGGTTTCGCTGCAGGAATAGACCATGCGTTGACCGTTCTCGTGATTGCCCAGTCCGGCGTCGAGAAAACGCAGGAAACTGTGGGAATACGGACAATCTTCCGCAGGACGCACCTGAAACTTGTTGCCCAGCAACGTCAGTGGATCGTTTTCCTGCCCGCAATGGGCACCGACCACCTGCACCTGTACATCCGGCAAAACAATGCTCGGCAAACCCGGCCGCTGCGGGCCGATCAGCACCGCGAGGTCAAAGTCTTCGTTCTTCAGCTTGCTGAGGTTCTCCATCGACTCGGCGTAGCTGAATTCCATCTGGTAATCGGGAAACACCTCGATCAGGCGTCCGATCATTCGCCGGTTGAAGTCAGACGACAACGTGTTGTTCAACGCAACCTTCAATGTGCGCTGGCCCGGCACCTTGAGCGCCTCGACCTTTTCTTCCATCTGTCGCGTGGCAATCAGCACTTTGTCCATGTAGGGCGTCAGCTCCGTGCCTTGCGGCGTCAGCGTCAGCCCTTTGTTGGAACGTCGAAACAAGCGGAAACCGAACTGCTCTTCGACCTTGTTCAACTGCGCGGCCAGGGCCTGCACAGTCAGGCACGAATGCTCGGCTGCGGCCGACAACGAGCCGGTCTGCACGATGCGCATGAGGTTGCGTAAGGTTCTGCTATCCATGGGTAATGCCCTCTGAAGTGGGCTGGGTATTGTTGTTTACGAGACTGCCGATCCGGCGTCATATGCCGGCTATATTCCAGCACCTGAGCATAGTTGTCGCGGGTTTAGTAGCGAATTGATGTCCCCGCCGATGGCTGGAAGCTGACACAGGATCGGGATTTTTGATGACGTGGGGGTGATTGGGGTCAAGAAAAGTGCGTGGTTTTGGTGCGCAGGGTGGGTTTTTCGAGGAGAAACGGCTTATGGCTCCTGTAATTTCCCCGGCGACTTATGCGGATATTTTTCAGCTTTGAGCGCGAGTGCCCTTAGCATCAGGGAGGCTTTCCAATTTCTTCGCCACCGGGTTGTTGCGACTCTGGAGCTGCCATTTACGGGGCGCTGAAGAGCGTCCGTATGTGAATGCACATAGGGAAAGTTCGCCAACACTCCGACCAGGCAAGCGAAATGCTCAAGTAAAACAGGCAAAAAAAACCGACATTGCTGTCGGCTTTTTGCTCCATTGAACGGGGGAAGAGGTCTCACCCGAGCGCTGATTTTCAGGTAATCAACGGGGTTCCTAACGCCGACTATCGCCACCTGATGGCAGTCGGTTTCGCGCTCTTGAGGCAGATCCTCTGCCACGGGACATTAACGTGTCAACTTGGGATTCTTAGGCGTTTATTCGTATACGAATAATTTCATTGAAAATATTCATATCTGTACTACGCTCAGCTTGCGGACCTGCGAAGAAGGACAATCATGCCTACCTCATCCCCAGCCCTCACCCCGCGTGAACAACTCGACGTCCCCGAAGCCGGGCGCGTCGCGCTGAAGTTTTTCTTCAACCTCATGGAGCGCTGGGGTTGCAACGCCGAGCAGCAGCGCACGCTGTTGGGCGGCGTTGGCAACACCACGTTCTACAAGTACAAACACCTGCCGCCGAACATTCGTCTGCCGCATGACACGCTGGAGCGCATCTCGTATCTGATGGGCATTCACAAGGCGCTGAGCATCATCTTCAGCAACAGCCGCGAGCGCGCCTATACGTGGGTCAGCAGCCCCAACACGGCGGCGCCATTCAATGGCCGGACCGCGCTGGATTACATGCTGGCGGGGAGGGTGGTCGACATCGCTGATGTGCGCCGCTACCTCGACGGGGTGCGCGGTTGAAGGCCCCCCCGCTGGCCGATCCGCAATGGCCCAAGGCCTACCGGATCGTCAACAGCAGCTTCCCGCCGATTGCGTTGTTCGAAGACGTGCTCGACCCCGAAGACCTGGAAATCGCCTACGCGCTGGAAGCGCTGACCAACGATCGCCTGATCGAGCAGGCCGGCGTCCTCGCCCGCGTGCGTCCCGAAGACCGACTCTCCGGCCCCGGTTCAACTCCGGTGATGGCGGCGTTTACCCACATCGGCAAAAGCAGCCGCTTCACCGATGGCACCTTCGGCGTCTACTACGCCGCCAGCAGCCAGGCCGCGGCCATCGCCGAAACCTGCTATCACCAGGAACGTTTCCTCGCGGCCACCAACGAGGCGGATCTTGAGTTGACCATGCGTACTTACGTCAATCGTGTGGTTAAGCCGCTGCATGATGTTCGTGATGACTTTCCCGATTTGCATCAACCCGATCCAGACGCCTATGGCCCATCCCAGGCGTTTGCCCGACAACTGCGTGAGTCTGAATCGTGGGGGATGCTCTACAACAGCGTTCGCCTGCCGGGCCACGAATGTGTCGCCGCTTTCCGGCCGCCAGCGGTGTCGATTCCGAAGCAGGGCAAACATCTGCGTTATGTGTGGAGTGCGAGTCAACGCAGGATTTCGTTTGTGTTTGAGATCAGTCAGGTTTGAAACACAAGAAGCCCTCGCGGTATGGCGAGGGCTTTCTTTTGGCGGTTTACGTCAATGGCTTGCTGTTGGCGCATCCAGAACTTTCACCACATCGTCAATCAGCGCCTTGCTCAACTCCTGCAGATACTGCGAGGCGTAAGCGTGAAGGTCAGGATCGCGAGAAACTGTGGAATCTGCAGTCAGTAACTTGGAAATGTGAAGCAAGTGTGAGGCGTGCGAGAGGGCGGCCATCACTGGAACACCACGATTGGTGCGGAACAGCGCTTGATTGGCCTGGAAGGAAAAGTGCGTAAGGCCTGGTGTTTTCAAATCGAGGTAGTCGGTCATTTCGCTTCACCTGCCGTACGTAAGGCGTGGTGTGAGGTGACCGGTGTGGCAGCGCGGCGGATTACGGATGGATCGATGGCATTCATTTGTGAACTCCCTGTATCAAATGAGAGCTGCCATTTTCGTTCTCAGGCGAAAGGGTGGCAGCTATGCGCAGGCTGAGAAACCGGAGATACAGGAACCCGGCAGACCCGAAGGTCTCCCACGCACAGCCGCCATTACACGTGAATGCGGACACAAAAAAGCGCCGGCAATCGTGATTTTGGGCGCTGGTGCGCCTGTATCTTACGCGGGTTCTCAGGCCCGGTCGCTGAATTGGCAGCGACGGGTTTGACGGTAGCTTGCGGAGGACGGGTGCGCAATCGTGGCCAGGTGGTGCCGTTGCCATCTCTGTGTAGTGCAACACTTATGTTGCGATCGCAGCAAATATGTTGCACATTCGCTTTGCCGAAATGGCGAGTGATGCACATGAAGTACAGCGAGTTTCGGCGATGGTTGAAAGCGCAAGGCGTTGAGTTTCAAACCGGCAAGGGCAGTCACTTCAAGGTTTCCTTGAATGGCAAATCAACTGTGTTTCCCGACCATGGAGCCAAGGAAATGGGCGAAGGGTTGAGAAAATCGATAATCAAGCAGCTGGGCCTCAAGGATTGAGACCCGGCTGTACCCATCTGAGGAAGTGTGATGTTCGAATATGCGTTGGAAGTTCACGAAGAGCCGGGCAGTGTCTGGCTGACCTGCGCAGAAATTCCTGAGATGCACGCCGTTGGCGACACCCTCGAGCAAGCGTTGGACACCGCCATTGATGCAATCGAGACGGCGCTCTCGATATACGTTGATGATCGCCGGTTGATTCCGACCGGGCAGGCAGGAGAACAGGCAAGTGGCGTCGTATTGCGTCTGCCTGCGCTGACTGCAGCAAAGGTTGCTCTGTGGAATACGCTTTTGGAGTCAGGTTTAAGCAAGGCCGAGTTGGCACGTCGTCTCGGCGTACAACGGCCCCAGGTCGATCGCTTGGTAGATTTTCTGCATCACTCCAAAATCGAGAATGTTGAGCGTGCGTTGCAGCAACTTGGAAGGCGGATTTCGCTTTCGGTTCAAGCTGCATAAGTTCAGCAAGCGAGCGTTGGAGAAAATAGCTGAAGGCGAAGAAAAGGCATGGCAAATGAGCTAGAGCGATTTCAGACGGACTTGATGGAATCTGTACGACAGATGAAGGCTGGAAAGGCCTCGCGCGTAACGCTGCTGCCGCTCTCGGCGGCCACTGAAGTGCAAAGGAAGGCCGGGGTTTCTCAAAGCGTTTTCGCCAACCTAAGCTCCGTAGTGACACGAGCAAAATAAGGTGGGGAAAAATAGATTCAGACCACAGTCTCAGCTCAAAAAGTGGTCTGTCCCTTATTTCCCTGCTTTGGTCTGTTCAGGGAGGACGTTGGCTCGTGCCTCGTCTTGACTGCGCAACCAGCGTTCGGCGTCCTCAAAGGTGTTCATGCAAGTTCTGCCATAAGCCGACAAGGCCAGTATGCTGCGTTGGGTGAGTTGAATATCAGATGTGCACAGATCGATGAATAACGAGAGCGCGTTTCCGGCCTCCTCAAATGCTTCGCGGATTTCCAAGGCTTTTTTGCATGTAGACATCAGTTGACTCCCTGTTCCATGTTGTCGGCGGCGAGTTTATGCGCAAAGCTCTGCGTCAAAATCAACTTCGCGTATCAACTTGTGACGGACCTTCAGCGCTCGCTTATTTGAATTTTGTCGGTGGGGGAGTTCGATATCTCAACTGCTGGCGAGGTGCTGAATGGCGTGTCTGCAGATTGTTGGCTTTGCTCCATGGGGAGGCCTTTTGCGCTGATAAAGTCAGGCGGTCTTGTGTGGGTTGCCGCGATCTACAGCAAAGATCTTTTAGATAGGGTGAGCGCTCATAACCTCATGGTCAAAGTCATGAACACTCAGCTGTTGCGCTTTTCATATTCAAACGCCAGAAACAACAAAGCCCCTGCATTTCTGCAGGGGCTTCGTTTTGTATGGTGCCGGCACCAGGAGTCGAACCCGGGACCTACTGATTACAAGGAAGGTGCTTTAAACAATAAAAACAATGGCTTACGTGATTTGTTGTTACGTGCGACCACGCCAGAAACCTCGGGTTTCGCGGGTTTTGGCTCGCCTGTTACGGGGCAGATGATCACTTCAAAGATTCTCGGATATGAGGATCTGAATTTCCCGTGACCATTCGCCTAACCCCTCAATCTCCAAGTCAACACGGAATCGATACCAGCCACGGTCACCGACAGTGTCGATTTGCTCAATTGAAATAACCTTCCGAACGCAGCGAAGCGGTGTCGTCGGCGGCGTTATCCCGAGGCTGTCTACGTATGGAATTGCGGCCATCCTGATGGCCTCCAGCTTGATTAGCCTTGGAAGCCAGGGCGAGCCAAAGAAACCGACGGAATACTCACGAATTCGCGTGCCGTAGCTGGGAGCGAAATAGGACTCTCCACGGCTCATTGAAAGGCACGTTTTGACTTGTTGAGGGAGCGCCTCCAAGCCTCTTATACGAGCAAAACTTCCGTTGATGATTTGAAAATCATTGTCTTGACTGAGTGCCATCGTCATTGGCAGCTTATGTACATCAATCTTCGGAAAACTGGGCTTAACCTGAGTTGTGATCACACAGTCATTGCCCTTTTTCGACCATGATGGTGCGGCCAACAGCTCGCGGCCGTCTCCAAGTTCATTGACAAGCACGTATTTGTCATAAGGATCCGTGCTTTCGAACTGGTCGATGTATCTCAACAGTTCAGAAAGATCTCCTATAACAAAGTGTTCTACGCGATAGCTCCACTTGCTCTGTTCTGCAGCTACCAAATCTCCAACAAAGACTATCGAAGGGCCAATGGCTATGAAGTCGAACGCGTTTTGTCCGGGGTTCAAACCGGAAATTTCGAGGTTTATGCGCGACTCGTGTTCTGCCTTCATCGCGTGGAGTAGGTGTGCGGGATAGACAGAGGGATCAACATCGATGAGCCGAGCGTGAATTTTGCACATCCATATCCCGTTGCTGATGCTACTCCGCTGCTCTGAGGTCAGAGTGGGATCGTACCGCGCGCCTCCCGGCGCAGCAGCGGTGATATGGGCAGCCTCGCCAATGCTTATGGTTTTGTTGATAGCGGAATCGCTGGGGCCAATGGTTGTCTTGTCACAGTTTTTAAATGAACAACGGTAGGCAACGCGCAGTGCAAGAATGCTTTTTGTGGAAGGGCTGAACTCATCTCGCGCAGATTTAGCGCTGCGTCCTTTGCTCGGTTCGTCAGTTCTCATGCCTTGCTTCCCTACTTTGGCGCATTCGGCCGTGGCTTGTCAGCTTAGCTTTTACGCGGCTGCCTTCGTTATTTTTTGAAGGCAGCCGTCCTTCTAGGATCGTGCCGTCAGTCAGCAGAGGGTGAAACGACAGGGATACTGTGGTCGTACACGTCCATCATCTTCGCGTCACGGTGGCCACTCGCTTCCTGTTTGTCGGCCCTGGTGCCGGTCGTGTCAGTGATGCCGCGCCGTTTCAGATCGTGCAGCGCGAAGCGATCTTCCGGATCGATGTTTCCGTCTGCGATCGCCAAAGTGATGAAGCGTTGCCAAGCGGTGTCGAGGCTTGTTTTTCGAAGCGGGCCACCGTGGCTGGCCACGATGATAAAGCGCTTTGACGCCGCAATCGGGATAGGCGTTTTACGGCGTTCCCAAACCTTGGCGCGCAAAGCCTTCGCGCCTTCCCAAACGGTGCGCAGTCGCGGCGTCCATCGGACGATGTTGTCCCGACTGCCCTTGCGCCGATTGGTCAGAATCCCTTCCTGCAGCTCGTTCGCATCCGTGAGCGTCACGACCTCAATGCCGCGTAGTCGGCAAAGGTAGGCCAACTCCATCACGCTGGCCAGGTATTCGGGACAACCGCCAGGCTCGTTACGTGCCAGACGTCCACGCGCCGTTGCGCGATCGATGAGTACGTCCATAACGTTCAACCGTGGCAACCGGCGTTGTTTACGTTCTACCGGCGCTTCGATGCCCAGGGCTGGGTTCACTTCAAGGAAACCCCGATTACGTCCCCACTGCAGAACGCGGCGCAGATAACGCAGTGCGTGCGCCGCCTTTGAGGGCGTACCCTCGTCTGCGATCCGATCAACAATACGTTGCACCAGGGCGGCGGTGAATTTCTTCACTGCGAGATCGCCCAGCGGCTTGCCCAATTTGGTGGGAATGTTCAGCAGTACATCGCGGGAGTAGCAGTAATCGTCGTGGGTTTTGGGAGCGAGTTTTTTGTATCGGTCGCTTAGGTGGAACTGTTCGCACACGTAGCGCAGCGTTCCCCGATCGACGTTGGACGCCTCGTCCATGATTTGATGGAGTTCTGCCAGCGACACGGCAGCGGGCGCCACGTTTTGGCGGCGCTGCTTTCCTGTCTCGTCCCGATGAAGGGTGTACCAGACACCACTGTCGCGATGGTCGAAGTAAACGGCCGCCGGGAGGGCGGCCTGATCGATATGGGCAGGGATATGGGGGTTATGCTTACGTTTCCTCGCTCGCCTCATAATATGTCGGTGTCGTACCTTTCAGCGCTCGCCGACGTGACGCCGCCGGCGTGATTAATCAGGTCAAGCGTTGTCCACGGGCCAGTTCGGCCACGGAACAAGCGCACACCCTGGGCGATCAGCGAGCGCTCAACATCGGATCGACGCTGATAACCGGTGATGTGCTGCAGGTCTTGAAAGGTCAAAACACCTGTTGTTGCTTGGCTCACGGTACAACCCTCGAACCTGTGTATTCCCGCGCCTGATGACAGACCAGTGTAGAGGCGGGTTCTGCTGAAAGCGTAGTAGAAACTACTGGATTTGATTCTGGTGCTGCTTGCTCGCGGCGTTTAAACATAACGGCGTTCCTTTGCTTTTCTGATTGCAGCCTTTTCGGCCATTACAGCGGCCCATTCCTCAGTCTTTCGATGCTGGCGAATACGGCTGCACTTTTGATGTTTTCGGGTAGATCGGGCGTTGCCGCAGATGTCGCAGATGCTCGGTAAATCCAATCGCTTACTGGCCATCGCTGGCCGCTCCCGGATTGTTTTGCCATCGCTCATATGCTGACCCCCGATGACGCGTTGCTGGCCAGTAGCTGGGCCACAATGGCGGCTTCGGCCGCATCAATATCGCCCTGCTGCTTGGCGAAGGTGGCCAAGCACTCAAGGCGGATTCGCGCTTCGTCAGTCTTGGTAACCTGGTAGTCGAATATCGCTGTGCCGACTATCCGAATTGCCATTAGGTGCCGGGCTGATTGAGCGTCGTTACTGCCCTGTGTGTTAGCCTTCGGATCGCTGCTGCTCGGGTGCTGTGCTTGCATGGTTCTGCCCTCGGTAGTGGTTGGTGTCGGGGAGGTGCAACTCCTCGACACCCCTTCAATTCATGGCGTACGCCGACTGTTTCAGAACGGTACGTCGTTATTCATCAGGTAATCCGTGCTGTGTAGCCTGCTCAGTGCTGCAGAGCGTTGTCGTTCGGATAGGCCAACGAGGTCGCACAGCGCTTCGATTAATGCCGCGACCTGAGCGAAATTCCTTGCATACCGCCCATTCAAATCCTCGCGGAATTGCCTTTCATACTCGGCCATCTGTGCTGGCACCATTCCTTGTAGCGCCGTCAGAATCAGGTCTTCGTGATGTCGGAACACTCCGGCAAATGCACCTGCACGGTCAGCGCTTAACTCAATAAGCTGTGCCACCGATCGGAATTTCTTGTCTTGTTTGGATGGATGCAAAAACACTGTCTGCATTCTGCTTTTGACGGCCTCACTGCAGCGCAAAGGGGCATCAGCAACGATCAAAATCGCTCCCTTAAACTTAGTCAGTTCGCCACCTCGGCTGTGGTCTAAAAACTCCGCATTGGAGTCATAAAGCGGCTTCAGCTCGTCCGCCCAGTCGCCAGTTGCTTTCTCATGGATAGGCACCAGTGCGGTGACCTTGTTGCCGGCGTTGGTCATAAAGCGAGACCGGCCTGCTCGTGATGCGTGATCAGGAGCACACCCCTGAAAATGTTCCTCCCCACTCAGTTTCCACAGGTAGTCGAGCAGCAGGCCTTTGCCGCCACCTGGCTGGCCGGTTATTTGTAGAAACGGAAAGCTTCCTTGTTCTTTGCGAATGCGATCGGCGTGCAATGCACCAAGCCACCAGGCCATGGTCACAACACCGTCAGGCCCGAAGACGTTGTAAAAGTCACCAAAGCGAATCGCCGACTTCAGATTTATAGTCTCTACTTTCATTGGGTCACTCCTGAGTTGCGGGTTTAGGCGCTTTGGAAAATCCAGCAGCGCACGGTTTTCGGTTTGTCTGCAGCGTCCAACTCCCAGGCAGAGCAAACGGTTCGGTTTGTCTCCACGAACTTCGGGCACTTGCTGGTTTTCAGGTGGCGTTTCAGCTCGGTCATGTCCGGGACTTTCTGGCGTTTCTCCGCGGCTTCTTTGGCAAAGTCGTTGAGGTTCACCGCAATCAAGCTGTCATTGCGTGAGTGGTTGAGTCCGCCGGCAGCGCTGTTTAGGTATTCGTACAGTTCCCAAAACTCGACGACGACCGGGTGATCAGCATTGATGGCCAACTGGCGATCCTTGGCCATGTTCTGGATCTCCGCGTGTGTGGCTTCCAACTGATGCTTTTTCAGAGGAACGACGTGCACCAGTGCGTCTACGAGCGCGTGCAGCTGGGCATGATTCTTTGCGATCCGGACGGTGCGAATTTCAGGCAGGGCCAGCAGCGCCTGTTCGTAGGTCGGAACCTCCGCGCGGATGGTCTCCATCACGGAGGACTCCGACGTGGTTGCCTTGAGCAGAAACCCGCTCACGCGGTCGACGGGCATACGCTCAAGTTTTTCAACCAACAGCTTGGTTTGCGGGGTCTGCCCGTCCTTCGTCATGGCGATGTGCACCAGGCGCTGCAGGATCGGTTCAGAGGCGTTCACCGCGTGGTTCTGACCGATGACCACGGCGCCACGGAAGGGCGGTTCGCGGGTGTCGTTACCGTTGTTTTTTACACCGGTTGAGCGAACGCTGCGGCCGTTGTAGGCGGTCTTCAGTTCGTCCCAGTCGTATTGGCGGGTTTGGCTTCCATCTGATTTTTCGCGCTCAGATTCAATCAACACCACCGGCAGATTCCCGACCTGGGCAAAGTTTCGTGCCCGAGCAACTGGGGTGCCTTTAGTGGGGTCAAAACCTTCGTAGTCGAGGCGTCCGCACAACTTCCATAGGAATTCGATCAGGGTGGATTTACCGGCGCCTGGCTCACCGATAATTTCCATGAAGGGGTAACTCTTTTGATGCTGCCGGATCTGCTCGGCGAACAATGAGCCGAACCAGAAGGCGAGGGCGACCATCCCTTTGGCACCGAAGCATTGCCAAATGATGTCGAGCCATTCGGTGTCGAATTTCTCCAGGTCAGTGTTCAGGTTCAAGGTCACTGACTGGCTGAGCGTTTTAATGCTCAAGCGATCCATGTCGAAGAAGTCTTCTTCGTTCAGTTTGAAGATTTTACCGTCGCGTACCGCCACATCGCCGTACACGTATGCGCCGTGTTCGCGGGTGTAGCCCGTGAAGTCGATGGTTTGAACGGTCTTGAGAGCGTCGGTTTGTTCCTCAATGAACGCGTCCAATTGCTGCGTTGTACCGGTGAACATCCCACCGGGGGCAATGCCCAACAGACGCTTTTTGAACTCGGCCGATGAAGAGATCTGAGCGCTGGTGAAAGTGTTTTTAATCGGCGCAGCGTCGTGTGCAAACGTGATCCGGAAGTAATACCAGGACTCGTCTGTGAGCTTGTTTTCCTGGTAGTACAGGGCTTTCGGATTGCAGGTAGCGATGCGCTGCAGCGCGCCGCATTGCTGCATGGCTTTCGCCCGCATCTGTTTGTTGTTCAGCTGCTGATCGTCGTGATGCTCGCTGTCTTCCAGTTCCTGAATGGCCTTGTTGTACTTCTCCAGATCAAGCTTGAACCAATACAGGCGATTGCCGAACTCCAGATGAAATTCGCTTCGACGCTTCCAATCGAACATCACCAGGGCTTTTTCGGTAGCGTTCTCAGCGATCAGCAGCGCGCCGTGATGCCGAGCAATGGTGATGTCTTTTTCAATTTGGGTGTCGCGCTTCTCGCCTTCGTCCAGGAACTGCCAGCGCTGGTGTAAGTCGTTCCAATCGACCTTGCGTTTGTCCCGCTGAGGGATCTGCGCGGCCTCACAGGTAAAGCCCAATTCGCGGGCCATACGTACCCAACGTTTAGTGTAGGCGTGTGCACCTGGTTCGTTGTCCAACGCCCAAACCAGCTTCGGCAGATTGCCCGGGCGTGCTGTGACCAACGCCTGCAGCGAGTCAGCCGGGAAGGCGTTGGATGACATGGCGGACACGGCGGCAATGCAGTGGTGCACCAGGGCGATGGCGTCAAAGATGCCTTCCACGATCCACACTTCTTTCGCTTCGAGCAGATCCACACAGGGCGGGCACCACCACACCCCCCGGTAGCTTTCACCCGGAGCGAAACGCGCTTTCATCTTTCCGAAGCGTCCCGGCTTGTCGATCAAGCGTTCCCAGTAGCCGCCTTTCTCCAAGGCGAAACGCACTGTCGCGCTGCCTGCGTTGTGCTGAGAGGAGTAGTAGGTGTCTTGCGTGAACCAGCCAGCAATCAACTGGATGTCAAAGCCCCGGCCGAACTCCAGATAGGCGCGGGCTGTGGCCGTTGGTGCACTGTCCGTAGCGGGGGCTCGCTTGCTCCAGTCTTCGAAAAGATCGTCGTAGATCTCCTTGACGTGCATGGTGTGGCCGCACTTTTCAGGGCGACCGCAGATAACCAGCCACGGCTTGTCGTGACGTGAATACAGCTCTTTCTTCCTGCACTTGGGGCATTCACCACCGCGCATGTAGTCGGTGCCGGTACGGTGTTTTAGGCCGTAGTCATTCTCAAGGCGCTGCAGGACGTCGGAGCGGAGATCGTCTCTCATGGTTTTTTCACTGTTTTGAGGCTTTGAGTCAGGGCGCCGGCGAGGGCGCCGATCAGATGTTTTCGAGCGGCCATAATCGGATCGTTCGTGAGGATCGACCCGTGGCGCAGCCCTTCGGGGATCAGGCGGTAATGGTCGGAATACCAAAGGTCATTGAGGCTGAGACGGTACTGCTCGCGCAGGTTGGCCAAGAGCGCTTCGGCCTGCACCGGTGGCAGTTTTGCGTTGATGTTCAGGGCGTTTTCCATCGTCAAACCTCAATTTCGGGCGCAGCTCACCCAAACCCACGGGAATGGGGGATCGGGGATTTAGTGGTTAGGTGTTACGGAGTGGTGACGCGGAAACGCCCGTTGTCCGGTGCGTTGAGGATGCGTTCATAAATCAGGCTGACGGGAATGGCCCAAACCTCACCGGTGCCTGTGTCAGTGATAACGGTGTGTGTCGGTGTGCTGGTCATTACATCCAGTCGCTGCCGATCGCTTACAACAGACAAATCGCTGTAGGCCAGGTGAACAATTTTTTCAGCTGTCGGAGTGAGTACGTCGAAGTCCGCGACCAAATGCTGCACAGCTCGTTTGATCAGTTGCTGATCGTCGCTCAAATGTTCGCACCGGTGCCGTTCAAGAAACACCGACGCCGCAGATTTGAGCATGTCCTGATATTCCTGTACTGCAGGCAGATTGTTCATTGAGCTTTCCCTGCGCGGTAAAGAGCTATTGCGGCAAGCACTTCGGCGTGCCTTGCAGCAACGTGGAGGTTGTGAGCGTCCAGAATCTGTTCGGCTTCTTCTTCGCTGATTGAACCGTCCTCCAGCGCCTTGGCGATCGCCTGGTCGACGCAACCGCGTTTTGCCGCTACCTGTAGCGATCGAGCGTATAGCTCGACGTTGTCTAGCGTTTCAGGATCAGCCACTGGAACGAACAATCCGCCGTACATTGAGGCGACGTAGTTTGGGAAGTGGTGAGTTCCGCAGTCCTGCTCAAGCATGAAAACCTGAGAGTCACTGAGAGGACTGCATCCGGCGTTTTCGTAGGCATGATTGTCGAACTTCTTGAGCTTCAGCCCCAAGCGTGCAGCGGCGGCTTCGCGTCCGCCGGTATAGCTGCGGATGATCTCGCTCATAACTTCTTTGCGGGTGTCTAGGATCGGGCTTTTCATCTTCTACTTTTCCCTGTTGGCCCATGCCATTACTGTTCGATCACACCTTGTTTAATGCCTAGTAAAACGGCAGCTCGGTGTGCCTCCCCACGGCGACATTGGCTCTGTCCACTCAGCACCGCATAAACGGTGCTGGGACTCAGGTTGTGCAAAGCAGCAAAATCTTTCGCGGACTGACCGCGCTTCTCCAACGCTTCACGGGCTTTCTTGCGGGCTTGCTCGGTGATGCTTGTGTTCGGCATAGTGCAAATCTCTGCGTTTTCGTGTGATGACGAGCGCAGAATGTGGCAAAAAACTGCCAATGTAAATATGCGAGTGGAAAAATATTGACTCTCTCCGAAGAGATCGGCGCTAGGCTGCGGGAACTTCGCGCCGGTGCTGGCCTGACTCAAGATCAACTGGCTGAAAAACTTGGCGTGTCCAAACGTACCCAGGGCAACTACGAATCGGGCGCCAGCGATGCGCCTGCGTCCTACCTGAGTCTTGCTAACTCGCTGCTCGATTTTGACATTGCGTATATCGTTCATGGATCGCGTAAGACGTTGCCGAATGAGGCACTGACAGACGTCGAAGATTGCTTGGTAAAACAGTTCCGTAGCATTCCTGAAGACGACCAGAAAGCGATTCGACGCATCCTCGAAGCCATGGCCGACGACGCCGCCCGGCACCGGTCTTAAATCGCAACAAAGCCTTTCATCCATTGGGATAACTCCCATTCCAATGCCGTTTGCTACGCCCCATAAAGCCATTTCAGCAATGCACTTTATGGAGTAGTAAGCATGTTGGATCGCAAGATGAACGATCGCACCGCGTTCGAGAAAACCGAGTTCGATACGTCTGGACTCACAAATATCGAGCGCCGTTTGATCGATCTCTATCGACGGTTGAGCCAGGTGGAGCAGCAGCAAGTCCGCCGAGTTGCCGAGATACTGGCTGTGAACCCAAAAGAGCCAGTAGAGGGCTGAAGCTCATTCCTTGAGTGATCCCGATCGCCGACGCTTCTGCGTTGGCGATTTGCAGTTACGCCACCGCCTGCGATCCCAACTGCTCGAAAAGCTCCCGCTGCTTTGCCCTGGGCAACTCGCGAAACCGATCGATCAACATGCGTTCGAAGGTTTGCGAAGACGGACTGAGCGTGTGCGAGAACGTCAGGTTCGACACCCACGTATGCCCGCACCTTGCGTCCAGGCATTGGCAATACAGCTTCACGAACTCCGTTGTTACCTCTTCCCGTGAAGCAATTCGGCCCTTGTGGCCGCACTTGCATACAACTCTCATTGTGTCCCTCCCCAGGGGCAGCTGATCGCCACCATGTTGCCACAATTTGTAGTGGCATTCGCTTCGAAAGGTGCTTCATGCAGTGGTATCCACTGCATCTTTCACATGTTTCCAGCTAAAGCGCCTGTCTTCGCGTAACCGGTCGTTCAACTGATCGAACAGCTGGCAAATCGGTCGAATCTCGTTGCTGGTGTACACGCGATCGATCTTTTCAATGTCGCCAAACCCACCGGTGTTCTCCGGGATGATGCCGGCCAGCGCGGGGTTCATCCGCCAGGCCGCAATGACATCGTTTCGGGTGATGTTCTTCACTTTCTCCAGCTCGTCTTTCGCCTGGAAGTCACCCACGGGGATGATCTGAATTGCGTTCTCTTTGCCGTTGGGGATGTTGACGAACATTGAGCGGAAGTTGCCCACACCTTTACTGGCGCTGATTTGGGCGCGCAGCTCGTCTTCGTCCTCTTCGGTCAGGTCGGGATCGTTGGTGTAGAAGATGTAGCCGGCGTGCGCGCCGTTGCTGTAGTAGCGCCGGCGGAAGAGGGTCGCAGCCTCATTCAGCAGCAACGCCTGCAGGCCGCCCAGGTAGTCCGGAATCCCGTAAATGTTCTGTTCCACGTCGTAGTCCAAGACGTGGGAGATTTCGTGCGCCTCGAACTCCATTTCCTTGTTGTCGGGCAGCAGCATCACGAAACCGCCGTCGACCTTCACGCGCATGTTGATCGCTGGCAGGTGCTGCAGCTCCAGCACCTGGCCGAACGCGTTGGTGTCGTTGTAGAAGTACGCTTCGCCAAACACCATGTAGTCTAGCCCCGCACGGCCCATCGTCTCCGTGCTGCAGCCAGCTGAGGCGATGAACTCACGCAGCAGCAGGTTGCGCTTGAACTTCGGAATGGCGCCGTGGTGCGCGTTGGCGCGCAATAGCTTGGCCAGACCAGCCCGGGACACTGGCGGCTTGTAGATCTTGCCGTCGTCGCTGGGAAACACGCCCACGTATTCGCCGATGTTGCCCGACAGCACCTGTTCCGGCTCCCCGAACGTAAATGAGCGCATCGGCTGCTGCTGTGGTTGGGCTACGTGGTGCTTTCTGCGTTTGCGGTTGGCCATGGCTGCTCTGGTTACTCGTGACGTAGCGGCTACGACGCCGCTTGTTGGTGTTCAAAGGTTCGTTGGACAGGGCGTGCATCACCGCCCAGGCAATGTCGGCGTGACCGGTGGCTTCGGTACGGGATGCGCTGTAGGTGATCTGACCGCTGTTAGTGGCGCCGCGCTTGATGGTCAGGAAGGCCTGGGCGATATCCGTCCATCCGGCGTCCCACTCGATGCGACTGCCTTGAATCGTGTCCTGGGCTTTGAGCACCAGGGCGTTTTTCGCTTCCAGGCTGTAGTGAATCGGTGTCGCCTTGGCGTAGAAGTCGCGCACCAAGTCGAAAACGCCGTAACCCACGCCGGTTACATCGATGCCGATGTGCTGCACGTTGAAGCGCTCGGTCAGCTTCTTGACCTGCGCGGCCTGGTAGGTGAACGAATGGCCCCGCCAGCTGTGCTTCTCCAGGATCCGGAACTTCGCCCCGGGTTCGAGCGGCGGCGCGATGACCACACAGGTGGCGTCGTCGCGGGTGCGACTCGGGTCGTACCCCAGCCACACCGGGCTGTTGCCGAACGGGCGATCCAGATCCGGGTTGTAGTCCTCCCACAACGACAGATCCGAATAGCAGCGCTCCAGATCCTTGAGGCTGAATGCGCTTTGGGTGCTGTCGATGAACTTGCAGTAGAACAGCTGCTGAAACTTGTCCTCGTCGTACTCCAGCTGCAGCTGCTCCAGGTCGAACAAATCGCAGCCGCCGGCGATCGCATCGTCCAGGGTGATCGTTTTGCGCCATTGGCCGTCCGGACACAGCGCCCCCTGTGTGTAGGCCGTTTCGCTCGGCCACACCCCGCCGGCCTTCTTGCCGCGCTTGCTGTTGCGGAACTCTTCGCCCGACCAGAACGGATACGCCTGGTGCGACACGGCGCTGGGCGTCGAGAAATAGGTTTTGCGCCACTTCTTGTGGGTGCCCATGGCGCTGGCCACGGTGCTGAGTTTTTCGAAGTCGCGAATCCAGAAATATTCGTCCACGTAGACGTGGCCGTGGTAGCCCTGGGCGGTGCTGCTGTTGGTGCTGAGAAAGCGCAGCTCGGCGCCGTTGCTCAGGGTGATCGGGTTACCGGTCAGCTCAATATCAAACCATTGCTTGGCGAACTGGATGATGTAGCTGCGGAAGATCTCGGATTGCGATCGGCTGGCCGACAGGAACACCTGGTTATCACCGCTCAACACGGCGTCCATGAACGCTTCGCCGGCGAAGTAGTAGGTCAGGCCGACCTGACGGCTTTTGAGGATGTTTCGGACACGGCGGGTCAGCGGGTTCTGTTTCGCCTCGAACAGTTCTCTCTGGTAGCCGTACATTTTCGAGATGAACTTATCCAGGAAGTCCACTTCGGTCAGGCCGCTGATGTCGTTCTTTGCCTTCTTTTCGCGCTTCTTGCCGCCGCCTTCGCCACGCTCACGGCGTTGACCAGGCTGACGTTCGCGAGGCTCGTCCGGACGATCTGTTGCCGCCGCCGGCGCAGGTTTGGCCACGAGCTTTTTCAGTCGCTCAAGCAGGCTTGTCAGCCGCTCCAGTTCGTCCAGTTCGGCTTTCGTCAGCGGCTCGATCTTCTCCAGAATTAGGGTGATCCGTCGGTTGACGGCGCTCAACGGTTCTTCATCCGTAAGCATCTCGTCCCAGCCGCCTTGGCGAATCCAGTAGTAGACGATACGAATGTTTGGCAGCTTCAAATGCGCCTGGATTTCCTTCACCGAACAGCGGCGCAGGTAGAGGCGTTTTGCGACTTCTTTGACTTCGGTCGGGTAGTTCATGGGCCGCAGTCTATGCGGCGAAAACGCCGGAAACGCGGGGTTAAATCCCATCATTCGCCTATATCCGGAAAATAGGAGATCGCCGAAAACCAACCGTTTGTTTGGGGCAAATCGGCTCCCTATCGTGGCGGCTCATTCAGTGATTGAGCGCAGTTACCCACCATGCCCCGTTCCCTTATCTCCTACTGGAAACGTGTTGCCACCAGCGGCCCGACCGTCGATGGCCGCGAGATTCTGCCCCAGGAACTGCGCGACATCGCTGAGACCTACACCCCGGCCAAATACACCGCTGTGATCTGGTGTGACCACGAACGCTGGACAGGCTCGCACGGCACCGTATTTGCCGTGCGCCTGGTGGAAGAGGATGAGGATCTGGAACCGGGGCAAATTGCCCTGGAAGCGCAGCTGAAACCGAATGACCGCCTGCTGTACCTCAACGATCAGGGGCAGAAGCTGTTCAGCAGCATCGAAATCACGCCGAATTTTGCCGGCAGCGGCAAGGCCTATCTGACCGGGCTGGCGGTGACTGATTCGCCGGCCAGCCTCGGCACGCAAGAGCTGTATTTCTCCAACCGAACCAGCCGCGCCGCGTACTACGCCGCATCGCTGGAGTTGGGCCCGCTACCCGTGACTAAGACCAAATCTGAGACCGAGCCGCAGGGCGAGATCGGGCGCCTCGCCGCCATGTTCACCCGCCTGTTCAAGCGTTTCGGCATTGAAGAAACGTCCGCCGAAACCACCCCGCAAACCCCAACCGAGAGCAAACCCCCAATGGATGAAGCTACCGCAACGGCTTTGAAAGCCCTGCTGGCCCAGCTGCTGGTCGTCGCTGCCGGCATTCAGGCCGTGATCGAGCCTGCCGCCGAAGACGCACCAGAACCCGATCAAGCCCCGATCGATGACGTCAGCGCTGCAGTGGACGAGATCGTCACCACCGCCGAGGAAGAGCGCGAATTCAAGCGCAACGGCGGCGGTAACAAGGCAGTGCTGGCGGCGCTTGGCAACCTGCAAAAGCAGTTCTCCGCACTGCAGAACACCAGCACTGGTCGTCAGTTGCCGCGTACCACTGGCGCCACTGACAAAACCAAAGCGCGGGTACTCTGACCATGGCCCGTTCTCTGAGCGCCTACGGCGCCAAGATGTACGCCGAAATGCAGCTGGCGATCGCCGAGACCTACGGTGTCGAGCTGGCCAGCAAGATGTTCTCCGTTGAACCGTCGATCGCCCAGGAGCTGAACGACGCCATTACCGCCAAAGCGGACTTCCTGCAGCGCATCAACGTCATTCCGGTGACCGAGATCAAGGGCGAGAAGGTATTCATTGGCGTTTCCGGCCCGGTGACTGGCCGCACCAACACCAAGACCACCGATCGCGTGGCGAAAGACGCTTCGGCGCTGGATAACAGCACCTACGAGCTGTCGTCGACTGAGTCGGACGTGGGACTGCCTTACGCGAAGATCGATGCCTGGGCCAAGTTCCCGGACTTCCATCAACGCTACTCGGCTGCCGTGCAGAAACAGATCGCCCTGGATCGCATCATGGTCGGTTTCCATGGTGTGAAAGCGGCTGCACAGACCGACATCGAAGCCTATCCGATGCTGCAGGACGTGAACAAAGGCTGGCTGCAGCAGCTGCGTGAACAGGCGCCGCAACAGGTACTCAAGGAAGGCAAAACACCCGGCAAGGTCACCATGGGGCCGGGCGGTGATTACGAGAACCTGGACGGCCTGGTGCATGACACCAAGCAAATGGTGGACGAGCGTCTGCGCGACGGCGGCGACCTGGTGGCGATCATCGGCACCGACCTTCTGGCTGCTGACAAGGCGAAGCTGTACGCCAAACAGGGCGACACCCCGACCGAAAAAGAGCGCATCGAGGACGCCCAGGTGATCGCCACCTACGGTGGTCTGCCGAGCTTTAGCGTGCCGTTCTTCCCGGTCAACGGCGTGCTGGTCACCAGTTGGGACAACCTGTCGATTTACTTCCAGGACTCCAGCTGGCGCAAGCAAACCGTGGATAACCCGAAGCGTTCCCGCGTTGAGGACTACAACAGCCGCAACGAGGGTTACGTGATCGAGCAGCTGGAAAAGATCGCGCTGACCGAGAACGTGGAGCTGGTGAAGTGAGCCTGGCTCTCGCCCACAAGCGCCGCACCCTGGCTATGGGAACCGCTGCAGTGATCGCTGCTGCAGCGGCACCGCTGGCGTATTCGCCGGCGGAAGCCCTGAGCAGTCCGGCCAACGCGAAAAAGCACCTGTTGCTGATGGAAGCCTCGCTGGATGAAGACCTGAAGCGCTTGAGCGATTTAAAGAACTTGGCGAGCAAGCAAACGCTTAAGCGAACTGAGTTGCTGCCCAAGTACCAGGACTTCATCCAGCGCTACATGGATTCGGGCCTGGTGATGCCGAACCGTGTATTGGTGCAGGTAATGATCTGGCTGTTCGACACCGAGCAATTCGAAGACGGCCTGGAACTGGCGGACTTCGCGATCGAGCAGGGCCAGGAGATGCCGGAGCGCTTCAAGCGTGACGTGCAGACCTTTGTCGCGGATGCAGTGATCGACTGGGCCTACGCCGAATACAACGCCCAGCGCAGCCCGGAACCGTACCTGTCCGATCTGCTGCCGCGTGTTGACGGTGAGTGGAATCTGCCCGAGCAGATCCCGAGCAAGTACCACAAATTGATCGGCATGCGCGCCATGGAAGCCGAGCAGTGGGAAACCGCGCTCGAGCACCTGGAGCGCTCCACCGAGCTGTACGCGAAGGCCGGCAACGAGACGCGGATCAAGAAGTGCCGCATTGCTCTGGCTAAACAAACACCCGCCGTCACCGGCGCCCAATAACCGACTACCCCCCCAGCGGGGAACTGTGGACGTGTGTCTGCCATTTATGGACAGCCCCACGAAAAACAGTCTCCCCGCCCTAATTCGAGCGGTCAGCAATGAGCTTTTCCGGGAAACCCACCACCATCGTGGAACAGGCGATCGAGAACGACGGCTTCTGGCCGAACCTCTCCGTGGCCGAGTTTCAAAAGGGCTATCGCCTGCCGGCGGAGTTCCTGGGCGACCTGCTGACCGACGCTTTGTTTATCGCGATGGCCGAGGTCAATACCGACCTGGCCAAGCTCAAAACCAGCTGGCTTGCAGCGGGCATCGTTGCCGTGGAAACAGCCGATCCGATGCTGCTGCCTGAGCGTGCTTTCAAAGCCCGGCTGTACAAGCGCGCCGTGTATTGCCGCGCCAAGGCCAGCGCCCTGCAGCAGTTCGCCACCGTGACCCGCCGTGAGAGCGCCGAGAACACCGGCAAGGAAGCGCCGGAGCGTGAAGACACGTTTCTGGCATTCAGTCAGCAGGCTGTGCGCGCCTTGCAGGGCCGTGGCCGCATCACGGCGAAGTTGCTATGACCAAGCTTCAGGCACTGACTTCCTACCTACTCGAACGCCGCCTGGTCGAGCCTGAACAGCTCGACAGCTTCACCGAACAGGTAAAGCTCCATCTCGTTTGGAAGCCCGGCGTGGACGGCATGCACCTGGGCGATATGCACTATCGCGCAGCGATCATCCTGGAACGCTTCGCCGATCATCCGGCACGCCTGATGGCCCTGGTCGGCAGCTGGCTGGAAAACCACGACGCCGACCGCGACCGCCACGAACTGCCAGCGCCGGAATTCGCCGTAGAGCCCTTGGACAGCGATCTGTTCGACGTGGAAGTCACGCTGGAATTCGTCGAGCCGCAGTATCTCTCTGAAGATCCGGGCGGCGAGATCCAGGCCTTCGGCAAGACCTGGGCGTTCGTTCCATTTGATCTGTGGATCGCCGAGCGCGGCGAGGTGGCCACCAATGGCGGGGCGTAGCACGTTCGAACTCGACGTGCGCGGACGCTTGGGCGTGCGCGAGCAACTGGCGTTGCTGAGCCTGCCGCCGCAGTTGCGCCGGCGTTTGCTGAACCAGGTGACAAAGCGCGTGCGGACGATGAGCCGCAAGCGTCAGCGTGCCCAGCAGAACCTGGACGGTTCGGCGTTCGCCCCGCGTCAGGGCGACGGCAAAGGCAAAAAGAAGATGGAAGCCGGCCTAGCCAAGCTGATGGTGGTCACCAGGCTGACGGCTGATGAAGCGGAACTGGGCTGGAAAAACGCTCTGACCCGATGGGTCGCCGCCCAGCAGCACTATGGCGTCAGCGAGCGCCGCACCGCCGCGCAGATGCGCCGCTGGAACAAAACCCCGCCCGGCCTGGCCGCGACCGAGAAACAAGCCAAGCGCTTGCGTCGTTTGGGTTTCCGCGTGCGCCAGGCCGGCAAAAAGAGCCTGACCAGGCCGTCTGTGGCGTGGATTCAAGAACATGTGAATTACGCCAAGGCGGGTCTGTTGATCCGCATCCTGGACGACCAGCGCAGCGAGTCGTCGGGCGCGCAGAGCTGGGAAATCACTTTGCCGAAACGCCAGTTCATCGGCGCCGAATCCGAACGCGACACCGACCTGCTGATTACCCAGGTGTTGCAACAAATCCTAACTTCACCCCGCTAACGAGGCACTGCATGGCACTCGGTCAAGTCACCGTCGACAATCTCAACCTGGGCCAGGGGCCTGTGAGCGAGATTGAGCGTTATTTTCTTTTCATCGGCCCTGCCGGCAAGAACGTCGGCCAGATCCTGCCGCTGAACACGGACAGCGATCTGGACGCCGAACTGGGCGTTCCGGCCAGCGACCTGAAAACCCAAATCACTGCTGCCCGTCTCAACGGTGGCCAGCGCTGGGCGTGTGTCGCGGCTCCGATCGGTGCCGAGGGCAAATGGGACGAGGCGTTGGAAAAGGCCCAGCAGCAGGGCTATTCCGTGGAAGCTGCGGTGATTACCAAGCCGGTGACCGCTGCCGCCGAACTGTCTGCGATGCATGACGCGGCGATCGCCCTGAACAACACCTACGGGCGCCGCGTGTTCGTCATGGCGTCCGTGCCTGGCATCACCGCCGAACAGACCTGGGCACAGTACGTCAGCGAGCGCAAAGGGCTGCTGGCCAATCTGGCGGCGCCGCGTGTGCTGGTCGTGCCGCAACTGCACGGCAATGACCTGGGCGTGCTGGCCGGTCGTTTGGCCAACGCTTCTGTGAGCATCGCTGACAGCCCCATGCGTGTGGCCACCGGAGCCGTGCTGGGCCTCGGCCCTGTTCCGATCGACGGCGAAAAAGTCCCGCTGACCTCGGCTGTGCGCAGCGAACTGGATCGGGCGCGCTACTCGGTTTCGCAGACCTATCCCGATTACCCGGGCGTGTACTGGGGCGACGGCAACATGCTGGACACCGCCGGCAGTGACTTTCAGGTCGTGGAATACCTGCGCATCACTGACAAGGCCGCTCGCCAGATCCGCCCGCTGCTGATTCGCCGCGTGGCCGATCGCCGCCTGAACAACACCCCCAACAGCATGGCCGTCAACACCAACCAGTTGATGGCGCCACTGCGCGCCATGGCCAAGTCCACCACGTTCGCGGGCCAGGTGTTCCCTGGTGACATCGAGCCGCCGAAGGACGGCGACCTGGTGCTGACCTGGGAGACGAAAACCAAGGTCGCGGCCTACATCAAGCTGAAGCCCCACAACTGCCCGAAAGACCTGACCGCAAACATCGCGTTGGATCTTTCCACCGACAAACAGGAGTAACGCCCCATGGCGAAGATTGGCGGCAAGAACTTTGACGTGAGCCTGGGCGATATCGCGCTGCACGTCGAAAGCTGCACTTTGGATATCACCGACAACTCTGCAGTGGCCCAAACCCGGGGCGTGCCAGACGGCACCGTGGACGGTGACGTGGCCGCTGCCGGCGAATTCGAGCTGGATACCACCAACTTCAATCTGCTGATCGACGCGGCGCGCTCGGCGGGCAGCTTCCGTGGCCTCAAACCCTTCGATGCGGTGTTTTTCGCCAAGGCCGGCGAAGACGAGGAACTGCGGGTGGAAGCCTTCGGCTGCAAGGTAAAGCTGTCCAGCCTTCTGGCGATCGATCCGAAGGGCGGCGAGAAGTCCAAACACAAGGTTCCGTTCGACGTAACCAGCCCGGATTTCATCCACGTCAATGGCGTGCCGTACCTGGCAGCGACCGAGATCGAGGGGCTGCGCTGATGGTGGACTGGTTCGACCGTGCCCAGGATCTGGAGCAGCGCCAACGTGACCAGGCGATCAAAGCCCAGCTGAGCAAGCCTGTGCCGGTCGGGCCGAGCCTGACCCATTGCCAGGACTGCGACAAACCTATTCCGCCGGCGCGCCAGGCGCATGGCGGTATCACCCGGTGTGTCCCGTGCCAAACGGACGTTGAGAAGAGCAACCGCCGATGACCACTGAAACCGCACGTTTGGGAACGCTGGAGCGGCAAATCGCCGTGATCGAGCACCGCATGAACGAGTTTGAAGATCGTCACGACACCGTGCCCACTCGCGTGACCAAGCTTGAGCAGCAATTCGAAAACATGACTGGCCAGCTCAAGGAACTGAACAAGGGGCAGCAGGCGTTGACCCTTGCGGTCAACGTGATCGGCTCGAAGGTCGGGCGTTTGCTGACCATCCTGACACTGGTCGGCGCCGTGCTGCAGATGGTGGTGCCGGCAGTGCTGCGCGTGTGGTTCCCATGAGCCTGCGCGGACGTATCACCGCCGGTTTGATCGCGCTGGCCAGCGCCCCGTTGGTGATCTTCCTGGGCACCTGGGAAGGCAACGGCCAGAACACCGTTTACGCGGACAAACTCGCCAGCGGACTGCCCACGGTTTGCAAAGGCATCACCCGGTTTACCAGCCCGTACCCGGTCGTCGTCGGCGACTACTGGTCGCCCGCCAAGTGCGCAGAGGTGGAGCAGCTGGTGATCCGTAAAACGCAGCTGCAGCTGGCCGAGTGCATCACCAACCCGAACGTGCGCCAGAACACGTTCGACGCACTCACCAGTCATGGCCACAACTTCGGCGTGACCAGCACCTGCGCCAGTCGAGCGGTCGCGCTCATCAACGCCGGTCGCATCGCCGAGGGCTGCAAAGCCCTGGCATGGGCGCCGGACGGCAAGACGCCGGTATGGGCCTTTGTGACCGACGCCAAGGGCCAGAAGCGCTTTGTGCCGGGGCTGCACAACCGCCGGCTGGCCGAATCCCAGCTGTGTGCGGAGGGCTATTGATGCTGCGCGAAGCCTTGTTCCTGGTCGTGCTGTGCCTGGTTGCCTGGATCGGTTTTGACGTACTGGAACGCCAGCGCGACGAAGCCAGGCGCGAGCGCGACAGCGCGAAATGGGAGGCCAGCGGCCTGCGCGAAGCGGCACGCATCAGCGGCGAAATGCTCGCCGAGCGGGACGCGATCGACCAACGAAACACCAAGGAATTGACCGATGCACGCACTGAAAACGAACGCCTGCGCCGCGCTATTGGCGATGGCACTGGTCGGCTGTACGTCAGCGCCACCTGTCCCGCCACCGGATCTGTGTCCGCTACCGCCGGCGCCGCCCGCGTGGCTGATGCAGGACGCTCCGAACTCGCAGCAGACGCTCGACAGGATTATTTCACCCTCCGAGATCAACTCGCCCAAAGCCGGCAAATGATCGTCGGACTGCAGCAATACGCCATGGGCGTTTGCCGGCGATCGCCGGCGCCCCTGGCCAACCCTTCACCCAACCTCAACAAGTGAGTCATCCAATGAACGAACAAAACGCAGAAATCACCCTGGAAGTCGGCGAAAACGAATTCACCTTCAGCTTGACCCCGGCTGACGTGACCAAATACTTCAACGCGCTGACCCAAACCAACAAGGTCAGCCCGGGCCACAACCTGCTGATGAACACCGTCAAGCAGGAAGAAAAAGCCACGCTGAAACCGCTGCTGGCCAACCCGGTGATGGTGATGCAGCTGGCCGGCGCGCTGCTGGAGGAATACGCACCCAACGTTGAGGTGATCGTAAAAAAGCGCTCGAGCACGCTGAGCGCCTGAGTGAAAACGGCCTGGGCCAGCTGATGGCCCTGACGAACCGCTGGCTACCTGGTGCCGAACCCACGCCCGAGGCGATGGGTACGGCCAAGTGGCTGGAGGACGAACACTGGAGACGCATGGAGTTTGCCGTGGCTAACGGCATCGCCCTTGCGCTGAACGGGTAACGACATTGGCAGACCGTAGCGCCAGCCTGGCTTTCATTCTCAGCTTACAGGACAAAGTCACCGCGCCCCTGGGCAAGGTGAAAATGGGCTTTTCCGAGCTTGCCGATCAAAGCGAAAAGCACATTAAGACGATCGGCCTGGGCTTGGGCGGGCTGACGGCGGGCGTGGTCGCCATTCGCGAATCCATGGAGCCGGCGCTGGAGGTCAATCGCGCCCTGGGCGACGTGCGCTCGCTGGGCGTGGCCGAGGAAGCGCTGTCGGCGCTCAACACCAAGTCGCTGGAATTCGCCGTGAACTACGGGGAGAACGCCAAGGACTTCGTGGCGTCCGCGTACCTGATTGAGGGCGCTATCAAGGGGCTTGCCGGCAACCAACTGGCTACGTTTACCAACACCAGCAACCTGTTGGCCAAGGCCACCAAATCCGACGCCGAAACGATGGGCGAGTACGTCGGCACGCTCTACAACCTGCAAAAGTCCCAGGCCGATGCGATGGGGAAGGGCGCGTGGGTGGAAAAGCTCGGCGGTCAGACGGCGCTGGCGGTGCAACTGTTCCGCACCAGCGGCGCGGCCATGAAAGACGCCTTTAAGGAAGCCGGGGCGATCGCCACGACGTCCGGCGTCGACCTGGCTGAACAGATGGCGGTGATCGGCACGCTGAGCAGCACCATGGAAGGGGGCGACGCCGGCGGACGCTACAAGGCGTTTTTCGAAAACATCAGTGCCGCCTCGGAAAAGCTGGGGATGAAGTTCACCGACCAGCAGGGAAAAATGCTGCCGATGATGACCATCTTGGACAAGCTCCAGGGCAAGTTCGGCGACCTGACCAGCGCCTCCGCCGGCGCCAAGCTGATGGAGGCTTTCGGCGGCGAAGGCGCCCAGGTGATCGGTGCGCTGGCCAAGGATACCGATCGGCTGCGCAACGGCATCGAGCAGTTGGGCAAGGTGCGCGGACTTGAGAACGCCGAGCAGATGGCGCGGGCGATGGTTGACCCGTGGCAGCAGTGGGCGTCCCTGGTCGAAGTCATGCGCGTGGTGTTCGGTCAGGTGCTGATCCCGGTGCTGTCGCCGTTCATGGCCAAGATGGTCGACATTGGCAAAACGCTGGTGCGCTGGTCGCAGCTGTTCCCCAACATCACCCGCGTGGTCGGCATTACTGCGCTGTCGATCATGGGCATCGTCGCCGCCATGTCAGCCTTGACCATGGTGGTGGGCATCGCGCGGATGACGTGGCTGGGCATGCTTACCGTCTGGAAACTGTTCCAGGCCATGGGCCTGCGCACGGTCGCGATGTTCATCCTGCAGAAAATGGCGATCCTCGCTTACGTCGTGGTGATTCACACGCTGAGCGCCGTTCTGGCGGTCATTCGTGGCGCCATGTTGCTGTGGCAGGGCGCGATCTGGCTGGTGAACGCGGCGCTGTTGGCCAACCCGGTGGTGTGGATCGTGGTCGGCATCGTTGCCCTGGTCGCCGCGATCGCTGCAGCGGTCTATTACTGGGACGAATGGACGACGGCCCTGATGAACACCGCCGCGTTCCAAGCCGTTGCCGAAACGTTCCAGAAACTGTCCGACTGGTTCAACTCCATGGGCGGCTGGTCGGGCATGGCCAAGGCTGCGTGGGACAGCATCGTCGGTATTTTCACCAAGGCCGTAAACGGCGTGATCGAGCTGCTGAACAGCATCCCGGGCGTGAACATCGAGGCACGTTTCGGCGGTATGCCCGAAGTGCCAGGTGTCGACGCGGCCACCAGCGCATCCGATACCGCCAACGCCGCGCAGAAAGCCCAGCAGACCATCAATGCGGCCATTCCCAGCCTGTCGCCGGCACGCCCGTCTGCAGTGCCGCCGGGTGGCCTGCTGACCAGTATTCAGAACAACAACAGCAGCCAGAACAAGGGCACGCATGTGGAAAACGTGAACATCCACACCGGCAAGCAGATGACGCCGCTGGAGATGGAAAACATGGTCGCGATGGCGGTGGGCGGATGAGCGAATACGTGGATTTGCTGATCGCCGACAACGACCTGGCGCTCGATCCTTCGAACCAGCCCAGGCTGATTGATGACCGCGCCTGCATCGCCCAGGACATCGCCCACATGATCCGCGACAGCGGCCTGCTGGTGACGCTGGTGGCCGAGCGTGACCGCCTGCGCCAACGCGATTGCATCCAGCAGATGGAACTGCTGGTGGAAGACGACGTGCGTCTGGTGCCAGGTACGGCGCGCATCACCGAGCAGGCGCCAGGCGTGTACCTGGTCACCGCGAAAACCATCAAATTCGGATCGATCGAGGTAAGTCTGTGAGCGTCGATTTCAAAAAGGTGATTGCCGATACTGGCATCCCGACCACCGAAGCAGGCTTGAAGGCTGCTTGGGAAAAAGAGGTGGAAGCTCAGGGCGCGAAAGTCGCCAACACCAGTAGTTATTCGCCGTTCTGGCGGGTGATGACCGCGCTAGTCACCAAGCCGGTGCTGTGGTTGTTGGACTTCCTGTGCTTGACCGTGCTGCCCAATTTCTTCGTGAAAACGGCGGTCGACGCCTGGCTGGACACGCTCGCATGGGCGGTCAACGTCGAGCGCAAGGGCGCGACCAAGGCGAAGGGCAAATTGCTGTTTACCCGGGCCATTCCGGACGGTGTGCTGGAGCTGGAAAAGGGCATCGTGGTGCAGTCTGCCGCGATCAACGGGAACGTCTACAAACTTGTCACGACAGCGCCGGCGACGTTCCAGCAGGGCCAGCTGCAGCTGGACGTTCCTGTCGAGGCGATCGAAGCCGGCAGTGGTTTTAACCTGGCGCCGGGTTATTACGCGATCCTGCCGGCGCCGATCCCTGGCATCGTGCAGGTGGTCAACAAAGACGGGTGGCTGGATTCACCAGGCGCAGATCCGGAACCCAACGAGCAGCTGCGCCTGCGCGTGCGTAACCAGTTTTCGGCAGTCAACCAGTGGCACACCGACGCGGTCTATCGCGCCATGATTTCCGCCTTCCCCGGCGTGCGCCCTGACGGCGTGTACTTCGAACACGGCGCCCCGCGTGGCCCCGGTAGCGCTAACGCCTACATCCTGTTTGATGCCGGTGTGCCGGCGGCGACGTACCTGGAGCAAATCAACGCGCATATCCGCGACCTGGGCAACCACGGCCATGGCGACGACTTGCTGGCCATGGTCATGCCTGAAACGCTGGTCAATATCCTGGTAAACGTCTGGCCTTTCGCCAACCAGACGCCGGCGCAGATCGCCGACCTCAAGCACGAAATTGAACTGTTTGTGCGCGCCGCGTTTCGCGAAAGCACGCCTCGCGACTACCAGCCGACGCTGACTTACCCGCAATCGAGATTTAGCACCAGTCGCCTGACCGAAGAACTGCACCGACAGTTTCCCGGCATCGAGGCGGTGAAATTCACGCCCGTGGTCGACATCGTCAGCGGCCTGTCGATTCCCCGGCTGGAAAATCTGACGGTGAACATCAAGTGATAAAGCTCAAATTGCCGTTCTGGCTCGCCGGCACCGAGCTGTCGAAATTGACCGCTGCCGCACAGTCCTGGTGGGAAACCGTCACCGGCTGGCTGCGCTGGCCTTACTCGCAGATCGATCCCGACACCTGCCACCTGAGCATCCTTGAACTGTGGGCCTGGCAGCGCGACGTGACGCGCTTCACCGGCGAGCCGGAATCGCTGTTTCGCTTGCGGGTGAAATTCGCCTTCATCAACTCGGTCGACGCCGGCAGCACCGCCGGCATGAAACGTATTTTCGAGCGCCTGGGCGTCGGCTACGTCGAGATCGAGGAACGCCAGCCCGACCGTGATTGGGACGTGGTGCTGCTGAAATTCAGCAACGCGCAGCTGTCACTCAATCCCGAACTGCTGCGCGTGCTGATCCAGCAATACGGTCGGACGTGCCGGCGCTACGACTTCGTAACCATCACCCCCGTGGGCCTTCAAGTGGGCCTTGTCGATTTCAACGACGACCAGCAAACGCTGGTCGCCAGCCTGTAGGAGCGCACTGTGAGCGCCAGTATTACGTTGGCCGGTGAAGGCCAGATCGCCCTGAAACAAAGCCAGAAAAAGCCCCTGGTCATCACGAAATTCATTTTTGCCAACGTGCCCGGGCTGAACACCGAAGCCCCGGTGGATCGTGCCGCCGGCAAGCCCCCCGCAGGGCAGATCGTGCAGACCTATGACATTCCCAAGGAAAACGCCGGATTCGTGAATCCCAACCAGGTCGTGTACAGCGCCCAGCTGGGTTCCGACATTGGCGATTGGGACTTCAACTGGGTCGGCCTGGAAGATGAAGACGGCCTGCTGTTCGCGGTCTCCTATGTGCCGCTGCAGCAGAAGCGCAAGAACATCCCGCCGCTGCAGATCGGCAACAACGTCACCCGTAATTTTCTGGTGGCCTTCGACGGCGCCCAGGCGCTGACCGGCGTAAAGATCGATGCCAGCACCTGGCAGCACGACTTTACCGTGCGCCTGGCCGGGATCGATGAGCGCGAGCGACTGAGCAATCGTGAAATGTACGGTCGAGCCTGTTTCTTCGGTAACTCGCTGGCATTCGGGAAAAGTGAAAACGGGTTCCAGTTGAATGCCGGCACGGCGTACATCGAAGGCATACGGGTGTTCATGTCGAAGCCCTGGCCATTCACTGGTGTTATTCCCGTTGGAACTATCACCCTCGACGTGTGCCTGGAACGGCAGTTGAACGATCGGGTGGCGACGTGGAAGGTCGTCTATGGAGAAAAGGGCGATTACACCGACGCGGCAGGTGTCCGTCACTACTGCGTGCCGATCGTCTATTTCGCCTCTGCGACAGAAATCTACGATGCACGCCCAGCGGAGCCGATCGTCGGCGCGCTTATGCAGCATTTCGCGGCGCGCAATGGCGATTACGCGAACCTGCGCGCCCGAGGCACGACCAAAGAAGACGTGGATCTGGGCAACCTGCCCAACGCCAAGAGCGATGACCCGAACACGAACAGCAGTGAGATCCTCGCCACGACGGCCGCGCTGAACAAGTTGCAGAAACAGGTCAGCGACTCAATGACCGGGATGGTGGCCGGGTTTTCCATGAGTTGGCCACCGGAAGGTTGGTTGAGGTGCAACGGTGCGGCGGTTTCGCGCACAACCTACGCCCGCCTCTTTGCAATGTTGGGCGCTCATTACGGCGCCGGCGACGGCTCGACAACCTTCAACTTGCCCGATATGCGCGGCTTGTTCCCAAGAGGTTGGGACGACGGGCGCGGTGTTGATGCAAGCCGGGCGTTCGGCACCTTTCAGGACATGATGATCCATTCCCACGCGCACACCGCCTCTGCCGCAGCGGTGGGTGACCACCTTCACGCTGCCTGGACGGATGCCCAGGGCAACCACGTTCACCGAACCTGGACTGACGCTCAGGGCGCTCACGCACATACAGCACCCAGCTCGCCAGGTATTGGCCAAGGTGCCGGCGGCCTCAATTCTGTACAGCAGTCGGGTGGTGCACACGAAACGTCCTGGGCAGGAAATCACGCGCACAACATCGGTATGGACGCTGCCGGCCACCACGCCCACAACGTTGGTGTAGGGGGCGGTGGTGCGCACACCCACGGCGTGACCGTTGCCGCCGCCGGCGGTAACGAAACCCGGCCCAAGAACTTGGCCCTTCTTTTCTGCATCAAGTATTGAGATCGAGCATGACTGAGAAACTTGTCTATCAGACCAACCATCTGGGCATTTTCGTAGGGGCCGTGAAGGCTGATGAGTCGCCGCTGGAACCGGGCGTGTACATGATCCCCGGCGGATGCGTGGAGACAGCTCCGCCGGCAATCCCGGAACACAAAGCCGCCTGGTGGAACGGCACCGCCTGGCAGTTGGTGGATTACTTCGGCGGTGCGGTGGTGTACAGCACCGACACGGGCGAGCCGCGCACGCTCGAAGGCTTTGAGCCAGTGCCGGCAGGCTTCACCATGAAAAAGCCGGGGCCAAACCAGATCTGGAAGGACGGGCAATGGGTCGACGACATTGATGCCGTGCTGAATGCGCTTCGGGACAAAAAGCTGCAGATGATCGGGGCCGACTGCGCCGAATACGTCGCCGGCGGTTTCAACTCCAGCGCGTTGGGCGACGTGCACCGTTACGGCAGCGCCATCGATGACCAGGTGAACCTCAATGCCCAGGTGTTGCTGGGTCTCGATGACGTGTACCCATGCACCGACGGCGACCAGGTGCTGGCCTTTCGTCCCCATACCATCGCCCAGTTGCAGAAAGTCAGCCATGACCTGGTGCGCTTTCGCCAAGCAGCCCAGCAGTGCGCGGAATCGTTGCGTCAGGCTGTGGATAAAACCCTGAAAGACAAAAACCTCAAGGCCATGAAAGCCATCACCTGGACGCCGCCGGCATGAACTGGGCACCGGTGACGATGCGTTGGCCCGAGCAGGCCACGCAATGGATGGGCGGGCTGTCCGCTGCCAAGGATCTGGCCACCGGCGAGCTGGCCAGCACCACGCAACGGCTGGCCGGTCTGGACGGGCTGGCCAACACCAACCCGGGGCCAGTCGCGGAGGCCGCGAAAGGCGCCATTGAAGCCGGTCGGGCGGCGCTGGCCGATCAACTGGGCCAGGTGCCGGCGTGCCTGGTGGTGACGCCGTTTCAAAGTGGCATCGGCCAGGGCCAAGGCTATCAGCGGTTCCTGTCGGCGCCGAACGTGCTGGAACACTTGGCCAGAAAGCTGGAGGACGCGACCGACAACGGGCGTCCGGCGGGGCCGCAATATGCCCTGTCGATTTTGTTCCTGGGCACGCGCCTGGAGCAGTTGGCCAGCGGCCTGTCGCGATTCAATGCATTGCTGCCGATTCCCGACCTGGTGCGCACGGAACGGCGCGCCCAGCACCTGATGAAGCTGGAGAGCGACAAGTGGGAGATCCCCGGCGCCGGCCCGCTCCCGCGCTGGCAAGCGCTGCCGCTGGAGCGCTGCACGGTGGTGAAGGCCGCGAAACAGTCCATGGCCGGCCAGTTGGCCGTGCTGGAGGGCTACGCCGCCGATAGCTCGCCGCTGGGCGATCTGGCAGCGCTGGCCGCTCGCAAAGTCGCCCAGCAAAAGGGCCGGGATCAACAACTGGCTGACCTGAAAAATCTGCTGGCCGAGGGCAATCCGGATGTCAGCATCCGCGCACGCCTGATCGGCCCGGGTAACTCCAGCGAGCTGCGCCAGGAGTTGCTGAGCGGTGACGCGCCGGGGCATGAATGGGTGCAGTGCGCGGGAATGCTGCTGGTCGGCACCAAGGAAGGGTTGAGTTTTGTACAGGAACTGGTGGGCCTATGACGCTGTTACTCGACGGGCAAAAAGTCCAGGGGAAGAACCTCAAGGTCACGGCCAATCTGCGTATCGAAAGCGGCGACATGTCCGGGCAGACCAGCAACACCGACAAGGCGCACAAGGGCTTCAAGCCCAAGACGCTGGCCGTGTCGCTGATGATCCCCTTCGTCGATCGGGTGCAATTGACTGACTTGATGCGCTTGGCCGAAGCCACGGCGAGCGGTGGCCAGCTCCATCTGTACCGCGTGGTGAATGACACCGCCGAGGCCTTCGGCGTGCGTCAGGTGGAGTTCTCCGAAGGCGTCAGCGCCCGCGAAGCCGACAACCTGAAAGCCTGGCTGGTGCAGTTCTCGCTGAGCGAGCGCGAGTCGAACCCGGAAAAGGTCGAGGGTCGGCGTGCCGGCAATAAGGTCGACGCCCAGGGCGCCACGGGCAGCGCGGTCGGTGAGGGGGGTAGTAACTCCGGTTCGAGCGACAACCCGAAACTGAGCGGCTTTGAAAAGGTGCTGGGCCGCGTCGACAAATGGCTGGGGAGTGAGCAGACGTGAAACTGCACAAGGTTCTGTCGATCAATGGCGCGCCTGTTCGGTTGGTCAAGGAAGACGTTCGCCTGGACGTCACCAGTCCGGGGCGGGCGAGCTTCACCGTTCAGTCTGCCGAGCCGCTGAAAGGGTTGGTGACGCTGGATATCGGCTACAACGACCGCACGCTGCAGCGCCACTTCATCGGCTACGTCGAGCGCTGCACCGCCGCCAATGCCAAGGAGCAGATGCTGTTCTGCCGTGAGCTGGCTGCAGTGCTGGCCAACCCGCTGCCGCTGAACCTGCGTCACGTCGATCTGCGCGCCGTGTTGGCTGCCATCAGCGAGCAGACGGGCCTGCGCTTTCGCGTTCCCGATCGGCCTTACGCTGGCGTGAAGGCGCCGTACTTCTACAGCCTTGCCGCCGGTTACCAGGCAATGGACAGTCTCGCCCGGGTGTTCAGCATCCCGGACTTCACATGGCACCAAATGGGCAACGGCGAAGTGTTCGCCGGCAGTTGGGCCGACGGTTTTTTTGGCGCCCGGGCGGCGCTGCAGATCCCCACGGAGCTGTTCGACGGCTACCAGGGCAACCAGAGCGCAATGGTGGCGGCCCTTCCAGGGCTGCGACCTGGTGCAACGATCAATGCCGGCGAACGTGTCACCAGTGTGGCACTCGCCAATGACCAGATGGCTATCCGATGGAAGACGCAATCCGCCGCGCTGTAGTGCGCCAATTTCCCGAACTCACCGGCGGTTATCATCTGCCACGCTTCGCCCGCGTCAGCGCCGTGGCCGATGCCCCGACGGATGCCGGGATCTGTGACGATTTTCGTCCGCGCTACGCGGTGGACATTGAAGTCCTGGGCGCCGATGGCGAGCCAGATCCAGCCATGCCGCCGCTGACCGGTGTCCCGCTGCCATTGCCAACAGGTGGCGAGGACATGGGCATTTATGCCTTTCCCGAGGAAGGCACGCGCGTCGTGGTGTGCTTCGCCTACGGCTTGCCGAACAAGCCCTACATTCAATCGATCTTGCCTCACGGGCTGAGCATGCCGAAGGTGCCGAAGGGTGACCAGGTGTGGCAGCACAGCGGCACGGCACAGCAGCGCGTCGACGCGGACGGCAACTGGCTACGCCAAACCGACGGCAAGATCCGGGATCACGCGATCGAGCGTGAGGTTGAAGCTCTGGACAACCGCGAGCAGTTCCAGAGCCACACGCGGGCGGTCGATGACCACTCAACCGAGACGGTGGGCGGCGTGAAGAAGATCGAGGCGCTGGGCGCGCTCAAGCTGCTGTCGGGTGGATCCGCGAGCCTTGCGGCGGTTGGCGACCTTCACCAGGCTACCGGCAGAGATCTGAACCTAGTTGTTGGTCAGAAGCTCAACGCCACGGTGGGTGGCGATATGCAGGAAAGGATCGAAGGTTTGCGCGAAAGCGTCGCAGCGGTTGGCCAGCGCATGCAGGCACCAAAAAACTGGGTCGGTTCAGAGGATGTGAATCTGTTTCGGATCGTTTGCGACTTGATCGATCTAGTGGAACAGATGAATTCCCAGCTATCCGCTCATACCCATTTGGCAGGCCCTTCGCCCAGTCCAAATGATGTGGCTGCATTTGCCGAGAAAGCGGTCAAAGCAAAATCAATTGCTGAGAAGTTAAAGCTAATTACTCTCTGAGAAGAGAGTTAAGTTACTCTGAGGGCAGAGTAGCAGGCCTAATAAGGAGCTTTTGAGGCCCTTTAGAGGCCCTCAAAAGTCCTGATATCAGTTGATATCTTTTTCCATCAATTAGTTGCCGTATACCGTTCGTCGGAATTATCGGTCAACATGGTGTTGACAGGTGTTTACCGAAGTAAACCGAATACGGTTAACAAATTTGATCAATGCTTGAGCGAAACCCTTATGTTTCAGGCGGCGGGGTCGAGTTGGCGTTGTCGCCCGGGCGCCAGACACAAGAAAGCCCGGGCGGGGCCGGGCTTCTCGCGCTGAATTTGGTGGTTGCTCTGGTTCAAAAAAAACCTGATGATTCTCTCAACCGCCGCATCAGCCCATCACTTTTTATACTCGCAATATGAAGGTTATGGTCTGATCAGCCCTCAGTCAACCTGATTAGGTTGCATAAATACGTAAGTAATTACGTAAGTTGTGGGAAATATATTTCCCGTAACATGTGGGTGAATTTTTTGTAGCCAGCTGAGTGGCGGTAGGTGGGAGGTGAGTTCCAATAAACGGAACTTTGTCTGTCCCTTCAAAAGAGAATAGAAACGGTGAAAAAATTATACCGTTTTATCCCTGAAGAATTGATCCGAGCGCTTCAAGCTGCGTATTGGTCGATTCGGTTGTATAAGATCATTCAGCAGCTGTAAGAAACTGAAACAGGGGCCTCTGGCCCCTGCTTCATCACTCTTGTCTGCACCACCATGATTGCGCATACGCGCAACCATCGATGTACTCAATGCCGCTTAAAACAAATCCTGTGACCGCCATTCCTGCCAGAGTCGCATCAAGCAAAGGAGGGAGAGGATCCGGATCGAGCGGCATTCCCACCTCAACGCGGGCAATATTCGCCGCCCGGCCTAACTCATGACAGTTAGCAGAGTTGACCATGACATTGCCCCGGACTGGCGGATAACGGCGCCGTTCCTTCGGTTCCAGCGCGACACCACGCAAGCGCATAGGCGTAACAAGTAGGTGCATGGTTTCTCCTACTCGTCAGTGTCGAGGTCTAATAACGATTCGACCGCGTAGGCAAGCGCCGCGTCCGCTAACTCAAGCAAGTCTCCAAGTTCATCAGCATCGATAACCTGGCCTTGATGAAGCGCATGCGCTTGCCTGAGCAAAGCTTTGTGATGGGCACCGGGCATTGCCAGCAATGCCAATTCGTCACGCAGCATGGCCCGCCATTGATCTACTCGGTGCGTTCGCGAGATGACGGCATTCTCAGATTCTCTATTCATCAGCACTGCCTACCTAATCCGCGCACTGTATATAAAAACAGTATACCGATATGCATATCGCCTACATCAATAGGCCGACTGGCGGCAGAGGCGGTTCGTAGCTCTATAACCAAGCAACGCCCGGTGAGCTATCCGGAGGATGGACTAGGCTTCCGGAACCACTTTTCAAGGGATGGCCACCATGCCGGATAACTCGGACTGCAAGATCGCCACGGCAGATGCTCTGACATTGCTACTACACAACCAGCATGCAATCGGCGCGGCGATAGAGGAGATTACCAAGTGGCTCTCTGAGAGCGGGGGGGCGGATGTTGCAAATAATGCATTCCTCGCCATGGAAACCTTGGACACAAATGCACAAGCGATTACCGACGCGATAATGCGACTACGGCAGTGCTAGCGATTCTCCCTGCTCGCACGCGAAATGGCTGGGTTCACGGGGACTCAGTCCTGCGGGCGTTCTATCTTTTGCAACAAATTGATCCTCTCAAAAAAAATCGGTGAAAAAGCACTTATCCCCCTCCCGCCGGCGGGGTTTGTGTCCCTTTTTTTTGCAAAACAGCGTGACGGTGCGAACCCTAGCCCCGCCTATGGCCCCAGCGGGGTCTGTGGAGCATTTGGCCGTTTCATCGATTGAAAGGAATTGCAAAGAATTGCTACGAGCTTGCTCGACGTGCATTGGCTAGCGGGAGAGGGCAGTGATTCTGAAAGGCCCGGTTGACAAGGGCGGTGCTTCGAAAAACTGATGAGAATGGGAGTTTTCGGTTTTAGCGCAGATCGACAAAAGGGAAACTGTTCAATCTGCGCTGCATGTCAACTGGGCGCTACAAGCCCCGTCGTGCTTGGCTTGGACCAATATCAATCGATTGCAGTCTCTTTCACTCCCGCACCCGCAATGAATCTACTGACTTCTGCGGCTTTTAACAGCCGACGATGCTCTGCTTTGACGTGCGAGTGCAGAAGGTCTGTAAGCAGCTTCGCCAGTTTTTGAGCGGTTTCCTCACTCAGCTTTTTGACTGTACCGGTACGGGCAGACGGTAGAGCGTATGCGCCTGCGGAGGCTCCGAATGAGTCAAGGAGACCACTTATATACCCGTTCAAAAACTCTTTTCTGTCGGTCAAGACTTTGCTCTCGGGCGCTTCCTGGTAATCCCAATCCACCCGCCAATGTCGACCTTCCTTCGAAACCTCGATTATCGGAAGTGCTGGGTTTTTGGTCAGTTGTCGCATGGCTACTCCTGATGGTTTGGGGAACAGCAGCCAGTCTAAACCGGACGCGGGAATACGTCATGTAGATGAGATTCGATCTCAGGCACAGGGCGGGCTTTTAAAAAAGAGTAATAAAGGTAACACGACGAGAAAACTGCTCTGAAAGCCCCGGATTTACTGGGTTTTCGATATCACACGGAAAAGTAATATGAAGTGATATGGAAAGTGATATTTCCGCCAACCCCCCGGTTTCATTGGGTTTCGTGGTTCTGAAATATCACCTTAGAAAAGAGTAATACGATTACTTCTCTATCACTCAAATATCACCTTTTTCGAAAATCGCTCAAAGCCTTACAGGACGTGGCTTACAGCGGAATTCGGAAAGGCATATCACCTTTATTACTTTTTTTTGAGGTGGCACACATTTTAAATCGACAAGGTTGTACAGGCTTCAGGGTCGCCGCTGAGCACTCTCAGTTAAACAACAGTCCCTGTTGCTTGTTACCAGGATTACCTTGATAAGCCGGAATGGCTTGGGGTAAGCCGCTCACGGCACCGATCTTCACAAGTACAGGGCTGAGGGCTCGGTTTTGGAAGATTGTGTGATCCTTGCCCCAATGCAAGCTGATGATCCGAGGCTGAATCACTGAACCCGCTACAAACTGACCTGGCAAAATTGTTGTGGCGCCGGCGCCGGTATACACAAAGATCCAATCACCCGGATTTACGATTCCTGTGCCGAACCACAACATGTGGTCCTTCACTGGAACCGATGTGCCGTCGGCGGTAGGCATGCGTAGCATCAAGCAGTACTCACCGATTTCACAGTATTTATGCACGTAGATCGCTATGCGTTCATGATTGGCAACACCGTGGAATTGGACCTCAGCTATCTGAAGGGCGTCGATGACTCCCATACTCATGACTTTTTACCTCGCTTCAGATTCATCAAAAGCAGACCAATGCCGAGAAGACCTAACAAAACTGCAGGGATTTTGTATTGCGATTTGTAGAGTTCAATCGCGAAGCCAACGGCGGCAGTGCCGAAAAAAGTACAATACTTCTGCTGGGTCCCAAGTGTCTCCGCACCCTCTAGCCGCTCTTCTAACCTTGCATATTGCTCCTTCAAATCACTGAATTCGGCAATTTTGCTATCAAGTTTCAATTGAATTGCGTCAACAGCGGTTCGCGCTTGAGCCTTCTCAACGCTTGCATCGCCGATCATCGCAGACATCACTGGCGCCAGTTGTGGCCCGCCAAAGAATTCTGGGCTTTCGGCAATTACCGTCATGAGAACGCGAGGAAGTTGATCTGGGAGCAGCGGCGGAGGCGTGGGCGCGACGTTTCCAGTCGATCCTGGTTGCTGGTCACCAGAAGCACCGCTGACACTTTCTGGAGGAGGACTGCCGACCATCAACGCCATCACTGTTCCCTGAATGATTGACTTGGGGACGGGCCGCGATTTGTAATAAGGCAGCCTTGTTACGTGGTTTGTTACGTGTAGCACAAAAAACAAAGGCCTGCATCGCTGCAGGCCTTTGATTTATATGGTGCCGGCACCAGGAATCGAACCCGGGACCTACTGATTACAAGTCAGTTGCTCTACCAACTGAGCTATACCGGCGTGTGGGCGACGATTATAGCGATTGGGTTGGTTCTGTAAACCCCTGAATTCAGACTATTTTTACGCAGGCGCTGGATCAGGCTTGGCGTGAGCGGTGTCGCCGAGTTTTTAGCCGCAAAACCGAGGTGCTACGCGATCAAGCCAGAATGAGCGTGAGGGCAGGATTTCTGCACCGTTCAAGCACCCATTTCACCCGTTTATGTCGTTTTGATTGGAAGCTTATGCACAACGGATCGACGCAACTGCAGTATTGCAGGGGATTTTGTGGACACGTTCTCATTTTGTGCGCAAATCCCTGTTTTACAGGTTTTTTATCAACATGAACAAAAAATGACCAATGCTGTTTAAGCGGTCTAACGGCCGTGAATATTGGATCCACGGGAAAACCATCAACAGAGTTATCCACAGGCTGTAAAGATTTCAAGCGCGCTCGGCCAGCAGCATGAAATTACGCGGAGTCAGCGGTGCGTCGCAGAAGGTGCCGAGGCTTACGACGTATCCCTGTTCGGCGAGAAAAATGGCTCGATCAAGATTCAGCCAAAGCTCCAGCGGTCGTCGGAACAGTCCGCGCAGTAATTCCAGGTTGCGAACTTCGGCCAACCGCTGCCAACCGGAGGCTTCCAGTACCTGCCAGTCTGGCGTGCCGATTGTGGATAACTCTTTCAGCGCTGCCAGGTCGCGGCAGTAATCGGCGAAGGGTTTTTCCAGCCAGGCGCTGGGCAGGGACGGGGTGGGCAGGTATTCGTCTACTCCGCGCACTTGTCGTTGCAGCAGATCAAAGGCCAAACGTCGGGCCATGGAGGTGTCGCGCTGACGTCGGACTCTTGCACCGGCGGTGACGGTTTCGCTCATGGGCAGCGCCAGATCTTCGAGCGAGAGCTGTAGGGCGGATCGCAAGCCCGCTGAGGACAATGCCTGGTACTCGCTGCGATCGATCCGGTTGTAGCAGCACGGGGCGATGGCCATCTGCTGACATCCGGCAGCGCTTGCCAGTTGCATCAGGCGCACATGCAGGTCGCCGCAGGCATGCAGGGCGACCGGGGTGTGCTGAGCGCTTATAACGCTCGCTGCGTCTGCCGCCAGTACATCCTGCTCGACATGCAGGGCGTGCAAATGATGGCGCTGACTTAATGCCTGACCACTGGCGACCAACGCCGGATCGTATTCGACACAAGTCAGTTGTTGCCCCGTACCCAACAGGCGTCGGCCCAGATGTCCCTTGCCGGAACACCAGTCCAGCCAGTGCGTCGGCTGCGAGGCGAAAGACAAGCGACTGGCGAACGCCTCGATCTGCTGCCACTTGCGCCCCGGCACATCGACATTCAATCGATGGCCTGGGGTTTCCAGCGCATGCTCCGGTAGCTCACCAACCGCGCTCAGCTCAATCGACAATGCCGCCAATGAAGCGAACGGCTCCGGGGCATCGACGAGATCGGCAGGATGGTTATGCGCCCGCTCTGCATCTTCCAGCGATCGTCCGCGTAGCCACTTGGACAATTCGGGGTAGTCGGTTTCCCATGGAAGCGAAAGATGGGTGAACGGACGAGGTTTCCACAGCGCCTGATGCTCAATCAGACAAGCATCCAGCGCGGTGAAGCGGGCGAGTAGGGCCTCGCCCGTCAGCACGTGTGAAGTTTCAGCGCCCTTGGCAGGCATCGACGCGCAGCCAGCGCTCCAGCAGCTTGAAGCCGCGCACCAGCACGTAGGACATCAGCAGATAGAACACGCCGGCGGCGAAGAAGATTTCCACCGGCAGGTAGGTGCGAGCAATGATCGTGCGGGCCATGCCGGTCAGTTCCAGCAGGGTCACGGTGCTCGCCAGCGCGCTGGCCTTGAGCATCAGGATCACTTCATTGCTGTAGGCCGGCAGGCCGATGCGCGCCGCTCGCGGCAGCATGATGTAGAACATCGCCTTGGGTTTGGACATGCCCAGCGCTCGCGCCGCTTCGATCTCGCCGGGTGGAATCGCCTGAATCGCGCCGCGCAGAATTTCGGCGATGTACGCCGCCGTGTGCAGGGTCATGGTCGCGGTAGTACACCAGAACGGATCGCGCAGGTAAGGCCACAGCGCGCTGTTACGCACTGCATCGAACTGCGCCAGGCCGTAATAGACGAGGAACAGTTGCACCAGCAACGGCGTGCCACGGAAAAAGAAGATGTAGGCGTAGGGCAAGGCGCGCACATACCACAGCTTTGAGGAGCGGGCGATGCCCAGCGGAATGGCCAGCAACAGGCCGGCAATCACGGCAATCGCCACCAGCTCCAAGGTCAGGGTCGCGCCCTGCGCCAGTTTTGGCAGCCATTTGATGATCACTTCCCAGTTCATGAAGCGCTCCTCGCAAAGCCGCGAGCGGCGCGTTTTTCCAGGAAGTGCATGCCGGTCATCGCCAGCACGGTGAGGCCCAGGTACATGACCGCCGCCACCAGATAGAAGGTGAACGGTTGTTTCGACACGGTCACGCCGATCTGCGCGTGGCGCATGATTTCTTCCAGGCCGATCACCGACACCAGCGCGGTGTCTTTCATCAGAATCATAAACAGGTTGCCCAGGCCGGGCAGGGCGATGCGCCACATCTGCGGCATGATCAGCTTGGTGAAGATCCGCCATTTCGACAGGCCCAGCGCCACGCCGGCCTCACGGTGGCCCTTGGGAATGGCGAGGATCGCGCCGCGGAACACTTCCGTGGCGTAGGCGCCGAAGCACAGGCCCAGCGCAATCACGCCGGCGGCGAAGGCGCTGAGTTGCAGGTCGGGATTGCCGAAAAACTCACCGAGGCTGCGCATCAGGTTGACCGTACCGAAGTAGATCAACAGCACCCAGAGCAATTCCGGGACGCCACGCACCAGCGTCGAATAAGTGCCGCCAAGCCATTGCAGCGGCTTGTACGGGGAAGTCTTGGCCAAGGCGCCGAGCAGACCGAGCACCAGTCCCAGGCACAGGGCCGTCAGCGCCAGTTTGACGGTCATCAGCGCACCGGCGGCGAGGGCCGGGCCGAATCCGTAGAGGTCGATAATCATGGATTTCTTTTCAAATCGCGGCAGGCAAGGCCGGGAGCCGGCGCCGTCGGATCACGGTGCCGGTCCCGCAGGTCAGATCAATAGATGCTGAACGGGAAGTACTTGTCGTTGATCTTCTTGTAGGTACCGTCAGCGACGATTTCCTTCAGCGCGGCATTCAGCTTCTCACGCAGCGGATCACCTTTACGCACCGCGATGCCGATCTTGTCGCTTTCCACGACAGCATCGCCCTTGAACTCATAGTTCTTGCCGGCGTCGCTTTTCAGCCAGTCGTAGTTGGCGTACTTGTCGGCCAGGATGGCGTCGACACGACCGGAGGTCAGGTCCAGGTAGGCGTTTTCCTGGGTGTCGTAGAGTTTGACTTCGATATCGCTACCGTAGGTGTCCTCCAGCCAGGTGCCGGCGAGGGTGGCGCGCTGGGTGCCGATGATCTTGCCTTTGAGCGAATCCTTGTCGGTTTTGAAGTCTTTATCTTTCGGTGCGATGAACTGCAGTTTGTTCGAGTAGTACGGGTCGGTGAAATCCACCGCGCCCTTGCGTTCTTCGGTGATCGACAGCGAGGAGACCAGGAAGTCGAACTTCTTGGCGTTCAGCGCAGGAATGATGCCGTCCCAGTCGGAGGTAACCACGCTGCACTCGACTTTCATCTTGGCGCACAGGGCGTCGCCGATGTCTTTGTCGAAGCCGACCACGTTGCCGCTGGCGTCTTTGTTGTTGAACGGCGGGTACGCCGCTTCGATGCCCATCTTCAGGGTCTCGGCCATGGCTCCGGCGCTGAACGCGAGGGTGACGGCGGCGGCCAGGAAGACCTTTTTAAAATTCTGCATGCATGTTGCTCCGTTAGCGGTTGCTGGACATGAATTGTTTGCAGCGCGCCGAAAGCGGGTTTTCGAACACCTGCTGAGGCGATCCTTGCTCTTCCACCAGCCCCTGGTGGAGGAACACCACTTCGCTGGAGACCTGACGGGCAAAGCCCATTTCGTGGGTCACCAACAACATGGTGCGGCCTTCTTCGGCCAGTGCGCGGATGACACTAAGTACTTCCTGAACCATTTCCGGGTCAAGGGCGGAGGTGGGCTCGTCGAACAGAATCACCTTCGGCTGCATCGCCAGCGTGCGGGCAATCGCGGCGCGTTGTTGTTGACCGCCGGACAGTTGCGACGGGTAGGCGTGGCGCTTGTCGGCGATACCGACCTTGGCCAGCAGCGCTTCGGCGACTTCGATCGCCTCGGCCTTGCTCTGGCCGAGCACGCGGCGCGGGGCCTCGATGATGTTGTCGAGCACACTCATGTGCGGCCACAGATTAAAGTTTTGAAATACAAAACCTATCTCGGAACGCAGGCGGTTGATCTGTTTGCCATCAGCGGCAACCAGTTCGCCATTCTTGGCGGGCTTGAGCTTGAGTTCTTCCCCGGCCACCAGAATCTGACCCTGGTGCGGGTTTTCCAACAGGTTGATGCAACGCAGGAACGTGGACTTGCCGGAACCGGAGGAACCGAGGATCGAGATCACATCGCCGTCGCGGGCGGTCAGCGAGATGCCTTTGAGCACCTCAAGCTGTCCGTAGCGTTTGTGCAAGTTGCGGATTTCAAGCGCGGGCGTGGCCTCAGCCATGTGCGTTCCTCATATATGTTGCGCTCCTGCTGTTGGCGGGCCTTCCTGGCGAGGCGGCCAAGCTAGCATAGCGTTTCAATGGCAGCCAACAGCGCTACGAGCGGTAAGCGGATGGCGTGTGGCAGGTTGTCGCATCGGCACAGCAGACTGTCGCCCCATCAACAACCGAACGGGTGTTTGATCGTGCAAACCCGTGGGTGTCGCGTAAAAAAAGGCGCGATGTTGCCAGCTTTGGCGGGGTGTTGGAAGCGCTATCCGGCCGAACGTTCCTGAATCGCCCTTTTATTGTGCATCCCACACTTTTTCAGTGTGTTTCTGGTGCGCTGAATCGTCTGAAAAGTGAGTCGCAGGGTAACGCTCTGGCGAATTGCCATTCATTCCAATGACTTGCGATGACTGTCCGGTCTCGCTGAAAACCGCGGCCCAGAAGAGTTTGAAACATTTTGGCGCATTTATTGCGTGCAGAATCTGGAACGCCCTGTTGGTTTCTTTTTACGAGAAGGAAAACCAGACAGGACGGACGCAATCGCTTTCCTCGCAAAGGTAGTTCCGATGAGCAGTACCCCAAGCTCCAATGGCCTCGAACAGGGGCTCAAACCGCGTCATGTGACCATGTTGTCGATCGCCGGTGTTATCGGCGCAGGTCTGTTCGTTGGCTCCGGCCACGCGATCGCTGCCGCCGGCCCCGCCGTGCTGCTGGCCTACGCCGCCGCCGGTACCCTGGTGGTGCTGGTGATGCGCATGCTCGGTGAGATGGCTGTCGCCTCGCCCGACACCGGCTCGTTCTCGACATACGCCGACCGTGCCATCGGGCACTGGGCCGGTTTCACCATCGGCTGGTTGTACTGGTGGTTCTGGGTGTTGGTGATTCCACTGGAAGCCAACGCCGCCGCGACCATTCTCCATGCCTGGTTCCCGGGGATCGAGATCTGGGCGTTTGCACTGATCATCACCATGCTGCTGACGGTCACCAACCTGTTCAGCGTGAAAAACTACGGTGAATTCGAATTCTGGTTTGCCTTGATCAAAGTCCTGGCGATCATCGGCTTCATCGCGCTGGGTCTTGCGGCCGTTTTCGGCTTCCTGCCGAACAGCCAGGTCAGCGGTGTTTCGCACCTGTTTGATTCCGGCGGCTTCCTGCCAAACGGCATGGGCGCGGTGCTGGGTGCAATCCTGACCACCATGTTCTCGTTCATGGGTACCGAAATCGTGACCATCGCGGCTGCGGAATCGAAGAACCCGGGCAAGCAGATTTCCAAGGCCACCAACTCGGTGATCTGGCGGATCGGCCTGTTCTACCTCGTATCGATCTTCATCGTTGTGGCCCTGGTACCGTGGAACGATCCTACGCTGGCCAACCTCGGTTCCTACCAGACCGTGCTTGAGCGCATGGGCATTCCGAACGCGAAAATGATCGTCGACATCGTGGTGCTGGTCGCGGTAACCAGCTGCCTGAACTCGGCGCTGTACACCTCGTCGCGCATGCTGTTCTCCCTCGGCAAGCGCGGTGATGCACCGGCGATGTCGACTCGGGTCAACAAAAGCGGTACGCCTTACTGGGCCGTCATGCTGTCGACCGGCGCGGCGTTCCTCTGCACCTTCGCCAACTACGTGGCCCCGGCTGCCGTGTTCGAATTCCTGCTGGCCAGCTCCGGCGCCATCGCGCTGCTGGTGTACCTGGTGATCGCGTTCTCGCAACTGCGCATGCGTAAACAACGCATGGCCCGCGGCGAGAAAATCGTCTTCAGCATGTGGCTGTTCCCGGGCCTGACCTACGCGGTGATCATCTTCATCGTCGCGGCCCTGACTATCATGCTGTTCCAGGAAGCCCACCGCGTGGAAATCCTCGCAACCGGCCTGCTGAGCCTCATGGTCGTTGCCGCAGGCCTGCTGGTGGCGCGCCGCCGCAAGCTGGAAAACCGTGGTGCGGTGGTGTTGAACTGATCCGTAACGCGTAATGCAAAACGGCCGCTGTCAGTGATGACGAGCGGCCGTTTTTGTTTGTGCGCGGGGTTTATTCGCCCTTGTCTTCCTGGGTGTCCAGCGACTTGCCGTAAGTATCCAGCGCAATCCCGAAATCGGTGATGAACTGTGGCTCGGTCAGCCAGGCCTGGGCGGTTTCGATGTCCATGCCGTCGGCCCACATGCGGTAGTCGATCAGCATGTCGGCGGCCAGGTGAGTGGCGGCCATGCCTTCGTTCTCGGCATTTTCCATGTCCAGCAGCTCTGGATGGTCAACGATGATGAAGGCCAGTTCGCGCAGCAGGGTCAGCAGCATTTCGTTGCGGCTGACGGCTTCGGCGTCGCGCATTTTGCTGAACATTGCGAGGGTGTATTCCGGGATCGGCTCTTCCAGATGCCCGAGGCTGTCGTCCTGGTCCAGCGGCTTACGGCCGACCATGCGGATGTGTTTGGCTTTGGCCTTGGCGCGTTTGGCGCGTTTCTGTTGCTTGTTCAGGGATGCCATGGGAACTCAGTTCTTCTGTTGGGTTTGTGCGGCGATCGCGTCGGACGCCGCCACATAGTCGGCCTGGAAGGCCGGGGATTCGATCCACGCCAGGGCGCCGGCTTCGTCGGTTTCCTGGGACCACTGGCGATACTCGATCAGCGCGGCGAGGATGAAGTCCATCGCGCCTTCTTCGCCTTCCTGCTCGTAAACCAGCTCCAGCAGCGGATCTTCCAGGAATGTGGTGCACATGACTTGCTGGCTGATCTTCTCGGCGTCGATCATTTTCTTGAACAGCTCGGTCAGGTCCACCGACTCGAAGTCGATACGGTCATCGTTCGGGTCCAGTTCGACCGGCGCCTCGGCGCGTTTGCTGCGGTTTTGCTTGGCCTTGGTCTTGGCCCGGGCGGCGCGTTTTTGCTGCTTGTTGGCGGAGGCCATGGTGTGTTCCGTCGTGCGTTGAAAGGGCTCAGCTGCGTGGCACTGGCCGCCCGGGTGTGTCGGGGGCCAACTCGCCGGTTTGCAGCCAGGTCAGAGCGATGGGCCATAGTGTGGCTTGGTATGCGCTGCGAAAAAAGGCGAAATGTCCGACTTGTTGTTCGCCGATGTCCTGCGGCTCGATGCGCAAGTGGGTTTTGTGCGCATGACTGAAGTAGCCGAGCAGGCGTTCGATGGCCGGGATCGTGCCGTACGGGTCGTCGCTGATACTGATCGCCAGGGTGTGTGCGCGGACGTTGGCGAAGGGCAGGCGACCGCTTGCCTTCAGCAGTCGGCGACCGCTCGGACGCTGCTCGTAGCGCGCGGCAGGCGTGCTCCAGTCGCGTACGACGCCTGCTGGCGTGTCCTCGAGCCAGCCGAGGCGTTTGCCCGGGAAATAGCCACAGAGCCGCGTCAGCAGCGGCATCAGCAAATGCCATTTACCAAACATGCGCCAGCGCTGTGCCGGCGCATAGTCGCGCCAGTAAGCGAACTGCGCGCCGACCGTCACCAGTCGACGAATGACCTGCCCGGACTCGCCGAGCCCAGCCGCGCAACCGCCGAAGCTATGGCCGACCACATCGATTGGCTGGCCGGGAAACTCCCGTTGCGCGCGTTTGAGCATCGCCTCGAAATCCAGCGCGCCCCAGTCGGTCCATGAAGCCTCAAGGCCTTTCAGGGTTGCCGGACGCGATTCGCCGATGCCTCGGTAGTCGTAGGTGATCACGTCGAAGCCATTGGCGAACAGGTAATCGGCGAAGCGTGAATAGTGTCGGCAGCGTACCGAGGTGGCGGCGTTGATGATGACTACCGGGCATTGCGCATCGGGCAGGGCGTGACGCCAGGTGAAGCCGCCCAGGGCAAAGCCATCCTCGGCGGCTTCCGTGAAGGGTTCACCTTGCGCCGCGGTCAAAATTGGCAACCTTGACTGCATATCCTGCATCGCGGGCGTGTCCTGACAGGTCATGGCTTTCCACCTTTGCGGTTAAGTTGCCAACGATAGTCTCGGCGCCGCCCGGCAACAATCCAGAAGGTTTATTCAGTCGATTGAATGAGCAGGCGTTCTTCGATCAAGGCCTGTTCCCGATTGAGTTCTGCGCGTAATTCTTCCTCACTCGGCAGAATCGTCTTGTAACTGCTGGCGAACAGTTGCTCATTGCCCTTGAGCATCGAGTAACGCGCGACCGAATCATTGCTTTCTGCACACAGAATGATCCCGACTGTCGGCTTGTCGCCCTCGTTGCGCTTGAGTTCGTCGTACATGCGTACATACATGTCCATCTGTCCGACATCGCCGGCGCTGAGCTTGCCGCGCTTGAGGTCAATGATCACGAAGCATTTGAGCAGGTAGTTGTAGAACACCAGATCGATGTACAGATCGTCACCATCGGTACTGATGCGTTGTTGCCGAGCGACAAAGGAAAAGCCTTTACCCAGCTCCAGGAGAAACCCCTGCAGATGGTCGATGAGGGCCTGTTCAAGACGGCTCTCCCTGACCTTGCCGGCCGACGGCAGCCCAAGAAACTCGAGTATGACGGGGTCGCGAATGAATTCCCGAGGATGGGGTTTCATGGCTTCAATGTGGGTGGTGGCCTCTTCGATCACATCGGCTTTGTCTCGACTCATCAGCAGTCGCTCGTAGTAAAGCGTATTGATCTGTCGATCAAGGGCGCGACTGGACCAGTTCAGATTGGCAGATTCTTCCATGTACCAATGGCGAGCCTTTTCACTGGTGACGCCCAAAAGCCGCCGATAGTGGGTCCAGCTCAATTCGTGACGCAGTGCGTCACGAATTGGAAATGCCTGATAAAAGAGGCGCATATAGCGCAGGTTGGAAGCATCAAATCCCTTCCCGAACTGCGCCGTCAGATCCTTCGCCAACAAGGCCAGCAACTGCTTGCCATACCCCGCCCGCTGCGCCCCTTGCTGTTCAAACTCGACAATATGCCGGCCGATCTGCCAACAGGTCTGGACTTGAATCGTATCAACCGCACGCAGCACTTTTTGCCGCGCCTGGCGAATCAGTTCGCCCAAATCCCCCAGCAATGAATCGATTTTCGGGTCTTGCGCCTCAGTAGGTTTTACCTGGCTCATCGAGTCTTCCGCATCAGTGGAAACAGACGCAAAGCATGCCGGGATTCGCCGCTCGGCGATGTCGGGCGAGCCCTGTATAGGCGGCAGGAAGAAGGGATGGGTATTGCAGGACGTTGCCGGCAAAAGGTGTTTCAGTGAGTGATGGTCTGTAGTCCATTTCGTACACAGGCCAAGTTCCAATCAATCTAAAACGCGTGCTTCCCTGGCTGGATCAAATAAGGAGCCACGGTTGGGCTCTAAAAGAGTCCGGGAGTAGAGATTATGAAGCGCATTCTTTCATTCATGCTGCCAGTCGCTGCGGTCGCTGTATTGGCTTTTCCGGCGATGCTGCAGGCGGCCAGCCTTGAGCCCGTCGACAGCGCAGGCGTACAGGCTCAACAACAGCAGCAAAACGGCATCAACTACTTGTCCGGCGGGATTGGCGTTGATGAGGCAAAAGCCATTCAACAATCCACCGGTTACAACCTGCACATGACGTTCGCGGTGGGGGCGCAAGACCAGTACACCGCTGATGTCGATGTGATGATTCAAAAGTCACCAGGGCAAACCGTACTGACTCTCACCCAAACCGGCCCGCTGGTTTACGTGCAATTGCCACCTGGTAAATACACCGTGGTCGCCACGCGCAATGGCGAAACACGGCGTGACGTAACAGACGTTGGCAGCGGCACTGCGCGCAATCTGGTGTTCCACTGGAATGACGCTGGATAACGTCGGGTGTATTGAAGAATCGAGGCGCGGTTCAATCCCGCGCCTTCCTTACCCCCGCGTACGCTTGGCCTTCTGCTTGTCGCCGGGCTCGCGCGCCATGCGGTGAATCCACAGTCCAATCCAGCCGACGGCTATCAGGAACAGGGTACCAACGCACTGCGACACGATCTCGAACCAGAACATTCGCGGTTGCAGTGCAAGGGTGTAGGTGTGGCGTGGACCGGAGCGGTTCCATGTGGTGATGGAGCCGCTGATCAAGCTGTGGACGATCAGATAAATCGACGCGCCGATGAGGAAGGCGATCAGTACGCCGACCAGCGCCGTCAGCCAGAATGCAGTCCGACTCTGGCGATAGGGTGGCGGATGGGGCAGGGGCACGCGGGTTCTTTTCTGGTTCATCGAACGGATGACCCTCTTCCATAAGGTGCAGCCAAAGTAGCGCGGATCGCCTTTGTTCGAAACCCGTCGCGCATTTGCGCAATCAAAACCCGCGATGCCTGGGAAAGGCTCGCGGGTTTTTTCTGGGCTGCGCAAAGGGGCTGGATTGAGCCGCCATCAAATCGCAGGCATAAAAAAACCCTGAATCTTGCGATTCAGGGTTTTCGGTATTTGGTGCCCAGAGACGGAATCGAACCGCCGACACGGGGATTTTCAATCCCCTGCTCTACCGACTGAGCTATCTGGGCAACGGGGCGCATTAAAAGGGTTTTTCGGATTTACGTCAACGACTTTTTTAAAATTTCTTAAATTAATTCCGTCGCTTACGATCCGCCCCCCGATTTTGCAGGTTTACTCTGCAGGCGGAACGTAGCCTTCCGCCTTGGCGTAATCCTCGCCGGAGAAGTACTTGTCCATTTCGCCCTGCAGATATTTGCGGTCTTCGGCGTTCATCATGTTCAGGCGCTTTTCGTTGATCAGCAGGGTCTGGTGTTTCTGCCAGTCAGCCCAGGCTTTGGCCGAGACGTGGTCAAAAATATCCTGACCTTTGGCGCCCGGGAAAGGAGCGCGTTCCAGCGCGGGCAGTTCTTCTTTGTACTTGCGGCACATGATGGTGCGGGTCATGACGACTCTCCTGCGTTCAATACGGCGGCCGCGCGTTCGAGCAAGGTTTTGACCGGGGCGGCAAGGCCCAGGCGCGGCGGGGTGGCGAGGTTATACCAGAGCCAGTCGGCCTCGGCCACGTGCTGACCGGCCTCCTGCACCTGAACCAGCCAGGGTTCGATGGACAGCTGGAAATGGCTGAACGTGTGGATGAGGCTTGGCAGCGCCTGCTGCTCGCCCATGGTCAGCGAGTGCTGGGCGGCCAGATGTTGCAGGTCGTCGAGATCATCGAGTTCCGGCAGGCTCCATAAGCCGCCCCAAAGCCCCGTGGACGGGCGGCGATAAAGCAGAATCGCGCCTTCGCCGTTGGCCAGCAGCGGCATCAGCGTGCGTTTCTGCGGGATGGCCTTGCGCGGTTTGGGGATCGGGTAGCGTGTCTCCAGCCCGAGCATGTGCGCCTCGCAGCCCTTTTCCAGCGGACACAGCAGGCAGCTCGGTTTGCTGCGCGTACACAGCGTGGCGCCGAGATCCATCATCGCCTGGGTGTAGGCGTTGACCCGATCGTGCGGCGTGAAACGCTCTGCATTGGCCCACAGCTGTTTGGCGACCTTCGGTTCACCCGGGTAACCCTCCTGCGCGGTAAAGCGCGCCAGAACGCGTTTGACGTTGCCATCGAGGATCGGCGCGCGCAGGCCCATGCTGATGCTGGCGATGGCGCCGGCGGTGGACAGGCCGATTCCCGGCAAATCCGTCAGCTTTTCGACGTCCCGCGGAAATTCGCCGTCGTACTGGCTGACGACGATCTTCGCGGTCTTCTGCAAATTGCGCGCGCGGGTGTAGTAACCCAGCCCGGTCCACAGGTGCAGCACTTCGTCCTCCGGCGCTTCGGCCAGGGCTTGCACCGTTGGCAGCGCGGCCATAAAGCGGTCGAAGTAATTGAGCACGGTGCTGACCTGGGTCTGCTGCAACATGATCTCCGAGACCCACACCCGATACGGGTTGATGTCCTGCTGCCAAGGCAAATCGTGGCGGCCGTGGCGGTCGAACCATTCCAGCACCGCCGTGGAAAACTGCTCCGCTGTCATCGCTTGAACAGCCCCTTCAATGCGTTTTTCAATTCCGGGCTGACCTTGTCGCCGAGTTTTTCATCGATCTTCTCGCTGAGTTTGTCGCCGGCCATTTTGGTCGCGACCTGGCCGAGACGTTCGTTATCCACACGGCAGGCCTTGGCGCCCAGCTCCAGCGGGCCACGGCAACGCAGCGGCCACTCGATGCCGACGAATTTCTCGCCGACCTGACAGGCCGGATCCGGCATGGCGCTGGTGTCGCCTTCGACGATGATGCCGACGCGGTAATCCATGCCCAGCACCCGCAGGTCGATGTCGCCATCGCCGTTGACGGTCATGCCGGGGATGCGCACTTTCAGGTCCGGGTTGCTGGCGATACCGTTGCGGAAGGTCAGGTTGCCCTTGAGTTCCTGGAACGGCGTGTCCTTGCCCCGTGGCTCGCCGCTGAGGGTTTTGCGGTTGAGGGTGGCGATGCCTTTGCACAGTTGCTGTTCAAGGTTGGCGTTGAGCAGCACACCATTGTTGATCACGAAACTGGCGTTGCCGTTGAGGGTTTCGATCAGCGCCTGCTGGCTGTTGCCGCTGCCGGTGAGGCTGCTGGTCAGCGTGACCAGACCTTTGACCGGCGGATTCTTGCCCTTGCTTTCGAGGATTTTCTCGGCCGGCACGCGGTTGATCCTGGTTTGCAGGTTCAGCACCGGCGCACTCGGGCGCACGTCGAGGGTGCCCTTGGCTTCGAAGTCGCCGTTGTACAGGCCACCGCGCAGGTTCTCCAGGGTCAGCAGGCCGCCCTGGCCGGTGGCTTTGAGCGCGGCGTTCTGGATCGGCAGTTTGTCGAGGGTTAGTTGGCCGAAGGTCAGGTCGGCATCGACGTCGAGTTTGGCCAGACGCTCGACCGGCAGCAGACGCTCGGTGCTCCAGGCGCTTTTGCTTGGTTTGTCCGGCAACGGTGTGCTGCCGGCGCCGGCCATGGCATCGGCTTCGGTGCTGGCGACTTCGGCCTGACGCACTTGCGTGGCGTTTTTGGCTTTTTCCGATTTCGGCGGCAGGTAGCGGTCGACGTCGAACGTGTCAGCCTTGAGGATCGCGCGCAGCGACTGCTTGGCGAAATCTTCCACGGCAATGCGCCCGCTGAAGCTGCTGTCGTCGAGTTTCAGGTTGATGTTGTCGAAGGCGACGCTGGTTGGCGTGGCGGCCACGCGGCTGACCAGTTCGACCTTGCTCAGGCTGCCGGGCGCCATGGCTGGCAACGTCTGGCCGATGCTGTCGACAAATTTCGCCAGATCGAACTGGGCGATCGAGATTCCGCCAGTGATCTGCGGGGTCTTGTCGAGGTCGTTGGCTTTCAGCTCACCGAGGGCACGCAACTGGTTGGCGGAGATCTTGATCCCGGTCCATTCGGCGACGTTCGCCGCCTTGTCCAGGGAAATCTGGCCTTGGGCGGAGAAGGTCATGGCCTTGCCCTGTAGTGGGTCGCCGGTCAGTTCGCCGGACAGTTTCATGTCTTCGAACTTGTAACGTTGCAGGGCGCGTTCGATGCGCAGCTCGCCGTTAAGCTCGGTGCGCACCCGCAGCACAGGCTGATTGGTGCTGAGGAACGCCGTGGCTTTCAGCGGAATGTTGGTCGAGTCGTGTACTGCACCGGTGCTCAGCTGGATGCTTTCGGCGCTGTACTGCTTGCCGGTCTGCTCGTCGGTGTATTCAACACGGGCGTTGTTGACGGTCAGGCTGTCGATGTCGAGGCGGATCGGCTGCGGCGGTTTTTCCGGCTGGACGGGGGCCTCTGCAACAGGCGGGCTGGCAGGCGTCGGGCTGCCGGCAGGCGTGGCGGGAGGTGGCAGCTTGCCGATGTCTTCCCAGTTGCCGTGGCCGTTCTTGTCGCGTTTGAGGCGCAGGTTCAGGCCTTCGACACGCACATCACTCATCTGCACTTCGCGGCGCAACAGCGGCAGCACGCGCACGGACAGGCCGAGCATCTGCAGGTCGGCATACGGTTCGGTCGGGTTGATCAGGGTGGCGATGCTGGCCTCATGCAGTTCCAGGCCGAGCCACGGGAACAGGCTCCAGCCGATATCGCCATTGAGCGTCAGCTCGATGTGGGCCTTGTCGCGGGCTATCTGGCGGATCTCGTCTTTGTAGTCGTTGGGATCAAACAGGTGGGTCAGGGCGAAGCCCGCCGCCACAATGATCAGCAACAGCCCGAGAAGTACCAGACCCAGGATTTTGCCGAACGCTTTCATGGGCGAGTCCTTGTAGTTAGTCGAATTCGTAATTTAGCCGGGGAGTATAGCGCTGCATCCGCCCGGTTCGGGGCGCTGTCATGTCGCGATGACGTCCAGCGGCAATTGCAATTTGGCGGCCAGCGCCTGGATTTCAAGGTGTCCGGCCGGTGCCAGCAGGCGCAGTTGGGCACCCGCTTGCGACGCCATTTTCTGTGCTTGGTTCACCAGTCTCTCGGCTACCCCACGGCGCCGGGTGACTTTTCGTACACACAAATGTGACAAGTACCAAACCTTGTCGTGCCTTGTCAGGCGTGCTGCACCGAGCAGGCGATCGTTGAAACGTCCTGCAATCAAAGAGCCGTCAGCCAGGCTGTTTTCGATCAGTTGAGCGTCCCCGGAATACGGTGCGAACAGCCATTGCGGAGCGTCACGATAGATTTTTTGCAGGTCCTGTTGATCCTGGTAACTGGCATCGTTCAGCGCTTGGACAGCGATCGGCATGGCTTTTTCCTGTGGGGACGAGATCAGATGACATGAAAAAGGTGATATCAGTTTGGTTTTTCTGTCACGTGCAAATGGTAACCTTCGCCGGTTCGTCCGTCCTTCTGCGACTTAACGTCGCGCCTTCAAGGAGCTTCACCCGAAAAAACGGTCATGCCTGCGTGCATAAAGGCCGAGGGTGAGCAGTGGCTGGCGAACCATACTAATAATTGGGGGATACACAATGAGCACGAGCATCACGGCGGACGGCCTTCGCGCCGACCAGCCTGCGTTCCTGTCCAAGGAACGCATCATCGCCAAGCCCGGTTTCAACCGTTGGCTGGTGCCACCGGCCGCTCTGGCCATCCACCTGTGCATCGGCATGGCCTACGGTTTCTCGGTGTTCTGGCTGCCGCTGTCCAAGGCATTGGGCGTCACGGCTCCGGTGGCTTGCGCACCGGACATGAGCTTCATCGCTCAGGTCTTCTCTTCGCAATGCGACTGGCCGATCTCCATGCTCGGCTGGATCTACACCCTGTTCTTCATCTTCCTCGGCTGCTCGGCAGCGATCTGGGGTGGCTGGCTGGAACACGCCGGGCCACGCAAGGCCGGTGTGGTATCGGCACTGTGCTGGTGCGGCGGTCTGCTGATCTCTGCACTGGGTATCTACACCCACCAGATCTGGCTGATGTGGATCGGCTCCGGGGTGATCGGCGGTATCGGTCTGGGCCTGGGCTACATTTCGCCGGTCTCGACCCTGATCAAGTGGTTCCCGGACAAGCGCGGCATGGCGACCGGCATGGCGATCATGGGCTTCGGTGGCGGCGCGATGGTCGGTGCACCGTTGGCCACTGCGCTGATGAGCCACTTCGCTTCGCCTGCCGGTGTCGGCGTGTGGCAAAGCTTCGTGGCCATGGCTGCGATCTACTTCGTGTTCATGATCGGTGGCGCCCTGGCTTACCGCGTGCCGCCAACCGGCTGGAAGCCTGAAGGCTGGACCGCTCCAGCGAAGAAAGCTTCGAACGCGATGATCACCCACCGTCACGTGCACGTGAATGTTGCGTGGAAAACCCCGCAGTTCCGTCTGGTGTGGCTGGTGCTGTGCCTGAACGTATCCGCCGGTATCGGCATTCTCGGCATGGCTTCGCCACTGCTGCAGGAAGTGTTCGGCGGCAAGTTGCTGGGCGTTGACGTGCCGTTCGGTCAACTGGATGCCGGGCAACTGGCTTCGATCGCCGCGATCGCTGCCGGCTTCACCGGTCTGCTGAGCCTGTTCAACATCGGTGGCCGCTTCTTCTGGGCTTCGTTCTCGGACTACCTGGGTCGCAAAAACACTTACTTCGTGTTCTTCGCCCTCGGTTTTGCCCTGTACGCGCTGATCCCGAACATGGGGCATCTGGGCAACGTTGCGCTGTTCGTGGCGGCGTTCTGCATCATCCTGTCGATGTACGGCGGTGGTTTTGCGACCGTTCCAGCGTATCTGGCCGACCTGTTCGGCACGCAAATGGTCGGTGCGATCCACGGTCGTCTGCTGACTGCCTGGGCCGCCGCCGGCGTGCTCGGCCCGGTGCTGGTGAACTACCTGCGTGAGTATCAGTTGAGCATCGGCGTTGAACGCGCTGCCGCTTACGACATCACTCTGTACATCCTCGCCGGCCTGCTGGTGCTGGGTTTCCTGTGCAACCTGATGGTGCGTCCGGTGGCCGACAAGTACTTCATGACCGACGCCGAACTGGCCGCCGAACAGGCGCTGGGCCACGACAAAGGGGCTGATGCGAGCACCGTGCTGGAGTGGAAAGCCGCACCGGGCAGCAAGCCGCTGGCAATCGCTGCGTGGCTGGTGGTGGGTATTCCGTTGGCGTGGGGTGTGTGGGTGACCCTGCAGAAGACGGCGGTACTGTTTCACTAAGTAATGGGTAAAACGCAGTACCCCTGTGGGAGCGGGCTTGCTCGCGAAGGCGGTATGTCATTCAGCATTGATGTTGACTGACACTCCCTCTTCGCGAGCAAGCCCGCTCCCACATTTGTTTTGTGCTGCTTCAAATGGCTTGTATGGATATGTCTATCCCCGACAACACGGGAGTCTGTCCGTCAGGCATATCACGTCGCGTGTTTCTGTTTCGGCCCCGCGTGCCTATAATGGCTGCCTTTTTCGCCCAATGATTTTGCGGAGCTGGTGATGGCCGAACGTAAGGCGTCTGTCGAGCGCGACACTCTGGAAACCCAGATCAAAGCCTCGATCAACCTTGATGGCACCGGAAAGGCCCGATTCGATATCGGCGTTCCTTTTCTTGAGCACATGCTGGATCAGATCGCCCGTCACGGGTTGATCGACCTGGATATTGAATGCAAGGGCGATCTGCATATCGACGACCACCATACCGTGGAAGACGTCGGTATCACCCTCGGCCAGGCCTTTGCCAAAGCCATCGGCGACAAGAAAGGCATCCGTCGCTACGGTCACGCCTACGTGCCGCTCGATGAAGCGCTGTCGCGTGTGGTGATCGACTTCTCCGGCCGTCCAGGCCTGCAGATGCACGTGCCCTACACCCGCGCCACCGTGGGCGGCTTCGACGTCGACCTGTTCCAGGAATTCTTCCAGGGCTTCGTCAACCACGCACTGGTCAGCCTGCACATCGACAACCTGCGTGGCACCAACACCCACCACCAGATCGAAACCGTGTTCAAGGCTTTCGGCCGCGCGCTGCGCATGGCCGTCGAGCTGGACGAGCGCATGGCCGGGCAAATGCCATCGACCAAAGGCGTTCTGTAATGCAGACGGTTGCAGTTATCGACTACGGCATGGGCAACCTGCACTCGGTGGCCAAGGCCCTCGAGCACGTCGGTGCCGGCAAGGTGCTGATCACCAGCGATGCCGACGTGATCCGCGAAGCCGACCGTGTGGTATTCCCGGGCGTTGGTGCGATCCGCGATTGCATGGCGGAGATCCGTCGCCTCGGTTTCGACGCGCTGGTGCGTGAAGTCAGCCAGGATCGTCCGTTCCTCGGCATCTGCGTCGGCATGCAAGCCCTGCTCGACAGCAGCGAAGAGAACGACGGTGTCGACTGTATCGGCCTGTTCCCGGGCGCGGTGAAGTTCTTCGGCAAAGACCTGCACGAAGACGGCGAGCACCTGAAAGTCCCGCACATGGGCTGGAACGAAGTGCAGCAGAAGGTCAGTCACCCACTGTGGCACGACATTCCGGACATGGCGCGCTTCTACTTCGTGCACAGCTACTACATCGCTGCCGCCAATGCGCGGCAGGTAGTCGGTAGCGGTCATTACGGGGTCGATTTCGCTGCAGCGCTGGCCGAAGGCTCGCGTTTCGCCGTGCAATTCCACCCGGAGAAGAGCCATACCCATGGCCTGCAATTGCTGCAGAACTTCGCCGCGTGGGACGGTCGCTGGTAAATGGCTGCCAAGAAGTCCAAACCGCCGATCCTGACCCTCACTCCCGAACAGGAGAACGAGGCCAACCGCAAGATCCAGCGGTTCATGGAGGATCGGTTCGAACTTGACCTGGGTTCGTTCGAGGCGGCGGAAATTCTTGAGTTGTTTACCCGCGAAATTGCTCCGCACTATTACAACAGGGCGATTTTCGATGTGCAGACCCACCTCAAAGAGCGGTTTGAAAGCATCGAAAGCGACCTGTGGGCGCTCGAGAAAAACTGATTTCCGAGCCAAGCTGAACATTCAAATTTGAAGGTTTGCCAGATGCTGATTATTCCCGCTATCGATCTCAAGGACGGTGCCTGCGTACGTCTGCGCCAGGGCCGCATGGAAGATTCCACAGTGTTCTCCGAGGACCCGGTGAGCATGGCTGCCAAGTGGGTGGAGGGCGGTTGCCGTCGTCTGCATCTGGTCGATCTGAACGGCGCATTCGAAGGTCAGCCGGTCAACGGTGAAGTGGTTACTGCGATCGCCAAGCGCTACCCGAACCTGCCGATCCAGATCGGTGGCGGTATCCGCTCGCTGGAAACCATCGAGCACTACGTCAAGGCGGGCGTGAGCTACGTGATCATCGGCACCAAAGCCGTTAAAGATCCGGCGTTCGTCGCTGAAGCCTGCCGCGCGTTCCCGGGCAAGATCATCGTTGGTCTGGATGCCAAAGACGGGTTCGTCGCCACCGACGGCTGGGCTGAAATCAGCACCGTGCAGGTCATCGACCTGGCCAAGCAGTTTGAAGCCGACGGTGTATCGTCGATCGTTTATACCGACATCGCCAAAGACGGCATGATGCAGGGCTGCAACGTACCGTTCACCGCTGCACTGGCGGCAGCGACGAAGATCCCGGTGATCGCGTCCGGCGGTATCCACAATCTGGGTGACATCAAGTCGCTGCTCGACGCCAAGGCGCCGGGCATCATCGGTGCAATCACCGGCCGGGCGATCTACGAAGGCACCCTCGACGTCGCTGAAGCGCAAGCTTTCTGCGATGCGTACCAAGGCTGAGGACTGACCATGGCGCTGGCCAAACGCATCATCCCTTGCCTGGACGTGGACAACGGCCGGGTCGTCAAAGGTGTGAAGTTCGAGAACATCCGCGATGCCGGCGACCCGGTGGAAATCGCCCGTCGTTATGACGAGCAGGGTGCCGACGAGATTACCTTTCTCGATATCACTGCCAGCGTCGATGGTCGCGACACCACGCTGCATACCGTCGAGCGCATGGCCAGCCAGGTGTTCATTCCGCTGACCGTCGGCGGTGGCGTGCGCACCGTGCAGGACATCCGCAACCTGCTCAATGCCGGTGCGGACAAGGTCTCGATCAACACCGCAGCGGTGTTCAATCCGGAATTCGTTGGCGAAGCGGCGCAGCATTTCGGCTCGCAATGCATCGTCGTCGCCATCGACGCGAAGAAAGTCTCCGGCCCGGGCGAAACCCCGCGCTGGGAAATCTTCACCCACGGCGGGCGCAAGCCGACCGGTCTCGACGCGGTCGAGTGGGCGAAGAAAATGGAAGGCCTCGGTGCCGGCGAGATCCTGCTGACCAGCATGGATCAGGACGGCATGAAAAACGGCTTCGACCTCGGCGTGACTCGCGCGATCAGCGATGCGCTGGGCATTCCGGTGATCGCTTCCGGCGGCGTCGGCAACCTGCAGCATCTGGCCGACGGCATCCTTGAAGGCCACGCCAGCGCGGTACTGGCGGCGAGTATTTTCCACTTCGGCGAATACACCGTGCAGGAAGCGAAAGCGTACATGGCCAAACGCGGCATCGTGATGCGCTAAACCGTACAGGCCAGTGGACAGCATGGCGTACCCAAGGCACTCTTGGGCACGCCATGGATTCCGGTAGCCCGACATGATCAAACGCCTGCTTCTTGTTCTCGCCAGTGCCTCTGTGTTGTTGCTCAACACGGCGCGGGCCGAAAACAGTCCCGACACCGATCTGGTGCTCCTCACCGAAAACTTTCCGCCCTACAACATGGCGAAAGACGGCAAGAATTTCGCCAAGGGCGAGAACATCAACGGCATTGCCGCCGACATCGTGCGCGAAATGTTCAAGCGCGCCGGGCTCACCTATAGCCTGACGCTGCGCTTCCCATGGGAGCGCGTCTACAAACTGGCGCTGGAAAACCCCGGTTACGGCGCCTTCGTGATGGCCCGCCTGCCGGACCGCGAAAACCTGTTCAAATGGGTCGGCCCGATCGGTCCGGACGACTGGATCATGTTGGCCAGGGCCGACAGCAAGATCACCCTCGACACCCTCAACGATGCACGCAAATACAAGATCGGTGCCTACAAAGGCGATGCGATTGCCGAGACGCTGGCCAAGCAGGGCTTGAAGCCTATGGTCGTACTGCGCGATCAGGACAACGCGAAAAAACTGGTCAACGGCCAGATCGACCTGTGGGCCACGGGTGATCCTGCCGGGCGTTATCTGGCGCGGCAGGACGGGGTCACTGGGCTCAAGACCGTGTTGCGCTTCAACAGCGCCGAGTTATATCTGGCGCTGAACAAGGATGTGTCGGACGCAACGGTCGCCAGGCTGCAGGCGGCGCTGGATCAGATGCGCAAGGACGGGGTTGTCGACGAGATCATGGGGCGCTATCTGTAGCCGTCGGCAACGACTTGTCTGTTGCCTGGTGGGTGCATTCTTGCGGCGGATACTGCAGCAGACTCAGGTTATCGTTCTGGGTGTAAGCCAGATTGATCCCCGCTTGCGAGCCGTCAGCACGACGCAGCTCGTAGAAACTCTCCAGCTGATAAACCGCGACGAATTTGCCTTTGCCGGCCATCGCGATCACATGGGTAACAAACGGAGTCTGCCAGCCACTGGTTGACGTCTCGCTGTGAGTGAACTGGCTGTCCAGTCTTGCCGAAAATGGGAGTGACGCAGGAGCGTCTGCCTTCGTTGCCCACGGGCTCACAAAACTGATCGCAGTAAGTTGAGTGAACAGACGCAGCGTCTTCGGATTCTGCAGCCGCTGCGCAGTCCACTTGAAAGCCCGTGCCTCCTCGCCCGTGTTGTGTCCGCTCCCAACCAGATAGTACTGGTCGGTTCTTTCCAGGCGATAAAACGGCGTGGTGCGTAATTGATCAATTGGCGACAAGTCATCCTTGACCACGAACCATGGCAGCTCGATGACTTGGGCGAGGGTGGCCGCTCCCTTGGTTTCGGGGGCATCCGCTGCCAAGAGCATCGGCAGCTGTGGCGATGACTGGATCAGTGGCGCGATCTGCATCCGTAGTGAATAGGCACCGACATTGCTCTCTGGCCGGTTGAAACTGCTTGCCCCAACAAAGGTGCCTGGTGCGAAATGAATCTCTCCCGGCGGCGCATTCGTCGGCGTGACGCTCCAGGCGCTGAAACTCTGTCTGGCACCGCTGCCCCTGTCATTCCAGATCAGTTCGCCAACGTCCGAGGCGATCACCAGATCGGCCCGTACACAGCGAACCGCGTTGAGTGAAGGTTTTTCGTGATCATTGGAGCAGACCGCGCCCATGGCCACATAGCCTTGCGGGGCGATCGGTCGCCATACTGCACCGTCTTTCTTCGAGCCTGAGCCGGAATCTTTCCAGATCAGCTCGAAATCGTCCGGGCGCCTTAATGCCGGGCCCCTGGCCGGATCTGCACTGGGTGCATCGGCTTCGCAAACCACAGCTACCACGGTGCTGCCGTTAATGTTGTCGTGCCCGGCGACGAACACGTCGCCGAGCGGGAAATAGCCCGGCAATACATCCGGCGCCGGAGTCGGGCGCCAGAAGGCCGCGGGTTTAGCCCGTGAGCCGGTGCTGTCCCAGATCCGGTGAAATTCCGTGGTGAAATGGATCAGCAGATTGTCGTGTCGGATCGGCTCGATTTGCCTGGATGGCGCTGCGGCCTGGTCATGAATGGTCATGGTCACTCCTGATAGTTGAACGGCGACTCAAGGGAGTCGCGACCCGTTGCAGGTCTCACTATCGGTAATCGCAACCGGTCTCTGGCGGTAACTATGTATGACGTCGTGACCAGTTATTTCCAAAAAAACCGTTCCTTGCCTTGGGCAGCCTTGCGCTCCTGTTTTGCCTATTGATGCAGAAGCACAAGGCCGACGTCACTGATCAGCTCAGGGGGCGCTGTTTTCGAGCGCTTCCCATTCCAGGATGTATTCCTTCAATTCTGAGCGCTGATTGTTGGGGTCGACAGCGTAAACGCAGAGTTTGAGGGGGAAGTTGCTTTGCGGGCGTAGCCAATTGGAGGTCACATGCCTATAACCCTGTGGGTCTTCGCAACTGACTTTTTCAGCAAGGCCGCCTTTTACCTCGTATCGATCAAGACCTTCGTTCTTGCGTTCCGGCCACAGAATCAGCGCCCTGTTTATCTCTTTGTTGAACGAAGTCTCTATGGTCGGAACAGGCGTCGGGCCCGCATCAACCAGATAAGTGGGAACAGTGACGGCATTGCGATAAGTGCCTGCGGGTAATATGTCCTCAGTACTGTTTGTGGCGATGATGCAAAGGTTGCTAGGCCCGGTTTCAGGTCCCATCGGAACATTTAATCGAGTCGGCGCAGTGCCGGTGGTGATTGGCTGGCTGTAGTCTTGCGGAACTTCGCATTCGACCGGGTCCGACGTGCGTTTGGTCCGGATAAACCGGGTGCTGGCGGTTATTTCAAAGTTCCATTCTGGATAAACGTAGTTGCCCTGAGCGTTTACGCTGATCTTTGCATGCGTTGGCAGTTGGGCATGCAGTCTGATAGAGGCTGCCGGAAATAATTCGCACACCTGCGGATCCGTATTGAGTTTGCCATCGATAAAGCAGTTGTTGAAAGCCGAGGTGGGACTGCCGTAACTGCCGCTCGGCATCTGACCGTATCCAGGCAGCGGCGTCAGATGGTGAGCCAAGGTCCCAAGGACGCCATAGACCTCGTTGGTCGCTCGAACGATGACCGGACTCCCCGAGCTTCCGGAAGCAATATCTTTGCATTGGTTGCTGACGGTATGCCGCCAAACCCAAGGCTTTTCGAAAATCGCCGGGGAGGGCATGTGGGTGCAGGCTGACATTTGTAATGGAGAGCCAACGGGTTTGTGCACAATCAGAATGTCGCTATCTTCTGCCGGCGCCTGCCGGGCCAGTTTCATGGGCGTGATGCCCTGAGCCAGAAGTTCGCCCTGTGACACTCCAAGCCCCAACAGAGCCAGGTCGACACCCTGAATACTGCTCCAGGCTACTTTCTTCAGAGGCACAGTCCTGGAGGCAGCAGTCGTATCGATGAAGTTGTTGAAGGTAATGCTGGCTTCGATAGGGTCATCTGTTCGCATGACCCCGTTTTCCTTGCCCACGCAGTGGGCACTGGTCAGTGCATAGGCGGAATCAGAGGGGCGAGAGCTGTTTGTGTCGATCAGGAAGGCGGTGCAGGAGCCGTGCTCGCGGCTTTTGTACTCACCGATTCCCATCCAGTGGTTATTTTCGCCATCTTTGTTAGTCAGGTGTTGCGACGGTGAGAAGTTTTCAGCGCCCTTGCCGTAATCGACAGGGCTGGAACAGGCAGGAAGTGAGAAGGCAGTCAGTAATAAAAAGCTTGGGTGGATATATTTAAAGTTCATGGCCAGTCCTTGGCTAATATATGGGTGCAAGACTGGCGCAGAATAAGACAGTTATGTTTGAGTCGGTTCTATAAGTTATTGCTGCTTATTTTGGACGTAGAGGCTTATGAGAATTTAATAAGTTGATAGCTTAACGATAAATTCCATTTTTCCCGTGCGCAGCTGTCGCTTTGTTACTCCGCACGCTGATCATCTGCTTGATATCGATCCACTCGATGCCTTGCGCCTTGAGCTTCGGCAATTCACGTTCCAGCACCGCCAGCGTCTGCGGGTAAGGGTGGCCGATCATCACTGCCGAGCCCTGCTTGCGGGCCAGGCTGATCGCCGTCTGCAGCTGGTTGAAAATGGCGGCTTCGGTGCGTTCGTCATCGAGAAACACATCGCGCGAAACACTCGCCAGATCGATCTTCTGTGCTTGCTGCGCCGCCACGGTCTGGGCGCTGGTGCGGCTGTCGACGAAGAACTTGTGCCGACGCTGCAACTCGCCCATCAGCCACGCCATCGCCACAGGCTGGGCGGTCATGCGACTGCCCATGTGGTTGTTGATGCCCGCGGTGTAAGGGACCATTTTGAACGCGGCGTCGAGGCGCTTTTGCAGCTCTTCGAGCGGCAGTTCGGGATGCCAGGCATACGGGCCGGTGGCCGGGTCCATGGGCATATGCAGGATCACGATCTTGCCGGCGCGATGGGCTTCGCGGGCGAATTCAGTGGCGTGCGGGGTATCTGGCATGATCGCCGTGGTCACCGGGCCGGGCAGGGCCAGCACGCGGCGATCCCGGGGCAGGTTCTGCCCCAGGTCGTCGATGATCAGCGTCAGGTAGGCTTTTTGCGGTGGCGTCCTGGCGGGTTCTGCGTGAGCAGCACCCGCCAGACAGCAGAGCAGGACGAGGAGGAAGCGCAACGACATCCTCAACGGCCGGACGTGATGCTCAGCCCTTTGAGCAGGCTCAAGGCCTGGGCCAACTGGTAATCGTCATCCTGCGGCATGGCCTTGGCCTTGGTGCCGGAACCGGTCGGCTTGTCCGCGCCGCCGTTGCCGTTGCCCAGGTGGCCTTGCAGGTCGGCTTCCTTGAAGTAATCGCCGTCCGCTTCGTTGGTGATCTTGGCCTTGCGCACTTCGATGTCCGGGACGATGCCCTGGGCCTGGATCGAGCGGCCGTTCGGCGTGAAGTACAGCGCGGTGGTGATCTTCAGCGCGCGGTCGTTGTTCAGCGGCAGCACGGTCTGCACCGAGCCTTTGCCGAAACTGGTGGTGCCCATGACTACCGCGCGTTTCTGATCCTGCAGGGCGCCGGCGACGATTTCCGAAGCCGAGGCACTGCCACCGTTGATCAGCACGACCATCGGCACCGCTTCGCTTTCGTCCTTGCCGGTGGCGGAGAAGCGCAGTTCGGAGTTGGCGATCCGGCCTTTGGTGTAAACGATCAGGCCTTTCTTGATGAAGTGGTCGACCACTTCCACTGCTGCCTGCAACACGCCGCCCGGGTTGTTGCGCAGGTCGAGGATGATGCCGTTGAGCTTCTTGCCGTTGTCCTTGCGCAACTTGGCCAGAGCCTTGGAGACCTCCTCGCCGGTCTTGACCTGGAACTGGGTGATACGGATGTAGCCGTAGCCAGATTCCAGTAGCTGCGCCTTGACGCTCTTCACCTGAATCACGGCGCGGGCCAGGGTCACATCGAACGGCGTGCCGCCATCGCGCACCAGGGTCAGGGTGATCTTCTGGCCGATCTTGCCGCGCATCTTGTCCACGGCTTCGGTCATGGTCTGGCCACGGGTCGGCTGGCCGTTGATCTTGACGATGAAGTCACCGGCCTGAATGCCGGCCTTCGACGCCGGGGTGTCGTCGATCGGCGAGACGACCTTGATGAAGCCATCCTCGGAGCCGACTTCGATGCCCAGACCGCCGAATTCGCCGCTGGTGCTTTCCTGCAGTTCGGTGAAGTCTTCAGGGCCGAGATACGCGGAGTGCGGATCGAGGTTGCTGAGCATGCCCTTGATCGCGTTTTCCAGCAGGGTCTTGTCATCCACCGGCTCGACATACGCCGCCTTGATCCGGTCCATGACCTCGGCAAAGGTGCGCAACTCTTCCAGCGGCAACGGTGCCTTGGCGGTCGCGGCAGTGCCTGCCGGGGCGACGGCCGGAGCCGGTTGAGCGGCGAACGCCAGAGGCGCGCCGATCACCAGGGCGATCGTCAGGGCCAGCGAGGTAAGGCGGGACAAATGCAGCATGTCGAACGAACTCCTGAATTAGGCGACGCGCTTATCCTTGCGCGTGACACCATTGCGCCGGATCACTCGGGTGACCCTGCTGACGAATTGCGAAATACAGCGCTGGTGTGTCCTGACCGCCACTGTTACCCACAGTGGAGATCGACTCACCGGCTTTTACCACGTCACCGGCCGACTTGAGCAGTGTCTGGTTGTGACCGTAAAGACTCAGATAACCATTGCCGTGATCAAGGATCACCAGCAGCCCGGCGCCACGCAGCCAGTCGGCGAACACCACGCGCCCGCCGTGCACGGCATGCACCTGGCTGCCGGCGGCGGCGCTGATCATCACGCCATCCCACTTGGTGCGGGCATCGTCGCCACGGCTTTCGCCGAAGCGTGCCAGCAATCGACCATCAACCGGCCACGGAAGTTTTCCCCGGGTTGCAGCAAAAGGGCCACCGAAGGTCTCGCCGCTGCTGGACACCAGTGCGCCGGGGGTTGATTTGACGGGTTTTCGTGGGGCGTCGCTGTTGTCAGCCTGCGCCTCACGCAAACGCTTTTTTTCCGCTTCCTGCTGGGCGATCAGCGCTTTCTGCCGCGCTTCTTCTGCCTCACGGGCCTGACGGGCCAGGGTTTCTTCAATGGTTTTAAGGACTTTAGACAGGTCTGCCTGATCCTGCTCGCGGGCGGCCAGTTTCTGGTCGCGGGCTTTCACGTCATCGTTGAGCTTGGCGAGGACTTGCTGGCGTTCCTTGCGGACTTTTTCCAGCTCGTCGCGCTGGGTGTCGAGGCTGCTTTTCTGCACCAGCAATTGCGCCTGCTGCATGGCAATGTCTTTTTCGACATTGGCCAGTTGGCGCAGGGTTTCGTTGAAGTTCTTCAACTGCTCCAGGCGGGCCTGGCTCAGGTAATCGTAATAGGTGAGGGTGCGGGCGAATTTCTCGGGATTCTGCTGGTTGAGCAGCAGCTTGAGGTATTCCTGACGGCCATTCTGGTAGGCCGCGCGGGCCTGGATGGCGATCAGTCGCTGCTGTTCAGTGCGCGCGCTCTGGAGTTTTTTTTTCTCCGCATCGAGTCGCTGCAGCTCGGATTCGCTTTTCTTCAGCTCTTTCTGCAGGGCGTCGACCTGCTTCTCGAGCTTGCCCATCTCGGTTTCGGTGCCCTTGAGCTCTTTCTGCACACCGGATTTTTCTTCCTGTAGCTTGCCCAGCAGCTTTTTCAGCTCGGCAATGTCCTGACGCGTGGCATCCAGCTGCTGTTGGGTTTGCGCGCGCTCGTCAGCGAAGGCCGGTTGGAGCAGGCAGGTCAGAGCGAGGGCGATCAGGACGCGGAGCATAGAGGCGGGCGGCACCAGGGTAATGGACGGCCTAGTATGCCCGCCCGGGGCTGCAAAAAAAACGCCCAATTGGGCTTGTGTGATAACTGGAGCAGATTCGGTAATAAAAATAGCGCAAAACCAATGTGGGAGCGGGCTTGCTCGCGAATGCGGGGCGTCAGTCAACATCAACGTTGCTGATACTCCGCATTCGCGAGCAAGCCCGCTCCCACAGGGTTTGGCGGTGTTTGATCTGGCGAATTACACCAGAATCGAAGTCCCCGTCATCTCCGCCGGTTTTTCCAGGCCCAGCAGCATCAGCATGGTCGGCGCGACGTCCGCCAATACGCCGCCTTCACGAACCTTGAGGTCACGCTTGCCGACATAAATGAACGGCACCGGCTCGGTGGTGTGCGCGGTGTGCGCCTGATGGGTTTCTTCATCGGCCATTTTTTCGACGTTGCCGTGGTCGGCGGTGATCAACGCTTCGCCGCCAACCTTTTCCAGCGCCTCGACGATGCGCCCGACGCAGGTGTCCAGGCATTCCACGGCTTTTACCGCAGCGTCGAACACGCCGCTGTGGCCGACCATGTCGCCGTTGGCGTAGTTGACCACGATCACGTCGTAACGCTGATGCTCGATGGCGTCGACGATGCGGTCGGTGACCTCGGGTGCGCTCATTTCCGGTTGCAGGTCGTAGGTGGCGACTTTCGGCGACGGGATCAGAATGCGCTCTTCACCCGGGAACGGCTCTTCGCGGCCGCCGGAGAAGAAGAAGGTCACGTGCGCGTATTTTTCGGTTTCGGCGATGCGTAGCTGAGTCTTGCCGTTTTTTGCCAGGTAGTCGCCAAGCACGTTTTCCAGACTGCCCGGAGCAAAGGCTGCAGGGGCTGGAATGCTGGCGGCGTATTGGGTCAAGCCCACGTACTGCACTTTTGGCTGGCGCGCGCGCTCGAATTCCTTGAAATCGTCTTCGACAAATACTCGGCTCAGCTCGCGGGCACGATCGGCGCGGAAGTTCATGAACACCACGGCGTCGCCGTCTTCGACCTTGACCGGCTCGCCGATGGTGGTGGCTTTGACGAATTCGTCGCTCTCGCCACGGGCGTAGGCGGCGTCGAGGCCTTCCTGAGCGGTGGCGGCGTTGAATTCGGCGTTGCCGTCAACGATCAGGTTGTAGGCCTGAGATACGCGGTCCCAACGGTTGTCACGGTCCATCGCGAAGTAGCGACCGATGAGGCTGGCGATGCGGCCCTTGCCGAGCGCCTGGAAGGTCGCGTCGAGCAGTTCGATTGACGACGCGGCGCTTTTCGGTGGCGTGTCGCGACCGTCGAGGAAGGCGTGCAGGTAGATTTTCTCGGCGCCGCGCTTGAAGGCCAGTTCGGCCATGGCGATCAGGTGATCCTGGTGGCTGTGCACGCCGCCATCGGACAGCAGACCCATGAAATGCACGGCTTTGCCGGCGGCCACGGCTTTATCCACGGCAGCGCAGATGGTCGGGTTGTCGAAGAACTCACCGTCGCGGATCGCTTTTGTCACGCGAGTGAAGTCCTGATACACCACGCGCCCGGCGCCGAGGTTCATGTGGCCGACTTCGGAGTTGCCCATCTGGCCGTCCGGCAGACCAACGTCCATGCCGCTGCCCGAGATCAGGCCGTTCGGCACCGTGGCCCACAGACGATCGAGCACAGGCTTCTTCGCCGCATACACGGCATTGGATTCGTGGCTGTCACTGTGACCGAAGCCGTCGAGAATCATCAGGACCAAAGGTTTAGGCGTGGTAGTCATGGAATCCACTCGTGGCTAATAAAGAAGAGGGCGATGGAAAAGGGAGTGGCGAGTTTAATGCTTAGTTCCGACCACGTCACCGCCGGACGGGGTTTGGCCCACCATAGTGGCTGTGTATACTGGCCGACATTTTAACGCCCTGGAACCTCCTTCGATGGTTGCTCACCTGATTGAATTTGCCACTAACCACTACATTCTTGTCGGTATCTTCGTCGTACTGCTGGCTCTGCTGCTGGCGCACACGATGCAGGGCGGCGGTAAAAGCCTGAGCACCGGCGAACTGACCGCACTGGTCAACAAGGACGCAGGCGTGGTGGTGGACATCCGTCCGGCGAAAGATTACGCCGCCGGCCATATCGTTGGCGCGATCAACATTCCTCAAGACAAGCTGGCTGCGCGTACCGGCGAGCTGGAAAAGCACAAGGCCAAGACCATCATTCTGGTCGACGCCCTGGGCCAGACCGCTGGCACCCACGCTCGCGAGCTGATGAAATCCGGCTTCACTGCCGCCAAGCTGTCCGGCGGGATCTCCAGCTGGAAAGGCGACAACCTGCCGCTGGTGAAGTGATATGAGCGAAGTCATCGTCTACTCCAGCGATTACTGCCCTTACTGCATGCGAGCCAAGCAATTGCTCGTGAACAAAGGTGTGGCCTTCGAAGAGATCAAGGTCGATGGCAAGCCGCAGATTCGTGCTGCCATGAGCCAGAAGGCCGGACGCACCTCCGTGCCGCAGATCTGGATCGGCGACAAGCACATCGGCGGTTGTGATGATTTGTATGCCCTGGAGCGCGCCGGCAAGCTCGACGCGCTGCTCAAGGCCTGAACGGCTGCACCCACGTACAGCAATCCCTAAAAGACCCAAGATCAGAAAGGATCTGAGATGACTGACCAACAGAACACTGCAGCCAGCGAAGAAGAAACCGCACCGCAATTCTCCTTGCAGCGCATCTACGTACGCGATCTGTCCTTCGAAGCCCCGAAAAGCCCGGCGATCTTCCGCCAGCAGTGGGACCCGACCGTCGGCCTGGACCTGAACACTCGTCAGAAAGAGCTGGAAGGCGATTTCTACGAAGTGGTACTGACCCTGTCCGTGACCGTGAAAAACGGCGACGAAGTGGCTTTCATCGCTGAAGTGCAACAGGCCGGTATCTTCCTGATCAAGAACCTCGACGCGGCTTCGATGAGCCACACTCTGGGTGCGTTCTGCCCGAACATCCTGTTCCCGTACGCGCGCGAAACCCTGGACAGCCTGGTGACCCGTGGTTCGTTCCCGGCCCTGATGCTGGCGCCGGTGAATTTCGACGCCCTGTACGCGCAAGAGCTGCAGCGCATGCAGGAAGCTGGCGAGACGCCGACCGTTCAGTAAGTATCTGAGCGACGACGCAAGTCCAATGTGGGAGCGGGCTTGCTCGCGAAAGCGCAGTGTCAGGCGACATCAATGTCATCTGATCCGACGCCTTCGCGAGCAAGCCCGCTCCCACATTTGTTATCCGGTGTTATTTGAAGTCGTTCTGCCGCCACGCTTCGTAAACAGCCACCGCCACGGTGTTGGACAGGTTCAGGCTGCGGCAGCCTTCACGCATCGGCAGGCGCAGGCGCTGTTCGGCGGGCAGGGCGTCGAGCACTTCCGGCGGCAGGCCACGGCTTTCCGGGCCGAAGATGAACGCATCGCCCGGGACGAACGCGGCGTCGTGAAACGGCCGCGAGCCCTTGGTGGTGAACGCGAACAGCCGTGGGTTGCCGAGGCTTTCCAGGCAACTGGCGAGGTCGGCGTGGCGCTGCAACGTGGCATATTCGTGGTAGTCGAGACCGGCCCGGCGCAAGCGCTTGTCGTCCATCTCGAAACCCAGCGGTTCGATCAAATGCAGGTGGCAGCCGCTGTTGGCGCACAGCCTGATAACGTTGCCGGTGTTCGGCGGAATTTCTGGTTGAAAAAGGATGACGTGAAACATGCACGGCTCCGAAGGTAAAGATGACGCGCATTCTACGCCGCAAGCCGACCCGCGTTCGAAACTATTCCCGCGGGTGATCGGTTCGCTGGCGATTGTCGGCGTGATGGTCGGTTTGATGATCGGCCGCCTGACCACGCCGGACCCCAGCGTGCTGCAGCAGGTCGACGTGACCGGTGACGGCCTGGTGGTGTGGTTCAACAACGAACCGAAGCTGCACGGTGAAATCATCGATGGCACCGTGGCCCTGTTGTTTCAGGCAGAGGGCAAGGCGCAAAAGGGTCAGCTCAAGCTCAACGGCAAGGATGTGAACTGGCGAACGCGCGTGAGTGACGGTGGGTTGTTGCTGACGGTGCTGGCGGCGCGGCCGCTGCAAGGGGAGTGGGCCGGGAGCAAGGTCGATGACCGCTGGCGGCTGGAGATCCATCTCCGGGAGCAATAAAAGCGGGAATCCCCGGCCTGCCTGTACCAGGGCTCCCAAAACGGGGTGGACTTCGCTGAGAGCGTCGGTCCGGTGTAAAGAGGGAACCCCCGGCCTGCCTGTACCAAGGATCCCAAAAGGGTGGGTTCGCCGCGTTGCGGTTTGAACCCGGTGTAAAGAGGGGAATCCCCGGCCTGCCTGTACCAAGGTCCCCGAAACGGGTGGTGAATCGAATCACCTGTAAGGGTTATTGCAGGGCGCGTGCCAGTTTTAGTATTTCGAAACAGAAAAAAGATTCAGATGCGCGAAAGCCCCATAAATCGGGGCTTTCGAGTTTTTACTGGTCGGTTTTTTCAGTCTTGCCTGGATGGTTTTTGCACCGGCTGCGATGCCCGATCACGGGTCAAAGTGCATTAGGTTGGTGCACGGCGGGGCCACTGTGGGAGCGGGCTTGCTCGCGAAGGCGTCGCGTCAGTCACTGATACGTTTCATGAACAGCGCTTTCGTGAGCAAGCCCACTCTCACAGAGGGCGTGGTTGATCAGCCCTCATCCCCCTCATCATCATCCCCACCGTCCACTTTCATCCCCAATTCCTTGATCTTGCGCGTCAGGGTATTACGCCCCCAGCCGAGCAATACCGCCGCATCACGACGGCGACCGGCCGTGTGCTTCAGTGCAGTCTCGATCATGATCCGCTCGAACGCCGGTACCGCGCTGTCGAGCAGGCTCGACTGGCCACGGGCCAACGCCTGATCGGCCCACTGGCGCAGCGCCTGCTCCCAGTTGGTCACTGGCGCCGAGTCCTGCGGCAGGCTCAGCAGTTCCGGTGGCAGGTCACTGATGTGCACTTCGCGTCCGGAGGCCATCACGGTGATCCAGCGGCAGGTGTTCTCCAGCTGCCGCACGTTGCCCGGCCATGGCAGGTTCTTCAGGTATTCCTCGGTCTCGCTTTTCAGCAGCTTCGGCTCCACCGCCAGTTCTTGCGCAGCGCGGCTGAGGAAGTGCTTGGCCAGGGTCGGGATGTCTTCGCGACGATCAGACAGACGCGGGATGTGGATGCGGATCACGTTGAGGCGGTGGAACAAGTCCTCACGGAATTTCCCGGCATGCACCAGGGTTTCCAGATTCTGGTGAGTTGCAGCAATGATCCGCACGTCGACCTTGACCGGCACATGCCCGCCAACGCGATAGAACTCGCCGTCGGCCAGCACCCGCAGCAAACGGGTCTGGGTATCGGCCGGCATGTCGCCGATTTCGTCGAGGAACAGCGTGCCGCCGTCAGCCTGTTCGAAGCGTCCGCGACGCAGGTTGGCCGCGCCAGTGAATGCGCCTTTCTCGTGGCCGAACAGCTCGGATTCCATCAGGTCCTTGGGGATCGCCGCCATGTTCAGCGCGATGAACGGCGAGGCCGCGCGTGGGCTGTGGCGGTGCAGGGCGTGGGCCACCAGTTCTTTACCGGTGCCGGATTCGCCGTTGATCAGCACGGTGATGTTGGAGTGACTCAAGCGGCCGATGGCGCGAAACACCTCCTGCATCGCCGGCGCTTCGCCGATGATTTCCGGGGTGCGGGTCAGCGCCGGCACCACTTCCAGGCCTTGCTGCTCTTGCGCATGCTGATTGGCGCGCTTGACCAGCGATACCGCCTCGTCGACGTCGAACGGCTTCGGCAGGTATTCGAAAGCGCCGCCCTGATAAGACGCAACGGCGCTGTCGAGGTCGGAGTGCGCGGTCATGATGATCACTGGCAGCCGTGGGTGCTGTTCGCGGATACGTGCCAGCAGGTCGAGGCCACTGGCGCCCGGCATGCGGATGTCGGAAATGATCACATCAGGCTGCTGACGGGCCAGACGACTCATCACGCCATCGGCGCTGTCGAAGCTCTGCGTGGTCATGCCTTCCTGCTGCAAGGCCTTTTCCAGAACCCAACGGATAGAACGGTCGTCATCGACGATCCACACGGTTTCACTACGGCTCATGTCGATGTGGCTCCTTGTTCCAGTGGCAGAAAGATCGAGAACGTGGTGTGGCCGGGGTGGCTGTCACACTCGATCAGGCCCTGGTGCTGGCTGATGATGTTCTGGGTGATGGCCAGGCCCAGCCCGGTACCGTCCGGGCGGCCGCTGACCATGGGAAAGAAGATGGTTTCCTGAAGTTCTGCAGGGATCCCCGGGCCGTTGTCGATGATCTCGATTTTGGTCACCAGGCGATGACGGACGTGGCCGATGGTGAACTGGCGCATGGTCCGGGTGCGCAGGCTGATGCGGCCCAGACGCAGCTCGTTCTGGCTGCTGATCGCCTGCATGGCGTTGCGCACGATGTTCAGTACGGCCTGAATCATTTGTTCGCGGTCGATCAATACGTCGGGAATGCTCGGGTCGTAGTCGCGCACCAAGGTGATGCAGCCCTGGCTTTCCGCTTCGACCAGTTGGCAGACGCGCTCCAGCACTTCGTGAACGTTGCACAGCGCCAGCGACGGCAGCTTGTTCGAGCCGAGCATGCGGTCGACCAGATTGCGCAGACGGTCGGCCTCTTCAATGATCACGTTGGTGTAGTCGCGCAGGCTGTCTTCCGGCAGTTCGCGGGCCAGCAACTGCGCGGCGCCCCGGATGCCGCCGAGCGGGTTCTTGATCTCGTGAGCGAGACCACGCACCAGCATCTTGCTGGTTTCCTGCTTGGACAGTTGCGCCTCTTCCTTGGTGATCCGCAGCAGGCGATCACGCGGGTGCACCTCAAGCAGAAGCATGGTCGCGCCGTTGCTGAGGATCGGTGTCACTGCGTAGTCCACGGTCAGAGTCTGGCCGGTGAGGGCGGTGAGCATCGCTTCGCGCTTGGTGAAAGGGTGCGCCTGTTCGACCGCCTGACGCAGCGAGTTGAGCGCCTCGGTGGACTCGGTGAACAACTCGCTGATGAACTGCCCATGGCTGCGCTGACCGCTGATGGCCAGCAGCATCTCGGCCGCCGGGTTCATGTATTCGAGGCGCAGTTCGGCGTCGAGCAGGATGGTGGCGGTGGTCAGGTTGTCGAGCAGCAAACGGTGGATTGCGTCGCTAATAGTCATCGGAGCCTCTTTTGGGGGCGGAGCGTGCGCAAGAAGCAGGCGTCGTTAAACGGAAAATGCAAAAACCAAACCAAGGCTCCGAAAAGAAGCGTTCAACCCGTGAAACAGGCGTTTGACGCTCGTTTGCGTGGCAGGGTGCCAGCTCAAACGGGAAGTTTCGAACCAAAATGGGTTGGAATCTGGGTACGGTGCAGCCTGTTGCACCAATATAGTGCGTAAAGCTGAATGGCGTTAGAAGAAGCGCAGGAAGGGATTTTTTTCTTCGGCGGGTTTGTCTTTCAGCGGACATTCCGGGCGCACGCCGTAGTCCTCGCTGACGCAGGGTTTGACCTGGCGTTTCTGCGCCAGCGAGATGCGCAGCATGTGGAACGGCTGGTTGGCGGTGCGCTCGACAGTGCGACCCTGCTCATCAAGGATTTCCACCGACAGGTTGTGACTGCCGCGGTCGATGTTGCTCAGCGGGAATACCGGACTCAGTCCCGGCTCGCCAGTGGCCTGGCCGTCCAGCAGCAGGCGATAGCGATGGCCCTGCTGTAAGCCAGGTTCGCTGGTGACACTGACGATCACCTCGCCCGCGCTGCTGCGAAGGGTCGCATCCGGCTCGGGGATCAGGATGCGCAGCATGTCGTAGTGAAACGGTGGTTGTTCCGCGACCTTTTTTACAGCGCTGATCGGTGCTGCAGCCGTGGGGTTGGCCGACATGCGATTGCTGGTGGCGATAGGCACGCGCTTGGCGTTGCCGCGCGGCTGGTCGGTGTAGACGCGATTGCCCTGCGCGTCGACATAGGTGAAGACCTCTGCCGAAGCGGGCAGGGCGAACAGGCACAGGATCAGCCAGAAAAATCTCATGGCTTGTGCACCCGCTGTACGGTGAACACCACCGCCGGGCTCTGCTGGATGATCGCTTCGCCGTCGATCACCTGCACCGCGAGACGATGCTCGCCGCGATCGACATTCACCAATTGCAGGATCGGCACGTTGCTCGGCTGGCCGTAAGGTGCGTCGTCCAGCACCAGCCTTAATTGGTGCGGCGCCTGCAGGCGCGGCTTGATCAGCACATTGACAGTGAAGGTGCCGTTGTTGGCGCGCAGCGCTTCTTCGCTGGGCAGGCCGGTCAGTTCCAGCACCTCGTAGGCACTGCGTGCCGCGGGGCGTGTGTCGGTGCTTGAAGGCGCTGGCGCGCTCGGTGCCTGTGGCTCGACGCGGTTGAGTGGCGGCAACTCCACCGGCTGCGCCTGAACACCGTCCGGCGAGTGATCGCTGTAAACCGTGTTGCCATTGGCATCGGTGTACTTGTAGATCTGCGCGGCGGCGGGCAGGGCGATCAGCAGCAGGAGGTAGAGAAAGGTGCGACCCATGAAATCGACCGGGAAAGAAAGCGATGGGGTGCAGCATAGGCCAGGTGCGGCGGTTGGCCCAACCCGGGACATATCCGGAGATCATTCAGACGCCAAAAATCCCTGTGGGAGTGGGCTTGCTCGCGAATGCGGTCGGTCATTGAAGGTGATGGTGGCTGACACGACGCCTTCGCGAGCAAGCCCGCTCCCACAGGGGGTTTGCGTAGTTTCATAAATCTTGGGCAATAAAAAGGCCTCCCGAAGGAGGCCTCTTTTTGTCACGCCGCGTAGCGCGGCGCTACCGGATCAGCAGCTGTAGTACAGCTCATATTCCAGTGGGTGTACGAAGGTGCGGACTTTGATTTCCTCTTCGGATTTCAGCGCGATGTAAGCGTCGATGAAGTCGTCGGAGAACACGCCGCCCTTGGTCAGGAACGCACGGCCCTTGTCCAGCTCTTCCAGGGCTTCTTTCAGGCTGCCGCAAACTTGTGGGATCTCTTTCGCCTCTTCAGGCGGCAGGTCGTACAGGTTTTTGTCAGCGGCATCGCCTGGGTGGATCTTGTTCTGGATGCCGTCCAGACCGGCCATCAGCAGTGCTGCGAAAGCCAGGTACGGGTTGGCAGCCGGATCCGGGAAGCGTGCTTCGATACGACGGCCGCGTGGGCTGTTGACGTAAGGAATACGGATCGAGGCGGAACGGTTGCGAGCCGAGTAGGCCAGCATCACCGGCGCTTCGAAACCTGGCACCAGACGCTTGTAGGAGTTGGTAGCCGGGTTGGTGAAGCCGTTCAGGGCCTTACCGTGCTTGATGATGCCGCCGATGAAGTACAGGGCGGTTTCGGACAGGCCGGCATAGCCTTCACCTGCGAAGGTGTTCTTGCCGTCTTTGGCGATGGACATGTGCACGTGCATGCCCGAGCCGTTGTCGCCGTACAGTGGCTTCGGCATGAAGGTCGCAGTGCGGCCGTAAGCGTCGGCAACGTTGTGGACAACGTATTTCAGAGTCTGAACTTCGTCAGCTTTCTTCACCAGGGTGTTGAACTTGACACCGATTTCGTTCTGACCGGCAGTCGCCACTTCGTGGTGGTGAACTTCAACGGTCTGGCCCATCTCTTCCAGTGCGTTGCACATGGCAGTACGGATTTCGTGGTCGTGGTCGAACGGCGGAACCGGGAAGTAGCCGCCTTTGATGCCAGGACGGTGGCCTTTGTTGCCGCCTTCGATGTCCTGGTCGGACATCCACGAGCCTTGTTCGGAGTAGATCTTGAACATCGAGCCGGAGATGTCGGACTTGAACTTCACTTCGTCGAAGATGAAGAATTCTGGCTCGGGACCGGCGAAGACGGTGTCACCGATACCGGTGGTCTTCAGGTATTCCTCGGCGCGGTGAGCGATGGCGCGCGGGTCGCGATCGTAACCTTGCATGGTCGACGGTTCGATGATGTCGCAAACCAGGATCAGGGTTGCGTCTTCGGTGAACGGGTCGAGAACGGCAGTATCGTCGTCCGGCAGCAGGATCATGTCGGAGGCTTCGATGCCTTTCCAGCCAGCGATGGAGGAGCCGTCGAACATCTTGCCGACTTCGAAGAAGTCGTCTTCCAGCGCATCGCGAGCCGGCATGGTCACGTGGTGCTGAGTGCCTTTGGTGTCCGTGAAGCGCAGATCAATCCACTTGACGTCATGATCTTTGATGAGTTGAACCGACTTCGACATAGTGTCCTCCGGGTGGCTTAGGGCTTGGTAGTGGATGCCCTTAATAGGGGTGATGCCGGCGCAGATACTCTGCCAAGGCAACCTGCCTCACAAGGGAGCAAATTGCATGCCAGTGCCCCAGCATGGGTTTTTTGCCCCAATTTCACGCTTTGAGCACTGCAAAGCGCCATAAAGGCGAAAATCTCGCCCCTTAATGTAGCGCTTCAAATCAGAAATGACCCGTTTTGGTGCAAGTGAAACCTTCTGCATATTAACTGGTTAAACCTTGAGCAATTTCCGCTATAATCCGCGCCCCCCTTTTTCGGCTGGCCCTGCGCGCGCTGTTTTCATGAAACTAATCGTAAAAGTCTTCCCCGAGATCACCATCAAAAGCCGCCCTGTCCGGATGCGTTTCATCCGCCAGTTGGCCAAGAACATCCGCGCCGTGCTCCGCGATCTGGACCCGGCCGTGGTGGTGAACGGTGTGTGGGACAATCTCGAGCTGGAAACCCGCGTTACCGACCCCAAAGCCTTGAAAGAGATGGGTGAGCGCCTGACCTGCACCCCGGGTGTCGCGCATTTTCTGCAGATCGACGAGTACCCGCTGGGCGACTTCGACGACATCACCGAGAAGTGCAAACAGCACTACGGCGATGTACTGGCCGGGAAGATTTTCTCGGTGCGCTGCAAGCGTGCCGGCAAGCACCCGTTCAGCTCGATGGACGTCGAAAAATACGTCGGCAGCAAGCTGCGTCGTGAGTGCGGTGCGGCCGGAATCGACCTCAAAGACCCGGAAATCGAAGTTCGCATCGAAGTTCGCGACCAACGGTTGTTTGTCATCCACAGCCAGCACAACGGCATCGGCGGTTACCCGCTCGGCGCCCTGGAGCAGACGCTGGTACTGATGTCCGGCGGCTTTGACTCGACGGTTGCCGCGTACCAGATCATGCGCCGCGGCCTGATGGCGCATTTCTGCTTCTTCAATCTCGGCGGTCGTGCCCACGAATTGGGCGTGATGGAAGTCGCGCATTTCATCTGGAAGAAGTACGGCAGCTCGCAACGCGTGCTATTTGTCAGTGTTCCGTTCGAAGAAGTGTTGGGCGAAATTCTCGGCAAAGTCGATAACAGTCATATGGGCGTCGTATTGAAGCGTATGATGTTGCGCGCATCGTCGGCCATCGCCGACCGGCTGCACATCGACGCGCTGGTTACCGGCGAAGCGATCTCCCAGGTATCGAGCCAGACGCTGCCGAACCTGTCGGTGATCGACTGTGTGACCGACAAACTGGTCCTGCGCCCACTGATCGTTGCGCACAAGCAGGACATCATCGACACGGCCAACGAGATCGGCACCGCCGATTTCGCCCGGCACATGCCGGAGTACTGCGGGGTCATCTCGGTCAATCCGAAGACTGCCGCCAAGCGCCACCGTGTTGAGCACGAAGAGAAAGAATTCGACATGGCGGTTCTCGAGCGTGCGCTCGAAAACGCCAAGCTGGTGCCGATCGATCGAGTGATCGACGAATTGGGCCAGGACTTGCAGATCGAAGAAGTCGGCGAAGCGCTGGCCGGTCAGATCGTCATCGACATCCGTCACCCGGATGCGGCCGAGGATGACCCGCTGGAACTTGCCGGCATAGAAGTACAGACGATGCCGTTCTACGCAGTGAACGCTCGTTTCAAGGAGCTGGATCCGACTCGCCAGTACCTGCTGTATTGCGACAAAGGCGTGATGAGTCGCCTGCATGCTCACCATTTGCTCAGTGAGGGGCATGCCAATGTGCGCGTTTATCGACCGAGCTAAGTGCCCGGGGCTGTTTGCCTGTGGCCTGCGTCACCGGCCCCCCGACACCGCCGTCAAGCTGTAACGGCCATGCCGGACACTACTGTTAATCGCTGCCAAGACTTGTCAGCAAACCGAATCCTCTGATCGAGATACACAAGTGATCGAAAATCTACGTAACATCGCCATCATTGCCCACGTTGACCATGGTAAGACCACCCTGGTAGACAAACTCCTGCGTCAATCCGGCACTCTGGAGCGCAACGAGCTCAACGACGAGCGCGTGATGGACTCCAACGACCAGGAAAAAGAGCGCGGTATTACCATTCTGGCGAAAAACACCGCCATCAACTGGAACGGCTACCACATCAACATCGTGGACACCCCGGGCCACGCCGACTTCGGCGGCGAAGTAGAACGCGTAATGTCGATGGTTGACTCCGTTCTGCTGCTGGTTGACGCTCAAGACGGCCCTATGCCGCAAACCCGTTTCGTGACCAAGAAGGCGTTCGAAGCCGGCCTGCGTCCAATCGTGGTCATCAACAAGGTTGACCGTCCAGGCGCGCGTCCGGACTGGGTTCTGGACCAGATCTTCGACCTGTTCGACAACCTCGGTGCTACCGAAGAACAACTGGACTTCCAGGTTGTTTACGCTTCGGCCCTGAACGGTATCGCCGGTCTGGATCACACCGCCATGGGCGAAGACATGACTGCGCTGTACCAGGCAGTTGTCGACCACGTTCCGCCTCCGGCCGTTGACCGTGACGGTCCGTTCCAGATGCAGATCTCCGCTCTGGACTACAACAGCTTCCTGGGTGTTATCGGTGTTGGCCGTATCGCTCGTGGTCGCGTCAAGCCGAACACCCCGGTTGTCGCGATCAGCGCCGACGGCAAGCGCCGCAACGGTCGTATCCTGAAGCTGATGGGTCACCACGGTCTGCACCGCATTGACGTTGAAGAAGCAGCAGCCGGCGACATCGTCTGCATCAGCGGCTTCGACGAGCTGTTCATCTCCGACACCCTGTGCGACATCAACACCGTCGAGGCGATGAAGCCGCTGACCGTTGACGAGCCAACCGTTTCCATGACCTTCCAGGTAAACGATTCGCCATTCTGCGGTAAAGAAGGCAAGTTCGTGACCTCCCGTAACATCAAGGATCGTCTGGACAAAGAGCTGCTGTACAACGTTGCACTGCGCGTTGAAGAAGGCGACTCGGCTGACAAGTTCAAGGTTTCCGGCCGTGGTGAGCTGCACCTCTCGGTACTGATCGAAACCATGCGTCGCGAAGGCTTCGAGCTGGCCCTGGGCCGTCCTGAAGTGATCATCCGTGAAGTTGACGGCGTGAAGCAGGAACCGTTCGAAAACGTCACCATCGACATCCCTGAAGAATCGCAGGGCAAGGTCATGGAAGAGATGGGTCTGCGTAAGGGCGACCTGAGCAACATGGTGCCGGATGGCAAGGGCCGTGTTCGTCTGGAATACAACATCCCTGCTCGCGGTCTGATCGGTTTCCGTAACCAGTTCCTGACCCTGACCAACGGTGCTGGCATCCTGACCTCGATCTTCGATCGTTACGCTCCAGTGAAGTCGGGCCACATGTCCGGCCGTCAGAACGGCGTTCTGGTTTCGGTTGAAACCGGCAAGGCACTGACCTACTCGCTGGAAACCCTGCAGGCTCGTGGCAAGCTGTTCGTAGAACACGGCCAGGAGATCTACAACGGTCAGATCGTTGGTCAGAACAGCCGCGACAACGACCTGGGTGTGAACCCTACCAAAGGCAAGAAGCTCGACAACATGCGTGCTTCGGGTAAAGACGAAACCATCGCTCTGGTACCACCTGTTCGCTTCACTCTGGAACAGGCTCTGGAATACATCCAGGAAGACGAGCTGTGCGAAGTCACGCCTAAGTCCATCCGTCTTCGCAAGAAGATCCTGGACGAAAGCGAGCGTACCCGCGCTGCCAAGAAAGCCAAGGCATAAGATTTAGCCCAGGCTGAAAAAAAACGCCCCCGGTCGCGAGACCGGGGGCGTTTTTGTTTGTCTGGGGGAAATGTGGATTGAGCCTTGAAGATCAAAAGCCCCTCACCCTAGCCCTCCCGAAACGTCGGACCGCCCGGAGGGAGAGGGGACTGAATGGGGGATATTCGTGAGATGCACCGACTTGCAAGAATTCTGCTGAATCCATAATCGATTTGGTGGGGCTTTATCGAATCCATAATCGACTGGGTGTTTCAGGTCGATGTATGGCGCCAGACACCTCGGTCGGCCCCCTCTCCCTCCGGGAGAGGGCTGGGGTGAGGGTAAGCTTTTAGAACTTCTCAATCGCGCGGAAATTCTGCACCCGCTCGACTTCTTTCGGCTTGTACGCGCAATACCCCGGCCGCGGGCCGATTTTCGGGTGGTTGCGGCAAGTGTCCGGGCGTTTGTCATAAATGGTGCACAGGCGGCTCTTACGATCCAGGTAGTAGCAATCGTTGTTGCTCATGCGCTGTAGAGTAAAGATCCCCGACTTCTGGTTGAAGCGCTCGACCAGCCCTTCCTTTTGCAGGCGCTTGGCGATGTTCTTCGGCGGATCGCCCAGCTCGAACTCGTCGACCACGCCGATGCGTACCAGGTCCTTGATCTTGACCTCGACCGGCAGGGTGCAGCAGCTGGAGACACAAGAGCCGCACATCGGGGCCGAATATTTGGCCCACGTATCGAGACGGTCGATCTCGGCGGCGGCAATCAGGTTGGGCTTCATCATCGGGGGTTACCAGGCGTGTGTGCATCAGGGCGCGCGATCATACCGGGACTGGTGGATTTTTGAACAACCTTTCGCCAGATTTTTGCAAATGCCGCGCAAATGTCATTCAGTCCGGCACGGCCCCTGCATTCATTAGCCCACTCGCCAAGGTAATGCCGGGCTATCTCACCGACTTCGGAAAAACTGCCGAACCAGCGCCTCTACCGTCGGTCAGACCGTCTAGGCTCAGACAATTCCCCGCTCGCTCGAGGTCCTATCGATGACTCAAGAACCACTAGTTCGCGAAGCAGAGGTGGCCGCATTCCGCGATGCCGTCCTGACCAAGCTCACCTATGCAGTGGGTAAAGACCCGGATCACGCTTTCGACCATGACTGGTTCGAAGCCATTGCCCTGGCGGCGCGCGACCACATGGTCGAACACTGGATGGACCACACCCGGCAGATCTACCGCAAAGGCCAGAAGCGGGTGTATTACCTCTCGCTGGAATTTCTCATCGGCCGTTTGCTCTACGACAGCCTGAGCAACCTTGGCCTGCTCGACGTCGCCCGTGAAGCGCTGACCGAGCTGGGCGTCGATCTGGAACGGATCCGCCTGCTGGAACCCGACGCGGCACTCGGCAACGGCGGCCTCGGGCGTCTGGCGGCGTGCTTCATGGAAAGCATGTCGACCCTCGGCATCGCCGGGCACGGCTACGGCATTCGCTACGAGCATGGGCTGTTCCGGCAGGCCATCGTCGATGGTTGGCAGCAGGAGCAGACCGAGCACTGGCTGGATTTCGGCAACCCGTGGGAGTTCGAACGTCCGGAAGTGGTGTACTCGATCGGCTTCGGCGGCAGCGTCGAAACCGTCACCGATGCCAGCGGCAAGACCAAACAGGTCTGGTCGCCTGCGGAAACCGTGCGCGCGATTGCCTATGACACGCCAGTGGTCGGCTGGCGCGGGGCGAGCGTCAACACCCTGCGGCTGTGGCGTGCGCGAGCCATGGAAGATCTGCACCTGGAGCGCTTCAACGCCGGTGACCACTTGGGTGCCGTCGCCGAAGTCGCCCGCGCTGAAAGTATTTCCCGCGTGCTTTACCCGGCAGACAGCACTGAGGCCGGGCAGGAACTGCGCCTGCGCCAGGAATACTTCTTCGTCGCCGCTTCCTTGCAGGATTTGCTGCGTCGTCATCGCAACATGCACACCTCGGTGCTGACCTTGGGCGATCACGCGGCGATCCAGCTCAACGACACCCACCCTTCGATTGCCGTTGCTGAATTGATGCGGCAACTGGTCGACGTCTACGACGTGGCCTGGGATGCGGCGTGGCAAGTCACCGTCGATACCTTGTCGTACACCAACCACACGCTGTTGCCCGAAGCGCTGGAAACCTGGCCGGTCGGCCTGATGGAGCGCATGCTGCCGCGGCACATGCAGATCATTTATCTGATCAACGCCCAGCACATCGACTCGCTGCGGGCCAAAGGGATTCACGATTTCGACGTGCTGCGCGCGGTGTCGCTGATCGAAGAGGACAACGGTCGCCGGGTGCGCATGGGCAACCTCGCGTTCCTCGGTTCGCACAGCGTCAACGGCGTATCCGGGCTGCACACGCAGTTGATGCGCAAGACTGTATTCGCCGAACTGCACAAGCTCTACCCGGAACGGATCAACAACAAAACCAACGGCATCACCTTCCGCCGTTGGCTGTTCCAGGCCAACTCCGAGCTGACCTCGATGCTGGTCGACTCCCTCGGCCCGGAGGTGCTGGATAACCCGGAAGAACGCTTGCTCGACCTCGAACCGTTCGCCGAGCAACCCGCCTTCCGCAAAGCCTTCGCCGAACAGCGCCTGCACAGCAAAAAGGCCCTGGCCTATCTGATTCACGAGCGGCTGGGGATCGCGGTCAACCCGGCGGCGATGTTCGACGTGCAGGTCAAACGGATCCACGAATACAAGCGCCAGTTGCTCAACCTGATGCACACCGTGGCGCTGTATCAGGCAATCCGCGCCGAGCCTGAAGTCGACTGGGTACCTCGGGTGAAAATCTTCGCCGGTAAAGCGGCGGCCAGTTATCACCAGGCCAAATTGATCATCAAACTGACCAACGACATCGCCCGGGTAGTGAACAACGACCCGACAGTGCGCGGTTTGCTGAAAGTGGTGTTCCTGCCCAACTACAACGTCAGCCTGGCGGAAAGCATCATTCCTGCGGCGGACTTGTCCGAGCAGATTTCCACGGCCGGGTTCGAAGCCTCGGGCACCAGTAACATGAAGTTCGGCCTCAACGGTGCGCTGACCATCGGCACCCTCGACGGCGCCAACGTGGAAATGTGCGAGCGCATCGGCGCCGAGCACATGTTCATCTTCGGCCTCAGCGCACAGCAGGTCGAGGCGCGCAAACAGAACCACGAGTTCAGCGCCGCGCCGGACATCGCCGCGTCGCATCGTTTGAGCGACGTGCTGCAAGCGATCCGCAGTGGTGTGTTCTCGCCGGATGACACGTCGCGCTACACCGGGCTGATCGATTCGCTGGTGGACTACGATCGCTTCCTGGTCTGCGCCGACTTCGATTCCTATTGGGAAGCGCAAAAACGCGTCGATGCGCACTGGCACGATTCCAACAACTGGTGGCGCTCGGCAGTGCTCAACACGGCGCGGATGGGCTGGTTCTCGTCCGACCGGACGATTCGCGAGTACGCCACGGATATCTGGAAGGCACTGGAGTGATTTTCTGCAACAAATGTGCGTAAGGCCCAACGTTTGTTGGGCCGGATCGATATACTGAGCGCCGGTTTACCGAATGTGTCAGTCAGCATAAGACCCCTTGTGGGAGCGGGCTTGCTCGCGAAGGCGTTGTATCAGTCAACCGGATATCGACTGACACAACGCCTTCGCGAGCAAGCCCGCTCCCACATTGGATTTTGCCTAGACTGAAGCAACTGTCGGGATTGCCCCGCCTCGGGGCTGCTTAGGGATATCGACCATGCAATGGATGTTCATGTTGATCGGGCTGCTGCTCGGCTGGCTGCTCGACGAGTCGTTCAGTGCCGCGCTGCTCGGTGCACTGCTCGGGCTGGCGATCGGGCAAACGCTGCGTATCGCCCGGCTTGGCTCGCAGGCCACCGACCAACAGCGTCAACTGGAACAGGCCAAGGTCGCCCTGCAAGCTGTCGAGCAGCGTCTGTTTCTGCTGGAAGGTGCCAGCGTGCGCACCACACCGCCGAGCGTGGCGCCGATGCCGGACGCCATCGTTGAGCCGATCATCGTCGCCGAACAATCATCCTCCCCCACGCCGGATTTGGTCTGGGAACTGCCACCCGAACTCGAACCGATCTCTGCCGTTGCCAGCGAAACCAGCCAGCCGCTGCCGGCGGATGTCTGGCGTCTGGATGCTGTTACCGACGAGCCAGCAGCGCCGGCACAGCCTGCCGAACCTCGTGGCCCGAACCTGATCGAGCGTGGCATCAGCGCTGCGCGTAACTGGCTGTTCGGTGGCAACACCGTGCTGCGGGTTGGCGTGGTGCTGCTGTTTTTCGGTCTGGCGTTCCTGCTGCGCTACGCCACCGAGGGCATGGTAGTGCCGATCGAATTGCGTTACGCCGGTGTTGCGGCAGCGGCGTTGGCCCTGCTGGCGCTGGGCTGGTGGCTGCGCACACGCAACAACAGCTATGCGCTGATCCTGCAAGGCACCGGGATCGCGGTGCTGTACCTGACGGTGTTTGCGGCGATGCGTCTGCATCCGTTGCTCGATCCGTCCGCCGCGCTGGGGTTGCTGGTGGCGGTCACGGTTTTCTCGGCGATTCTCGCCATCACTCAGGATGCGCTGGGGCTGGCGGCGGCTGCAGCATTGGGCGGTTTCGCCGCGCCGATCCTGACCTCGACCGGGGAGGGCAACCATGTCGCGCTGTTCAGCTATTTCGCGTTGCTCAATGCCGGCATTCTCGCCATTGCCTGGTTCAAGGCCTGGCGCCTGCTCAACCTGATCGGTTTTGTCGGTACCTTCGGCATCGGTTTCGCCTGGGGACTGCGTTCCTACGCACCTGAGTTGCTGTGGAGCACCGAGCCGTTCCTGATCCTGTTCTTCCTGATGTACCTGGGCATCGGCCAGTTGTTCGCCCGACGCAAGTTGCTCGACATGCCCGATGCGCCAGCAGACGGCGATCGCGAGGCGCTGCTGCACTGGTCGGCGCGCAAGGGCGACTACGTCGACGGCACGATGCTGTTCGGCCCGCCGATCGTGGGCTTCGGTCTGCAGTTTGCGCTGGTGCAGCACCTGGAGTTCGCCGCTGCGTTCAGCGCACTCGCACTGGGCGTGATCTACATGGGCCTGGCCCGGGTGTTGATGGGCGGCCGCGCCTTGTTGCTGGGTGAAACCTGTCTGGCGCTGGGGGTGATTTTCGCCAGTCTGGCGATCCCGCTGGGCCTCGATGCGCGCTGGACTTCGGCGGCGTGGGCAGTGGAGGGCGCGGGGATTTTCTGGCTCGGCCTGCGTCAGCATCGGCCGTTCGCCCGAGCGTTTGCCCTGCTGCTGCAACTGGGGTCGGCGCTGGCCTTTCTCAGTCAGTTGCGAGTTGGTGAAAGCAGCCTGCTCGACGGCGCACCGTTGGGCGCATTGATGCTCGGCATCGCGCTGCTGTTCAGTTTCTATCAATTGCGCAAAGCCTCGGCGGAACAGGCTTCGCCGTGGGAGCGCCAGGGCTTGCCGGTGCTGGCGGCGCTGGGTCTGACCTTCCTGTACCTGTTGGCGCCGCTGTTTTTCCTGGTTCAGGCGACAGCGATCAGTTGGGCCTTGGCCGGACTGGTGACCCTGTTCGTCGGCCTGCGCCTGCAATCGCGCACGTTCCTGTTCACCGCGTTCGCCGTGCAGTTGCTCGGCGGTGCGTTGTTCCTGTTGCGCCTGCAAGGTGCAGGTGAGGATTCGGCGGCCGTGTTCAGCGCCGGGTGGAGCGGTTTGCTCAGCGCATCGCTGATCGGTGTGGCGTTGATCGGCGGGATGCTGCTGGCGGCGCGCGACGAGATGGTGCGCGGCGATGTGCGGCTGCTGCGCGGGTTGTCGGTGGTGTTGCTGGCGGGGTTGGTGCTGATCAATCTGGCGGTGCTGTTCGTGCTGCCGTGGCAAACCGCGAGTGCGGTGTGGGCGGCGAGCGGTCTGTTGATCATCTGGCTGAGCCTGTACCTCAAACAGCGCGTGAGTTTTGTCTTTGGGCTGTTGTTGCAGTTGATCGGTGGCGCGGCGTTCTTGTTGGCCGGCCCCGAGTTGCTCGGGCCGCTGTCCAGCGAAGGTCTGCGGCCGTTGGCCCATGGCGGTTTCTGGACGCCGCTGGTATTGGGGCTGGCCGCGCTGGTCGGTGCCTGGCGTCTGCAACTGGGCAATCACGCCTCGGCCTTCGATGCGCTGAGTTTGCAACGCCTGTCTGAAGTGCTGCTGGTGTGGGGCGCCGGTTGGTGGGCGTTGGCGTGGGTCAGTGAGGTGCTGCGTTTTGCGCCGCTGAATCTGCAGGCGTCGCTGTTGCTGCTGGTCGCTGCGCTGAGTGTGGCGTTGTGGACGCTGTTGGCGCTGCGCCTGAAATGGCCGGCGTTGGGCCTGCTCTGCTCCTTGCTGATTCCGGCGACGGGGCTGGTGTTGCTGGCGGCGTGGCATGCGCGTTATCACCCAGCGGCGAATTTTGGTTGGCTGGCGTGGGTATTGGTGTTCGCCGTGCATTTCTTCAGCCTGCGGCGTCTGGCGCCGATGCTGCCGGCTCGGGCCTTGAGCACTGCGCATGTGCTGGGTTGCTGGCTGCTGATCGGCGTACTGGCGCTGGAGCTGCGCTACGGTCTGCTGCTGTTGTCCGAGCAATACAACGCCTGGCGCTGGCTGGGCTGGGCGATCCTGCCGAGCCTGTATCTGCTGTTGGCGGCGGCTCCGCGCAACTGGCCGTGGCCGGTGGCAGCGTTCCCTCGCGAATATCGTTTGTACGCCGCCGCGCCGCTGGCAGTGCTGATGCTGGCGTGGTTCTGGCTGGCCAACGGTGTCAGCGACGGCAACGCCGAACCGCTGCCGTATGTGCCGCTGCTCAACCCGCTGGAATTGGGCCTGCTGTTCGCCCTGTTCGGGGTTTACGTGTGGTCGCGTCATGCGGTGACGCAGTTTGCCCTGCGCAAGGATTACGCCGAGTACGCCACGCAACTGGTCGCCGGGGTTTCGCTGTTCGCCTTCTGCACCGCGCTGGTGACCCGCGCCGCACACCATTGGGCGGGCATTCCGTTCGAGCTGGATCTGCTGCTCGAATCGATGCTGGTGCAGGCCGGGTTGTCCATCGTCTGGACCCTGATGGCGCTGGGGCTGATGATCGGCGGGCATCTGCGCCATCGTCGCGAAGTGTGGCTGATCGGCGCGGCGCTGATTGCGCTGGTGGTGGCCAAACTGATTTTTGTCGAATTGAGCAACCGTGGCGGCCTCGCCCGGATCGTCTCGTTTATCGGTGTCGGTGTGTTGCTGCTGGTGGTGGGCTACTTTGCACCGCTGCCACCGAAACGCGTCGAAGCCGAACCGGCGGCGGACAAACCCGTCCCGGACACCGAAGGAGTTTCATCTTGAGTCGCATGCTGAATCTGGGGTGGTTGGCGCTGGGTGTGGTGATGACTGCCGGCGCCCTGGAAAAACCGGCGGACTTCGCCACGCAGGTGCCGCTGGCGGTGAGTGGCAACGGTCCGTGGTATCGCCTCGACCTGCCGCTGAGCGCGCAATTGCAGGCACGCCAGACCGATCTCAGCGACCTGCGCATATTCAACGCCGCCGGTGAACCGCAAGCCTACGCCCTGGCCCGCGAATCGGCGCAGACCCGCGACGACGGGCAGTTGCATGAGGTGAAGTGGTTCCCGCTGTACAACGCCGCCGATGCCAGTGAGCGTGCGCCGAACGTGCGCGTGCAATCGACCACCACCGGCACACTGGTGGAAGTGCAACCGTCGACTCAGCTGGAGGCTGGTGAAGAAGTGCTGCGTGGCTGGCTGCTCGATGCCAGTGCGATCAAGGCGCCGCTGCAGCAGCTGATTCTCGACTGGACCAGCGAGCGTGACGGCTTCCAGCGTTTCAGCATCGAGGCCAGTGATGACTTGCAGCATTGGCAGGCGTGGGGTGATGGGCAGGTGGCACGGCTGACCTTTTCCGACGAGCGCATCGAGCAGCATGAGGTGACGCTGCCGGGGCAATCGGCGCGCTATCTGCGCCTGCTGTGGGATGCGCCAACCTCGGCGCCCATCCTCACGTCGGCGCAACTGAAAAGCAGCGATCCGCGTAACGTGCCGCTGCCGTTGGTCTGGTCGCAAGCGCTCGCGGGCAGTAGCACCAAGCCCGGCGAGTACACATGGCAATTGCCGATGGGGCTGAATGTCGAGCGGGTGCAGGTCGAGCTGAAACAACCGAACAGTCTGGCTCCGGTCACACTCGCGGGCCGCCGCGAAAGCAGCCTGCCGTGGCAGACACTGAGCAACGGTTTGCTGTATCGCCTGACTCAGAATGGTCAGGACGTGGTGCAGAACGAATTGCAGTTGTACGGGCAGACTGTGCAGCAGCTGAAACTGAGCGTGGACGAGCGCGGCGGCGGTCTGGGTGAGCAGGCACCGAGCCTGAAGTACGCGGTGCGGGCGACCCAGGTGATTTTCCTCGCACGGGGTGACGGGCCTTACAGCCTGGCGCTGGGCAATCCGACGGTGAAAACCGCGAACCTGCCGCTGAGCACGCTGATTCCGGATTTCAAAGCGGAAAAACTCGCGGCGCTGGGCAAGGCAACGGTGCAGGGTGAAGTGATTGCCACACAGGCTACGCCGGCAACCACGACGGCGGTAGCCGAGACCAACTGGAAGAAAATCGGCCTGTGGGCGGTGTTGCTGGTGAGTGTGGTGTTCCTCGGGGCGATGGCGGCGAGCCTGTTGCGCAAGCCGCCGACCAATTCCTGAGAATGGCTGGCGCTGCGCGCCATTCGCGAGCAAGCCCGCTCCCACATTGATCGCGTCCAGCAGGGCTACTCGGTCAACTGTGGGAGCGGGCTTGCTCGCGAAGGCGGCTGATCGGCCAACGAGAATTTCAGATCGGTCGCGGTTGCGCACGCACCACCCGTCCCGTTTCGAACTACGCTCAATCCGGTACCTGAACTCTCTCGACCCGATCACGTCTGATACAAGCAATTGCGCCCCAATGCACGTTACCGGGCGTCATCGCTCGCTACGTTTTCAGACTCCCTGTAAACTGCGCGGGTTTTTAGCCCCCCATTCCACCGGAGCCGTCCATGTCCCGCGTTACCCTGAGTCGCTATTTGATTGAGCAGACCCGCAGCAATAACACTCCTGCCGATCTGCGCTTCCTGATCGAAGTGGTGGCGCGTGCCTGCAAAGAGATCAGCCACGCCGTGTCCAAAGGCGCCCTGGGTGGTGTTCTGGGCAGCATGGGCACTGAAAACGTCCAAGGCGAAGTGCAGAAGAAGCTCGACGTGCTGTCGAACGAGATCCTGCTCGAAGCCAACGAATGGGGCGGTCACCTGGCCGGCATGGCGTCCGAAGAAATGGATAATGCCTACCAGATCCCGGGCAAATACCCGAAAGGCGCCTACCTGCTGGTGTTCGACCCACTGGACGGCTCGTCGAACATCGACATCAACGCTCCGGTCGGCACCATCTTCTCGGTACTGCGTTGCCCGAACGAATACCTGAGCCAGAACGAGCCGCTGAACGAAAAAGCCTTCCTGCAGCCAGGCACCCAGCAGGTTGCCGCCGGTTACGCGATCTACGGCCCGCAGACCATGCTGGTGCTGACTCTGGGCGACGGCGTCAAAGGCTTCACCCTGGACCGCGAAATGGGCAGCTTCGTACTGACCCACGAAGACATCACCATTCCTGAAACCACCCAGGAATTCGCGATCAACATGTCCAACCAGCGCCACTGGGAAGCCCCGGTACAACGCTACGTCAGCGAACTGCTGGCCGGCGAAGAAGGCCCGCTGAAGAAGAACTACAACATGCGCTGGGTCGCGGCGATGGTGGCCGACGTGCATCGCATCCTGACCCGTGGCGGTCTGTTCATGTACCCACGCGACAGCCGTGAGCCATCCAAGCCCGGCAAACTGCGTCTGATGTACGAAGCCAACCCGATGTCGTTCCTGGTGGAACAGGCCGGCGGCGCGTCCACCGACGGTCACCAACGCATCCTCGACATTCAGCCCGAAGGCCTGCACCAGCGCGTAGCGGTGTTCCTCGGCTCGAAAGAAGAAGTCGCCCGCGCCACGGCTTACCACAAGGAATAAGCCATGACCGCGCCCTGGCAGCCGTTGCTCGATTGGTGGTTCGGACATGCCGAATCACCGGACGAGATTGCGGCTGACAAGGGCAAGTTGTGGTTTGGCAAGAAAGACAGCCAGGACCTCGAAGCGCGTGAGCGTTTCGGGGTCTTTGTCGATCAGGCCCTCGCTGGCGAATTGGCCGAATGGACGCAACGTCCCGAAGGTTGGCTGGCGGTGCTGCTGCTGCTCGATCAACTGCCGCGAATGATCTTTCGCGACTCTCCCAAAGCATTTTCCGGTGATCTGCGCGCGCAGAAACTTGTCGCGCAGGGCATTGCGGCGGACTTCGACCGGCAACTGAAGCCGATTCAGCGGGTATTCATTTATCTGGTGTTCGAACACTGCGAAAACCTCGCGGTGCAGAACGAAGCCGTTTCGCGTTTTATCGATCTGCTGGCTGAACAGCCGCAAGCGCAACGTGCAGTGTTCGCCGACAATCTGGATTATGCCGAGCGGCATCGGAAGGTGATTGCACGATTTGGACGGTTTCCGCATCGCAATGCGGTGTTGGGGCGGGAGTCGACAGCTGAGGAGTTGGCGTTTTTGAAAGAGCCAGGTTCGCGTTTTTAGAACGATTCTCGGCAACCTCAACAACCAGCCCTCACCCTAACCCTCTCCCGGAGGGAGAGGGGACTGACCGAGGTGTTTTGTCGCTATACGTCGACCTGAAGCATCCAGTCGAACTCAGGTTTGAAAAGCTTGAAGATCTACTCCCTTCCCCCCCTCGCCCCCTTGGGGGAGAGGGCTGGGGTGAGGGGGTGGCTCTTGATCTTAGATCCGGAAGCTGCCCACCAGCTGCTTCAATCGCGCCGCCTGCTGCTCCAGATCCGAACAAGCGCGCAAGGTTGCCTGCAGGTTCTCCACACCTTCCTGGTTCAGCGTGTTGATCTCGTTGATGTCGACGTTGATCGATTCGACCACAGCCGTCTGCTCCTCAGTCGCGGTAGCCACCGACTGGTTCATCCCGTCGATCTCGCCGATGCGCTGGGTCACGCTGCCCAGGCGTTCGCCGGCCTGGTTGGCGATGCCGACGCTGCTTTCGCTCTCGCGCTGGCTCTCGGTCATGATGCTCACGGCCTGACGCGCGCCGACTTGCAGTTCTTCGATCATCTTCTGCACTTGCTGCGCCGAATCCTGGGTGCGGTGAGCGAGGTTGCGCACCTCGTCAGCGACCACGGCGAAACCACGGCCAGCCTCACCGGCGCGGGCCGCTTCGATGGCAGCGTTTAGCGCCAGCAGGTTGGTCTGCTGCGAGATGCTGGTGATCACTTCCAGAATCTGCCCGATGTTCACTGTGTTGCTGTTGAGGGTTTCGATGTTGCCGCAGGAGTCGCTGATTTTTGCCGACAGTTGCTGCATGGCCTGAATGGTTTTATCAACAACCTGCTGACCGTCGACCGCCAGACTGCGCGCATCACTGGAGTGCTGCGAGGCGAGGGCGGCGTTCTGGGCGATTTCCTGAGCGGCGGCGCCGAGCTGGTTGATCGCCGCGGCCACGCTGTTGGTGCGGCTGGCCTGCTGATCAGAGTTGTACATCGACGAATTCGATGCGGCGACCACACGCAGGGCGACTTCGTTGACCTGGCCGGTGGCCGAGGACACTTCGCGGATCGAGGTGTGAATACGCTCGACGAAGCGGTTGAACGACAGGCCAAGCGCGCCAAATTCATCATGGCCGTGGATCACCAGACGCTTGGTCAGGTCGCCTTCACCTTCGGCGATGTCGTGCATGGCGCGGCCCATGGTCAGCAGCGGTTGCATCAGCACGCGGATCAGCATGCCGAGCAGGGCGATGATGATCACCACCGCGATCACCATGGCTATCAGCGCCGAGGTGCGGAATTCGCTGAGCATCGAGAACGCGGTGTCTTTGTCCAGCACCAGCGCCACGTACCAGTCGGCCGATGGCACGCCGTTAACGCGGGTGAAGGAGATCAGTTGAGTCTTGCCGTCGAATTCGACTTCTTTCAGGCCCGGGCTGACTTTCGGTGCGCCGTTTGGATAAGCCTCGGCGAGGGTTTTCAGCACCAGTTTGCTGTCCGGGTGAATCAGGATCTTGCCATCGGCGCTGACGATGAACGCATGGCCGTGGCCACCAAAGTTGAGCGAGTTGATGATCGCGCTGACGCTGGTCAGGTCGATATCCGCGCCGGCCACACCGATCATCTGGCCCTGACGCTGCACCGGAGTGGCGACGGTGATTACCAGTTTGCCCGAGGAAGCGGCGATGTAGGGTTCGGTGACGATGGTCTGTTGGGCGCTGTTGGCGGCCTTGTACCAGCCACGGGCGCGCGGGTCGTAGTCCGGCGCGCGATTGCCGGCGGGTACCGAGAACATCACGCCGTCAGCGCCGCCGAAGTAGCTGAGCTGGAAATTGCCGGTATAGGCGGGCAGGTCGATGATGCGCTTGAGGCTGGCCGGGGCGCTGCCGTCGGCGGCGACCTGCTGCGACAGCGATTGCAGCAACTGGATACGGCTTTCCAGCCAGGTCTGGATGTTGCTGGTGGTCAGGCTGCCGAGTTCCTGCATCGAGGCTTCGGTGCTGCTGCTCAGGGCTTCGCGTTGTCGATAGTCGTTGAACAAAATGAAACAGGCGAACGCAACGGCCACCACGAGGGCGGCAGCCAACAAGATCTTGTGGCTGAATTTCATGTTTCTGGTCATCGAATGAACTACCGCGAAGGGGCTGGTCGAGAAAGGGCGGCAATTTGCCACACTCGGGAGCTTTGCGCTGCTCTTATTTCGACCGCCGCGCGCCAAAGATTAGGCGTCTTTGATGAAATGCGACGAAATGCTCAATAGCCGCACAAAGTGTCTGATTTACCGGTAAATGCCAGACGAGCGGAGCGATAAATAGCCCTTTCTGAAGGGAACCAGATGAGGGTTTTCTCTTCTAAGCTTCTGGTTGGCACCATGCCATCCCCCTTCCGCTCCAGGAGTTACTTCATGTCGCTGCGATCTATCGCCCTTCTGACTTTTTGCGTGCTGTTGGCCGCGTGCAGCAAGGTCAATCAGGAAAACTATTCCAAGCTTTCGGCCGGCATGGCCAAGGCCGAGGTTGAGACGCTGCTCGGCAAACCCACCGACTGTTCGGGCGCGCTCGGCATGTCCAGTTGCACCTGGGGCGATAAAAACAGCTTTATCAGCGTGCAGTACGCCGGTGACAAAGTGCTGATGTTTTCCGGCCAAGGCCTGAAGTAAACCGGGGCTACGCGCCCACGGGAGAAAAATAATGAAGCGGTTATTGTTCGTCCTTTTTGCCGGCCTGGTACTGGCCGGCTGCGCCACCCACGGTGAAGATCCGCTGGCGCCCAAGACGGCTCACAGTGTCAATCTCAAGCGTTATCAGGGCACCTGGTATGAACTGGCGCGCCTGCCGATGTACTTCCAGCGCAACTGCGCGCAGTCCGAAGCCCACTACTCGCTCAGACCCGACGGCAATGTCGATGTGCTCAATCGCTGCCTGACCTCCGACTGGCAGTGGGAAGAAGCCAAAGGCAAGGCTTATCCACAGGTGCCGGGCAAGACCGACAAGTTGTGGGTCGAGTTCGATACCTGGTTCTCGCGATTGATTCCGGGTGTGGCGAAAGGCGAATACTGGGTGTTGTACGTCAGCGACGACTACAAGACCGCCATCGTCGGCGACCCGAGTCGCAAGTACATGTGGTTGCTGTCGCGCACGCCGACCGTCAACGGTGTGGTGCGTGAGGAGTTGCTGAGCAAGGCGCGGCAGCAGGGTTACGACACCACGCGACTGATCTGGCGAGCGTCGGATCGGCAGATGGCCAAGACTTCGAACTAAGCCTTCGAAGATCAAATGTGGGAGCGGGCTTGCTCGCGAAGAGGGCGTGTCAGTCGATTGAAATATTGACTGATACACCGCTTTCGCGAGCAAGCCCGCTCCCACATTTTGTTTTGTGTCAGCCTAAAAGTTCGCGCAGGACCTGGGTGAAGGCACGTGCGCTTTCCTCTTCGCCCGCGTGCCGTCCATCGCGCACCACCCACTGACCATTGACCAGCACATCGCGCACCTGGCGATCTCCGCCAGCGAACAACCAGCGATTCAAAATCCCGTCACCACTGGCGGTGGCCAGATACGGATCATTGCCATCGAGCACGATCCAATCCGCCCGCTTGCCGACTTGCAGCGCGCCAATCGGCTGCCCCAAAGCCTGGGCACCGCCGTCCAGCGCCGCGTCATACAACGTGCGCCCGACCATCGGTTGATCCGCGCCATACAAACGGTTACGCCGCTGATCGCGCAGGCGCTGGCCGTATTCCAGCCAGCGCAATTCCTCGACCACGCTGAGCGACACATGGCTGTCGGAACCGATGCCCATGCGCCCGCCCTGAGCGAGGAAATCCACCGCCGGGAAAATCCCGTCGCCCAGATTCGCTTCGGTGGTCAGGCACAGGCCGGCGATGGCGCGACTCTTGGCCATCAGCGTGACTTCTTCCGGGTTGGCGTGGGTCGCGTGAACCAGGCACCAGCGCTGATCGACCTCGGTGTTTTCGTAGAGCCATTGCAGCGGACGACGACCGCTCCAGCTCAGGCAGTCATCGACTTCCTTCTGCTGTTCGGCGATGTGAATGTGCACCGGGCACTGCTTGTCGCTGGCTGCCAGCACTTCGCTGATCTGCTGCGGGGTAACCGCGCGCAACGAGTGGAAGCACAGACCCAGCGACTGCGCTTTTTGCTGAGCGAGTAATGGCTGCAAGCGCGATTGCAGATTCAGGTAATTTTCGGTGCTGTTGATAAAGCGGCGCTGCCCATCATTCGGCGTCTGGCCGCCGAATCCGGAATGGCTGTAAAGCACCGGCAGCAGGGTCAGACCGATGCCGCTTTCGCTCGCTGCCTGACTGATGCGCAGTGCCAGTTCGGCCGGATCGGCATACGGCTGACCGTTGTTGTCGTGGTGCACGTAGTGGAATTCAGCAACCGAGGTGTAACCGGCCTTGAGCATTTCGATGTACAGCTGACGGGCGATCACGCCGAGTTGCTCGGGGCTGATTTTTCCGACGAGGCGATACATCAAGTCACGCCAGGTCCAGAAACTGTCGTTGGGATTGCCGGCTACTTCAGCCAGCCCGGCCATCGCGCGCTGGAAGGCGTGGGAGTGCAGATTGGGCATGCCCGGCAGCAGCGGACCGCTCAGCCGTTCGGCGCCGTCTGCGGTGGAATCGGCCAGGATTTGGGTCAGCACGCCATCGGCGCTGACCTCAAGACGTACATTGTTGGCCCATCCGTTAGGCAGCAGCGCGCGTTCGGCAAAGAAAGCGGACATGGTTCAGCACCCCCATCGTGTGTTATTTGTATATACATATACAGACGTTTGCCTGCCCGGTAAACTCCGGCAAGCTAGCAACCTTCATCCAATGAACAGGGATCAACCGTGCCGACTCCGCCTCCAGTCTCTCCGTTGGCCGCGAACCTGGGCGACAGTCCGGCGCCCTTGTACGCCCGCGTCAAACAGATGATCACCCAGCAGATCGACAGCGGTAACTGGCCACCGCACTACCGCGTGCCATCGGAAAGCGAACTGGTCAGCCAGCTCGGTTTCAGCCGCATGACCATCAACCGCGCGCTGCGTGAAATGACCGCCGACGGCCTGCTCGTGCGCATGCAAGGTGTAGGCACGTTTGTCGCTGAACCGAAGAGCCAGTCTGCGTTGTTCGAAGTGCACAACATCGCTGATGAAATTGCCTCCCGTGGCCATCGCCACACCTGTCAGGTGATCACCCTCGAAGAAGAGGCCGCCGGCTCCGAGCGCGCGCTGGCGCTGGACATGCGCGAAGGGCAGAAGGTCTTCCACTCGCTGATTGTGCATTACGAAAACGACATTCCTGTGCAAATCGAAGACCGCTTCGTCAACGCGCTGGTCGCCCCGGAATACCTCAAGCAGGATTTCACCCTGCAGACCCCTTACGCCTATCTCAACCAGGTCGCGCCACTGACCGAAGGCGAGCACGTCGTCGAGGCGATCCTCGCCGAGCCGTCCGAGTGCAAGTTGCTGCAGATCGAAAAAGGCGAGCCTTGCCTGCTGATCCGTCGCCGTACGTGGTCGGGGCGTCAGCCGGTGACCGCCGCGCGTTTGATTCACCCAGGTTCCCGTCATCGTCTGGAAGGACGCTTTCATAAATGAATGGTTTGAAGGTTTTACGCGCTGAGGGTTACCCGCGCATGCCGTGGAAAAACGGCGGCGGCAGCACCGAGGAAATCACCCGTGACGCCGGTGCAGGTCTGGATGGTTTCGGCTGGCGCCTGTCGATTGCCGACATTGCCGAGTCCGGTGGATTCTCGACTTTTGCTGGTTACCAGCGAGTGATTACGGTGCTGCAGGGCGATGGCATGACCCTGTGTGTCGACGGCGATGACACGCGCCCATTGTTACCGCTGGATCCGTTTGCGTTCAGCGGCGAAAGCCAGGTGTCCTGCACTTTGCTCGGTGGTGCGATCCGCGACTTCAACCTGATCTACGCGCCACAGCGTTACAGCGCGCGGTTGCAGTGGCTGGAAGGCGAGCAGCGGTTTTTCAGCTCGGCGACGACGGTGCTGGTGTTCAGTGTCAGTGAGCTACTTGAGGCGAAAGTCGGTGACAGCGTCGCGCAACTGGGGCGCCATGATTGCCTGCAACTGGACGGTAACACCGGGCTGGTTGAAGTCGCGGTCAATGCGGGCTGCTGCGTGATTGAGCTGACCGCGCGCTGATCCAACTCTGGTAACACTCCTGTGGTGAGGGGATTTATCCCCGATGGCGGCGCAGCAGACCTTTTGGGACCGCTACGCGCTCCATCGGGGATAAATCCCCTCACCACAATTGCATTTTAATTCCTGTTTCCCTCGGCGCACCAACTTGTTACCGAACGCCCCAGCGTGGCGCAAAACCACGGGTTCGTAACGATCTGCCGAATCCTCAATTCCTCCCCGCAAAAATTTTCATCCACGCCGCAACCCTTGTCTCAGGCGCTCTGCGGCCCTGTCCGCAATTTTTCCTGAGCGATCCTTCAGCAAGTTGGCCGCTTGATTGCATATGCTTGTATGTACAAGTAAAGACGTATGCGTATAAGTCCGCAGCGTCCACTGATTCGCTTGTCGCGCATTGAGGTGCGCAGGCTGCTTGCCCACTGCCAGGGTTGGTTTGAATTGATCGCTGAGGAGTCTTTTTCGTGACTGACAATAAGCCTACAACTGCCGTTTATACAAAGAGACGTGACGTCGAAATCCGTGCATCGCGCGGCAACAAGCTGACCGCCAAGAGCTGGCTGACCGAAGCGCCGCTGCGCATGCTGATGAACAACCTCGATCCGGAAGTGGCCGAGAACCCGAAAGAGCTGGTGGTCTACGGTGGCATCGGTCGCGCTGCGCGTAACTGGGAGTGCTACGACAAGATCGTCGAAAGCCTGACCAATCTGAACGACGATGAAACCCTGCTGGTGCAGTCGGGCAAACCGGTCGGCGTGTTCAAGACCCACAGCAACGCCCCGCGCGTATTGATCGCCAACTCCAACCTGGTGCCGCACTGGGCGAGCTGGGAACACTTCAACGAACTCGACGCCAAAGGCCTGGCCATGTACGGCCAGATGACCGCCGGCAGCTGGATCTACATCGGCAGCCAAGGCATCGTTCAGGGTACCTACGAAACTTTCGTCGAAGCCGGTCGCCAGCACTACAACGACAACCTCAAAGGCAAGTGGGTGCTCACCGCAGGTCTGGGTGGCATGGGCGGTGCTCAGCCACTGGCCGCTACCCTGGCCGGTGCCTGCTCGCTGAACATCGAATGCCAGCAGGTGAGCATCGATTTCCGCCTGAAAAGCCGTTATGTCGACGAGCAAGCCAAAGACCTCGACGACGCCCTGGCGCGCATCGCCAAATACACCGCTGAAGGCAAGGCGATCTCGATCGCGCTGCTGGGCAACGCGGCAGAAATTCTCCCGGAACTGGTCAAGCGCGGTGTGCGCCCGGACATGGTCACCGACCAGACCAGCGCCCACGACCCACTGAACGGCTACCTGCCGGCTGGCTGGACTTGGGACGAATACCGCGCCCGCGCCAAGACCGAGCCGGCCGCTGTGATCAAGGCCGCCAAGCAGTCGATGGCCGTCCACGTCAAAGCGATGCTGGACTTCCAGAAACAAGGCATTCCGACCTTCGACTACGGCAACAACATCCGTCAGATGGCGCAAGAAGAAGGCGTGGAGAACGCGTTCGACTTCCCAGGCTTTGTACCGGCCTACATCCGCCCACTGTTCTGCCGTGGCATCGGCCCGTTCCGCTGGGCGGCGCTGTCGGGTGATCCGCAGGACATCTACAAAACCGACGCCAAAGTCAAAGAGCTGATCCCGGACGACGCGCACCTGCACAACTGGCTGGACATGGCCCGTGAGCGCATCAGCTTCCAGGGTCTGCCGGCACGTATCTGCTGGGTCGGTCTGGGCCTGCGCGCCAAGCTCGGTCTGGCGTTCAACGAAATGGTGCGCAGCGGCGAGCTGTCGGCACCGATCGTGATCGGTCGCGACCACCTCGACTCCGGCTCCGTTGCCAGCCCGAACCGCGAAACCGAATCGATGCAGGACGGTTCCGACGCCGTGTCCGACTGGCCACTGCTCAACGCCCTGCTGAACACCGCGAGCGGCGCGACCTGGGTTTCCCTGCACCACGGCGGTGGCGTGGGCATGGGCTTCTCACAGCACTCGGGCATGGTGATTGTCTGCGACGGTACTGACGAAGCGGCCGAGCGTATTGCACGCGTGCTGCACAACGACCCGGCGACCGGTGTCATGCGTCACGCCGATGCCGGTTACCAGATCGCTATCGACTGCGCCAAGGAGCAGGGCCTGAACCTGCCGATGATTACCGGCGGCAAGTAAAACGCTTTGGCTTTATGTGGGAGCGAGCTTGCTCGCGAAAGCAATCTGTCAGCCAGCACAGATGTTGAATGTGCTGGCCAATTCGCGAGCAAGCTCGCTCCCACAGAAAAGCAGCCCTACCGAAGCTCAGTGAACAATTAAAACAATCCACAGAGGTTGAATCATGGCTGTAACCCCCGATCGTGCAGGCAACAAACCGTTGATCGAAAGGCGTTCGATCGACTACATCCCGGAAGCGGAAAGACACGGTCGTCTGTTGAGCCAGTTCACCCTGTGGATGGGTGCGAATCTGCAAATCACTGCGATTGTCACCGGGGCCCTGGCCGTGGTGCTGGGCGGTGATGTGTTCTGGTCGTTGATCGGTCTGTTGATCGGTCAACTGCTGGGCGGTGGCGTGATGGCGCTGCATGCGGCGCAAGGGCCGAAACTGGGCCTGCCGCAGATGATTTCCAGCCGCGTGCAATTCGGCGTCTACGGCGCGGCGATCCCGATCGTGCTGGTGTGCCTGATGTACCTGGGCTTCACCGCCACCGGTACGGTGCTTTCCGGCCAGGCGCTGGGCCAGTTGTTTGGCGTCAGCGACACCGTCGGCATCCTGCTGTTCGCCAGTGTCATCGTAGTGGTCACGGTGCTCGGTTATCGGGTGATCCACTGGATCGGCCGGGTTGCCAGTGTCATCGGCGTGATTGCCTTCGTGTATCTGTTCAGCCGTCTGCTGAGTCAGGTGGACGTGGGCGCACTGTTGCAGATCCGTCACTTCAGCTGGAGCAGCTTCCTGCTGGCGGTGTCGCTCGCGGCCTCCTGGCAGATCGCGTTCGGCCCTTATGTGGCTGACTATTCGCGTTACCTGCCGAGCAAGGTTTCTTCGGTGAAAACCTTCTTTGCCGCTGGCGCAGGTTCGGTCATCGGCGCGCAGGTGGCGATGGTCCTCGGCGTGTTCGCGGCAGCTTCGGCCAACGGCCAGTTTGCCGGTCACGAAGTGGCCTACATCGTCGGTCTGGGCGGCACAGGTGCCACCGCCGCGCTGCTGTACTTCAGCATCGCCTTCGGCAAGGTGACCATTTCGACGCTGAACTCCTACGGCAGCTTCATGTGCATCGCCACCATCATCAGTGGTTTCAAAGGGCACCTGACCGTTACGCGTATGCAGCGTCTGGTGTTCGTGCTGGTGATCGTCGGCGCGGCAACCCTGATCGCCTTGCTCGGTCAGCACTCGTTCCTCGGTGCGTTCAAGTCGTTCATCCTGTTCCTGCTGGCGTTCTTCACGCCATGGAGCGCGATCAACCTGGTCGACTACTACTGCATCACCCGCGAGCGCTATGACGTGCCGGCGCTGGCCGATCCGAACGGTCGCTACGGGCGCTGGAACCTGCTCGGGATCAGCGTCTATGTGTTCGGCGTGCTGGTGCAACTGCCGTTCATCTCCACCAAGTTCTATACCGGCCCGCTGGTGGCCTCCCTCGGTGACGTGGATATCTCCTGGATCATCGGTCTGGTGCTGCCTGCTGCCCTCTATTACGTGTGCGCAAAAAAATGGCACGGCTCGGTGCCTGATCAACTGATTCTGCCGGTCGAGCAGAACAGCGTTGTACCACCTGAAAAAAGTGGGGCCGGGCGCGCTGCGGCGCAGGCCTGATTGGACGTGGACAGGGCTGGATGCCTCTTGACTGCCGTAAGCCAATTCATGATTAGGAGCGTCGCAACAATGAAATCGAACAAGACCCTGCTCACCACACTGCTGTCCATGGGCCTGCTGGCCAGTGCCGGTGCCACTCAGGCTGCCGGCTGGTGCGAGTCCGGTAAACCGGTGAAATTCGCCGGTCTGAACTGGGAAAGCGGCATGCTGCTGACCGACGTGCTGCAAGTGGTGCTGGAGAAAGGTTACGACTGCAAGACCGACAGCCTGCCGGGCAACTCCATCACCATGGAGAACGCCCTGAGCAGCAACGACATTCAAGTGTTCGCCGAAGAATGGGTCGGCCGCAGCGAAGTCTGGAACAAGGCCGAGAAGGCCGGCAAGGTCGTCGGTGTCGGCGCCCCGATCGTCGGCGCAATCGAAGGCTGGTACGTGCCGCGCTACGTGATCGAAGGCGACGCCAAACGCAAGATCGAGGCAAAAGCCCCGGAGCTGAAAAACATTGCCGATCTGGGCAAGTACGCGGCTGTTTTCAAAGACGCCGAAGAGCCGTCCAAGGGCCGTTTCTATAACTGCCCGGCGGGCTGGACCTGCGAGCTGGACAACAGCGAAATGCTCAAGAGCTACGGTCTGGAAAACAGCTACACCAACTTCCGCCCGGGCACCGGCCCGGCGCTGGATGCGGCGGTGCTGTCGAGCTACAAGCGTGGCGAGCCGATCCTGTTTTATTACTGGTCGCCAACCCCGCTGATGGGCCAGATCGACGCGGTCAAACTCGAAGAAAAACCGGGCGTCGACAAAAGCGTGAGCATCAAGGTCGGCCTGTCGAAAACCTTCCACGAGCAGGCGCCAGAACTGGTGGCCGTGCTGGAAAAGGTCAACCTGCCGATCGACCTGCTGAACCAGAACCTGGGACGCATGGCGAAGGAACGTATCGAGTCGCCAAAACTGGCGAAAATCTTCCTCAAGGAACATCCTGAAGTCTGGCATGCGTGGGTCAGTGACGACGCAGCCAAGAAAATCGACGCGGCGCTGTAGGTCGATACCTCCCGGTCAACCGTGAGGCTGGCCGGGAGATATGCCGTAAATCGCTTGATTGAGATTTCTGATTGAGAGCCGCTTATGTTTCCCGAAAGCTTTACCTTTTCCATCGCCGACTGGGTCAACGGTTGGGTCGATTCGCTGGTCACCAACTACGGTGATGTGTTCCGCCATATCTCGGACACCCTGCTGTGGGCCATCGTCAACCTCGAAGGCCTGCTGCGAGCGGCGCCGTGGTGGTTGATGCTGGCGATCGTCGGCGTCGTCGCCTGGCACGCCACGCGCAAAGTGGTGACCACCGCCGTCATCGTCGGTCTGCTGTTTCTGGTGGGTGCTGTCGGCCTGTGGGACAAACTCATGCAGACCCTGGCGCTGATGATGGTTGCGACGATCATTTCGGTGCTGATCGGCATTCCGCTGGGGATTCTCTCGGCGCGCAGCAACCGCCTGCGTTCGGTGCTGATGCCGCTGCTCGACATCATGCAGACCATGCCGAGTTTCGTGTACCTGATCCCGGTGCTGATGCTGTTCGGTCTGGGCAAGGTCCCGGCGATTTTCGCCACGGTGATCTACGCCGCGCCGCCGCTGATCCGTCTGACCGATCTGGGCATTCGCCAGGTCGATGGTGAAGTGATGGAAGCGATCAATGCTTTCGGTGCCAACCGCTGGCAGCAACTGTTCGGCGTGCAACTGCCGCTGGCTTTGCCAAGCATCATGGCCGGGATCAACCAGACCACCATGATGGCCCTGTCGATGGTGGTGATCGCCTCGATGATCGGCGCCCGTGGCCTGGGTGAAGATGTGCTGGTGGGGATTCAGACCCTCAACGTCGGACGCGGCCTCGAAGCCGGTCTGGCGATCGTGATTCTCGCGGTGGTCATCGACCGCATTACTCAGGCGTACGGTCGGCCACGGCATGAGGTGAGCAAATGAATAACGCAACCGTGAGCAAGATCGAAGTCAAAAACGTCTTCAAGATTTTCGGCAACCGCGCCAAGGACGCACTGGCGATGGTCGGCCAAGGCAAGACCAAGGATCAGGTGCTGAACGAAACCGGCTGCGTGGTCGGGGTCAACGACCTGTCGCTGAGTATCGGCACCGGCGAGATCTTCGTGATCATGGGCCTGTCCGGCTCCGGCAAATCGACCCTGGTGCGCCACTTCAATCGCCTGATCGACCCCACCAGCGGTGCGATCCTGGTCGACGGCGTGGACATCCTGCAATACGACATGGAAGCGCTGCGCGAATTTCGCCGGCACAAGATCAGCATGGTGTTCCAGAGCTTCGGTCTGCTGCCGCACAAGACCGTGATCGAGAACGTCGCCTACGGCCTGAAAGTGCGCGGTGAAAGCAAGCAACTGTGCGCTGAACGCGCGTTGCACTGGATCAACACCGTCGGCCTCAAAGGCTACGAAAACAAATATCCGCACCAGCTCTCCGGCGGCATGCGTCAGCGCGTGGGCCTGGCCCGGGCACTGGCGGCCGACACCGACATCATCCTGATGGACGAAGCGTTCAGTGCGCTGGACCCGCTGATCCGCGCCGAGATGCAGGACCAGTTGCTGGAGCTGCAAAAGACCCTGCATAAGACCATCGTCTTCATCACTCACGACCTCGACGAGGCCGTGCGCATCGGCAACCGCATCGCGATCCTCAAGGATGGCCGCCTGATTCAGGTCGGCACGCCAAGAGAGATCCTGCATTCGCCAGCGGATGAGTATGTCGACCGGTTCGTGCAGCGGCGGGCGGCAGTAGTCTGAAATGGATTGCCTTTGTGGCGAGGGGATTTATCCCCGATGGGTGGCGAAGGCGCCCCCAAACATTGCATGCGATGCACCTGAAACATCCTGGCTGCAGGTTTTGGGACTGCTGCGCAGCCCATCGGGGATAAATCCCCTCACCACAGGTTTTGTATCAAATAATTGGCATGAGGTTTTAGATGTCCCAGGCTGAAAAAATCATCATCACCGGTAGCCCCCTGCGTTGGCAGGACGTGGTCGCCGTCGCCCGTCACGGCGCGCAACTGGAGTTATCGAGCGAAACCTGGGCGCGCATCGAAAACGCTCAGGGCATCGTCCAGCGCATCGTCGAAAGCGGCGAGCGTGCCTATGGCGTCAACACCGGTCTGGGTGGTCTGTCCAACGTTTCGCTGAAGGACGAACAACTCAGCCAGCTCTCACGCAACACCTTGCTCAGCCACGCCTGCGGCGTCGGCCCGGTGCTGCCTGATGAGCAGACCCGCGCGATCATCTGCGCCGCAATCCACAACTACAGCCACGGCAAATCCGGCATTCACCGGCGGGTGGTCGAAGCGTTGCTGGCGCTGCTCAATCGCGGCATCACCCCGCAGGTTCCGTCGCAAGGTTCGGTGGGTTACCTGACGCACATGGCGCACATCGGCATCGCGCTGCTGGGCGTGGGCAATGTCAGCTATCGCGGGCAGATCACTTCGGCGCAACAGGCGCTGGCCGAAGAAGGCCTGCAACCGGTGCAACTCGGCGCGAAAGACGGTTTGTGCCTGGTCAACGGTACGCCGTGCATGACCGGCCTCAGTTGCCTGGCGATTGCCGACGCGACGCGTCTGGTGCAATGGGCCGATGTGATCGGCGCCATGAGTTTCGAAGCGCAGCGCGGGCAGATCGCCGCGTTCGATGCCGAGATCATCGCGCTCAAGCCGCACCCCGGCATGCAGCAGGTCGGTAGCAACCTGCGCGCCTTGCTCGATGGCAGTGAAGTGATCGCGACGAGCAAAGGCATTCGTACTCAGGATGCGCTGAGCATCCGCTCGATCCCGCAAGTGCATGGCGCTGCGCGCGATCAACTGGAACATGCGATCAAACAGGTCGAAGCCGAACTCAACGGCTGCACCGACAACCCGTTGCTGCTGGGCACGCCGGACAACTTCCGGGTGATGTCCCAAGCCAACCCGCACGGTCAGTCGGTGGCGATGGCGGCGGATCTGCTGGCGATTGCCATGGCTGAAATCGGCTCGATTGCCGAGCGCCGCCTCGATCGTCTGGTCAACCCGCACGTCAGCGGTCTGCCGGCGTTTCTGGTGGCCAACCCGGGGGTGAACTCCGGGATGATGATCGTGCAATACGTCGCCGCTTCGCTATGTGCCGAGAATCGCCAACTGGCGCAACCGGCGGTGCTCGACAACTACGTCACCTCGGGCCTGCAGGAAGACCACCTGAGCATGGGCACCAGCGCTGCACTGAAGCTGCACCGCGCCCTGGAAAACTGCACGCAGATCCTCGCCATCGAATATCTGCTGGCGGCGCAGGCCTTTGAATTCCTCAAGGAGCAGCGCTTTGGCGCGGGCACTGACCGGGCGTGGCGGCTGCTGCGGGAAACCGTCCCGGCCTACGATCAGGATCGCTGGCTGGCGCCGGATATCGCCGCCGCCGCCAGCGTGCTGAAAAACCCGAATGCGCTGCACAACGTATTACCGAATCTGCACTGACAACTACCCATACCAGCGTGCCAAGGCGCGGATCGTCCACAAGACGAGAAGTGACGGATAACGGAATGCTCCGGAGCGACTGGTAGTTAATAACAATGTTCAAAAGGAGCATTTTAATGACTGCGCTGAACCTGATTCCCGGCCAACTGAGCCTGGCCCAACTGCGTGACGTCTATCAGCAACCGGTCAAGCTGACCCTCGACCACAGCGCTGCGGCGCAGATCGAGGCCAGCGTCGCTTGCGTCGAACAGATCCTCGCCGAGAGCCGCACCGCCTACGGCATCAACACCGGTTTCGGCCTGCTGGCTTCGACCCGGATCGCCAGCGAAGACCTGGAAAACCTGCAGCGTTCGCTGGTGCTGTCGCATGCCGCCGGCGTCGGCCAGCCGATCAGCGATGAACTGGTGCGCCTGATCATGGTGCTCAAGGTCAACAGCCTCAGCCGTGGTTTTTCCGGCATCCGCCGCGTGGTGATCGACGCGCTGATCGCGCTGATCAACACCGAGGTTTATCCGCATATTCCGCTCAAGGGTTCGGTGGGTGCATCCGGTGACCTCGCGCCATTGGCGCATATGTCGCTGGTGCTGCTGGGCGAAGGCAAGGCGCGCTACAAGGGCGAGTGGATGGAAGCCACCGAAGCGCTGAACGTCGCCGGTCTGACCCCGCTGACCCTGGCGGCGAAAGAAGGTCTGGCACTGCTCAACGGCACTCAAGTGTCTACCGCATTTGCCCTGCGCGGTCTGTTTGAAGGTGAAGACCTGTTTGCCGGCGCGCTGGCTATTGGCGGTCTGACGGTGGAAGCGGTGCTCGGTTCGCGCTCGCCGTTCGATGCACGTATTCACGCCGCTCGCGGTCAGAAAGGTCAGATCGATGCTGCAGCCGCATATCGCGATCTGCTCGGCGAGCGCAGCGAAGTGTCCGACTCGCACCAGGACTGCGAGAAGGTTCAGGACCCGTACTCCTTGCGTTGCCAGCCACAAGTCATGGGTGCCTGCCTGACCCAGTTCCGTCAGGCCGCCGACGTGCTGGTGGTTGAAGCCAACGCCGTCTCCGACAACCCGTTGGTATTCGCCGCTGAAGGCGATGTGATTTCCGGTGGCAACTTCCACGCCGAACCGGTGGCCATGGCCGCCGACAACATGGCCTTGGCCATCGCTGAAATCGGCTCGCTGAGCGAACGCCGTATCTCGCTGATGATGGACAAGCACATGTCGCAACTGCCGCCGTTCCTGGTGGCCAATGGCGGGGTCAACTCCGGCTTCATGATCGCTCAGGTCACCGCCGCAGCATTGGCCAGCGAGAACAAGGCGCTGTCCCATCCGCATTCGGTCGACAGCCTGCCGACCTCGGCCAACCAGGAAGACCACGTGTCGATGGCTCCGGCCGCCGGCAAGCGCCTGTGGGAAATGGCCGAGAACACCCGCGGGATTCTCGCGGTGGAATGGCTGGCGGCGGTGCAGGGGTTGGATCTGCGTAACGGTCTGAAGACTTCGGCCAAGCTGGAGCAGGCGCGGGCGATTCTGCGCCGCGAAGTACCGTTCTATGAGAAGGATCGCTTCTTTGCGCCGGACATCAATGCGGCGACCGAGTTGTTGGCGTCGCGCTGCTTGAGCGAATTGGTTCCGGCGAAATTGCTGCCTAGTTTGTAAGTGTTTTTCAGGGGGAGTTTTGTTGTTGCTGAAATCGATCCCCCTCACCCCAGCCCTCTCCCCCAAGGGGGAGAAGGGGAAGGGAGCCAATCTTCATTGTTTTCAGAGCCGGAGTTCGGCTCAAGATTCTCAGGTCGATGTATCTCGACAGAACAACCCGGTCAGTCCCCTCTCCCTCCGGGAGAGGGTTAGGGTGAGGGGCTTTTGAAGGCTCCCCACCAAACCAATTCCAACGGAGGCCAACAGTGAAAACCCTCTGGCAACACTGCCACGTCGCAACCATGGCGCAGGGCGTCTACTCGATCATCGAGGACGCAGCCATCGTCACGTCCGGTGCGCACATCGAGTGGATCGGTCCGCGCAATCTGCTGCCTTCCGGCGAATATCCGGCGGTCAACGATCTGCAAGGCGCGTGGGTCACCCCGGGGCTGATCGACTGCCACACCCACACAGTGTTCGGCGGCAACCGCAGCGGCGAATTCGAGAAGCGCCTGCAAGGCGTCAGCTACGCCGAGATCGCCGCGCAGGGCGGCGGCATCGCCAGCACTGTGCGCGCCACCCGTGAAGCGACTGAAGACGAGCTGTTTGCCAGCGCCGCCAAGCGCCTGAAAAGCCTGATGCTCGACGGCGTGACCACGGTCGAGATGAAGTCTGGCTACGGTCTGGATCTGGCCAGCGAACGCAAGATCCTGCGCGTCATTCGTCGCCTGGAAAAAGAGCTGCCGATCAGCGTGCGCAGCACCTGTCTGGCGGCTCATGCGCTGCCGCCGGAGTACAAGGATCGCGCTGACGACTACATCGAGCACATCTGCGCCGAGATGCTTCCGGCGCTGGCCGCCGAAGGGCTGGTCGATGCGGTGGACGCGTTCTGTGAATACCTGGCGTTCTCGCCGGAGCAGGTCGAGCGGGTGTTCATCACCGCGCAAAAACTCGGCCTGCCGGTGAAGCTGCATGCCGAACAACTGTCATCGCTGCACGGCTCCAGTCTGGCGGCGCGGTATCACGCGTTGTCCGCCGATCATCTGGAGTTCATGGACGAAGACGACGCCATCGCCATGGCCAAATCCGACACCGTCGCCGTGCTGCTGCCGGGGGCGTTCTACTTCCTGCGCGAAACCCGGCTGCCGCCAATGGACGCTTTGCGCAAGCACAAGGTCAAGATCGCCATCGCCAGCGACCTCAACCCCGGTACCTCGCCGGCGCTGTCGTTGCGCCTGATGCTGAACATGGCCTGCACCTGCTTCCGCATGACTCCGGAAGAAGCCCTGGCCGGCGCGACCATCCATGCCGCACAAGCGCTGGGCATGGCTGATTCCCACGGTTCGCTGGAAGTCGGCAAGGTCGCGGATTTCGTCGCCTGGCACATCGATCGTCCGGCGGATCTGGCCTATTGGCTCGGCGGTGATCTGGACAAACGCGTCGTGCGTCACGGCGTCGAATCAAGTCTGTAGGAGAGCGGTTGTGGATAAGGTTCTGAGTTTCAAACAAGGTCGCGTACCGCTGCTGATCAGCATGCCGCATGCCGGCGTGCGCCTGACGCCAGCGGTCGAAGCCGGGCTGATCGCGGACGCGAAAAGCCTGCCGGACACCGACTGGCACATTCCGCAGCTCTATGACTTTGCCGAGGAACTGGGCGCCAGCACGTTGGCCGCCGAATACTCGCGGTTCGTCATCGACCTTAACCGTCCGTCCGATGACAAACCGTTGTATGCCGGCGCCACCACCGGGCTGTACCCGGCGACGCTGTTTGACGGTATCCCGTTGTTCAAGGAAGGCCTGGAGCCTTCGAAAGAGGAGCGCGCGACTTATCTGGAGCAGATCTGGACGCCATACCACCGCACCTTGCAGGAAGAGCTTGCGCGGTTGAAGGCCGAGTTCGGCTACGCGTTGTTGTTCGACGCGCACTCGATCCGCTCGATCATTCCGCACCTGTTCGACGGCAAACTGCCGGATTTCAACCTTGGCACCTTCAATGGCGCCAGTTGCGATCCACAATTGGCGACGCAACTGGAAGCCATCTGCGCCCGTCACGACCATTTCAGCCACGTGCTCAACGGCCGCTTCAAGGGCGGCCACATCACCCGCCATTACGGCAACCCGGCCGAGAACATCCACGCCGTGCAACTGGAGTTGTGCCAGAGCACCTACATGGAAGAGTTCGAACCGTTCCGCTACCGCGCCGATCTGGCGGAGCCGACGCGGGTGGTGCTCAAGGAATTGCTGCAGGGCCTGCTGGCCTGGGCAAAGTCGCATTACACCGCATAACCCACTGTGGGAGCGGGCTTGCTCGCGAAGGCGGCGCATCAGGCAACATATGCGTTGAATGACACAGCGCTTTCGCGAGCAAGCCCGCTCCCACAGGTTTTGTATGCAGCAGAAAAATTGTGACTGCGTACGGGCATGCTCATTGACGTAAATCGGGTTTATGATGCCGGACGGCAGAATAATAGAAGTCCCCCCAGGGATGACCTCGACCCCTTACGGAGCGCGCAATGCAGACATTGTTTCCGCAGATCAAACCCCACGCCCGGCACGATCTGGCTGTCGATGACACCCACACGCTGTACGTCGATGAAAGCGGCTCGCCGGAAGGCTTGCCGGTGGTGTTCATCCACGGCGGCCCGGGTGCCGGTTGCGACGCGCAGAGCCGTCGCTATTTCGATCCGAACCTGTATCGCATTGTCACCTTCGACCAGCGCGGCTGCGGACGCTCCACCCCGCATGCGAGCCTGGAAAACAACACCACCTGGGATCTGGTCGCTGACCTTGAGCGTATCCGCAAGCACTTGGGCATCGATAAATGGGTGCTGTTCGGCGGTTCGTGGGGTTCGACTCTGGCGCTGGCCTACGCGCAAACCCACCCGGAGCGCGTACACGGTCTGATCCTGCGTGGGATCTTTCTCTGCCGTCCGCAGGAAATCGAGTGGTTCTATCAGGCCGGTGCCAGCCGTCTGTTTCCCGATTACTGGCAGGATTACATCGCGCCGATCCCGCTGGACGAGCGCGACGATCTGCTCAGCGCCTTCCACAAGCGCCTGGTCGGTAACGATCAGATCGCTCAGATGCACGCGGCCAAGGCCTGGTCGACGTGGGAAGGACGCACCGCGACCCTGCGGCCGAACCCGCTGGTGGTCGACCGTTTCTCCGAACCGCAGCGCGCCCTGTCGATCGCGCGGATCGAGTGTCACTACTTCACCAATAATGCGTTCCTCGAGCCGAATCAACTGATCCGCGACATGGGCAAGATCGCCCATCTGCCGGGGGTGATCATTCACGGTCGTTACGACGTGATCTGTCCGCTGGACAACGCCTGGGAGCTGCATCAGGCGTGGCCGAACAGCGAACTGCAGGTGATTCGCGACGCCGGTCACGCCGCCTCCGAGCCGGGCATCACCGATGCGCTGGTGCGTGCCGCGAGCAACATGGCCCGTCGCTTGCTCGACCTGCCGCCCGAAGAAGCATGAAGGGGCTTTTACAACGCGTGCGCGGTGCGCGGGTAGAGGTTGCGGGAGAGACAGTCGGCGCGGTGGATCAGGGTTTGCTGGTGTTGGTGGCGGTCGAACCCGACGACACGCGTACCAGTGCCGACAAACTTTTGCATAAGCTGCTTAACTATCGGGTATTCAGTGACGCCGAGGGCAAGATGAATCTGTCCCTGGCGGATGTGGGCGGCGGGTTGCTGCTGGTCTCTCAGTTCACCCTGGCTGCCGACACCAAGAGCGGGTTGCGTCCGAGTTTCTCGACCGCGGCCCCTCCGGCATTGGGCGAGGAATTGTTCGACTATCTATTCAGCAAAGCGAAACAGATGCATGGCACTGTGGCATCAGGTAGATTCGGCGCGGATATGCAGGTGCACCTGGTCAACGATGGCCCGGTAACCTTCCTGTTACAGACATGAAAGCCCTTGAAACACCTTTTCAAGGGCTTTTCGACTGAAAACAGGCGTTTTTCGCGATAAATACTTTGTTACCCCTGATGCGTTGTCACGCGGGCTACTAGATAATCGCGCGCTATGGGGATCAGCGTTCGCTGTTCCATTTTTGACTTAGGTAGAGACTTGTCTGGATCCGATTGGGGAATCATTTTGCCCCAGCGGAGTCGGAACAATGCTCGCCAACCTGGCATATAGATAGCTGGCCGTTGGTTTTTTGATCTGTTTTCGGCGAGGGTTGCTCGTGATTGTTAGTCCCTGTAATGCAGCAAAAATGTCTGCCAAACGCATGCGAAGTGCCCTGGTAGCCGGCTCGGCGCTCCTGTGCCTGCTCAGCGCCGGCCAGCTTTGGGCGTTCAATCTTGACGATGTATCAGCCAAGGCTAAAGAGCTGGCCGGGCAGAAGTTCGAAGCCCCGCGCAGCAACCTGCCGAACGAATTCCGTGACATGAAGTTCGCGGATTATCAGAAAATCCGCTTCCTCACCGAAAAGGCTGAGTGGGCCGATCAGAAGACACCGTTCAAGCTGTCCTTCTATCACCAGGGCATGCACTTCGATACGCCGGTGAAAATCAACGAAATCACGGCGAACACCGTCGAAGAGATCAAATACGATCCGACCCGCTTCGATTTCGGCGACCTCAAGTTCGATCCGAAAGCCACTGAGCAACTGGGCTACGCCGGTTTCCGTGTGCTGTACCCGATCAACAAGGCCGACAAGCAAGACGAAATCATGACCATGCTCGGCGCGAGCTACTTCCGCGTCGTCGGCAAGGGTCACACTTACGGTCTGTCGGCCCGTGGTCTGGCCATCGACACCGCGCTGCCGTCGGGCGAAGAGTTCCCGCGTTTCCGCGAGTTCTGGATTCAGCAGCCGAAGCCGGGCGACAAGCATCTGGTGATCTTCGCCCTGCTGGATTCGCCGCGCGCCACCGGTGCCTATCGCCTGATCCTGCGTCCGGGCAGCGACACCATTGTCGACGTCAAGGCGCAGATGTTCCTGCGTGACAAGGTCGGCAAACTGGGCATCGCACCGTTGACCAGCATGTTCCTGTTCGGCGCCAACCAGCCGTCGAAAGTCCTCAACTACCGTCGTGAACTGCACGACTCCAGCGGTCTGTCGATCCATGCCGGCAACGGCGAGTGGATCTGGCGTCCGCTGAACAACCCGAAACACCTGGCCGTGAGCAACTTCAGCGTCGAGAACCCGCGTGGTTTCGGTCTGCTGCAGCGTGGTCGCGACTTCAGCCACTACGAAGACCTCGACGACCGCTATGACAAGCGCCCAAGCGCCTGGATCGAGCCGAAGGGCGAGTGGGGCAAGGGCACCGTTGATCTGGTAGAGATTCCGACTGCCGACGAAACCAACGACAACATCGTTGCGTTCTGGAGCCCGGAAACCATGCCGGAGCCAGGCAAGCCGCTGGACTTCGCCTACCGCCTGCACTGGACCATGGACGAAGCGGCGATTCACGCCCCCGACAGCGCCTGGGTTAAGCAGACGCTGCGTTCGACCGGTGACGTCAAGCAGTCGAACCTGATCCGTCAACCGGATGGCAGCGTTGCCTACCTGGTCGACTTCGAAGGTCCATCGCTGGCGGCTCTGGCCCCGGATGCCGACGTGCGCAGTCAGGTCAGCGTTGGCGATAACGCCGAACTGGTCGAGAACAGCGTGCGTTACAACCCGGAAACCAAGGGCTGGCGCCTGACCCTGCGGATGAAGATCAAGGACGCGAGCAAGTCCACCGAGATGCGTGCTGCCCTGGTACAGCCAGTGGTGACCGCTGATCTGGCCAAGTCTTCGGTACCGGCGTCGAATTCGTCGGTGGCCAAGGCGGACAAGGTCGCGGCCAAGCAACAAGAGAAAGACGAGAAGGAAGCCAAGGCAGCCGAGGCCAAACAGGCCGACGCCAAGCCAGCCGCAGATGCCAAGGACAAGGCCAACAAAGACGCCAAGCAGCCAGCGGCTGCGAACGCGGCCCCAGCCACACCGGAATCGGCACCGACTGAAGAAGTCCTGACCGAGACCTGGAGCTATCAGTTGCCTGCCGATGAGTAACTCTCAAGTACAGCCAGAGACTCTGTCCGAGTATCTGGCGCATCTGCCGATGACCGACGAGCAGCGCGCGGAACTCGCGGGCTGCCAGTCCTTCAGCGAACTGCACCAGCGCCTGTCGTCGCCGACGTTCGACGCGCCTGCCGAAGCCGCCCAGGCTTCGGTGGGCAAGCGCCTGACCCTGAGCACCGCCGAGGAGCTGGAAGAGGCGGAAATGCTGGTGCTCGACGCCAGCGGTCGGGTCAGCATGAAGGCGACTCCGCCGATCCGTCGGACCAAAGTCGTGCCGGAGCCATGGCGCACCAATATTCTGGTGCGTGGCTGGCGCCGCCTGACCGGGCGCACCAACCCGCCGCAGCCGCCGAAGGACGAAAACGTCTTGCCGGCAGCGCGCTGGCGCACGGTTGGTTCGATTCGACGTTACATTCTGTTGCTGCTGATGCTCGGTCAGACCATCGTTGCCGGCTGGTACATGAAAGGCATCATGCCGTACCAGGGCTGGTCGTTCGTCGATCTGGACGAAGTGCTGCACCAGCCGCTGCTGCAAACCGCCACGCAAGTTCTGCCGTATGCGCTGCAGACCAGCATCCTGATCCTGTTCGGGATTCTGTTCTGCTGGGTCTCGGCCGGTTTCTGGACGGCACTGATGGGCTTCCTCGAGTTGCTCACCGGTCACGATAAATACCGTATCTCCGGCAAAAGCGCGGGCAACGAGCCGATTCCGAAAGATGCTCGTACTGCGCTGGTGATGCCGATCTGCAACGAAGACGTGCCTCGGGTATTCGCCGGTCTGCGCGCCACCTTCGAGTCGGTCGCCGCTACCGGTGATCTGGATCGCTTCGACTTCTTCGTCCTCAGCGATAGTAACGACACCGATATCTGCGTCGCCGAGCAGCAAGCCTGGCTGGACGTCTGCCGTGAAGCCAAGGGCTTCGGCAAAATCTTCTATCGCCGCCGTCGCCGCCGTGTGAAACGCAAGAGCGGCAACCTCGACGACTTCTGCCGTCGCTGGGGTGGTGACTACAAGTACATGGTCGTGCTCGACGCCGACTCGGTGATGAGCGGCGAGTGCCTGACCAGTCTGGTGCGCCTGATGGAAGCCACGCCGGACGCCGGGATCATCCAGACCGCGCCGCGAGCGTCGGGCATGGACACCCTGTATGCGCGCATGCAGCAGTTCGCTACCCGCGTGTACGGTCCGCTGTTCACCGCCGGTCTGCACTTCTGGCAGTTGGGTGAATCCCACTACTGGGGTCACAACGCGATCATCCGCATGAAGCCGTTCATCGACCACTGTGCCTTGGCGCCGTTGCCGGGCAAAGGTGCGTTCTCCGGGGCGATCCTGTCTCACGACTTCGTCGAAGCTGCGCTGATGCGCCGTGCCGGCTGGGGCGTGTGGATTGCCTACGACTTGCCGGGCAGCTATGAAGAACTGCCGCCGAACCTGCTCGACGAGCTCAAGCGTGACCGTCGCTGGTGCCACGGCAACCTGATGAACTTCCGCCTGTTCCTGGTCAAAGGTATGCACCCGGTGCACCGCGCAGTGTTCCTCACCGGCGTGATGTCGTACCTGTCGGCGCCGTTGTGGTTCTTCTTCCTGGTGCTGTCGACCGCGCTGTTGGCGGTGAACACACTGATGGAGCCGCAGTACTTCCTGGAACCGCGTCAGCTCTATCCGCTGTGGCCACAATGGCACCCGGACAAGGCGATCGCGCTGTTCTCGACCACCATCGTGCTGCTGTTCCTGCCGAAACTGCTGAGCATCATCCTGATCTGGGCCAAGGGCGCGAAAGAGTTCGGTGGCAAGTTCAAGGTGACCCTGTCGATGCTGCTGGAGATGTTGTTCTCCATGCTGCTGGCGCCGGTGCGGATGATTTTCCACACCCGTTTCGTGCTCGCCGCGTTCCTCGGCTGGGCCGCGACCTGGAACTCGCCGCAGCGTGACGATGACTCCACACCTTGGAGCGAGGCGGTCAAGCGCCACGGTCCGCAGACCCTGCTGGGCTTCTGCTGGGCGCTGCTGGTGATCTGGCTGAACCCGAGCTTCCTGTGGTGGCTGGTGCCGATCGTCGGTTCGCTGATGCTGTCGATCCCGGTGTCGGTGATTTCCAGCCGTGTCGGTCTGGGCCTGAAGTCCCGTGACGAGAGCCTGTTCCTCATCCCAGAGGAATACAATCCGCCACAGGCGCTGCTGGCGACCGATCAGTACACCCACGAGAACCGCTGGCATGCACTGAACGACGGCTTCATCCGCGCCGTGGTCGATCCGCAGCAGAACGCCCTGGCGTGCTCGCTGGCGACGGCCCGTCACGGTCAGGCCGAGCCGATCGAATGGCTGCGTCAGGAACGTGTACGTCACGCCCTGAAGGCTGGCCCGGCGGCACTGAGCAACCATGATCGCCTGCAACTGCTGAGCGATCCGGTGGCCCTGGCGCGTCTGCACGAGCTGGTCTGGTCCGAAGATCACAAGGAATGGCTGGATGCCTGGCGTGCTTCGGTAAAAGCCGATCCGCATGCGCCGCTGTTGCCACTCAAGCCTGTGAGCTTGCAGGCGCAACCGGCCTGATGAAGAAACCCCGCTAACTAGCGGGGTTTTTTTATGGCGCTGAAAAGCCCCCTCATCGGAACGCCGCCCGCCTAACCCTCTCCCGGAGGGAGAGGGGACTGACCGGATTGTATATTCGAGTTGCATCGACCTGAGAAATCGAGTCGAACTTAGCTTTCGAATATTTCCCCGATCGGCTCCCTTTCCCCCTCTCCCCTCTGGGAGAGGGCTGGGGTGAGGGGTGGCCTTTGAATGTTAAACAAATCGTCCATTAAACCTTGTGCAAAAAATCGAGTGCGTTAGCATCCGTCCCCGAATTGGCGCGCCCGGACGATCTTGTCCATTTCAGTCGGTTTTCGCGCCGCAATTGCAATGGTTTTGGGGACTTGAAGATGAAGAAGTATCTGTCGATGCTGCTGGTCGGCGTCACGGCACTGGTTGCAGTCAATGCGGCGCACGCCGGTGCAATCGATGACGCGGTCAAGCGCGGCACGTTGAAAGTCGGTATGGATCCGACCTACATGCCGTTCGAAATGACCAACAAGCGCGGCGAAATCATCGGCTTCGAAGTCGACATCCTCAAAGCCATGTCCAAGGCCATGGGCGTCAAGCTGGAGCTGGTGTCCACCGGTTACGACGGGATCATTCCGGCCCTGATGACCGACAAGTTCGACATGATCGGCAGCGGCATGACCCTGACTCAGGAGCGCAACCTGCGCCTGAACTTCAGCGAACCGTTCATCGTGGTCGGCCAGACCCTGCTGATCCGCAAGGAGCTGGAAGGCACCATCAAGTCCTATAAAGACCTGAACACCGCCGACTATCGCATCACCTCCAAGCTCGGCACCACCGGTGAGATGGTCGCCAAGAAGCTGATCGCCAAAGCCAAGTACCACGGCTACGACAACGAGCAGGAAGCCGTGCTCGACGTGGTCAATGGCAAGGCCGACGCCTTCATCTACGACGCGCCGTACAACGTGGTCGCGGTGAACAAGGTCGGCGCCGGCAAACTGGTGTTCCTCGACAAGCCGTTCACCTACGAGCCGCTGGCCTTCGGTCTGAAGAAGGGTGATTACGACAGCATCAACTTCATCAACAACTTCCTGCACCAGATCCACGAAGACGGCACCTACGATCGCATCCATGACAAGTGGTTCAAGAGCACCGAGTGGCTCAAGGACATGGAATAACACTGGGTCAGTCAGACCGAGTCGCCCCATTCGCGAGCAAGCCCGCTCCCACATTTGAAATGCAGTCCAAATGTGGGAGCGGGCTTGCTCGCGAAGAGGGCCTGCCAGGCAACACAAAATCCGGAACCTGCAATGAAACAGAAAAAAGCCCAATGGCCCTGGCACGTCCTGACCGTGCTGGTGCTGGTCGGCCTGGCGGGCGCGTTGTATTACGCCACGTCGCTGATGTCCTACGAATGGCGCTGGAACCGCGTGCCGCAGTACTTCGCCTATCAGGCCGAAGAATCCCAGCGTGCCACCGATATCTCCACCGTCACCGAGCTGGTGCGCAAGGGCGGTAGCGCGCAGGTCACTCTGCGCAACGATGCCGGTGACGAGCAGCACCTGACTGTCGACGAGAACAGCCTGCAATTCGCTCAGGGCGACGATGTGGCCGAAGGCGACGTCGTGGGCGTGACCCGGCACTGGGCGGCAGGGCCGCTGCTGTGGGGCCTTTGGACCACGCTGTGGCTGTCGGTGGTGTCGGGTGTGCTCGGTCTGCTGATCGGTCTCGTCACCGGGTTGTGCCGCCTGTCGAGCAACCCGACCCTGCGCGACCTGTCGAGCATCTACGTCGAACTGGTGCGCGGCACGCCGCTGCTGGTGCAGATCTTCATTTTCTACTTCTTCATCGGCACGGTGATGAACCTGTCCCGGGAGTTCGCCGGGATCGCCGCGCTGTCGCTGTTTACCGGCGCCTACGTGGCCGAGATTATCCGTTCCGGGGTGCAGTCGATTGCCCGTGGCCAGAACGAAGCGGCGCGTTCGCTCGGTCTGAGCGCGGGCCAGTCGATGCGCCACGTGGTACTGCCGCAAGCATTCAAACGCGTACTGCCGCCGCTGGCCGGGCAGTTCATCAGTCTGGTCAAGGACACCTCGCTGGTGTCGGTGATCGCCATCACCGAGCTGCTGAAAAGCGGCCGTGAAGTCATCACCACCTCGTTCTCGCCGTTCGAGATTCTGTTCTGCGTTGCCGGCCTGTATCTGTTGATTAACCTGCCGCTGTCGAAAATCGCCAGCCGTCTTGAGCGGAGGCTCGCGCAAAGTGATTGAAGTCCGCGATCTGGTAAAAGTTTTCGACACCCGTGGTCAGGTAGTCCGGGCTGTGGATAACGTCACTACTACGGTGGCCAAGGGCGAAGTGCTGGTGGTGATCGGCCCGTCCGGCTCGGGTAAATCGACCTTCCTGCGCTGCCTCAATGGCCTGGAAGAATTCGACTCGGGTTCGGTGAGCATCGACGGGCTGCAACTGGCCGACCCGAAAACCGACGTCAACGCCTACCGCCGCGAAGTCGGCATGGTCTTCCAGCACTTCAACCTGTTCCCGCACATGACCGTGCTGGAAAACCTCTGTCTGGCGCAGAAAGTCGTGCGCAAGCGTGGGCAGAAGGAAAGCGAGGCCAAGGCCTTGGCGTTGCTGGAAAAGGTCGGTATTGCGCAAAAGGCTCGCGAATACCCGTCACGCCTGTCCGGCGGTCAGCAACAGCGTGTGGCGATTGCCCGGGCGCTGGCGATGGACCCGAAAGTGATGCTGTTCGACGAACCGACTTCGGCCCTCGACCCGGAAATGGTCGGCGAAGTGCTGGATGTGATGAAGAACCTGGCCGTGGAAGGCATGACCATGGTTTGCGTGACCCACGAAATGGGTTTCGCCCGGGAAGTGGCGGATCGGGTGCTGTTCTTCGATCACGGCAAATTGCTGGAAGATGCTTCCCCGGCGGAGTTCTTTGATGCGCCGAAGGATTCGCGGGCGCAAGCCTTTCTGCGTCAGGTCCTTTAATTTCAGCGTCTGAGCTACCGCTTTCGCGAGCAAGCCCGCTCCCACATTAGACCGCGTCCGCATGGACAACCAGGTCAACTGTGGGAGCGGGCTTGCTCGCGAATGCATCACCTCGGTTCAGAGCGAACCGAGGTTTTCGGATCACCTCAAACCTTGAACCGCCCCACCAGCATCTGCAGATGCGTCCCCAGCCGCGCCAGCTCAACACTCGACGCCGCCGTTTCTTCACTCGCCGCCGACGTCTGATCCGACACATCCCGCACATTCAGCACGCTACGGTTGATCTCCTCGGCCACGGCACTCTGCTGCTCGGCTGCCGCTGCAATCTGCTGGTTCATCGCCTGAATCGCCGAGACGGTGCGGGTGATGCTTTCCAGTGAGCCACCGGCGCGGCGGGTCAGTTCGACGCTGCTGTCGGTCAGGCTGCGGCTGTTGTCCATGATCGTTGCCACTTGCTGGGTGCCGTTCTGCAGGCCGACGATCAGCTCTTCGATCTCTTCGGTGGACTTCTGCGTGCGCTGGGCGAGGCTGCGCACTTCATCGGCGACCACCGCAAAACCACGCCCGGCCTCACCGGCACGCGCTGCTTCGATCGCGGCGTTGAGCGCCAGCAGGTTGGTTTGCTGGGCCACCGACTTGATCACGTCGAGCACGCTGCCGATCTTGTCGCTCTCGCGCTTGAGTTCGCCCATGGCTTCGGTGGAGTGGCCGACTTCGACGGCCAGACGCTCGATCTGCGCGATGGCTTCACCGACCACCTTGTCGCCTTCGCGGGCTTGCTGGTCGGCGGCCACGGCGGCTTCGGAAGCCTCCTCGGCGTTGCGCGCGACTTCCTGCACAGTGGCGGCCATTTCGTTCATGGCGGTGGCGACCTGATCGGTCTCGATCTTCTGATTGTTGACCCCGGCGCTGGTCTGCTCGGTCACCGCTGACAATTCCTCGGCAGCGCTGGCGATTTGCGTAACGCCGTCGCTGATGCCACCGATCAACTCGCGCAGGCCTTGGGTCATGCTCTGCATCGAACGTTGCAACTGGCCGAGTTCGTCGCGACGCTGAGACACCAGATTGTGGGTCAGGTCGCCGGCAGCCACGCGCTCGGCGACCTTCAGGGTCTGATTCAGCGGAATGATGATCTGCCGGGTGATCGCCCACGCGGCCAGCAAACCGAAGGCCACGGCCAGCAGGGTGGCGATGATCAGCAGGTTCTTGGCGTGCGCGGCATCGGTATCGCGCACCACGGTTTGTGATTCGGTGAGCTTCTTGCTGACGTCGAGGAGGATGTCGCCCTGCGCCGTCATGGTTGCCCCGGCCTTGGCATTGTTCACCTGCGAGTCGCGGAACTGAGCGACCGCCGCGCGATAAGCCTTGATCGAGTCGGTGGCCTGTTGCAGGTTGGCGATGTGCTGTTCGGGCAGTTTCGCCGGCAGGCTGTCGAGGTTTTTCAGTGCGTTGTCGATGGCGTCCAGCGCGGGCTGCTCCGCCTCGGCCTTACCGCTGTAGGTGTAGCCGCGCACCTGATAGCGCGCTTGCTGCAACAGTTTGCTCAGTTCGATCACGCTGTTGAATTGCGCGACGCTGTCACCCTGCAGCATGGATTTCTCGACTTCCGAGACTTTGGCCACGGCATTGTCGGCACTCGCGCCGAGCTTGCTGCGCGCGTCCTCACGCTGCACGGTGGCCTGTGTCATGTCGGCGAAGGCACGTTTGTACTCGGCGACAGCGGCCAGTTGCTGATCGACCATGGCCGCATCTGAGGGCTGCTCGATCAGGCCGCGCGCGGTTTGCAAGCCGCTGGCGAGTTTGGCCAGCAACTCGTTGACCGCGCCCGGGCCTTGTTCGCCACGACGCGCTTCATAGTCCAGACGCGCCAGGCGCAGGTCCTTGGTCAGTTCATTGAGGCTGGAGATGAAGCCGAGCTTGTCGCCACGGCTGATAATGCCGCCCATGCCGGTCCAGCCGGTAAAGGTAATCAGCAGGGTGAGCAACAGCACCAGGCCGAAACCGATGCCCAGCTTGCGTTTGACGCTGACGTTCCCAAGATTCTCGGCTAACCAACGGTACATGCGACGACTCCCCTCGGACCACTAATTGGACTTATGGGGACTGTATCGGCTGGGTGATGGCAATCTGTAACCCGATTTGTCCGACACCGCCACTCTGTAGGAGCTGCCGCAGGGGAGCGGTGTGTCAGAACAGGCGGGCGAGCAGGGCGGTGACGGCGGTTTCGACGCGCAGGATACGTTCGCCCAGTTGCACCGGTTGCAGGCCGGATTTGCCCAGCAGGTCGATTTCGTAGGGAATCCAGCCACCTTCGGGGCCGATCGCCAGGGTCACCGGTTCGCTCAATGCACGTGGGCACGGCGGGTAATTGCCGGGATGGCCGACCAGGCCGAGGGTGCCTTCGCTGATCGCTGGCAGACGATCTTCGACGAACGGTTTGAAGCGCTTCTCGATGATGACTTCCGGCAGCACGGTATCGCGGGCCTGTTCGAGGCCGAGAATCAGGTTCTCGCGAATCGCTTCCGGCTCGAGAAACGGCGTCTGCCAGAAACTCTTCTCGACCCGGTAGCTGTTGACCAGAATCACCTTCGACACGCCCATGGTCGCCACGGTCTGGAACACCCGCCGCAGCATCTTCGGACGCGGCAGGGCCAGTACCAGGGTCAGCGGCAGCTTGGCCGGCGGTGACTGATCGAGGCTGACGCGCAATTCCGCTTCGCCGGCCTCAAGGCGCAGCAGTTCGGCTGAGCCCATCAAGCCATTGATGCGCCCGACCCGCAGGCTGTCGCCGACTTCCGAGCGGTGAACTTCCTGCATGTGGGTCAGGCGCCGGTCACGCAGCACGACGCGGTCGGCCGCGATGAAGTCGGCCTCTTCGAGCAACAGCAGGTTCATGCCTGGGTCGCTGGCGGCTGGTCGTTGTGATCGTCGGCCGGTGTTTCGTCCGGGCGTTCGCGCTTGCTGATCAGGCCGCCGAATAGAATGCCGATTTCAAACAGCATCCACATCGGTACCGCCAGCAGGGTCTGCGAGAAGATGTCCGGCGGCGTAAGGATCATGCCGACCACGAAGCAGCCGATGATCACGTACGGGCGGATCTTCTTCAGGTATTTGACGTCGACCACGCCGATCCACACCAGCAGCACCACGGCCACCGGGATTTCGAACGCGACACCAAAGGCAAAGAACAGCGTCATCACGAAGTCGAGGTAACTGGTGATGTCGGTCATCATTTCCACGCCGGCCGGGGTGGCGGCGGCGAAGAACTTGAAGATCAGCGGGAACACGAAGTAATAGGCGAATGCCATGCCGGTGTAGAACAGCAGGATGCTCGACACCAGCAGCGGCACGGCGATGCGCTTCTCATGTTTGTACAGCCCCGGCGCGATGAAGCCCCAGATCTGATGCAGGATCACCGGAATCGCGAGGAACAGCGAGACCATCATCGTCAGCTTCAGCGGCGTCAGGAACGGCGACGACACATCCGTGGCGATCATCGTCGCGCCGACCGGCAGGTACTGGCGCAGCGGCGTCGAGACGAAGGTGTAGATCTGCTGGGTGAACGCGAACAACCCGGCGAAGATGATGAACACCGCCGCCACACAACGCAGCAGGCGGGTGCGCAACTCGGTGAGGTGCGATACCAGCGGCATGTGCTGGTCGTTTTCAGGGAGATCGCTCATGGGGCTCGCGGCGGCAGTGTTGGGTCGTGAGGCGCGGGTGTAATCGGCGCGGCGTTTGGCGCAACGTGTTCAACAGATGGTTCCACGGCGGCTGGCGCCGTTTCTGTCGGAGCTACAACGGCAGCAGGTGCTGGTGGCGCCGTCGCGGCAGCAGGGCTGTGAATCGTCTGCTCACCCACATGCTCAACCGGCGTCGGCTCCTGCTGAACCGGCGTGAAAATCTTCCGCGCCTCCTGCTCCAGCGACAGAATGTGCTCGTTGTGCAGTTGCCGACGGATCTCGTCGGCACCGATTTCACGTTCAACTTCCTGTTTGATCGCGTTGAAGCTGCGCTTCAGCCGGCCGACCCACAGGCCGGCGGTGCGCGCAGCGCCCGGCAGACGCTCGGGGCCCAGCACCAGCAGGGCGACGAGGCCGACGAGCAGCAGTTCAGAGAAGCTGATACCAAACATTTGTCAGTCTCACACGTCTTTGCGGATCGGCTCTTCGACTTTCTGCGCCTGCACGTCGATGGTGTGCGGCGGATTGGCCTGAGCGGTGGCCTGCGGCTGCACCGGTGGAACGGGCTGCGCAGGCGTTACGGTCGGATCGGCGGCCGGTTTTTCGTCATCGTTCATGGCTTTACGGAAGCCCTTGATCGACTCGCCGACGTCGGTGCCGAGGTTTTTCAGTTTCTTGGTGCCGAACACCAGCACCACGACTACCAGAATGACGATCCAGTGTTTCCAGTCAAAAATGCCCATGTTGCTGTTCCTCTCTAAAAATTGTTCAGGCGGACGGACGCGAGGCTTTCTCGACGTGTCCGGACAGACCGAAGCGACGATCCAGTTCATCCAGCACGGCCTGCGGATGCTGCCCCAGTTGGGCGAGCATGACCATGCTGTGGAACCACAGGTCGGCAGTCTCGTAGATCACATCGCTGCAGTCACCGCTGATGGCGGCGTCCTTGGCGGCAATAATGGTTTCGACCGACTCTTCGCCGACTTTCTCCAGAATCTTGTTCAGGCCCTTGTGATACAGACTAGCTACATATGAGCTGTCGGCAGCGGCGCCCTTGCGCTCTTCAAGCACCTGAGCGAGGCGGGTCAGGGTGTCACTCATGTTTGTGTCCTGCGGAATAGATAGCGTGCGGGTCTTTCAGAACCGGGTCGACTGTCTTCCAGTCGCCGTTTTCGTAGACGCGGTAAAAGCAGCTTTGACGGCCGGTATGGCAAGCGATGTCGCCGATCTGTTCGACCATCAGGATGATCACGTCGGCATCACAGTCCAGGCGCATTTCATGCAGGGTCTGTACGTGGCCGGACTCTTCGCCCTTGCGCCACAGCTTGCCACGGGAACGTGACCAGTAGATTGCACGGTTTTCCGCAGCGGTCAGTTCCAGCGCTTCGCGGTTCATCCAGGCCATCATCAGCACGCGCCCGGTCTTGTGATCCTGGGCAATCGCCGGCACCAGGCCATCTGCGTCCCACTTGATCTCGTCCAGCCAGTTTTTCATCTTCGACTCCGACAGCGAACCCGCACTTCAATTGTCAGGTTCAGGCGTTGAAACAGTGTGCCAGCCGATCAGCGAACTGGCTATCGGCGAACGACCAGATACAAGCCGACGGCCACCATGATGCCCGCCGGCCAATGCCCCAGTTCGTGCAACGGGCCACCGGCGGCGAGGATCGTCCCGCCGGCCAGATGTGCGCAACCGAGCAGGCGCAGGAACCAGTCGTCCTTGCGTTTGTGCCACGGTGGTGGCGGGTCGTAGGCGTGCGGTTGCGACATGCGCTCGAGCAGGTCACGGGCCATGTTGGCCAGGTGCGGCAGCTGTTCGAACTGGCTCTGCACGTTGCCGAGCAAGGCTTTGGGGCTGACGCGCTCGCGCATCCAGCGCTCGAGGAACGGCTGCGCGGTGTTCCACAGATCCAGATCCGGGTACAGCTGACGGCCAAGGCCCTCGATGTTCAACAGAGTCTTCTGCAGCAGAACCAGTTGCGGCTGCACTTCCATGTTGAAGCGCCGCGCAGTCTGGAACAGGCGCATCAGCACCTGGCCAAATGAAATATCTTTTAACGGTTTTTCGAAGATCGGCTCGCACACGGTGCGGATCGCCGCTTCGAATTCGTTGAGCTTGGTTTCCGCCGGCACCCAGCCCGAGTCGATGTGCAATTGCGCCACGCGGCGATAGTCGCGCTTGAAGAAGGCGAACAGGTTGCGCGCCAGGTAGTCCTGGTCTTCCGGGGTCAGGCTGCCGACGATGCCGCAGTCGATCGCGATGTACTGCGGGCTCCACGGATTGACGGTGCTGACGAAGATGTTGCCCGGGTGCATGTCGGCGTGGAAGAAACTGTCACGGAACACCTGGGTGAAGAAGATCTCCACGCCGCGCTCGGCGAGCATTTTCATGTCGGTGCGCTGGTCGGCGAGGGTCGCCAGATCCGTCACCTGAATCCCGTAGATGCGCTCCATCACCAGCACTTTCGGCCGGCACCAGTCCCAATAGACTTGCGGCACATAGAGCAGCGGCGAGCCTTCGAAGTTGCGCTTCAACTGGCTGGCGTTGGCCGCCTCGCGCAGCAGGTCGAGCTCGTCGTAGATGGTTTTTTCGTAGTCCTGCACCACGTCCACCGGGTGCAGCAGGCGGGCGTCGGCGGAGACCTTTTCGGCGGCGCGGGCGAGGATGAACAGCCATGCCAGATCCTGGGCGATCACCGGTTTCAGGCCCGGGCGGATCACCTTGACCACCACTTCTTCGCCGGTCTTCAGTTGCGCGGCGTGCACCTGCGCCACCGAGGCCGAGGCCAGCGGTTCGACGTCAAAGCGGCTGAACACTTCGCTGATTTTCTTGCCCAGCTGTTCTTCGATCAGCTTGATCGACAGCTGCGAATCGAACGGCGGCACGCGGTCCTGCAGGAGCATCAGTTCATCGGCGATGTCTTCCGGCAGCAGGTCGCGGCGGGTCGAAAGAATCTGCCCGAACTTGATGAAAATCGGCCCCAGATCCTGCAGCGCCAGGCGCAGACGCGCACCACGGCTCAGCTCCAGCGGCTTGCGCGGCAACCAGCGCCACGGCAGCACGTAGCGCAGCGCCAGGAGGAACCAGGGCAGCGGCAGCTCGAACAGCAGGTCATCGAGGCGGTAGCGGATCACGACGCGCTGGATGCGCAACAGACGGCGGACGGCAAGCAGCTTCATGCGTTATCGCTTGGGTCGAGGGATCGGGAAAGGCGCTCGAAACGCGCCTCGAGACGTTCCAGATCAAGTTTGATCCGGTCCAGTTCGCTGAATCGCGCTTCGGCTTCGCGCTGCCCAACGAGGGTGCGTGATTCTTCGGCGAGGTATTCGGCGAGGTTCTGGTTGAGGCTGGCAAATCCTTGTTGATACCAGCGTGCGCGGCTGCGCAGGTGACCGCCAATCAGTTGCGTGGCGACCGGTCCGAGCCAGCGCGAGAGTTCGTACTCCCAGTCCAGCTCGAGGTCCTGCAGCACCCCGGCCAGTTCCAGCAACACACCGCTGTCACCGTCGAGCTCGACTTCCGGGGCGTGCAGCACCGCGGTCTTGTCTTTGCTCACGGCCAGTTTCACCAGGCTCGAGGCCGGGGCGCGCAGGGTGCAGTCGACACCGGTTTCCCAGTGCGAGGCGAGCATCAGGCCCTCATCGCTGGGCAGGATGAACAGTTGCAGCGCCGGGCTGCGGCAATCGACGGCAATCACTTTGCCGGTCAGATGCGCCAGCCGCGGCAGCGCCGTGCTGTCGAGACGCAGCACCCGGTTGAGGCCGAGTTCGACGCTGGCGAGCAGCCCGGTGAGTAACATCAGGGCTTGATGCCGCGGTGCAGGGCGACGATGCCTGCGGTCATGTTGTGATAGGTCACGCGGTCGAAACCGGCGTCGACCATCATCGACTTCAGGGTTTCCTGATTCGGGTGCATGCGGATCGATTCGGCCAGGTAGCGATAGCTTTCCGAGTCGTTGGTGATCAGCTTGCCCATCAGTGGCATGAAGGCGAACGAGTAGGCGTCGTAGGCTTTCGACATCAGCGCGTTGGTCGGCTTGGAGAACTCCAGCACCAGCAGGCGGCCGCCGGGCTTGAGCACGCGCAGCATCGAGCGCAGGGCGTCTTCTTTGTGCGTCACGTTGCGCAGGCCGAAGGCGATGGTCACGCAGTCGAAATGGTTGTCCGGGAACGGCAGTTTTTCCGCGTCCGCCTGAACGAATTCGACGTTGCCCGACACACCCAGATCCAGCAGACGGTCACGGCCGACCTTGAGCATCGATTCGTTGATGTCGGCCAATACCACCTGACCGGTCGGGCCAACCAGGTGCGAGAATTTTTTGGTCAGATCGCCGGTGCCGCCGGCGATGTCGAGCACGCGGTTGCCTGCACGCACGCCAGACAGTTCGATCGCGAAACGCTTCCACAGACGGTGCATGCCGCCCGACAGAAGGTCGTTCATCAGGTCGTACTTCGCGGCTACGGAGTGGAACACCTCAGCGACTTTTTCCGCTTTCTGGCTTTCCGGAACGTTTTTGAAGCCGAAGTGAGTGGTGGGTTCGGCATCGCTGCCTTTGCGCTGATCAGTCATATCGCTGTCACCAAAAGAGAATGCGCGACATTCTAATCCCCAAGCCATGCTTTGTCTTGGAATGGCTAAAGGTAAGATGGGCGACCTTCGGGACGATTTGCCGCAGACGCGGTCAAGATTTACCGTCACCTATTCATCAAGCAGGAGTCATTCGATGGCCAAAATCAGTGTTGAGCGTGCCCACAGCCTGGGCAAGGAAGCCGCCCGCGAGAAGGCCGACAAGCTGGCGCAGAAACTCTCCGATCAATATGGCCTGGAGCCGCAGTGGTCGGGCGACACCCTGAACCTCAAGCGCTCGGGCGTGAAAGGCGCGGTGCATGTGGCCGACGACTCGATCCGTGTCGACGTAGAGTTGGGCATCATGATGTCGGCCATGAGCGGCATGATCAAAGCCGAGATCGAGAAGGCGCTGGACAAAGCGCTGGTCTGATTTCTGCCTGAAATGAAATTCTCCTGTGGGAGCGGGCTTGCTCGCGAATGCGGTGCAACAGTCGACATTTCTCGTGACTGGTACACCGCATTCGCGAGCAAGCCCGCTCCCACATTTGTTTTGTGGTGCTCCCGGATTTTATGTCAGTTGTTAGGGTGCCGTTTCTAATTTTTCTCCCTACTTTGTGCCTGAGCCCGACACATCTGCGGGCAGTTCCTCAAACCTTCTGCGCGTGAGGTGCACCATGGCCAAAGTCATTCTGAAGAAAAAAATCGACGCTTCGACTTCTGCTCTGAGCGACGTCAAATCCTATGCCCGCAAGATCTGGCTGGCAGGCCTGGGTGCCTACACCAAGGTCGGCCAAGAGGGCAGCGACTACTTTCAAGAGCTGATCAAGGCTGGTCAAACTGTTGAAAAGAAAGGCAAAAGAGTCGTCACCGAAAAACTCGAAGCCGCCAATGCCGAGATCGACGAAGCCAAGGATGAAGTCAGCTCGTTCAAAGGTCGCGTCGAAGTTCAGCTCGACAAGGTCGAGAAGGCGTTCGACTCCCGTGTAGCAAGCGCCTTGAATCGTATCGGCATTCCGTCTAAACATGACGTTGAGACACTCTCTGCTAAGCTCGATGAGCTGACGGCATTGCTCGAACGCGTCGCGCGTAAATCTTAAGGAGAACGGGATGGCTGGTAAAAAGAACACCGATAAAGAAGGCAGCTCGTGGATTGGGAAAGTCGAAGACTACTCCCGCAAAATCTGGCTGGCTGGTTTAGGCGTGTACTCGAAGATCGACACTGACGGCAGCAAGCTCTTCGAGTCACTGGTCAAAGACGGCGAGAAAGCCGAGAAGCTCACCAAGTCGGCAGTCGGCAAGAAAGTCGATGCCGCCAAGGATTCCGCTTCTTCGGCCAAGTCGCGCATCAGCGGCGTGAAAGATCGCGCACTGGGCAAGTGGGACGAGTTGGAAGGGGCTTTCGACAAGCGCCTGAACAGCGCGATTTCGCGCCTGGGTGTGCCTAGCCGCAATGAAGTCAAAGCGCTGCACAGCAAGGTCGAGACCTTGACCAAGCAGATCGAGAAACTCACCGGTCTGAAAACCCAACCGGTCGCGGCGAAAACCGCAGCGGCCAAACCGGCAGCCAAAACCGCCGCCAAGCCACTGGCTAAAGCGGCTGCGAAACCAGCTGCCAAAGCTGCGGCCAAGCCAGCGGCAAAAACCGCTGCCGCCAAGCCTGCTGCTAAAACGGCCGCTGCCAAACCAGCCGCCAAGGCTGCCGCGAAACCGGTTGCTGCCAAAGCCGCTGCGAAACCTGCGGCCAAGTCCGCGGCCAAACCAGCCGCCAAGCCAGCAGCGAAAACCGCTGCCGCGAAACCGGCTGCCAAACCTGCGGCCAAACCGGCTGCGGCGAAAAAACCGGCAGTGAAAAAACCGGCCGCGCCGAAGGCCGCTGCTCCGAAGCCAGCTGCACCCGCAGCAGCCAAGCCAGCCACCCCGGCAACCCCGGCCAGCGCGTCGAACTCCGCCGCTGCACCGACTCCGGTAGCCACCCCGACTGCTGCATCGACCCCGTCGACGCCAACCAGTCAGTCCTGATTTTTCAGGGCAAAACAAAACGCCCGGCCTGTGAAGGTCGGGCGTTTTTGTTTGTGCTTTTAAAAGCTTACCCTCACCCCAGCCCTCTCCCCGAGGGAGAGGGGGCCGATTCGGGGATGCTTCAGCCTTACACCGACCTGAAAGTGTCGTATTGAATCCATAATCGACTGGATTCTTCAGGTCGCCGTATCGCGTAAGACAATAAGGTCAGTCCCCTCTCCCTCTGGGAGAGGGTTAGGGTGAGGGGCTCTTGATTTCATTCGTGATCTTCGAGGTATTGCAGGGCCATCCGCTCCGTCGCCACTTTCACCGGCGGCAGCAGATGCGGTGCCACCAGCATCATGATCTGGTACACCACCAGTTTGACCTCACCCTCGCGATCGAGAATCCGTTGATAGTCCAACGAAAACAGCAGGGTCATGGTGATCTGTTCCACCAGTTGCCCCAACGCCTGGGTATCACTGACCAGTTGCCCCGAAGCCTTCAACCGCGCCAGCAATGACGCCAGCGTACGCTTGAGCGCGTTGAGCAGGTTGCGAATACCCTTGGCCAGTTTCGGCAGGCGCCCGGCGAGGTTCGACAGGTCCTGGAACAGAAACCGGTACTGCGCCAGGCGCTCGACGATCAGGTGCAGAAACAGCCAGTAATCCTCCGGCGCCAGCTCGGCATCCGATGGCGGATCGAGCAGCGGCGCCAGTTCGTTCTGGAAGCGTTCGAACAGGCCCAGAATCAACGGTTCCTTGCCGTGGAAGTGGTAGTAGAGGTTGCCGGGGCTGATCCCCATTTCATTGGCAACTTCCATGGTGGAGACGTTGGGCTCACCCTTTTCGTTGAACAGTTGCAGAGCACATTCGAGAATCCGGTCGCGGGTTTTCATCCAGTCTTCTTAGAAAAGTTCGGTTAAGCGTCAGCGCACATGCACGTAGGTGCCGGGTGCTGCCTCCATCGGTGGATAATTCGGGTTGCCGAGGGTAAACGTGGTTTCGTGCTGCGTGCCGGAGCGCTGCTGTATCCACTCCAGCCACTGCGGCCACCAACTGCCGTCGACGCGCTTGGCGTCGTAGTACCAGGCGCGCGGATCGCTGCTCAGCTTGCCGTTCTCGACGTAATTGGCTTTCGGGTTGCTCGGCGGGTTGAGGATGCTTTGCACATGACCGCTGTTGGACAGCACGAAGCGCCGCTCGCCGCCGAGCAGCAACGTCGAGCGATACACCGCGTCCCATGGCGTGATGTGGTCGTTCATGCCGGCCACGCTGAAGCTGTCGACGGTGACTTTTTGCAGATCGATCGGCGTACCGCAGACTTCCAGGCCACCCGGGTGGGTCAGCGGATTGTGCTTGAAGAAGTCCAGCAGGTCGCCGTGGAATGCGGCGGGCAGGCGCGTGTTGTCGTTGTTCCAGTAGAGAATGTCGAAGGCCGGGGGCTCTTTGCCGAGCAGGTAGTTGTTGACGAAGTAGCTCCAGATCAAATCGTTGGGCCGCATCCAGGCAAACACCTTGGCCATGTCGCGACCGTCGAGCACGCCTCGCTGATAGGAGCGGCGTTTGGCCGCTTCGATGGTCTGTTCGTCGGCGAACAGGGTGGTCGGGGTTTCGATCTCACTGTCGAGCAGGCTGACCAGATAGGTCGCACTGGAGATCCGTCGCAGTTGCCGCTTGGCCTGCAGATGCCCCTGTAGCGCGGCGATGGTCAGGCCGCCGGCGCAGGCGCCCATCAGATTCACCTCGCGCGCGCCGGTGATCGCCCGGCAGATGTTCATCGCTTCCTCCACGGCTTCGACGTAGGTCGACAGGCCCCATTCACGGTGGCGCACGTCCGGGTTGCGCCAGCTGATCATGAAGGTCTGCAGACCGTTTTTCAGCGCGTACTGGACGAAGCTGTTCTGCGGGCTGAGGTCGAAAATGTAGTACTTGTTGATTTGCGGCGGCACCACCAGCAGCGGCTTGGCGTACTGCTTTTCGCTCATCGGTTTGTACTGGATCAGCTCGAGCATCTCGTTGCGAAACACCACCGCACCGGTGGTGGTCGCGACGGTCTTGCCAACTTCGAAAGCCTGTTTGGTGACCTGGCGCGGCAGGCCATCGTTGTGCAGCAGATCATCAAACAGATGGCTCAGGCCGCGCACCAGACTCTGGCCGCCGGAATTGAACAGCTCCTTGACCGCCAACGGATTGAGCAAGGTATTGGAGGGCGCGACGGCATCGTTGAGCAAGGTGAACGCGAAGTGCGCGCGAGCGCGATCGTCCTCGCTCATGCTGCTTTCATCGATCCAGCTCTTGACCTGTTTCTGCCAGGCCAGATACGCCTGCAGGCTGCGCCGGTAGAACGGATTGAGGCTCCACGCCGGATCGGCGAACCGCGCGTCCTGCGGGTTGGTCGGGTGCAGGGTTTCACCGAGCAGCACGCGACCGAGCTGGCCGCCGAGTTTCAAGGCGTGTTTGGCACTGTGGAGCGGGTTGCGCAGACCGTGGGCGGCGACGCTGCGCAAGGTCGAGAGCAAGTCCCGCCCACGCAGGCCGGTCATTGCACTTTGTGCATTGATGAACACGGCGGGACTGGGCACTACGCCCGTCGCAGGTTTGTCGCGCATGACTCAACACTCCTTCGTCTTCAGGTCAAAAACAAACTCACCGAACCAGAACACCATAGTCGCTGTTACGGGTTGCTGCCTGCGCGGCGTCCTGCCGCGCACTTTGTTCAAAACCCTGCACAAAGCCTGCCGCCGTGATTTATCCGCCCAGCGGGGTCGGGTGCGGGTGCATCACGGCGCGCTGCCGTTCCTCCTCAAGGAATTTCATGATGATCGGCGCCACGGCTTCGGCGCGGGTGATCAGAAACAGATGACCGTCGTCGATGATGTGCAACTGGGCGTTGGGAATCCGCCAGGCGAGCATGCGCATATTGATCAACGGGATCAGCGGATCGTCGTCACCGGCCAGCACCAGGGTCGGCTGATGGATCTTGTGCAGCCAGTGAATACTTGTCCAGCCGAGGCCGGCGAACAGTTGCCAGTAGTAACCGAGCTTGCCCGCCGAACGTACTTTCGCTGCATGGCTGGCAGCCAGCGTCGGGTCGCGACGGAATGAGCCGCCGTAGATCAACGGCGCAATGCGGATCACGTGGGACGGCTGGATGTAGCGTCGCGGGCTGGCCATCATCCACAGCACTTTCGGCTTGCCCGGCACCATGAAGGCGCCGGCCGCAGTCGCCGCCAGCACCAGTTTCTTGCAGCGTTCGGGGTAGTCGTGGGCGAATTGCTGCGCCAGCGCGCCGCCCCACGACACGCCGATCACGTTGACCTGACCGTAGTCGAGGTAGTCGAGCATCCGCGCCGTCAGCTTCGCCAGCCCGGGAAAGCGATAAGGCCGGTTGGGCGTCGACGAGCCGCCGACACCGGGTACGTCGAAGGCGATCACTTCCAGATCCGGGTCCAGCGCCGCGACGAACGGAAACACCAGCTCCAGGTTGGCGCCGATGCCGTTGAAAATCAGCAAGGGCGTCAAATGAGGCTTGCCGGGGCGTACCGCGGTGCGGAGGGTCTGCCCATCCAGATCGACGGTACGGAAAATGAACGGTTGCGGCATGCTTCAGGCCCTGTGGGTCAATCTCAATATCACCTCCAATCCCTTGTGGGAGCGGGCATTGTGGCGAGGGGATTTATCCCCGATCGACTGCGAAGCAGTCGCACACCCTCAAACGCGGAGAATCATAGTTGCCGCGAATGCAGGTTTTGGGGCCGCTGCGCGACCCATCGGGGATGAATCCCCTCACCACAAGCCCGCTCCCACAGGGGGATGAGGTGTGTCAGTTACCGCTCATGAACGTAAGTGCCCGGCGATGCTTCACCTGGCGCGTACGCCTTGTTGCCGAGTTTGGTTGGTGCTTTTTTCAGATTACCCGAGCGCTCGGCCTGCCACGCCTGCCAGTACAGCCACCAGGAATCGGTGTGCTTGGTCGAGTTCTCTTGCCATTCGTCGGCATTGGCGGCCATGCCTTCGCTGGTCATGTAGCGCGATTTCGGGTTGCCCGGCGGGTTCAGGATGCTCTGGATGTGCCCGCTGCTCGACAGCACGAACTCGACCTTGCCGCCAAACAGCTGCGCCGACTTGTAGCAGGACTTCCACGGGGTGATGTGGTCGTTGGTACCGGCCAGCGAGAAAATGTCGGCGGTGACCTGCTTGAGGTCGATCGGCGTGCCGCACACTTCCAGTGCATTGGGGCGGATCAGTGGGTTGTTTTTGAACATCTCGATCAGGTCGCCGTGGAACGCGGCCGGCAGTCGAGTCGTATCGTTGTTCCAGAACAGGATGTCGAACACCGGTGGCTCGTTGCCCAGCAGGTAGTTGTTGACCCAGTAGTTCCAGATCAGATCGTTCGGGCGCATCCACGCGAAGACCTTGGCCATGTCTTTGCCTTCGAGCACGCCGGCCTGATATGAGTGACGCTTGGCGGTCTCGAGGGTCTGCTCGTCGACGAACAGGGCGACGTCGCTGTCCAGGGTGGTATCGAGCACGCTGACCAGCAGGGTCAGGGCGTTGACCTTCTTTTCGCCGAGCGCGGCGTAGTGGCCGAGCAGGGCGGTGCAAGTGATGCCGCCGGAACAGGCACCGAGCATGTTCACGTCTTTGCTGCCGGTGATGGCGGTGACCACGTCGACTGCTTCCTTCAGCGCATCGATGTAGGTCGACAGGCCCCACTCGCGCTGGGCCTTGGTCGGGTTGCGCCAACTGACGATGAAAGTCTGCACGTTATTGCGTAGGCAGAAGCGCGCCAGACTCTTGTCCGGGCTCAGGTCGAAAACGTAGAACTTGTTGATCTGTGGCGGCACGACGAGCAACGGCCGCTCATGGACCTGCTCGGTGATCGGCTTGTACTGGATCAGCTCCAGCACGTCGTTGCGAAACACCACCGCGCCTTCGGTCACGCCCAGGCTCTTGCCGACCTCGAACGCGCCCATGTTGACCTGGCTCGGCATGCCGCCGTTGTGTACCAGATCCTTGGCCAGATGCGAGAGGCCGTCGAGCAGGCTTTTGCCGCCGGTCTCGAAGAAGCGTTTGACTGCCGCCGGGTTGGCTGCGGTGTTGGTCGGGGCCATGGCTTCGGTCATCAGGTTGATCACGAAGTGGCCGCGTGCGATGTCTTTGGGTGACAGGCTGCTGTCGTCGATCCAGGAATGGAGCTCCTTGCGCCACGCCAGGTAAGTTTGCAGATAACGTTTGTAGAGCGGGTTCTGACTCCACGCCGGATCAGCGAAGCGACGGTCATCGCTGGCCGGTTGCAGTTCGGATTTGCCGAACAGCACGTTCTTCAGTTCAAGACCGAAATGGGTCACGTGCTTGACGCTATGGATCGGTTGTTTGATGGCCTGGGTCAGCACCATTCGAGCAGAGGCCAGCAGATCCTTTCCGCGCAGCCCAACGACGGGATTAAGCCCCAGGGTGTTTTCCGAGGCTTGGTACTTCAGGTCATCGTTATTCTTGTTACTCATCTACGACGCTCCATTGTCCTGAGACGAGTACCCGGTTTCTGCTGTGCAGTTCCACAGCGAATGCCAGGTACTACTGCTCGGGTGACCGTTAATTCTGCATAGCTGCTTTACAGTCGTAGAGCACTGCAGGGAACTTGCCAGCTCCATTGGTTACCCGAGTTTAATTTTTTTCGCAAGCAGGCCGATCCTCGGCCACACAGCAGAGCATTCAAACAGATGAATTTAGAAAATGCCCTCTAAACAGCAAGAGTCTCGGACTAGAGCATCAGCTTGACGATTGACTGGTCCGGATCGCGGGTTTTCCCGGCCGCTTTGAGCTCGGCCAGATAATCGGCCCAGAGTGCGTCATGGCGTCGCCCCAGCTCGTAGAGATATTCCCAGGTGAACAAGCCGCTGTCGTGACCGTCGTCGAAGGTCAGTTTCAGTGCGTACTGACCGGCCGGTTCCAGGCCGCTGAGGCCGACATTGAGCTTGCCGAATTGCAGGATCGGTTTGCCGTGGCCCTGGACCTCGGCGGAAGGGGAATGCACGCGCAGGAATTCGGCGGGCAGGGTGTACTCCTCGCCGGACGCGTATTTGAGCGTCAGGGTTTTCGAGGCTTTGTGCAGTTTGATGTCGGTGGGGATTGAGGTCATGGTCTGGCGTCCGTTGTGTGGGCGACCCTGATTCAAATGTGGGAGCGGGCTTGCTCGCGAATGCGGTGTGTCAGCCAACATTGCTGTCGACTGGCACGGCCTCTTCGCGAGCAAGCCCGCTCCCACAGGGTCCGCTACCGCTGTAAGTATGGCTTACAGGATATAACGGGACAGGTCTTCGTTCTGCGCCAATTCGCCCAGATGGCTGTTGACGTACGCAGCGTCGATCAGGATCGGCTTGTCGTCATGCGCGCTGGCCAGATCGCCGGCGCTGAACGACACCTCCTCCAGCAAACGCTCAAGCAGCGTGTGCAGACGACGAGCACCGATGTTCTCGGTCTTCTCGTTGACCTGCCAGGCGATCTCCGCCAGACGCTTGATGCCTTCCGGCTGGAACTGGATGTTCAGGCCTTCGGTTTTCAGCAGCGCGCAATATTGCTCGGTGAGCGAAGCGTGCGGCTCGCTGAGGATGCGCTCGAAGTCTTCCGGGCTCAGCGCCTTGAGTTCGACGCGGATCGGCAGACGGCCTTGCAGCTCGGGCACCAGATCGCTCGGCTTGCTCAGGTGGAACGCACCGGAAGCGATGAACAGGATGTGGTCGGTCTTGACCATGCCCAGCTTGGTGTTGACGGTGCAGCCCTCGATCAGCGGCAGCAGGTCGCGCTGTACGCCTTCACGGGACACATCGGCGCCGCCGACATTGCCGCGCTTGGCGACCTTGTCGATCTCGTCGATGAACACGATACCGTGCTGCTCGACCGCTTCCAGCGCCTTGGCCTTCAACTCTTCTTCGTTGACCAGACGCCCGGCCTCTTCGTCGCGCACCAGTTTCAGCGCTTCTTTGACCTTGAGCTTGCGAGCTTTCTTCTTGCCCTTGCCCATGTTGGCGAACAGGTTCTGCAGCTGGCTGGTCATTTCTTCCATGCCAGGCGGCGTGGCGATTTCGATGCCGGCCACTTCGGCGACTTCGATCTCGATTTCCTTGTCGTCCAACTGGCCTTCGCGCAGGCGCTTGCGGAACAGCTGACGGGTGTTGGAATCGCTGCTCGGTGCTTCTTCATTGCTGAAGCCCATGCGTGCAGGCGGCAGCAGTGCGTCGAGGATACGGTCCTCGGCAGCGTCTTCGGCACGGTGACGCACGCGGGTCATTTCCTGCTCGCGGAGCATCTTGATCGCGGCGTCGGCCAGATCACGGATGATCGATTCGACGTCGCGGCCGACGTAGCCGACTTCGGTGAATTTGGTCGCTTCGACCTTGATGAACGGCGCGTTGGCCAGTTTCGCCAGGCGACGGGCGATCTCGGTTTTACCGACACCGGTCGGGCCGATCATCAGAATGTTCTTCGGGGTCACTTCAACGCGCAGCTCTTCAGGCAGCTGCATGCGGCGCCAGCGGTTGCGCAGGGCAATCGCGACGGCGCGCTTGGCATCGTCCTGGCCGATGATATGGCGGTTGAGTTCGTGGACGATTTCGCGGGGAGTCATGGACATAGTAATTGGCGGTCCTCAAGCAGAAAAAAGCCGTGGCACAGTGGCCGTATCAGGCTTCTTCAGCGAGATCCTGCTCCTCAATGGTCTGAGTGTGGTTGGTGAATACGCAGATGTCTGCAGCGATGCCCAGTGCGGTTTCGACGATTTCACGGGCCGACAGGTCGGTCTTTTTCAACAGTGCGCTGGCTGCAGCCTGTGCATAGCCACCGCCGGAACCCATGGCGATCAGGCCATTCTCGGGTTCGACCACGTCACCGTTGCCGGTGATGATCAGCGAGGCGTCCTTGTTGGCGACCGCGAGCATGGCTTCGAGGCGGCTCAGGGAGCGGTCGGTGCGCCATTCTTTGGCGAGTTCGACAGCGGCGCGGATCAGGTGGCCCTGATGTTTCTCGAGCTGGCCTTCGAAACGTTCGAACAGGGTAAAGGCGTCGGCGGTGGCACCGGCGAAACCGGCGATGACCTGACCGTGGTACAGGCGACGCACCTTTTTGGCGTTGCCTTTCATCACGGTGTTGCCGAGAGAAACCTGGCCGTCGCCGCCCATGACGACTTTGCCGTGGCGGCGGACTGAAACGATGGTGGTCAAGGGAAGAGTCTCCACGCAGCGGGGCGAAAGTGCCTTATGCCCATTCATATGGGGGTGCTGGAGAGGATTTCAACCGGGCAGGGCAATGGGAGACGAATGGTTTGTGATGACCGTGGCGAGGGGATTTATCCCCGATGGGGCGCGAAGCGGCCCTGAATCCAGCAATTGCAGTAGGAATGACACACCGCGAATGCCGGATTTACGACTGCTGCGCAGCCGGTCGGGGATAAATCCCCTCACCACAAGATTGTGGGCAACCTCAGAGTGAGGTGCCCACAGGCCAATCAGCGGCTCTGGCGTTGTTGTAACAACAGGTTGCTGAAGCCGCTGCCGGCCAATTGTTTCTGTGCGGTGGTCAGTTGCTCGCGATTGCTGAACGGGCCGACCAATACGCGGTACCAGGTTTCATCCTTCACCGTGCCCGACTCAACCGAAACAGCCTGGCCCAGCAGAATGATCTGCGCCCGCACCTTGTCCGCGTCCGCCTCTTTGCGGAACGAACCGGCCTGGAGGAAGAACTTGGTCACCGGCGCCGCTTTCGCCACCGGTGGCGCTGGCGGCGGGGTAATGCCCGACAGCGCAGCCTGCGCCCGCGCGGTATCGATCTTCGCCGCTTCCGCCGGGGTGACCGGCGTGGTCGGCACTTGTGGCGTCGGCAGGGTTTTCTCCGGCACGGCATCCGGCGGCACGATCACTTCCGATTCCGGCAGCAGCGTGTAGAAGTCGTACTTCGGCTTCACCGGTTGCGTCGGGCTCGGCGGGGTCTTGTTGGCCTCGGCGATTTTCGACGCTTTCTGCTGTTGCGCCTGCTCGACTTTCTCGCGCTTGACCGTGTCGCTGCCCTTGCCTGGCTCCAGTTTCATCAGGAACACGATGAACGCACCGACCGTCAGGCCGATGGCCATCCACAGCCAGCCCGGGATCGGTTGCTTTGCAGGAGCTTGGTAACGGCTGGCGCCACGCTTGGGTGCAGGTTTTTTCTTGGCAGCCAACTTACATGCGCTCCAGAGTTTCCAGGCCCAACAGTTCCAGGCCTTGCTTGAGAGTACGACCGGTCAGCGCGGCCAGACGCAGACGGCTCTGCATCTGGACCGGCGTCTCGGCGGCGAGGATCGGGCAGTTCTCGTAGAAGCTGGAGAACAGACCGGCGACGTCATACAGATAAGTGCAGAGGATGTGTGGTGTGCCTTTTTCCGCGACGTTGTTCAGCACTTCGCCGAACTGCGCCAGCTTCGCCGCCAGCTCTTGCTCGTGCGCGGCTTCGAGGACGATCTGGCCCTCGACTTCGCTGAAGTCCTTGCCCAGTTTGCGGAACACCCCGGCCACACGGGTGTAGGCGTACAACAGGTACGGCGCGGTGTTGCCTTCGAAATTCAGCATCAGGTCGAAGTTGAAGCTGTAGTCGCTGGTGCGGTGCTTGGACAGGTCGGCGTATTTCACCGCACCGATGCCGACAACCTTGGCGATGTTGCGCAGTTCGTCTTCGGCCAGTGTCGGGTTTTTCTCTTTGACCAGGTTGTAGGCACGTTCCTGGGCTTCGGTCAGCAAATCGATCAGCTTCACGGTGCCGCCATCACGGGTCTTGAACGGACGGCCGTCGGCGCCATTCATGGTGCCGAAGCCCATGTGCTCCATTTCCATCGGATGGGTCACGAAACCGGCCTTGCGCGCCACGGCGAACACTTGCTGGAAGTGCAGGGCCTGACGTTGGTCGACGAAGTACAGCGCGCGGTCGGCCTTCAGTTTGCCAGAACGATAGCGCACGGCCGCCAGGTCAGTGGTGGCATAGAGGTAGCCGCCGTCAGCCTTGACGATGATCACTGGCAGCGGATCGCCGTCGGCGTTCTTGAACTCGTCGAGGAACACGCACTGGGCGCCGTTGCTCTCGACCAGCATGCCGGCGGCTTTGAGGTCGTTGACCACGTTGATCAGGTCGTCGTTGTAGGCGCTTTCGCCCATCACGTCGGCCATGGTCAGTTTGACGTTGAGCAGTTCGTAGATCTTCTGGCAGTGCGACAGCGAGATGTCCTTGAACCTGGTCCACAGCGCCAGGCACTCGGCATCGCCGGCCTGCAGCTTGACCACCAGACCACGGGCGCGGTCGGCGAACTCTTCGGATTCGTCGAAACGCTGCTTGGCGGCGCGGTAGAAGTTTTCCAGATCGGACAGCTCGTCGCTGGTGATCGGGTTTTCCTGCAGATACGCCATCAGCATGCCGAACTGGGTGCCCCAGTCGCCCACGTGGTTCTGGCGGATCACTTCGTCGCCGAGGAACTCGAGAACACGGGCCACGCCGTCGCCGATGATGGTCGAGCGCAAGTGGCCGACGTGCATCTCTTTGGCCAGGTTCGGTGCCGACAGGTCGACCACGGTGCGCTGCGCCGGGCCGGCCTTGCGCACGCCAACGTTAGCGTCGGCCAGAGCGGCGTCGAGGCGCGAGGCCAGGGCCTGGGTGTTCTGGAAGAAATTGATGAAGCCCGGACCGGCGATTTCGGCCTTGGTGACGTTCTCGTCGGCCGGCAGCGCGGCGATGATTTTCTCCGCCAGATCGCGCGGCTTCATGCCCGCAGGCTTGGCCAGCATCATGGCGATGTTGCTGGCGAAGTCGCCGTGGGTTTTGTCGCGGGCGTTCTCCACCTGAATCGCCGGCGACAGGCCTTCAGGCAACACACCTTCGTTGACGAGTTGGGTGAGGGCTTGTTGGATCAGCTGGCGAATGGTGTCTTTCATGGTCTTCTCTTTCGACCGCAAGCGCGGCGGCGCATCGATGCGCGGGTGGAAAAACTGGGCATTATCCGTTGCGAAGACGGGCTTGCCAACCTTAGCAGGCAGCTTATGGATATGTGGTGACAATTCGGGCCTCTTCGCGAGCAAGCCCGCTCCCACAATGGATCAGCGGCGTTCATTTGTCTGGCTCATACCCTGTGGGAGCGGGCTTGCTCGCGAAGGCGATTTTCAGATCAATACAGATCCACGGGATCGACATCCAGCGACCAGCGCACCGCGCGCCCGCTCGGCATCTGCTCTAATTCCAGCAACCAGCCGGCGAGCAACCGATGCAGCGGCGCCCGCGCTGTCGCCTGCACCAACAACTGTGCACGATAGCGACCGGCACGCCGCTCCATCGGCGCCGGCACCGGCCCGAGCAATTCGATGCCGCTCAGATTCTGCTCGACCAGCAAGCGTTCGGCCGCGCTGCATGCCTCATCGAGAAAACCTTCGGCCTGCCCCGGTTTGTGCGCTTCGGCACGCAACAGGGCCAAGTGTGAAAACGGTGGCAGTCCGGCAGCCCGGCGCTCGCTCAAGGCCTGCTCGGCGAAAGCGAAGTAACCCTGCTCGGTCAGTTGCACCAATAAAGGATGGTCGGCCAGGTGGGTCTGAATGATCACCTTGCCCGGCTCCTCAGCCCGCCCGGCGCGCCCGGCGACCTGCACGATCAATTGCGCCATGCGCTCGCTGGCACGGAAGTCGCCGGAGAAAAGTCCGCCGTCGGCATCCAGAATCGACACCAGCGTAACCCGGGGGAAGTGGTGCCCCTTGGCCAACATCTGGGTGCCGACCAGAATGCATGGCTGACCCTTCTGAATGGTCGCGAACAGCTGATTCATCGCGTCCTTGCGCGAAGTGCTGTCGCGGTCGACGCGCAGCACCGGGTAGTCCGGGAACAGAATCGCCAGGCGCTCTTCGGCGCGTTCGGTGCCGGCGCCCACCGGCCGCAGATCGACTTTGTTGCACTTGGGGCATTGGCGCGGCGTGCGCTCGACGTTGCCACAGTGGTGGCAGCGCAGTTCGCCGTAGCGCTGGTGCACGGTCATTCGCGCATCGCAGCGCGAGCACTCGGACATCCAGCCGCAATCGTGGCACAGCAGCGTCGGCGCAAAGCCGCGGCGGTTGAGGAACACCAGCACCTGCTGGCCGGCCGCGAGGGTCTGGCCAATGGCTTGTTGCATCGGCCCGGAAATGCCGCTGTCCAGCGGGCGGCTTTTCACGTCCAGCCGCAGGAAACGTGGTTGTTTGGCGCCGCCGGCCCGCTCGTTGAGGCGCAGCAGGCCATAACGACCGGTGTAGGCGTTGTGCAGGCTTTCCAGTGAAGGCGTGGCAGAGCCGAGGACGATCGGGATGTTTTCCTGTCGCGCGCGCACCAGTGCCAGATCCCGGGCGTGGTAGCGCAGGCCTTCCTGCTGTTTATAGGAGCCGTCGTGCTCTTCGTCGATGATGATCAGCCCCGGGTTCTTCATCGGGGTGAACAGCGCCGAGCGGGTGCCGATAATAATGTCGGCCTCGCCGTCGCGGGCAGCGAGCCAGGCGTCGAGGCGCTCACGGTCGTTGACCGCCGAATGCAGCAGGGCGATACGCGCATTGAAGCGCTGCTCGAAACGCGCCAGGGTCTGCGGACCGAGGTTGATCTCCGGGATCAGCACCAGTGCCTGCTTGCCGGCTTCGAGGGTTTCGCGGATCAGTTGCAAATAGACTTCGGTCTTGCCGCTGCCCGTGACCCCGGCCAGCAGAAACGCGTGATAACTGTCGAACCCGGCACGGATCGCTTCGTAAGCGGCGCGTTGTTCGGTGTTCAGCGGCAACTCCGGTTGCGCCAACCAATGTTCATGGCGCACGCCAGGGGCGTGCCGACGAATCTCCACTTGCACCAGACCCTTGGCCAGCAGCAGGTCGAGGCTGTCCTTGCTCAGCATCAGCTTGCTCAACAACTGATGGGCCACGCCGTGCGGGTGCTGCGCCAGTGTTGCCAGTGCTTCCCGTTGCCGTGGCGCGCGGGCGACGCGCGGATCATCGAGGCTGGCGCCGGGGGCGACTGACCAGAAGCGCTCCTGTCGCGCCTCGGCCAGTTCGCCCTGACGCAGCAGCACCGGCAGCGCCCAGCTCAAGGTGTCGCCGAGGCTGTGCTGGTAATACTGCGACGTCCACAGACACAGCTTGAACAGTGCGGGCGGCAGCGGCGGCTCTGCATCGAGCAGGGCCAACGCCGGTTTGAGTTTCTCCAGAGGCACGTCGCTGGTATCGGTGATCTCGACCAGAATCCCGATCATCTCCCGCCGCCCGAACGGCACCCGCAGGCGCATGCCCGGCTGCAATTGGGCGCGCAGCACCCCGGCCGGGGCCCGATAGTCGAACAGGCGGCGCAGGGGCGAAGGCAGGGCGAGGCGCAGAATGGCGTCGGGCACGCGGGGGGATCTCGATCAACACAAAAGGAGGCTTGGCGCAGATCAACTGTGGGAGCGAGCTTGCTCGCGAACGCGGTGTGTCAGGCACGAAGTCATCAACTGGCACAACGCGTTGGCGAGCAAGCTCGCTCCCACAGGGGAGTGCGTTCAAGGCCGGGAGCCTAGCAGACGGTCGGTCTCAGGGACAGCTTGCGCGATTGACATTGTCTGGTAGAATCCGCGGCCTAATTACGTGCGGTATTCAACAATAGTGTTGGGTGGCGGCACGCTAGCTGAGGAAGACATCATGAAAGCTGATATCCACCCGAATTACCCAGAAGTTGCAGTAACCTGCAGCTGCGGCAACAAGTTCGAAACCCGTTCGACCTTCGGCAAAGCCCTGGCGATCGACGTTTGCAACGAGTGCCACCCGTTCTACACCGGTAAGCAGAAGACTCTGGACACCGGTGGCCGCGTTCAGAAGTTCGCCGACCGTTTCGGTGCCTTCGGCGCCAAGAAGTAAGATTGGTCATTCTGGAAAACTTCGACGGTTTCTCCAGGCTGATGAAAAAGGCGTCCCTTGTGGGCGCCTTTTTTGTGTCCGCAATTTGGCTGTCCGCAGCCCAGGCATTTTGCCCCACGCCTGCCGGCCTGAGCAGCGTCAGCGTCCAGCGCGTGGTCGATGGCGACACCTTGCGCCTGAGCGACGGGCGCAGTGTACGCCTGATCGGCCTCAACACCCCGGAACTGGGCAAACAGGGGCGCAGCGACGAGCCATTCGCCGTGGCAGCGCGCAAGCGCCTCGAAGCGCTAGTGGCGGACAGCGGCGGGCGGGTCGGTTTGCAGCTCGGCAAGCAGGCCAAGGACCATTACGGCCGCACCCTCGCGCATGTCTACAGCGCCAGCGGCGCCAATCTCGAAGCGCAAATGCTCGCCGACGGCCTCGGTTTTCAGGTGGCGGTGGCACCGAATGTCGATCTTGTTGCCTGTCAGCAGGCGGCCGAACGCAGCGCCCGGCAGGCCGGTCGGGGCCTGTGGCGCCAGTCACCTGTACTGAAAGCGGAGCAGATCCGCACTTCGGGTTTCGCCTTGGTCAGTGGGCGTGTGAGCAAGGTTCAACGCAATCGCGGCGGAATCTGGATCGAGTTGCAGGACTCGGTTGTACTGCGCGTTGCACCCAATCTCGTCGGACAATTCGACAACGCCCGGTTGCAGACGCTGCAGGGCAGACAGATCGAGGCTCGCGGCTGGGTCGTCGACCGTTCGCGGCGTGGCGGGTTGAAACCGGGTCAGCCGCGTTGGCTGCTGCCGTTGACCGATCCGTCGATGCTGCAAAGCGCGCGCTGAAGAAAAATTGTAGACATTTTTTCTGTCGATTGTGAACAGTCAAGCCCTTGTGCGCCGTGGCTCTTGGCCCAAAGTCGTAGGACAGGGCGCTTGACAGGGGTGACCGCTCAGTCTTGTGGGGACTTTGCGAGGCGCGTATCCTCGCTGACCAGTCTGTCCAACAGTAAAAAGCGGAATGCCAAAATGTCTGATCTGAAAACTGCCGCTCTCGAATATCATGCCAATCCTCGTCCAGGGAAGCTGAGTGTCGAGCTCACCAAGGCCACTGCTACCGCCCGCGACCTGTCGCTGGCCTACAGCCCCGGCGTAGCTGAACCAGTGCGTGAGATCGCCCGCGATCCTGAACTGGCCTACAAATACACCGGCAAGGGCAACCTGGTTGCAGTCATTTCCGATGGCACCGCGATTCTGGGCCTGGGTAACCTCGGCCCACTGGCCTCCAAGCCAGTGATGGAAGGTAAAGGCGTACTGTTCAAGCGCTTCGCCGGCATCGACGTATTCGACATCGAAGTCGACTCCGAAAGCCCGCAAGCCTTCATCGACACCGTAAAACGCATCTCCATCACTTTCGGCGGCATCAACCTGGAAGACATCAAGGCGCCTGAGTGCTTTGAGATCGAACGTGCTCTGATCGAGCAGTGCGACATTCCGGTATTCCACGATGACCAGCACGGCACCGCGATCGTGACCGCTGCGGGCATGATCAACGCCCTGGAAATCGCCGGCAAAACCCTGCCGGAAGCCAAAATCGTCTGCCTCGGCGCCGGCGCTGCGGCCATCTCCTGCATGAAGTTGCTGGTGAGCATGGGCGCAAAAATCGAAAACATCTTCATGGTTGACCGTACCGGCGTGATCCACTCCGGCCGTGATGACCTGAACCAGTACAAAGCCGTGTTCGCTCACGCCACCGACAAGCGCAGCCTGGCTGATGCTCTGCAAGGCGCTGACGTGTTCGTCGGTCTGTCCGGCCCGAACCTGCTGAGCGCTGAAGGTCTGCTGTCGATGGCGGCCAACCCGATCGTCTTCGCCTGCTCGAACCCGGATCCGGAAATCTCCCCGGAACTGGCGCACGCCACTCGCAGCGACGTGATCATGGCCACCGGTCGTTCCGACTACCCGAACCAGGTCAACAACGTTCTGGGCTTCCCGTTCATCTTCCGTGGTGCCCTGGACGTTCGCGCCAAGCGCATCAACGAAGAAATGAAAGTGGCTGCGGCCAACGCCCTGCGTGAGCTGGCCAAACTGCCAGTGCCACAGGACGTGTGCGACGCCTACGGTGGTGCGCCGCTGGAATTCGGTCGTGAGTACATCATTCCGAAGCCAATGGACAAGCGCCTGATCACCCTGATCTCCGACGCTGTGGCCAAGGCCGCGATCGAGACCGGTGTGGCGACCCTGCCGTATCCGAAGAACTACCCGCTGAAAAGCGTGGATGACGTGTTCAACGGCTAAGCCGTTGTAGCGCTTCAACGAAAGCCCCGGCTTGTGAGAGTCGGGGCTTTTTTGTGCCTGAAGATCAAGAGCCTCCTCACCCTAACCCTCTCCCAAAGGCAGAGGGGACTGACCGAGTTGTCTGGGTTCATACGCCGACCTATAAGGGTGGTGTCGATTATGGATTCGGCACAGCACGTTCAGGTCGGCGCAACGCTCGAGCATCCCCCTATCAGTCCCCTCTCCCTCCGGGAGAGGGCTAGGGTGAGGGGCTCTTGATTTTCAGGCATAAAAAAGCCCCGCACTTCTTTCGAAGGCGGGGCTTTTTGGGGCGCATTGATCAGAACAGATCGATTGGTGCCTGCTCATCCGCCGGCAGCGGACTGCCCGGTACGGCGCCGTTGCCCAGCTCATTCACCGAGGGCGGCGTGTCTTCGGACTTGAACAGCTCGAAGTAGGCGCCCGGCGTGCTCGGCGTTGCCGCACGACCGCTGACCGGATCCACCCGCAGGCTGAGAATGCCTTCCGGCTCAGGCTGTACGTGCGGCGGCTTGTCCTTGAGCGCGGCAGACATGTAGTTCATCCAGATCGGCAACGCCACGGTGCCACCAAACTCGCGGCGACCAAGGCTTTCCGGCTGGTCAAAGCCGGTCCACACGGTGGTCACGTAATCGGCGTTGTAACCGGAGAACCACGCATCCTTCGATTCGTTGGTGGTACCGGTCTTGCCGGCGATGTCGCTGCGACCCATGGCCAGTGCGCGGCGTCCGGTGCCGAGCTTGATCACGTCCTGCAGCATGCTGTTGAGGATATACGTGGTGCGGCCATCGACGATCCGCTCAGCCACGGCCGGCGCTTGTGGCGCAGTGGCAGCGCCCGGTGCTTCACCCGGAACCGGAGCGGCGTTGACGGTGATCGGCTGAGACTCCGGCGCGGCAAGGCCATCGGTCGCCGAGCCACCCTGTGGCACGGTCGGCGGGTTGGCGACGAACAGCGTGTCACCGTTGCGGCTTTCGATCTTGTCGATGATGTACGGGGTGATCTTGTAGCCGCCGTTGGCGAAGGTGCTCCAGCCGGTAGCGATCTCCATCGGGGTCAGGGTCGCGGTGCCCAGTGCCAGCGACAGGTTCGGCGGCAGGTCCTGCTTGTTGAAACCGAAGCGGGTGATGTAGTCGATGGTCTTGCCCACACCCATCGCCTGCAACAGGCGGATCGACACCAGGTTACGCGACTTGTACAGCGCCTCGCGCAGACGGATCGGGCCGAGGAAGGTGTTGGTGTCGTTCTTCGGCCGCCAGACCTTGTCCAGGTACTCGTCGACGAACACGATCGGCGCATCGTTGACCAGCGTCGCGGCGGTATAACCGCTGTCCAGTGCAGCACTGTAGACGAACGGCTTGAAGCTCGAACCCGGCTGACGCTTGGCCTGCAGGGCGCGGTTGTAGTTGCTCTGCTCGAACGCAAAGCCGCCGACCAGCGAGCGAATCGCGCCGTTCTGCGGATCCAGCGACACCAGCGCGCCTTGCGCCTGCGGGATCTGGCTGAATTTCAGCGAATTGTTCGGCTGACGCTGCACGCGAATCAGATCGCCGACCTGCGCCACATCCGACGGCTGGCGCGGTGCGGCACCCATGCTGTTGGTGTTGAGGAACGGCCGCGCCCATTTCATGGTGTCCCAGGCGACGTGTTCTTCGCCGGTACGGGTCAGCACCTGCAAGCCATTCTTGTCGACCTGGGTAACGATGGCCGGCTCCAGGCTGCTGATGGTGCGCTGCTTGGTCAGCTCGGTCGCCCAGGCTTCGTGAGTCTTGCCCGGCAGGCGCGACTCGGGTCCGCGGTAGCCATGGCGCTGATCGTAGGTCATCAAGCCTTCGTGCAGCGCGGTGTTGGCCATTTCCTGCAGGTTGCTCGGCACCGTGGTGGTGACGCGGAAACCTTCGGTGTAAGCGTCGCTGCCATAGCGACCGACCATTTCGGCACGGGCCATTTCGGCGATGTACGGTGCGTTCACTTCCGGGGTCGGCACGTGATAGCTGGCGTTCAGCGGCTCGTTGATCGCGGCGGTGTAGTCAGCCTCGGAAATCTTTCCGAGCTTGTACATGCGTCCGAGAATCCAGTCGCGACGCTCCTTGCTGCGCGCCGGGTTGGCCAGCGGGTTGAAGCGCGACGGGGCTTTCGGCAGGCCGGCGATCATCGCCATCTGCGCCAGGCTGACGTCGCGGATCGACTTGCCGTAATACACCTGCGCCGCCGCCTCGATGCCGTAGGCGCGGTTACCCAGGTAGATCTTGTTCACGTACAGCTCGAGGATCTCGTCCTTGGTCAGCTGCCGCTCGATCTGCAGGGCCAGAAGAATCTCGGTGGTTTTGCGCGAGAAGCTGCGTTCGCTGGTCAGGAAGAAGTTCTTCGCCACCTGCATGGTGATGGTGCTGCCGCCGGACTGAATGTGCCCGCTTTTGACCAGTTGGGTCGCGGCGCGCATCAGGCTGCTCGGATCGACGCCATAGTGGTTGGCGAAATTGTCGTCTTCAGCACTTAGTAACGCATTAATGAAATTGGGTGGAATGTCGGCGAAACGGATCGGAGTACGGCGCATTTCGCCAAATTCTGCGATCAACTTGTTGTCGCTGCTGTAGACCCGGAGCGGAATCTGCAACTGAATGCTTCTCAGCGCCTCCACAGACGGCAAACCCGGACTAAGGTAAAGAAACGCGCCGCTGAGACCTAAAAGCAGTCCGCAGAAAACGGCGACGATGGACCAACCGAAAAATTTCAGCAGACGAATCAAGGCTTTTGAACATCCAGGGCAAAGAATGAATTGGGCGACAGGGTTCCGGTAACACACAGAACAGGCTGGGCCGGCAGTAAAAAGCGGAAAAAAACGCTGGGCATTATAAGCACTTTTCTGCTGGGGGCGTCATTTGCGCTTCTGTCAAGACGGGGTGAAGGAACGCAATGCGTATTACAGAGTCCGTAACTCACGGAAAGTCATAGGGAATTGGTAGTGCTGGGACTCTTCAAGAAAAAGACCAATACGTTACTGGGGATCGACATCAGCTCCACTTCGGTGAAGCTGCTGGAGTTGAGCCGTCAGGGCGACCGCTACCGGGTCGAGGCCTACGCGGTAGAGCCGCTGCCGCCCAACGCCGTGGTCGAAAAGAATATCGCCGAGCTCGAAGGCGTGGGCCACGCCTTGGCCCGGGTGCTGGTCAAGGCACGCACCGGGCTCAAGAGCGTGGCGGTGGCGGTGGCCGGTTCTGCGGTGATCACCAAGATCATCGAGATGGACGCCGGGCTGACCGATGACGAGCTGGAAAACCAGCTGAAGATCGAAGCCGACCAATACATTCCCTATCCACTGGACGAAGTCGCCATCGATTTCGAAGTCCAGGGCGTGTCGCCGCGCAACCCGGAGCGGGTCAGCGTGCTGCTGGCCGCCTGTCGCAAGGAAAACGTCGAAGTCCGCGAAGCGGCGCTGGCGCTGGCCGGGCTGACCGCGCGCGTGGTTGATGTCGAGGCCTATGCGCTGGAGCGCTCGTTCGGCCTGCTCGCCACTCAACTGGCAGCCTCGCAGGAACGCCTGACCGTGGCGGTGGTGGACATCGGCGCGACCATGACCACCCTCAGCGTCCTGCACAACGGCCGCATCATCTATACCCGTGAGCAGCTGTTCGGTGGCAGGCAGCTGACTGAGGAGATCCAGCGCCGCTACGGCCTGACCGTCGAGCAGGCCGGGCTGGCGAAAAAGCAGGGCGGTCTGCCGGACGACTATGTCAGCGAGGTATTGCAACCGTTCCGTGATGCTCTGGTGCAGCAGGTCTCGCGCTCGTTGCAGTTCTTCTTTGCCTCCGGGCAGTACAACGCGGTCGATCACATTCTGCTGGCCGGCGGCACCGCCTCGGTGCCGGGGCTGGATCGGCTGATCGAACAGCGTCTGGGTACCCCGACCCAGGTCGCCAACCCGTTTTCCGACATGGCCTTGAGCAGCAAGGTCAACGCCGGGGCCCTGGCCAGTGACGCGCCGGCCCTGATGATTGCCTGCGGGCTCGCGCTCAGGAGTTTCGACTGATGGCGCGGATCAACCTTCTCCCCTGGCGTGAGGAACGCCGCGAAGAGCGGCGCAAACGCTTTCTGCTGATTCTGATCGGGGTGTTCGTCGGTTCGGTGGGCGCAGTGTTCATCGCCGATCAGATCGTCGGCACCGCCATCGAGCGGCAGACAGCACGCAATGACTACATTGGCAAACAGATCGCGGTGGTCGACGAACGGATCAAGCAGATCAGCGAACTCAAGGCACGGCGCCAGCAACTGGTCGAGCGCATGCGCATCATCCAGGACTTGCAGGGCAACCGGCAGATCAGCGGACGAATCTTCGACCAACTGGCGCGCACGCTGCCGGACGGGGTGTATTTCACCAGCGTGAAATTGCTCGGCAAGACGCTGTCGATCAGTGGCGCGGCGGAGTCGAACAATCGCGTCTCGGAGCTGATGCGCAATCTGGACGCTTCCGACTGGTTCGATGCGCCCAGCTTGAACGAGGTGAAAGCGACGACCGCCGGTCAGGTGGATCAGGCCAACGTCTTTCAGCTGACTGTGCGTCAGACCCAGCCAGCCGTGACGGAGGGCGAAAAATGAAGCCGTCCGAATGGCTGCAAAGTCTGCGCAACATCGACTTCAACGATCTGGACACCAGCAATATCGGCTCCTGGCCGGCCGCGGTGAAAACTATCGCGGGAGCATTGCTGGCGGTGCTGGTGTTGGCGCTTGGCTATAACTTTTTCATCAGCGACATGGAAAACCAGCTGGAAGCCAAGCGTCAGGAAGAGGACACCTTGAAGGAGCAGTTCGCCAGCAAGGCGCACATGGCCGCCAACCTGGAGCTGTACACCCAGCAGATGAAGGAGATGGAGACCTCCTTCGGCGTGCTCTTGCGGCAGTTGCCCAGCGACACCGAGGTCCCGGGATTGCTCGAGGACATTACCCGTACCGGGCTGGGCAGCGGTCTTGAATTCGAAGAGATCAAGCTGCTGCCGGAGGTGACCCAGCCGTTCTACATCGAGCTGCCGATCCAGATCACTGTCACCGGGGCTTACCACGACCTCGCGACCTTCGTCAGTGGCGTCGCCGGGTTGCCACGGATCGTCACCTTGCACGATTTCGAACTGGCACCGGCCAATCCCGACGGCGGGACGAAGCTGCGCATGAGCATTCTCGCCAAGACCTACCGCTATAACGACAAGGGGTTGGACAAATGACCCCGATCCGTTATTTCGCTTTGTCAGTGCTGGTGCTCGGCCTCAGTGGTTGCGGCAGCAGTGACGAATTCAGCGACCTCGACGCCTACATGAACGAAGTGCGTCTGCGCCCGGCCGGCAAGATCGAGCCGACGCCGACCTTTCATTCCTATCCTACCTTTACCTACAGCGCGGCCAACCTGCGTAGCCCGTTCTCGCGCCAGGTGCGCGTCGATCTGGCCGGGCAGCAGCGTGGCTCGCGCAACGTCAAACCCGACCCCAACCGGGTCAAGCAATACCTCGAAGGTTTCAACATCGAGCAGTTTGAAATGGTTGGCACGATCTCCAATGCCAGCGGCTCCTTTGCCTTGCTGCGCGGGGCGGGTGCAGTGCATCGGTTGAAAGTCGGCGACTACCTGGGGCGCAACGACGGGCGCATTGTCGCCATCAGCGCCACTCAGGTCGATGTGGTCGAGATCGTGCCCGACGGCGAAGGCGCCTGGCTGGAACGTCCGCGCACCATTCCTTTGAAAGAGCACTCATAGTGGAAGTCGAACAATGAACAGGATTTTCTCCACCCTCGGTTTTTCGCTATGGATAGCGCTGCTTTCACCGATGGTTCAGGCGGCCAGCCTCAAGACGCTGGATGTCGCGGCGTTACCGGGTGATCGCATCGAGTTGAAGCTGTCGTTCGACAGCCCGCCACCGCAACCCAAGGGCTACACCACCGAATCGCCGGCGCGAATCGCCCTGGATCTGCCGGGTGTCGCCAGCCAACTGACGAGCAAGACCCGCGATCTGGGCAGCGGTAACGCGCGAACCGCCACAGTGGTGGAAGCCAACGACCGCACGCGCCTGATCATCAGCCTGACGCAACTGACGTCCTACACCTCGCGGGTCGAGGGCAACAATCTGTTCGTAGTGGTCGGGCAGGGCGCCAAGCCTGCTGCGCCACGGCCAGCCGCTGTTGCGCCACGACCGGTCGCGGCTCCAGCGCCGGCGAAGGCTTATACCCCCGTCGCCAAAACCATTCGTGGTGTCGACTTCCAGCGCGGCACTGCGGGGGAGGGCAACGTGGTCATTGACCTTTCGGACCCGACCATCGCCCCGGACATCCAGGAGCATGACGGCAAGATCATCCTGAGCTTTGCTCGCACGCAGTTGCCCGACAGGCTGCGGGTGCGCCTCGACGTCAAGGACTTCGCCACGCCGGTGCAGTTCGTCAACGCTGCCGCCACCGGTGATCGTGCGGTCATCACCGTCGAACCCAGCGGCACGTTCGACTATTCCACCTACCAGACCGACAACAAACTGACCGTCAGCATTCGCCCGATGACGGTCGATGACCTGCAAAAGCGCAACGCTGACCGCAACAGCTACAGCGGCGAAAAGCTTTCGCTGAATTTCCAGGACATCGACGTGCGCTCGGTGCTGCAACTGATCGCCGATTTCACCAACCTCAATCTGGTGGCCAGCGATACCGTGCAGGGCGGGATCACCTTGCGTCTGCAAAACGTGCCGTGGGATCAGGCGCTGGACCTGGTGCTGAAAACCAAGGGGCTGGATAAACGCAAGATCGGCAACGTGTTGCTGGTGGCGCCGGCCGACGAAATCGCCGCCCGCGAACGCCAGGAACTGGAGTCACAGAAACAGATCGCCGAACTTGCGCCGCTGCGCCGCGAGCTGCTGCAAGTGAATTACGCCAAGGCCGCGGACATCGCCAAGCTGTTCCAGTCGGTGACCAGCGCCGAGGCGAAAATCGACGAGCGTGGCTCGATCACTGTCGATGAGCGCACCAACAACATCATTGCCTACCAGACCCAGGATCGCCTCGACGAACTGCGGCGGATCGTGGCGCAACTGGATATTCCGGTGCGTCAGGTGATGATCGAGGCGCGGATCGTCGAGGCCAACGTCGATTACGACAAGAGTCTGGGCGTGCGCTGGGGCGGTTCGATCCAGAACAAGGGCAACTGGAACACCTCGGGGGTCAGCAATGGCTCGTCGACCACCATCGGCACACCGGGCAGTACCAGTACCAACTCGCCGTTCGTCGACATGGGCACGGTGGGTAATACCTCGGGGATCGGCATCGCCTTCATCACCGACAATGTGCTGCTCGATCTTGAGCTGACCGCCATGGAGAAGACCGGCAACGGTGAGATCGTCTCGCAGCCCAAAGTGGTCACCTCCGACAAAGAGACGGCGAAGATCCTCAAGGGCACCGAGATTCCGTATCAGGAGGCGAGCTCCAGCGGTGCGACGTCGGTGTCGTTCAAGGAGGCTTCGCTGTCGCTGGAAGTGACGCCGCAGATCACCCCCGACAACCGCATCATCATGGAGGTCAAGGTCACCAAGGACGAACCGGACTACCTGAACAAAGTGCAGGATGTACCGCCGATCAAGAAGAACGAGGTCAACGCCAAGGTGCTGGTGAACGACGGCGAGACCATCGTGATTGGGGGCGTTTTCTCAAATACTCAAAGCAAGGTCGTAGATAAGGTGCCATTTCTTGGCGATGTGCCGTATCTTGGCCGCCTTTTCCGGCGTGATGTGGTTTCGGAGAAAAAATCCGAGCTGCTGGTATTTCTCACTCCGCGTATCATGAATAACCAGGCGATTGCTGTGAGTCGTTGATTCTGTGCGAAATTTGATTCTTGTAGGACCGATGGGCGCTGGAAAAAGCACCATCGGCCGGTTGCTGGCCAAAGAGCTGCGCCTGCCGTTCAAAGATTCCGACAAGGAAATTGAACTGCGCACGGGCGCCAATATCCCGTGGATCTTCGACAAGGAAGGCGAGCCCGGCTTTCGTGACCGTGAGCAGGCGATGATCGCCGAGCTGTGCGCGTTCGACGGCGTGGTGCTGGCGACCGGTGGCGGCGCGGTGATGCGTGATGCCAACCGCAAGGCCCTGCACGCGGGCGGACGGGTGGTATATCTGCACGCCTCCGTCGAGCAGCAGGTCGGGCGTACGTCGCGCGATCGCAATCGTCCTTTGCTGCGCACCGCCGATCCGGCGAAAACCCTGCGAGACCTGCTCGAGATCCGCGATCCGCTCTATCGAGAGATCGCCGATCTGGTGGTTGAAACCGACGAACGGCCACCGCGCATGGTGGTGCTCGACATTCTCGACCGTCTGGCGCAGCTGCCACCCCGTTAAAGCGCCGCCGGAAATGCGCTATCCTCGGCGTCCTGTCACAGCCGCCGAGGTTGTGGCGGATGGCGTGCGAGCGGCGTCAGATTCGCTATAGGCCGCAGACAACCAATAATTCAGGGCAGGACGCCTGCTTCCATCTTCACTGTGGGGACACATGCAGACACTCAAGGTCGATCTAGGCGAGCGCAGCTACCCGATTCATATTGGCGAAGGTTTGTTGGATCAGCCCGAGTTGCTGGCGCCGCATATCCATGGGCGGCAAGTGGCAATCATCTCCAACGAGACCGTTGCGCCGCTCTATCTCGAACGTCTGACCCGCAGCCTTGCGCAGTTCTCGGTGATCTCGGTGGTGCTGCCGGACGGCGAAGCCTTCAAGAACTGGGAAACCCTGCAACTGATCTTCGACGGCCTGCTGACTGCCCGTCACGACCGCCGCACCACGATCATCGCCCTCGGCGGCGGTGTCATTGGTGACATGGCCGGTTTTGCCGCCGCCTGCTACCAGCGCGGTGTCGATTTCATCCAGATTCCTACCACGCTGCTGTCCCAGGTCGATTCGTCGGTGGGCGGCAAGACCGGTATCAACCATCCGCTGGGCAAGAACATGGTCGGCGCGTTCTATCAGCCGAACGTGGTGCTGATCGATACTGCATCCCTGAAAACCCTGCCAGAGCGTGAGCTGTCCGCCGGTCTGGCCGAAGTCATCAAGTACGGTCTGATCTGCGACGAGCCGTTCCTGACCTGGCTCGAAGACAACGTCGACGCCTTGCGCGCGCTGGACCAGAAGGCCCTGACCTATGCCATCGAGCGCTCCTGCGCGGCCAAGGCTGCAGTGGTCGGTGCCGATGAGAAGGAAACCGGCGTGCGCGCCACGCTCAATCTCGGCCACACCTTCGGCCACGCCATCGAGACCCACATGGGCTATGGTGTCTGGTTGCATGGTGAGGCGGTGGCCGCTGGCACCGTGATGGCGCTGGAAATGTCCGCGCGTCTGGGCTGGATCAGCGAGCAGGAACGTGATCGCGGCATTCGTCTGTTCCAGCGTGCCGGTCTGCCGGTGATTCCGCCGGAAGAAATGACCGAAGCCGATTTTCTCGAACATATGGCAATTGATAAAAAAGTGATCGACGGTCGTCTGCGCCTGGTGCTGCTGCGCCGGATGGGCGAAGCGGTGGTGACCGCCGATTATCCGAAAGAGGTTCTACAGGCCACGCTGGGAGCGGATTACCGCGCTCTGGCTCAGCTTAAAGGTTAATAAGATTCCGATGACTAGTTTGCATGCCGACGAGGCGTTCCTCGGCCATTTCCAGTTAAGTCACGACCCTTTCGCGCCGCGGGTGCCGGGCTTCAAATTCTTCCCGGCCCAGCGCAAGCCGGTGCTGGGGCAACTGCACCACCTGGCGCGTTACAGCCAGTTGCTGCTGGTGGTCACCGGCCCGCAAGGCAGCGGCAAGACCCTGCTGCGCCAGGCGCTGGTGGCCAGCACCAACAAGCAATCGGTACAAAGCGTTGTCGTGTCGGCCCGTGGAGCTGGCGATGCCGCCGGCGTGCTGCGTCAGGTGGCTCAGGCACTGAACGTGGCTCAGGCCGAAGTTGGCGCGATTCTGGATCAGGTGGTGCAGCTCGCGCTTACCGGCCAGGAGGTCTATCTGCTGGTGGATGACGCCGAGCAGCTCGACGAATCCGCGCTCGAAGCGCTGATGGCGCTAGGGGCCGGTGCACCGGAAGGTCGCCCGCATGTGTTCCTGTTCGGTGAGTCGTCGCTGATCGCGCAACTGGAGGCCTTGCACCTCGAGGAAGAGCGCTTCCACGTCATCGAACTGCAGCCGTATACCGAAGAAGAGACCCGCGAATATCTCGACCAACGGCTGGAAGGTGCGGGCCGGGGTGTCGAACTTTTCACCGCGGATCAGATCTCTGAGATTCACGAAAGCGCCGAGGGCTGGCCTGGCAACATCAACCAGGTCGCTCGCGATGCACTGATCGAAGTCATGATTGCCAGCCGCTCTGCGGTCAAGCGTCCAAGTATGGGGTTCAACATGCCGAAGAAACACGTATTGGCGATATCCGCCGTCGTTGTGGTCGCGGTCGCCGCCGCCTGGCTGATGCCGGGTCGCAACAAGGCGCCAACCACTGGCGCACCCGCCAACGAACAGGCACAACTGCCATTGGGTCAGGGCGCCAAGGGTGGCGCACCGAATGTCGAGTTCGCCGGCAATACCCAGCCGATGCCGCTGCCGCTGGTCGGCAACTCGCAACCGGTGATGCGCGGCCCGCTGGCTGAAGCTGCGGGTGGCATCACTGAAGGTGACGACGGCGTGCCGGTCGAAGGCTCCAGCGCAACGCCGCCGACCGTCACGACTTCCGCACCACCGGCAGGTGTTCCGGCCGGCCCGGCTCCGACGCCAGTACCTGTTCCGGCGGCCAAGCCGACCCCGGCACCGACTCAGGTCGCCACCGCCAAGCCTGCTCCGGCAGCGCCAGCGGCCAAACCGGCTCCGGCTCCGGCCAAGCCTGTTGCGGCTGCCAAACCGGCCGAGAAGCCGGTTACCGTGGCCAAGGCTGCCGGTGGCAGCTGGTACGCCGGTCAACCGACCAGCAACTACGTGGTGCAGATCCTCGGCACCAGCTCCGAAGCGACCGCGCAGAACTTCGTCAAGGAGCAGGGCGGCGAGTACCGTTATTTCAAGAAAGTCCTTAACGGCAAGCCTCTCTACGTGATCACCTACGGCAACTTCGCCAATCGTGATGCAGCCGTTTCTGCCATCAAGGCCTTGCCAGCGAAGGTTCAGGCTGGTAAACCTTGGCCTCGCACTGTCGCCAGCGTCCAACAGGAACTGGCAACAACTCGCTGAAGATTCGGCGGCCTTACCCAGGCCGCCTCTCCAAGCACCTCAAAATTTCTACGAGTGCGCGCCGTCTCTACAGACCGCGTGCCTTGTGGTGTCTGCGTCACAGTAGTCTTTGAGTCGTTGCGGTCAAAATTAAAAAAGTTTTGACTAGCACAGCAGATCGCTTTAAACCTTTCACAAATGCGACATTAATTTGCGACATTTCGTCGTCAAATTTGTGAGCCTCTGTGTCGCTGTGTACAATGACCACCCTTTTGCCCCCGCAAAGCCGGCGTACGTTCGGCGCGGCAAGCAAGTGGTTGAATTGAAAAGAAATTTGCCTCGAAAAGAGGCAGCCTGGTGAGAAAGTGTCTATGAAAGCAGGTCTGTACCAACCAGATGAATTCAAGGATAACTGCGGTTTCGGCCTGATAGCCCATATGCAGGGCGAGCCCAGTCATACCCTTTTGCAAACGGCCATCGAGGCCCTGACCTGCATGACCCACCGCGGTGGGATTAATGCCGACGGCAAGACCGGTGACGGTTGCGGTCTGCTGATTCAAAAGCCTGACGCGTTCCTGCGGGCGATGGCCCAGGAAAACTTCAGCGTCGAGCTGCCCAAGCAATATGCCGTGGGCATGGTCTTCTTCAACCAGGATCCGGCCAAGGCCGAAGCCGCTCGCGAGAACATGAACCGCGAGATCCTCGCTGAAGGCCTGCAACTGATCGGCTGGCGCAAAGTGCCGATCGACACCAGCGTCCTCGGCCGCCTGGCCCTCGAGCGCCTGCCGCAGATCGAGCAGGTGTACATCGGCGGTGAAGGCCTGAGCGATCAGGACATGGCGGTCAAGCTGTTCAGCGCCCGTCGTCGCTCGTCGGTGGCCAACGCCGCCGACACCGACCACTACATCTGCAGCTTTTCGCACAAGACCATCATCTATAAAGGCCTGATGATGCCGGCCGACCTGGCCGCGTTCTATCCGGACCTGGGTGACCAGCGCCTGCAAACCGCGATCTGCGTGTTCCACCAGCGCTTCTCCACCAACACCTTGCCGAAATGGCCGCTGGCCCAGCCATTCCGCTTCCTCGCCCACAACGGCGAGATCAACACCATCACTGGTAACCGTAACTGGGCACAGGCCCGTCGGACCAAGTTCACCAACGATCTGATGGATCTGGAGGAGCTCGGCCCGCTGGTCAACCGTGTCGGTTCCGACTCCTCGAGCATGGACAACATGCTCGAACTGATGGTCACCGGTGGCATCGACCTGTTCCGTGGCGTGCGGATGATCATTCCGCCTGCGTGGCAGAACGTTGAAACCATGGACCCGGATCTGCGTGCGTTCTACGAGTACAACTCGATGCACATGGAACCGTGGGACGGCCCGGCCGGCGTGGTGATGACCGATGGTCGTTACGCGGTGTGCCTGCTCGACCGTAACGGTCTGCGTCCGGCGCGCTGGGTCACCACCACCAACGGTTTCATTACCGTTGCGTCGGAAATCGGCGTCTGGAACTACCAGCCGCAAGACGTGATCGCCAAGGGCCGTGTCGGCCCGGGGCAGATCCTCGCCGTGGACACCGAAACCGGGCAGATCCTCGACACCGACGCGATCGACAACCGTCTGAAGTCCCGTCATCCGTACAAGCAATGGTTGCGCAAGAATGCCCTGCGCATCCAGGCGACCATGGAAGACAACGACCACGGTTCGGCGTTCTACGACGTCGATCAGCTCAAGCAATACATGAAGATGTATCAGGTCACGTTCGAAGAGCGTGATCAGGTGCTGCGTCCGCTCGGCGAACAGGGCTACGAAGCCGTTGGCTCGATGGGCGACGACACGCCGATGGCCGTGCTGTCGCAGCGCGTGCGCACGCCGTACGACTATTTCCGCCAGCAGTTCGCGCAGGTCACCAACCCGCCGATCGACCCGCTGCGTGAAGCGATCGTGATGTCGCTGGAAATCTGCCTCGGGGCCGAGCGCAACATCTTCCAGGAATCGCCGGAGCACGCCTCGCGCGTGATCCTCAGCTCGCCAGTGATCTCGCCGGCCAAGTGGCGCTCGCTGATGAACCTCGACCGCCCGGGTTTCGAGCGGCAGATCATCGACCTCAACTACGACGAAAGCGTCGGCCTCGAAGCGGCGATCCGCAACGTTGCGGATCAGGCTGAAGAAGCCGTGCGTGCCGGGCGTACCCAGATCGTCCTGAGCGACCGTCATATCGCGCCGGGCAAACTGCCGATCCACGCTTCGCTGGCCACCGGTGCAGTGCACCATCGTCTGACCGAAAAAGGCCTGCGCTGCGATTCCAACATCCTCGTGGAAACCGCCACCGCGCGCGATCCGCACCACTTTGCGGTGCTGATCGGTTTCGGCGCCTCGGCGGTCTATCCATTCCTGGCCTACGAAGTGCTGGGCGACCTGATCCGTACCGGTGAAGTGCTGGGCGACCTCTATGAGGTCTTCAAGAACTACCGTAAGGGCATCACCAAAGGCCTGCTGAAGATTCTGTCGAAGATGGGCATCTCGACCATCGCCTCGTACCGTGGTGCGCAGCTGTTCGAAGCCATCGGCCTGTCCGAAGAAGTGTGCGAGCTGAGCTTCCGTGGCGTGCCGAGCCGCATCAAGGGTGCGCGTTTCGTCGACATCGAAGCCGAGCAGAAAGCCCTCGCTACCGAAGCCTGGAGCCCGCGCAAACCGATCCAGCAGGGCGGTCTGCTGAAGTTCGTCCACGGCGGCGAATACCACGCGTACAACCCGGACGTGGTCAACACCCTGCAAGCCGCCGTGCAGCAGGGCGACTATGCCAAGTTCAAGGAATACACCTCGCTGGTGGACAACCGTCCGGTATCGATGATTCGCGACCTGTTCAAGGTCAAGACCCTCGACAAGCCGCTGGACATCAGTGAAGTCGAACCGCTGGAATCGGTGCTCAAGCGCTTCGACTCCGCCGGTATCTCGCTGGGCGCTCTGTCGCCGGAAGCGCACGAAGCCTTGGCCGAAGCCATGAACCGCCTCGGTGCGCGTTCCAACTCCGGCGAAGGCGGCGAAGACCCGGCGCGCTACGGCACCATCAAGAGCTCGAAAATCAAGCAGGTCGCGACCGGCCGTTTCGGTGTCACCCCGGAATACCTGGTCAACGCCGAAGTGCTGCAGATCAAGGTCGCGCAGGGTGCCAAACCGGGCGAGGGCGGGCAACTGCCGGGCGGCAAGGTCAACGGGCTGATCGCCAAGCTGCGTTACGCAGTGCCGGGCGTGACCCTGATTTCGCCGCCGCCGCACCACGACATCTATTCGATTGAAGACTTGTCGCAGCTGATCTTCGACCTGAAACAGGTCAACCCGAAGGCGCTGGTTTCGGTGAAACTGGTCGCTGAAGCCGGCGTTGGCACCATTGCTGCCGGTGTGGCCAAGGCCTATGCGGACTTGATCACCATTTCTGGTTACGACGGTGGCACCGGTGCTTCGCCGCTGACCTCGATCAAATACGCGGGTGCGCCGTGGGAGCTCGGCCTGGCTGAAACCCACCAGACTCTGCGCGGCAACGACCTGCGCGGCAAAGTCCGGGTGCAGACCGACGGTGGCCTGAAAACCGGCCTCGACGTGATCAAGGCAGCGATCCTCGGCGCCGAAAGCTTCGGCTTCGGTACCGCGCCAATGATCGCTCTGGGCTGCAAATACCTGCGCATCTGCCACCTGAACAACTGCGCCACCGGCGTCGCGACTCAGAACGAGAAGCTGCGCAAGGATCACTACATCGGCACCGTCGACATGGTGGTGAACTTCTTCACCTACGTCGCCGAAGAAACCCGTGAGTGGCTGGCCAAGCTCGGCGTGCGTTCCCTCGAAGAGCTGATCGGCCGTACCGATCTGCTGGAAATCCTCGAAGGCCAGACCGCCAAGCAACACCATCTGGATCTGACCCCGCTGTTGGGCAGCGATCACATCCCGGCGGACAAACCGCAATTCTGCGGCGTTGAGCGCAACCCGCCGTTCGACCAGGGCCTGCTGGCCGAGAAAATGGTCGACATGGCGACGTCGGCGATCAACGACCTCAGCGGCGCCGAGTTCGAACTGGACATCTGCAACTGCGACCGTTCGATCGGTGCGCGGATCTCCGGCGAAATCGCACGCAAGCACGGCAATCAGGGCATGGCCAACGCGCCAATCACCTTCCGCTTCAAAGGCACGGCCGGTCAGAGCTTCGGCGTGTGGAACGCCGGCGGTCTGCACATGTACCTGGAAGGCGACGCCAACGACTACGTCGGCAAAGGCATGACCGGCGGCAAACTGGTCATCGTGCCGCCGAAGGGCAGCGTCTATCAGACTCAAAACAGCGCCATCATCGGCAACACCTGCCTGTACGGCGCCACCGGCGGCAAGCTGTTCGCCGCCGGCACCGCGGGCGAGCGTTTCGCTGTGCGTAACTCCGGTGCCCACACGGTCGTGGAAGGCACTGGCGATCACTGCTGCGAGTACATGACCGGTGGTTTCGTCTGCGTATTGGGCAAGACCGGTTACAACTTCGGCTCTGGCATGACCGGTGGTTTCGCCTACGTGCTCGATCAGGACAACACCTTCGTTGACCGGGTCAACCACGAACTGGTGGAAATCCAGCGGATCAGCGGCGAGGCGATGGAAGCCTACCGCAGCCACCTGCAGAACGTGCTGAACGAGTACGTCAAGGAAACCGAGAGCGAGTGGGGTCGTGAACTCGCCGAGAACCTTGATGACTACCTGCGTCGTTTCTGGCTGGTCAAGCCTAAGGCTGCCAACCTGAAGTCGTTGCTTTCCAGCACTCGTGCCAACCCGCAGTGATATGCGCCTGAAGAGTTTGATGAGGTTTTAACAATGGCTGAACGTCTGAATAACGACTTCCAGTTCATCGATGTCGGGCGCAAGGATCCGAAGAAGAAACTGTTGCGTCAACGCAAGAAAGAGTTTGTCGAGATCTACGAACCGTTCAAACCCCAGCAGTCGGCCGACCAGGCCCACCGCTGCCTGGGTTGCGGCAACCCGTATTGCGAATGGAAGTGCCCGGTGCACAACTTCATTCCCAACTGGCTGAAGCTGGTGGCCGAGGGCAACATCCTCCAGGCCGCCGAGCTGTCGCACCAGACCAACACCCTGCCGGAAGTCTGCGGCCGGGTGTGCCCGCAGGATCGTCTGTGCGAGGGCGCCTGCACCCTCAACGACGGTTTCGGCGCGGTGACCATCGGTTCGGTCGAGAAGTACATCACCGACACCGCATTCGCCATGGGCTGGCGCCCGGACATGTCCAAGGTCAAACCGACCGGCAAACGTGTCGCGATTATCGGTGCGGGCCCGGCGGGTCTGGGCTGTGCCGACGTGCTGGTGCGTGGCGGTGTGACCCCGGTGGTGTTCGACAAGAACCCGGAAATCGGCGGTCTGCTGACCTTCGGCATTCCCGAGTTCAAGCTTGAGAAGACCGTGCTGAGCAATCGTCGCGAAGTCTTCACCGGCATGGGCATTGAGTTCCGCCTCAACACTGAGGTCGGCAAGGACGTGACCATGGAGCAACTGCTCGCCGAATACGATGCGGTATTCATGGGCATGGGCACCTACACCTACATGAAGGGCGGTTTTGCCGGTGAGGACCTGCCGGGCGTCTACGACGCGCTGGACTTCCTGATTGCCAACGTCAACCGCAACCTGGGCTTTGAAAAGTCGCCGGAAGATTTCGTCGACATGAAAGGCAAGAAGGTCGTGGTACTCGGCGGTGGCGACACGGCGATGGACTGCAACCGCACCTCGATCCGTCAGGGCGCCAAGTCGGTGACCTGTGCTTATCGTCGTGACGAAGCGAACATGCCCGGCTCGCGCAAAGAGGTGAAGAACGCCAAGGAAGAAGGCGTGAAATTCCTCTACAACCGCCAGCCAATCGCGATCGTTGGCGAGGACAAGGTCGAAGGCGTGAAAGTGGTCGAGACCCGTCTCGGCGAACCGGACGCCCGTGGCCGCCGCAGCCCCGAGCCGATCCCGGGCTCCGAAGAGATCATCCCGGCCGACGCCGTGGTCATCGCGTTCGGTTTCCGCCCGAGCCCGGCGCCGTGGTTCGAACAGTTCGAAATCCAGACCGACAGCCAGGGCCGCGTCGTCGCGCCTGAGCACGGTCAGTACAAGCACCAGACCAGCAACCCGAAAATCTTCGCCGGTGGCGACATGGTGCGCGGTTCCGACCTGGTGGTAACGGCAATCTTCGAAGGCCGCAATGCGGCTGAAGGGATCCTCGATTACCTGGGCGTCTGATTACATTTCAGCCTGAAATGCGATCAAAAATGTGGGAGCGGGCTTGCTCGCGAAGGCTTTGTATCAGTCACCCGATGTATTGACTGACACACCGCTTTCGCGAGCAAGCCCGCTCCCACATTGGTTTCTGTGCGCTCAATACAGCGCAATAAATTGACCCGATAGACAAAAGGCTGACCTGCATCCGTGCCTTTTGCGTCGCGCTCTGAGAAAATGCCCGCACTTTTTTTCCGGATGCCGACATGACTGCCCTGAAGAACGACCGTTTCCTCCGCGCCCTGCTCAAGCAACCCGTTGACGTCACCCCGGTGTGGATGATGCGCCAGGCCGGCCGCTACCTGCCTGAATACCGCGCCAGCCGTGCCCAGGCCGGTGATTTCATGAGCCTGTGCATGAATCCGGAATTCGCTTGCGAAGTCACAATGCAACCGCTCGACCGCTACCCGCAACTGGACGCGGCGATCCTGTTTTCCGACATCCTCACCATTCCCGATGCCATGGGCCAGGGCCTGTACTTCGAGACCGGTGAAGGCCCGCGCTTCAAGAAAGTCGTCAGCACCCTGGCCGACATCGAAGCGTTGCCGATCCCTGATCCGCACAAAGACCTCGGCTACGTGATGGACGCGGTCAGCACCATCCGCCGCGAGCTGAACGGCCGTGTGCCGCTGATCGGCTTCTCCGGCAGCCCGTGGACCCTCGCCACCTACATGGTTGAAGGCGGTTCGTCGAAGGACTTCCGCAAGACCAAGGCGATGCTCTACGACAACCCGCAAGCCATGCACCTGCTGCTGGACAAGCTGGCGCAGTCGGTGACCTCGTACCTCAACGGCCAGATCCAGGCCGGCGCGCAAGCGGTGCAGATCTTCGATACCTGGGGCGGCAATCTTTCGGCGGCGGCGTACCAGGAGTTCTCTCTGGCCTACATGAAGAAAATCGTCAGCGGCCTGATCCGCGAGCACGACGGTCGCAAGGTGCCGGTGATCCTCTTCACCAAGAACGGCGGCCTGTGGCTGGAAAGCATCGCCGAGGCCGGCGCCGACGCATTGGGTCTGGACTGGACCTGCGACATCGGCAACGCCCGCGCCCGCGTCGGCGACAAGGTCGCGCTGCAAGGCAACATGGACCCGACCGTGCTCTACGCCAAACCGGAAGCGATCCGCACTGAAGTCGGGCGCATTCTGGCCAGCTATGGCAAAGGCAGTGGCCACGTGTTCAACCTGGGTCACGGCATCACTCCGGAAGTCGACCCAGAGCACGCCGGTGCGTTCCTGCGCGCGGTACATGAACTGTCGGCGCAGTATCACGAGTAAGATTTTGACACTACCGCCCGAATGCAATGTTCGGGCGGTAATTGATTTTTGTATGTTTAAGTTGAAAGTGCAATAAATCTTGCTCGTAAAGATTGTTTACTTTGTGCAGTTTCTGTTAATGGTTTTCTCGTTGACGCTGATAATTCAGAGCCTTGTAATGGCGCCACTTGTTTATCAGGATGGTTGCAATGAAAAGGGTTGGATATTCGCGTCTCCAGATTGCTTTGCACTGGATATCTGCGGCAGTAATTTTATGGGCTCTATTGTCTGGCTTCTATGTGTCAGTCATTAAAGTTGCAGCGGAAACAAAATCGATAGTCGGATTTATAAATGTTTCGGTGACGGCTTTATTTGTTCCGGTATTTATACTGAGATTGTATATTTCTGTCAGAGGCTCTCATACCTCTCGCGAGGTGGCCAAGCCCTTTATGGAGTGTCTGGCGAGCTGGATGCATAAGTCTATTTATCTGATGACGGCGGTTGTCTTGCTCACAGGAATATTAATGATGGATCGACCGATCAATATATTTGATCTGGTTCTTATTCCGGCGCCGCTGAACGATCTACAGTGGATTGATCGGTTCTTCGTCATCCATGTTTGGGCGTGCGTGATGTTACTGGTTCAAGTAGCGCTACACATCGCAGCCGTTATCAAACACGAAATGTGTGGGCGCCGAATCCTGAAAAAAATGGTGTTCTGACTCAAGCGGGAGCGCTGCCACCGAGGGGCGGCAACTTCGCCAGTTTCAACGCCACCAACAGCGCGATCATCAACAGGGCGCCAATAAACAGGCCGATGCCATTCCACCCGCCGAGATGCCAGAACACCCCGCCAGCCGTGCCGGCAATACTCGACCCGGCGTAATAGCTGAACAAATACAACGACGACGCCTGGCCCTTGGCCTTGGTCGCCCGCCGGCCGATCCAGCTGCTCGCCACCGAGTGCGCGCCGAAGAAGCCGAAGGTGAAGATCAGCATGCCGACGATCACCAGCAACAGCGGCGTGAACATAGTCAGTGCAAGGCCGGCGAACATCAGTGCGATGGTTGCCCACAGCACTTTGCGCCGCCCCAGTTTGTCCGCCAGCGAACCGATTTTCGCCGAACTGTAGATGCCCGACAGGTACACCACCGACAGCAAACCGACGAACACCTGATCGAGGTTGTACGGCGCGGCCAGCAGGCGATAACCGATGTAGTTGAACAGGGTGACGAAGGCGCCCATCAGCACGAACGCTTCAAGAAACAGCAGCGGCAGGCCGGCGTCGCGAAAGTGCATGGTGAAGCCATCAAGCAGGCTGCGTGGATGCAGCGAGCGTGAGCGGAAGTTGCGCGATTCGGGAAGGATCTTCCAGAACACCGCCGCTGCGACCAGCGCCAGACCGCCAATCACCAGCATCGCCGTGTGCCAGCTGACGAAATCGATCAACACTCCGGTGATCAAGCGTCCGCTCATCCCGCCAATCGCGTTGCCGCCGATGTACAGGCCCATCGCCAGACCGATGTGCTGCGGATGGATTTCCTCGCTCAGATACGTCATCGCCACCGCCGCCAGACCACTCAACGACAGCCCGATCAGCGCACGCATGATCAGCACGCCGTGCCAGCTCGGCATCATCGAACTGGCAATGGTGCACAGCGCGGCGGCGAACAGTGCCGTGACCATCACCGGTTTGCGCCCGACGCGGTCGGAGATCGGCCCGGTGATCAGCAGACCGAAGGCCAGCATGCCGGTCGCCACCGACAGAATCAGGCTGCTCTGCGCGGCGTTGATCGAATATTCGTGGGACAGCAGCGGCATCATCGGCTGCACGCAGTACAGCAGGGCGAAGGTCGCGAAGCCGCCGCTGAACAGCGCCAGCACCGTGCGCATGAACATCGGTGTACCTTTTTCGATGTAGATCTCCTGCAGCTCGGCGATGACATCGTCCGCCGCGGCAGGCGGAACTTCATGGGCAAGAGGGGCGGCGGCGGTTTTCACATCAGACCTCGGAGGGCACGGCCAGGCAGGCAATGAAAAAATCATATAGCTGGCTAATGTTTCTATCCAATATATTGTTCGACCTGTTTGATAGCTTTAACGACCTAATGGGGTTTCCATGGAATTGCGTCATCTGCGCTACTTCATCGCCGTCGCCGAAGAATTGCATTTCGGCCGCGCCGCACAGATGCTGGGGATCTCTCAGCCACCGCTGAGTCAGCAGATTCAGGCGTTGGAGCAAGAGGTCGGCGCGCGGTTGTTCGAGCGCACCAATCGTCGGGTCGAGCTGAGCGAGGCCGGCCGATTGTTTCTGCAGGAGGCGCGGCTGGTGCTGGCGCAGGTCGACAAAGCGGCGGACGTCGCCCGGCGTGCGCAACTCGGCGAACTCGGTGAATTGAAGATTGGCTTCACCTCGTCGGCGCCATTCAACTCGACCATTCCCCAGGCGATTTTTGCTTTTCGTCAGCGTTTCCCGGCAGTGCACCTGAACCTGCGGGAGATGAGCAGCACCATGGTCGCGGATGCGCTGGTGGATCAGTCGATCGAAGTCGGGATCATGCGCCCGCTGGGCCTGCCGGATTCGCTCAGTGTGGTGGAGCTGATGCGTGAGCCGCTGGTGGCGGTGCTCGGCTCCAAACATCCGTTGGCCCAGGGCAGCGAGGAAGGCTTGTTCCTCTCGGCGCTGGCGCTGGAGCCGTTCGTGTTCTTTCCACGCAGCTACGGCAGCGGGCTGTATGCGCAGCTGCTCAGTCTGGCCCGCGATGCCGGATTCAGTCCGCACTTCGCCCAAGAGGCCGGTGAGGCGATGACCATCATCGGACTGGTCGCAGCGGGGCTGGGGGTTTCGGTGTTGCCGGCGTCGTATCAGCGGATGCGCATTGACGGTGTGGTCTATCGACCGCTGCTCGATCCGGAGGCGGTGTCGGCGGTGTGGCTGGTGCAGCGCAAGGATCAGAAATCGCCAATGGCCAAGGCGTTCGTCGAACTGCTGACGCGCAAGGTCGAACCTTCATCAGTGTGATGCCTGCCGGCCTCTTCGCGAGCAAGCCCGCTCCCACCCTGGAATACGTTCCCCTGTGGGAGCGGGCTTGCTCGCGAAGGCGCTCGCCCAAACACCACACCTCTCAGGGCAACCGCACCAGATCCCCCTTCAACGCCACCCGCGTCACAAACACCCCGGCCCGGCACTCATAAGTATTCAAATCCTTGCGCACATGCTGGTCGTAATAACTGACGATATTGACCACCGCATTCGCCCCGACCCGTTTGGCATCGGCCTGCAACTTGATCAGGTTCGACTGCAGCACCCACTCGCAGGAATCGTGATCACTCTTGTTGAAACCGTTGGTCTTCAGATCACTGACCACATCCCGGCGCAACAAGCGCTGCGTGCCCTGCGGCCCATTGCCGATCAGATAGAACTTCACACTGCCATCCAGCCGCCCGGCGCGAATCGCATCCGAGAGCACGGTCTCGAACGGCATGTACATCAGGTTGGTGGCGTGGCTGGCGCTGGGCAATAACCCGAGGAGCGTGGCGGCGATCAGGGCTTTCACTTGCATGGTCATCTCCTTGACGGTGAAAGAGAACCGCGAGTGCTCGAACAATGGGCTCGCCGTTCTGGCTGGCGATGGTTGAGACCCGCAGGACGAGTGTAGTTGTCGTTCAGGTGATGAGAGGAGTCAGCCCTTTACATTTCTGGTAACGGAACTGCTTTAGGGAAAGTTGCGGTAAATGCGCAAAATCAGTTCTTTTTAGTGAGTGCCATGGATGCCACTTCTCTATCAGCCCAAGGAGGGCAGTGTTCTGATCTGTGATTTCAGAGGTTTTGAAGTACCGGAGATGGTCAAAATCAGGCCCGTGGTGGTGATACGCAAGCACCGATCCAACAGTTTGTTGGTGACTGTGGTGCCATTGAGTACAACTGCGCCGGATTGTGTGCTGGAGCATCATCTGGAGCTCGCCAGCCATCTTCAAGGTGCCAGTTCAACCTGCTGGGCAAAATGCGACATGGTAGCGACGGTCAGTCTTGCGCGACTGGACAGGATCAGAAGTAAAGACCGTCACGGAAAGCGTGTTTACTTGATTTCACATCTTGCAACAGACGAGTTTTACGCCATCAAGACTGCGGTTAGAAAGGCCTTGGGCGTGTAGTAGCCGTTGAGAGGGTGCATCGAAGCCAATTGCCATCCATTGCTGGTAATGACATTTCAGGCAATACTGCCGGCGTTCCCGAAAGGGGCTTGTGAGACTCTGAGGATCCTGGGCAACCAGCCATCACAGAGCCAGACAGGTGGAAGGGCGATGACAAGCCAACCTGTTTGTGAAAGGGCGCCGCAAGGCGCCCTTTGTAGTTTCTACTGTCAATCAATCGACGTGGGCCAAATCCCCACGCAACGCCACGCTCGACACCACCAGGCCGGCGCGGCACTGGAATTTCTCGGTGTCTTTGTACAGGTCGCGCTGGTCGACGCTGGCGATGTTGATCACGGCGTTGGCGTCGGCTTTTTTCGCGGCGTTCTGCAGGGTGGCGAGGGCCGACTGCAGGGCCCAGAAGCAGGCGTCGGTGTCGGATTTGTTCGAACCATTGGTTTTGCGGCTGCTGCTCACGGTGTCGAGTTTGCGCACCTGTTTAGGCAGGGTTTCGCCGGCCAGGTAGAACTTCACACTGCCGTCGAGCAGGCCGGCGTCGGTGGCGCGTTTGACGCCCTCGCGAAAGCTCAGGTAGGTCGGTTCGTCGGCGCCTTGCTTGACGATGCCCAGGTCGTTGACGAACTCGATGTCCGGGTTGATCGACAGTTCCTTGAGCACGTTGTCGCGCAGGCGGTTGACCCAGCGGTTGTAGTTGCCGTGGATCTTGCCGTCCTTGGCGTCGAGGCCGTAGCTGCTGCGGTAGTCGATTTCAAACGAGGTCGGGCTGAACGGGATGTCGACTTCGGCGTGGTGACGGCCGCGTACGGTAATCGCCGCTTTGATCATGCCCGGACGCACCGACTGCACCACCCACTGGCGATCATTGAGCGCGGTGACGATGGCGCGGCTCATCTGTTGCTGGGTGAAGCCGAGGTTGGGCGAGAACTCTTCCTTGGCGTTGTAAACCGGTTTGCTGGTGCAACCGCCGAGCACAAAGGCCAGGGCCAGCAGGGCGGCGATGCGGTGAAACTGAGTCATTCCCTTCACTCCAAACGTGTTGCGGTCAGTGCCAGCGGCGGAAAATCAACGAGGTGTTGACGCCACCAAAAGCGAAATTGTTGTTCATCACGTACTCGTGATGCATCTGGCGGAATTCGCCGCGCAGGTAATCGAGCTTGCCGCAGTGCGGGTCGACCTCGTCGAGGTTGAGCGTGTGCACATACAGGTCGCGATTCATCATCTCGATGCTGAACCATGACTCCAGCGCCCCGCAGGCCCCCAGCGTGTGGCCGAGGAAACTCTTCTGCGAGCTGATCGGCATGTGTTCGCCGAACAGACTGCTGGTCGCCAGTGTTTCGGCAATGTCGCCCTGTTCTGTAGCGGTGCCGTGACCATTGACGTAACCGATGGCATCCGGCGTCAGCCCGGCGTCTTCCAGCGCCAGTTCCATGGCGCGGCGCATGGTGATCTGCTCGGGGCGAGTGGTGTGCTGGCCGTCGGCGTTGCTGCCGAAACCGACGATCTCGGCGTGGATCCGCGCCCCGCGCGCCAGCGCATGCTCCAGCTCTTCAAGCACCAGCATGCCGCCACCTTCGCCGATCACCAGACCGTCGCGGCCCTTGTCGTACGGACGTGGGCTGGTCTGTGGCGCGTCGTTTTTCAGGCTGGTGGCGTACAGCGCGTCGAAAACCATGGCTTCGGTCGGGCACAGCTCTTCGGCACCGCCGGCGAGCATCAGCGGCAGACGCCCGAACTTGATCGCTTCATACGCGTAGCCGATGCCCTGACTACCACTGGTGCAGGCGCTGGACGTCGGGATCAGGCGTCCGGTGAGGCCGAAAAAAATGCTGATGTTGGCCGCGGTAGTGTGCGGCATCATCCGCACGTAGGAGTTGGCGTTGAGGCCCTCGGCCACCGAGTTGAGCAGCATGTTGCCGAAGGCCTTGATCTCGTCGGTGCTGCCGGTGGATGAGCCGCAGGCCACACCCATGCGTCCGTCCTTGATCGAATCGTCACCGAGCAGGCCGGCGTCGGCCAGTGCCTGTTCCGCCGCGCCCACCGCCAGCCGTGACACCCGGCCCATGCTGCGCAGTTGTTTGCGGGTCCAGTGCGCCGGCACGACAAAATCATCGATCGGCCCGGCCAGGCGGGTGTTGAGTTCGCTGAAGCGGTCCCACTCGTCCATCCGGCGGATGCCGCTGCGGTTGGCCGCGAAGTTGCCGGCGATGGTCTGCCAGTCGCTGCCCAGCGAGGTGATGCCGGCCATGCCGGTGACGACAACGCGCTTCATCAGCACAGGCCTCCGTTGACCGCCAAGACCTGGCGGGTGATGTACGAGGCTTCCGCCGACATCAGGAAATTTACCGCAGCAGCGACCTCTTCCGGGGTGCCCATGCGTTGTGCGGGGATCATTTTCATCAGCTCTTCCACCGGCACGTTTTCGTCGAGCATCGCCGTGTCGATCAGGCCCGGCGCGACGCAGTTAACCGTGATTTTGCGCTTGCCCAGTTCAATCGCCAACGCTTTCGCCGCACCGATCACCCCGGCCTTGGAGGCGCTGTAGTTGACCTGGCCACGGTTGCCGATCAAACCCGACACCGAAGTGATGCAGACGATCCGACCGGCGGCGCGACGACGGATCATCGGCATCATCACCGGGTGCAGGACGTTGTAGAAACCATCGAGGTTGGTGCGCAACACCACGTCCCAATCGTCATCGCTCAACGCCGGAAAAGCGCCATCGCGGGTCAGGCCGGCGTTGAGCACCACGCCGTAATAGGCACCGTGGGTTTCGACGTCGGCTTCGAGGATGGTTTTGCAGGTTTCGCGGTCGGCGACGTCGAATTGCAGGATGCGCGCGTTGCGGCCCAGCGCTTCGACTTCGGCCTTCACCGCTTGGGCTTCAGCCACGCCGCTGCGGCAATGCAGGACGATGTCATGCCCGGCCTGCGCCAGACGCAAGGCAATGGCGCGGCCGATGCCACGGCTGGAGCCGGTGACCAGTACGGATTCAGTCATCGTTCGACTCTCTGTTTTGTTCAAGGTATTGGCTGGGCTGCGGCGGGCGGAACACGTTCAAGCGTGCACTGGCCTCGATGCCGGGGGCGTTGATGTGGCATTCGAAAACACCCATGCCGTTGTCGTCTTCCAGCGAACGGATGCCGTGGATGGTCAGTTCGCTGCCGGCCGGAAACGCCTCGACGTTGCACTCGAATTTGCGCGTGCCGAGGAGGAAGCCCAGCTCCACCGGGTTGCCCTTCTGCCGTGCATGGCAACCGGCGAACGCGGCGACGCTCTGCGCCATCAACTCGATGCCGACCCACGCCGGCAGGCTGCCGTCGGGCAGGTTGAACAAGCCATCGGGCTTGACCGTGAGGCGGGTGTGGATCTGCTCCTCGTCGAAGCTGAGGATGCGGTCGAGCAGAATCATGTCGCCAGCGTGGGGCAGCAGTTCGGCGAGCGGCCAGTCGTTCATGGGGCGTCTCCGATAATCAGGCTGACGTTGTTGCCGCCGAAAGCAAACGAGTTGCTCATCAGGTAGCGGGGTGCAATGGACGACAGGCGTTCGCTCGCGGTCACCCACTTCAGCGCCGGCAAGTCGGGGTCGGGCTGGGCGTCCCAGACGTGTGGCGGCAGGGCGTGCTGCGGGTTGTCGGCGCTCAGGCTCAGCCAGCAGAACGCTGCTTCGAGGGCGCCGGCAGCGCCGAGGGTGTGGCCGGTCATCGGCTTGGTCGACGAGCAGGCCACGCCGTCGGGGAACAGCGTGGCGACCGCCAGACTTTCCATCGCATCGTTGTGCTGGGTCGCGGTGCCGTGCAGGTTCAGGTAGCTGATTTGCGCCGCTTTCAGCTGTGCGCGGCTCAAGGCTTTCTGCATCGCTTGCAGAGCGCCGCGGCCGTTCGGTTCCGGCGCGGAAATATGGTGCGCGTCGGAGCTGGCGCCGCTGCCGAGCAGGGCAATGGCCGGGCCGTCGCTGCGCTGCTTGCTCATCAGGAACAGCACCGCCGCTTCGCCAATGTTGATGCCGTTGCGGTTGGCCGAGAACGGATTGCAGCGCTCGTCGGACACCGCTTCCAGTGAGGTGAAACCGTTGAGCGTGAGTTTGCACAGGCTGTCGACCCCGCCGCAGAGCACCGCGTCGCACAGGCCCAGATCGAGCAGGCGCTGCGCGCTCATCAACGCCCGCGCACTGGACGTACAGGCGGTGGAAATCACGTAGGTCGGGCCGCTGAGTTGCAGCCAGTCGGCGAGAAAATTCGCCGGGGCGCCAAGTTCCTGTTGCCGATAGTCGTACTCGCCAGGGAACTGCTGCTCGCGAAGGTAGTGCGCCAGCCCTCGGCTGGCTTCGTCGATGCCCGAGGTGCTGGTGCCAAGCACCACGCCAATACGCTCGCGACCGTAGGTCTGAATCGCCCGGTCGATGTCCTCGCGAATCTGCAGTGCGGCTTCCAGCAGCAGTTGATTGTTGCGGCTGCTTTGGTCGGCCAGTTCGGCCGGAATCGCCGCCAGCTCAGCGTGCACCGCCGCCACCGGCAACTCACGCCCGGCCACCCAGCCGGACTCGCGGCGCATGCCCGAGCAGTCACCGGCAAACAGGTTGTGCGCGACCTGGTGCTTGTCGTGGCCCAGCGCGCAGATCACGCCGAGGGCATTGAGGTAGGCAGTCATGGCGTCGGTTCACCGAGGGGAGAAACCCGATAGTGCGGGCCTTGGGGCAGATTCAATTCGAAGCTCAACGGTTGTGCATAACGGATCGCCCAGCGCGGCGCCAGCGTGCGTTGCTCGCCCTGCTGCTGCGCGGCGGGGTAATTGCGCGCCAGTTCGCCGGAGGGGGTCAGGGCGAACAGCAACGCGGCAAACAGCTCCCGGGCCTCCGGATTGGGCGGCAGCAGCCCGTCGGCCTGCCAGCGACCGTCGATCAGTTGCTGACGCGCCTGGGGGATGCCTAGCGGATCCATCATCGACCAGCGGATGCCGGAGCCTTCGCGCTGGATCACCAGCAGCCAGTCCTGACGTTGATTGGCCTGATTACGTTCGATGTGCAATTGCAGCGGTAACGGCAGCGTCGGGTTGCTCGCGGGCAGCGGCGCCTGGTTGGCGCATCCACTTAGCAGGGCCGTTAGCAACAATACCAGCCACACCACAACCCCTGTGGGAGCGGGCTTGCTCGCGAAGGCGTCGGCACATCCGACATCAATGCCAACTGACCCACCGCTTTCGCGAGCAAGCCCGCTCCCACAGGTTAAGTGTTGCATCAGCAAGCCCCTGCCAATGGTTTTCGGGCAACGACATTCACCAAGGTTTCCTCACGCTCGCCAAACGGCTTCGGCCGGCGCAATCCAAACCGTTCCAGCAGCCCGAAATCCTGCGACCGGCTCCACCACAGATACGGGTACGAAACGTTGCACTCACTGAATTGGAAACCCTGCTGGCGAATCATCTCCAGGTACTGCGCCGCGCTCTTCTGCACATGCATCGGATGGCGGAACAGCCAGCGAATCACCCAGGTATCAATGTAAGCCTCGGTGGACTCGGCGAATAGCAGATAACCGCCCGGCTTCAGTACGCGGTAGAACTCGGCGAGGGCTTTTTCCTGTTCGACCAGATGATGAAAGGTCTGGTGGCAGAACAGCAGGTCGACACTGGCATCGGCGACGTTGAGCGTCGCGCAATCGCTACCGATCAGCTCCACGTCGAAGCCCTGCCGCGCCGCTTCTTCGGCGCTCAGTTGCAGGCTGTGCGGATCGGCGTCGATGCCGATCAGACGCTGTGGGGCGAAGGTCTGGCGCAGATGGCGGAACGATTTGCCCTGACCGCAGCCAGCATCCAGCAGTACCGGATTGGCCGGCAGCGACTCGCTGAACAGCCCGCGCAAATCGTTGATCGCCACGCGCAACACATGGTGCTGCCAGGTGTGGCTGCGCAGGAACCAGAAACCGAAGCGGGTTTCCTCGACGTAGCTGTCGCTCAAGTAATTCATGGGGCGTCCTTTGCACAGAGTTCGGAAATCATCTTCAACCGGCGGCGCGCTTCGCTGACGAACGGGTTGCGTTCATCCCAGGCGTAGCCGGCGAGGATCGAGCAGATCATTCGGCGAATGTCCGCCTGACTGTCTTGATAAAAAATCACGTCCTGAAAGGTGCCGGCATACCAGCCTTCGACGTAGCAGCGGAAGGTGTCGACCCCACGTTTGAGCGGTTCGGCGAACTCGCGCTGCCAATCGACGGTTTCGCCCTGCAACTGCCGGTGCAGGACGGCGGCGGCCATGCTCGCCGAACGCATGGCGATGGTCACGCCGGAGGAGAACACCGGGTCGAGAAATTCCGCGGCGTTGCCGAGCAGGGCGAAGCCGGGGCCATGCAGGGTTTTCACATTCGCCGCATAACCACCGAGGGTGCGCGCCGGAGTGTCCCACACCGCGTTGTTCAGCACGCCGGCGAGGCTTGGGGTTTCGGCGATGAAGCCGCGCAGGCAGGCGTCCAGATCGCTGTCGCGACCCTTGAAGTGTTCGGCGGCAGCCACCACGCCCACCGAGCAGCGCCCGTTGCTGAACGGGATCGTCCAGAACCAGATGTCGCGGTGCTCGGGGTGGGTGGTGACGAGGATCTTCTCGCGGTCGAAGGCCGGGTTGTCGATGTGATCTTCAACGTGGGTGAACACCGCCTGGCGCACCGGGAAATTCGATGGCGCTTCCAGCTCGAGCAAACGCGACAGCACGCGCCCGTAGCCGCTGGCGTCGAGCACGAAATCCGCTTCGACGCGGTACTCGCTGCCGTCCTCGCGCAGCACGTCGAGCTGCGGTCTGGCGCGGTCGAAATCAACGCGGACGATGGCGTCACCGTAGCGGATTTCGGCACCCTGCAATTCAGCCTGATCGGCCAGCAGCTTGTCGAAATCGGCGCGCTGCACCTGGAATGTGGTCGGCTTGCCTGCGCTGAAGGTGTCGCCGAAATCGAAGGCGCTGTAGCGCTCGCCCCAGGCGAACGCAGCACCGGTCTTGCGCTGGAAGCCGGCGGCGTTGACGGCGTCGAGCATGCCGGCTTCTTCGACGAAGTCCAGGCAATGGCTGAGCAGGCTTTCACCAATGGAAAACCTCGGGAAGTGCTGGCGCTCGAGCACCAGCACATCGTGGCCCTTGCGCGTGAGCAGCGCAGCGGCGATGGCGCCGGACGGGCCGGCACCAATGATCACTACCTGACGACGTTGCATTTCAACGGTTGGCACGTGAACTCCCGGGCGCAGTGGCGGTGGTTTTCAGGGGCGCGCGGTGCAGGCCGATCAGGGCCGGCAACAGCGTCGCGATCAGGCCCATCAGCATCAGCGCGAAGTACAGCGCCGGGCTGATCAGCTGTTGTTGCAGCAACAGGTTGAGAAAGACGATTTCGCTCAGCCCGCGAATGTTCAGCAGCACGCTTTCACGCCAGCGGCTGGCGCCTTCGAACGACGCACCGGCCCAGCCCAGGCCCAGCCAGTTGCCGAGCAGTTTACTGGCAATCGGCAACAGCAGCAGCGCCGCCCATTGCGCCGCGCCGAGACTGGCGAGGGCGCTGTGCACGTCAATCTGCACGATACCGAAGGTGAGGATCAGCGGGATCGCGATCCACGTCTGCAAACGGCTCATCCATCGCGCCGGCAATGGCAGTACCAACGGCACTTTCAGCAAGGCCATGCACAGCAGATAACCGATGCCGAAAATCAGCGCGTTGAGCTTGTAGTGCTCGACCAGCACCAGCAGCGCAAAGAAACCGAGGCTGTAGGTCAGCGGTCGACGCACGCGCAGCAGACTCAACAGCAGCGGCACGCAGGCCAGTCCCAGCGGCAACAACAGGCTACTCAAATGCAGACTGCCCTGAGCGAGACCGAACAGCGTCCAGCAGGTCAGGTCGATGAGGATGGCGGTCTGCACCAGACGCCGGGTGGCGGCGGGCGGGTAGTCGATGTGACGCAAATACAGATACAAAACCGGAATCGCGGTGATCGCGAACACCAGCCCAATGGCCAGCGAGTTCAGCCACGGTTGCGCTGGCAGCAACCAAGCGGCGGCCGCCAGACCGGAGGCAAATGGCACGGCAAAACTCGGCACGGCGATTTTCACGCTCTGGCGGTCCAGACGCAGGTCGATCACATCACTGAGAATGTGCCCGAGCAACAGCGCGAAACTCAGGCTGTAGAGGTCTTTCAGCCACCCCGGCGCAATCAGTTCGGCACCGCTGAGCTGCCAGCCCGGTTCGATCCAGAAATACATCAGCAGCGGCAAACCGAAGCTGGCCAGCAGCAACTGGCTGACGATCGGGATCAGGCCGAAATGCCGGCCGATACGGGTCGCCACAGCAAACAGCGCCAGGGCCATCAGCCAGAAACCTACGACCATCACGCTGCCGGCTCCACGACGGCGGCGCGGTGGACGTGACGTCCGGCCCACGGCGCCAGAATGAAACTGAACGCCAGCCCCAGGCTTACCGCCAGGCCGAAGTTGCTCACCGCCGGCGTGCTCGACACCGCCAGCAGACCGAACGACAACCAGGTCGTCAGCGCCGCCAGCAAGGTGCCCAGCAGGCTGACAGCGGCACCGCCGACCTGCTCACGCATGAGGATCGCGTAATCGACGCTGATCGCCGTTACCAGCAGCAGGCCGAACAGGCTGAACAGGGTCAGCGGCTGACCGAGCCAACCGAGACTGGCGAGGCTGCACAGCGCCGCGAGTAACGGCAGGGCGACGATGCGCAACGCGCCGCCCAAGCCGAACGGCACGGTCAGCACCAGCACAATCAACACGCAGGAGGCGAGTTTCAGTTCGGCGGCACTGATCTGGGTCGCGGCGAACACGTTGTTCAATTCGCCGAGACGATCGACCAGCATCACGCCCGGCAAGTCCAGCGCCTGCACCCGCAGCAGTGACGGATTGTTCAGCCCTTGCAGGCTGGTCATCGCCGCTACGCCGTCAGCGGTCGGGCCGAGCCACAGCGTACGGTAAGGCTCGCCTAACGGCCCGGCCAGTGCCGCGTCGATGTCTTCGGCAGGCAGGTTCTGCAACTGCTGCAACTCGGTTTGCAACGCCGCGAGCGGTACGCCGAGCTCGAGCAGTGGCTGCCAGTATTGCGGCAGTTTGCTCAGCGCTTCGCGAACCTGCTGTTGCTGGCTCGGCGGACTGAGCAGTTGATCGAGGGCCAGATAGCCTTGCAGTTTGTCGAGGTTGACCAGTTGCTGCAGACGCTCGCTCAACGCGGCCTGACGCTCCAGCAGTTGCTGCTGATTGGCGCCGCGCACGAGGAAGAACTGGCTGGTCGGCTGATAGCCGGTGATGTGTGCGATGGTCTGCGCTTCATCGGTCAGGCGTTGTGGCGCACCGACCCACTGGCGAATGTCGTTCTTGCTTTGCAGCTGCACCAGACCGCCAGCGCAGAACGCGATCAACAGCGCCAGCAGCACCGGGGTGCGCACGTGTTCGAGCAGGGTTTCGCGCAGCTGCACCAAGCGCTCGGCCAGACGCAGCGGCCATTGCGCCGGTTGCAGCTCAACGTTGTTCAGCAGGGCCGGCAGCAGGCACACCGCCGACAGATAGGCACCGAGCAATCCGGCGGCAGAGAACACCGCGATTTGTGTCAGCGCCGGGAAGGGCGTCCAGGCCAGCGCCAGATAACCGATGGCGCTGGTGATCAGGCTCAGCGTCAGTCCGGAGAGTGTCAGGCGCAGCGCCGGCCAGCTGCGCCACGGCTTGAGGCTCCAGCTTTTCGACAGATAGTGCAGCGGGTAATCCACCGCCACGCCGATCAGGCTGGAGCCGAGTACCAGGGTCATCACGTGCATGTGGCCGAACAGCGCCACGCAGGCCACCGCGCCGAACAGCATGCCCACCAACACCGGCACGAACGCCAGCAGCACCCGCCAGCGGCGAAACGCCAACAGCAGCAACAGCAGAATGCCGAGAGTGGCGCCGCCGCCGACCCAGGTCATTTCGCGGGTGGCTTGCTGCTGACCGTTGGCGGCGTAGAGCAGACCGCTGGCAGCCAACAGTTGTACGTCAGATTTCGCCGCCTGCTCGCGACTGTGCTGCAGCAGATCGGCGACTTTCAGCGGCAGGTTCATGTCGAAGGCATTGCCGGTGGTGCGCGCGCGCAGCAGCACCCAGCTCTTGCCGTCGGCATCGGCGATCAGTGCGCCGCTGCCGATGTCCAGTTGCACCGCGCCGTGTTTCGGCTGGCTGTTCTGGATCCGTCCGGTCAGGCCCAGCCAGTCGTCCTGGCTCGGTACCAGGGTGAAACCGTTGAACGGGTCGAACAGTGCCTGCACCCGTTGCTGAATGAACGCATCGGGATGCTCGGTCAGCAGTTGCCGGTCATCCGCTGAGAGCATCGCCAGCCGCCCTTGCAGCAGTTGCGTGCGCAGCGCCGGCAGATCCGCCTGCAGGTTCCACTGGACCTTTTCGAACAGACCGCTGGCCTGCCATTGCTCGCCCAAAGTCTGGGCCATGGCCACCGCTTGCTGGCGATCAGTGTGACCGACCAACACCAGCATTTCCCGATTGAGCGGCTCCTGCATGCGCTGTTCGGCGCGCAGTTCGAGGGCGTCAGGGTTGGTTCCGGGCACCAGTTCCATGAGGTTGGCCGACAGCGGCGCACCGTCGCGCCACTGCCACCCGGCCAGCGCGACGACCGCCAGCAGCAGGATCAGAAACAGCCACGGCAGCCTGCGCTCACTCGGCAAAGTCATGTTGCTCCGATTCGCTCAACGGTTGACCGGAGGTACTGTCCTGCATGCGCAGCACGGTGCTGTCGCCCTGGGTTTCCAGCAGTTCGATGCTCTGCACCAGCTCACCGCCGTCGATATTGATCTGATTGAACACTTGCTTGAGCAGCACCGAACGCGGGGTCAGGGTGAGTTTCCACTGCTGTGCGTCGCCGCTCAGGGCCAGTTCGAAATCCCGCTGCAAACCGCTGCTGTCGCCTTGCAGCACGGCGAGGAACAAGCGGTTCTGTTCGGCACCGGCGCTCTTGTTCGGCAGCAACTGCCAAGCGTTGCCGTCACGACGGGCGATGCCGTTGGCGGTGATGCGGTAATCCTGTTGCAGCGGGGTCTTGAGCAGCCAGAGTAGGCCGTGGTTTTTCGCCAGGACAAAGTTGCCCTTGCTGATCAACGGCTGAGGCAGGGCGCGCAGGTGTTTTTCCTGAATGAACTGGCCGTGGATCACTTCCGGTTTCGCCAGTTGTTCGCTGAGCTGTTGCAGGTCGAAGGCGTTGGCCAGCGTCGACACGGCGAGCAGCGCCATCGCGCCAAGGCATTTGCAGAACAGGTTCATCGCAGCATCCTTTCCACCGCATCGGTGAACACTTTGGGTGAGGCCAGTTGCATCTCGCGGCTGCTGATCTCGACCGCTACCTGCACCGAGCTGGCACGGGTCAGGCGCTCACCGGTCTGCAGGTCGGTGATCAGATAATTGATCTTCAAGCGGTTCTCCCACTCCACCAGACTGGCGCGTACGTTCAAGCGCTGGCCGAACACCGCGCCGCGCACATAACGCAGTTGCAGGTCGATGATCGGCCATGCGTAACCGGACTCGGACATCTGCGTGTAGTTGTGGCCGATCTGGTCGAGCAGCGCGCAGCGCGCCACTTCCAGGTATTTGACGTAATGCCCGTGCCAGACCACGTGCATAGTGTCGACGTCGAAAAACGGTACGAGGATTTCCGTGTCGGCGTGCAGCACTCCGGCGCTACGCATGCAGCCTCCAGTGTTGCTCGGCGATACGTTGCAGACACAGGCGCAATTCGCCTTCGAGTGCACGGTCTTCGATGACCGGCGGGAAGTCCTTGGCCAGCTCTTCGTGCATGGCGGCCAGCGAAGGTGGCAGCGCGCGTGCGTCTTCATCGCGACCACGCAGCCAGACGCCCTGATTGGCCGCGAGCAACGTGGCGGCGGCGACTTGTTCGGTCAGCTCCAGCACGCGGATCGCGTCACGGGCGGCGATGGTGCCCATGCTCACCTTGTCCTGGTTGTGACACTCGGTGGAGCGTGAGAACACGCTGGCCGGCATGGTGTTTTTCAGCGCTTCGGCGGTCCAGGCGCTGGTGCCGATCTGCACAGCCTTGAAACCGTGGTTGATCATGGCGCGATCCGCCGGGGCGCCGGACAGGTTGCTCGGCAAACCGTGGTTGTAGCGCTCGTCGACCAGCAGCGCGAGCTGCCGGTCGAGCAGGTCGGCGACGTTGGCCACCAGATTTTTCAGGCTGTCCATGGCGAACGCGATGTGCCCGCCGTAGAAGTGCCCGCCGTGCAGCACGCGTTCGGCTTCGGCGTCGATGATCGGGTTGTCGTTGGCGCTGTTGAGTTCGGTCTCGATGAACGCACGCAGCCAGTTCAGGCTGTCGGCCAGCACCCCGAGCACGTGCGGAGCGCAGCGCAGCGAGTAGCGATCCTGCAGGCGATGCAGCGGCGCGGTCGGCGCGTCGATCGCCAGATCCTTGCGCAGCCACGCGGCGACTTGCATCTGCCCCGGATGCGGCTTGGCGGCGAACAGACGCTCGTCGAAGTGTTCCGGATTGCCTTGCAGCGCGACCACGTTGAGCGCGGTGATGCGCGTGGCCAGTTGCAGCAGATAGTCGGCGCGGGCGAAGGCGAGGCAGGCGAGGCCGGTCATCACCGCCGTACCGTTCATCAAGGCCAGCGCTTCTTTCGGGCGCAGCACCAGCGGCGTCCAGCCGAGTTCGCGATGCACATCGGCAGCCTGGCGACGCTCGCCACGGAACAGCACTTCACGCTCGCCGGACAGGGTGGCGGCGACGTAGGACAGCGGCGTCAGATCGCCGCTGGCCCCGACCGAACCTTCCTCGGGGATCAGCGGCAGGATGTCGTGTTCGAGGAAGGCGTGCAGGCGCTCCAGCAGTTCGATGCGCACCCCGGACACGCCGTGACACAGCGACTGCAAACGCGCCGCCAGCACGGCGCGGGTGGCTTGCGCGTCGAGCAGTTTGCCGAGTCCGCAACCGTGGAAGGTGTAGAGATGACGCGGCAGTGCCTCGACGTGATGCAGCGGCACCGCGACCACGCAGGAATCGCCGTAACCGGTGGTCACGCCGTAGATCACGCCTTCCTTGTCCAGCAGCGAGTCGAGGAACCGTGCGCCTTTGGCGATGCGCTCGCGGTAAGCGGCGTCGCTCTGCAACTGCACGGGCGCCTGACGGTTGGCCAGGGCCAGCACGTCTTCGATGCGCAAAGGGCGTTCGCCGAAGGTTACCGGCTCATGGGTTGGCGTCGTCATCGGTCTTCCAGAAAGGGTAAAAGTTGAACCATTGGTGCGGGGCTTCGAGGCAATAGTGACTCAGGCGCTGCGCATAGCGGGTGGCCCACTGATGAATGACCTGCTCGCGCTCGCGGCGTGTCCAGGTCACGCTGTCGGCGAACGGCTCGAGGGTCAGGCGATAGTGGCCGTCCGGTTGTTTCAGGCACATCAGCAGATTGACCGGGCATTTGAGCAAACCGGCCAGCAACCACGGGCCTTGCGGAAACGCTGCCGGGTGGCCGAGAAAATCCACGCTGACGCTGCGCCCGCCATGCAACGGTACGCGGTCGCCGGCAATCGCCAGCCATTCGCCGCGCTCCAGACGTTCGTGCAGTTGCAGCATGATCACCGGATCCAGTTCGCTGACCTGAATCAGGCGCAGATTGGTCGCCCCGGCCTCGCCCAGCAAACGGTTGAACTGCTCGGCGTGCTTGGTGTGCACCAGCACATTCATGGTGACCTTTTCGCCGATCTCGGCCAGCGCCCGGCAGACTTCGAGGTTGCCCAAGTGCGCGCCGACCAGCAGTTGCCCGCGACTGCCGCGCAACTGATTGCGCAGCAATGCCGGGTCGATGATTTCGATCTGCTCGATGCGCAGCTTGCCGTTCCACACGTCGAGCTTGTCGAGCAGTGAATCGGCGAACGCCATGAACTGGCGGAACACCCGCCAGTAACTCGGTCGCAATTCGCCGCGGTTGCTCCAGTCGGCCAACCGTTGCTGGTATTGCCAGGCACTGTTGCGCGCGGTACGGCCGAACAGGAAGAAGTACAGGACGATGCCGTACAGCAGCGGACTGAGCAGACGCCGGCCAAGCACCTTTGCGGCGAACGCGGTGAATTTCATCAGCAGAAAGCTGCCGCGCTCTTCGCGGTCGGCCCAGTGCTTCTTGTCGGTCTCGACGCTCATGTGCGCCACCGGCGCCAGAGGATGACCGGCAGGCGCAGCAGCATGCCGAAGAACAACCGGGTATGCATGCTGGAAATCAGCGCGTTGTCGTGGAACAGGCGGAAGTGCGAGACGCCGTCCAGCGGGTAATGCACGCTGGTCTGCAGCCAGCGCATCGGCTGGTTGCGCCACGCCAGACGCACGAGGATGTCGGAGTCGAAATCCATGCGCTTGCCGACCCGCGCCGAGTCGATCACCGCCAGCGTCGGGGCCAGCGGATACACGCGAAAGCCGCACATCGAATCGCGGATCTGCAACGACAGCGTATTGATCCAGACCATCACGTGGGTCAAATAACGTGCGTACAAGCGGCCCTTGGGCACGCTCTCGTCGAACAGCGGATAACCGCAGATCATCGCGGCCGGGTGGGCGCGGGATTCCTCGACGAAACGGGCGACGTCGTGCAGGTCGTGCTGGCCATCGGCGTCAACTTGCAGGGCATGGGTGAAGCCCAGACGAGCAGCTTCGCGCAGGCCGGTCATCACCGCGCCGCCCTTGCCCTGATTGAGGGTCAGGCGCACCAGATGCACGCTTTCGCGTTCGGCCAGCGCATCCAGCACTCGCGCGCAGGACGGGGTGCTGGCGTCGTCCACCAGAATGCACGGCAGCCCTTGGGCGAGCAGCGCGTCGACCACGGTGCCGATCGCGGTTTCATGGTTGTAGACCGGAATTACGGCGCAAGGGTTATGCATGATTCACGCACCCATTGTGGCGAGGGAGCTTGCTCCCGCTCGAGTGCGCAGCACTCGCTCGCAGTTTTGCGTGAACCGAGTTTGGGGCCGCTTCGCAGCCCAGCGGGAGCAAGCTCCCTCGCCACAGGTTATGCATCGGCGGCTCCTAGCAGGATTCGTCCGCTGGAGCAGGTCGCGGTGTCGTTGCGGTAGGCGAAATACAGTTTGCCGCGCTCGGGATCGAAACGCAGGTGCAGCTGGATTTCATCGCCAGGGCGCACCAGTTGCTGGAATTTCAGCACTTCCATGCCGGCAAATTTGCCGGGCAGGTTCAGCAGTTGTCGGCCAAGGTTCAGCGCCCATTCGACTTGCACCACGCCGGGCAGCACCGGGGCTTTGGGAAAGTGGCCGCTGAAGTAGGCCAGGTCCGGCGGAACACTCAATTGCAGGCTCCACTCGCCGTCGGTTTCGACTTGCTCCAGCACTTCCGGAGTTTTTGGCCGTGGCGCCAGCAGCAGCGCTTCGATGTCGGCCTGCGGCAGCTTGCCCTGGCTGTTCAGCGGCAGTTGCCGCACCAGACGCCAGCGCCGGGGCAAGGCCAGCGCCTCGCAATGCTGGCTCAGGTGTTTGCGCAGGGCTTCGGTCAGGCTGCGACGACCGTGTTCGCGCAAGGCAAACAGGCCGGCGTCGCTGAGCACCAGCAAGGCGCCAAGTACCGCGCGGTTTTCCTGAACCACGCCCAGCCGTGCTTCGGCGACCCACTCGTGGGCGACCAGTGCCTGTTCGAGCATCGGCAGGGAGATGCGCTTCTCTTCGAGTTTGACGATGCGGTCCAGCCGCCCGAGCAGTTCGAAACGTCCGTCGGCGGCGATGCGCACGGCATCGGCGGTGTGCTCGACATGCCCGGCCGGCAGATAGGGAGAAGCGATCAGCAGGGCGCCGTCGCGGTCCTGGCTCAGCTCAACCCCGACGAAGGGCTGCCACAGGCTGGCGCCCTGACGCCAGGCGATGCCGCCGGTTTCCGAGCTGCCGAGGATTTCGGTCGGCCACTGTTGCAGGCGTTGCTGCAGGCTCTGTGCCGCGTCTGCGGGTAAAGCGCCGCCGGAGGAAAACACCCGGCGCACGGCGCTCAGGGCCGGCCAGTCGAGGTTGTCGCCCATGCGTTTGAGCAGTGCCGGGCTGCCGACCCAGGCGAAGGCCGGGTGTTCGCGGCTGGCGCGCTGCAGGTCTTCCGGAAACGCCAGTTGCCTGCGCACGAACGGCCGTCCGGCGCACAGCGGCCATAGCACCCGGAACAACAAACCATAGATGTGCTGGGTGGCGACGCTGCCGATGATCCAGGCTTCTCCCAGATCCGCGCCCCACAGTTGCTCCAGTGCTTCGACCTCGTTGGCCAGTTGGCGCAGAGTCTTGTCGATACGCTTGGGCTCGCCGCTGGAGCCGGAGGTGCACAGGCTCAGGCGGCACTGCTCGAGGTCGAGTTCAGCACCGGGCAGGGCCGGCTGCAGCAGATCGCTCAAGTGAGCATCATCGGGGTGATCGCTCAACCACAGATCGACCTCACTCGACCAGCGCTGGCGGGTCTGCGCTTGCAGGTCGGAGGGCAGCAGGACGGCGACGCCCGCGCGCCAGGCGCCGAGCAGGGCGATGGCGAGGTCGGCGGCATCTTCCAGATGCACCGCCATGCGCTGCACGCCGCGTGCCTGCAGGCCGGCGGCAACGCTCAGCGCCTGCTCGCGCAGTTGCGTGTGGTCGAGCGCCGGGGCGGCGCTGATTGCGCGCTCCGGCAGGGCCTTGAGCAACAGTTGCTCAAGTTTTATCCAGTTCATTTACGGCCTCTTACCCGTTGTCGTATCAGCCATTCAATGGCAAACATCAGGCCGATCAATCCGTAGGAGATCAGGCCGGTGTACAACATCCACCAATGCAGCGGCGCCCACAGGGTCAGGAGCGCGGCGCACAAACCGTTGCAGAAGAAAAACACGCTCCAGGCCACCGTGACCTGGCGGGTGTAGCGGATCGCTTCGGGCGGCAATTGCGGCTCGCGCAATCGCGCCAGACGCTCGACCATCGGCGGCCCGTATTTCAGGCTCAGGCTGAACAGCACCAGCATGAAGCCGCTGATCAGCACCGGATACCAGCGCAGCAACAGCGGACTGTCGAACAGCGCCAGCAGCAGGCAGAACACGATCGCCACACAGGCCATCCAGCGGCTGCCGGGTTTGCGCTCGCCGGTCAGCGCGCGCGCCAGCCACAGCCCGCCCAGCAGCAGTCCGAACTGCCACGGGGCGAAGTGCTCCATGCCGAAATACACCGCAAAGGGGTACAGCAGCCCCGCCAGCAGCAGGCCGAGGCCGATCAATCGGCTCATGCGGCCGGTTGAACCAGACGGTAGACCGCCTCGACCACGTCACCGACGGTGCGCACCGATTTGAATTCTTCGGCGGCGATTTTCTTGCCGGTCTGGCGTTTGATGTGATCGATCAGGTCGACCGCGTCGATGCTGTCGATCTCCAGATCCTGATACAGGTTGGACTCCAGGCTGATCCGCGCCGGATCCAGTTCGAACAGCTCGACCAAGGCATCGCGCAGGGTGTTGAAAATGTCGTCACGAGTTTGCATGGTCCGGTCTCAAGCTGCCTGTTTTGCCGTGACGAACGCCGCAAGGCTCGCCACATTGGTGAAGTGGTTACGGGTGTCTTTGGCGTCGGCGTCGATCTTGATGCCGTACTTTTTCTGGATCGCCAGACCCAGTTCCAGTGCGTCGACCGAATCCAGGCCCAGGCCTTCGCCGAACAGCGTCTGCTCGTCGCCGATGTCGTCGACGCTGATGTCTTCGAGGCCCAGGGCGTCGATGATCAGCAGTTTTATTTCACGGTGCAGATCGCTCATCTTCGGCGAGCTCCTTAATGTAGTAAGAGTGCAAATAATCATTGAGCTTGCGCGAGGCCTGCGGTGCCGGGCCTTGCGTGGCGAAAGTCTGTGGATCTATATCGGCCCCGACACGAAAACTGAAGTGCACGCGGCGGTGGGGGATGCGATACCAGGGTTCGGCCTTGGTCAGGGTGGTCGGATTGACCTTGATGACCACTGGCGTAAGGATTTTCGCACCGCGCAGGGCAATCGCTGCAGCCCCCCGATGAAAGGCTGGCGCCTGACCAGGTTGAGTGCGCGTGCCCTCGGGGAAAATGATCAGGGTCTGGCCGTTTTGCAGGGACTCGGCGGCAGCGTCGAGCATGTCCATGCTGCCGTCGTTGCTGATGTATTCGGTACTGCGCAGCGGGCCGCGGGTGAAGGGGTTTTCCCACAGGCTTTTCTTCACCACGCAATTGGCCTGGCGCACCAGGCCGATCAGGAACACCACGTCGATCAGCGACGGGTGGTTGGCGATGATCATCTGCCCTGGACGCCCGAGGCGTTCGGCCCCTTGAATGTCATAAGTCAGCACACCGGTGCGGGCCATGAACCGCACGAAAAACCAGAACAGCCGACTGACGGTTTGCCGTGCGCGTTGACGATGCCTGAGCGCGTCACCCGGCAGACAGCCGAGCAGCGGAAATACCAGCAAGCGCAGGCACAACCCGCCGAGCCCGAACAGGGTGAAACTGGCGGCGGTGGCCAGCAAGCGCCAGTAATAGGCGTCGCGGTTCTTCTCGGTCACGGGTTGCGTTGCCAGGTCCATACACGATTTTTCCAGGCATGTTGGCAATGGGTTTGCTGACCGAGCAGGGCGCGCAACAGATTCAGCGCGTGTGGCCAGTGCGCTTTGGACACTGTTTCCTGGCCGCTGTTCAGGGTCAGCCGCCAGTCGGTACCGGGGGTGAGCAGCAGACCCAGCGCATAAGGGAACGGCACGTCGTCGACCCACTGCGAATAGGCCTCGGGCGGCTGTTCTTCGGTGATGATCAGCAGCACCGCGGGAGCGCCTTCAGCGAGCAGGGCGGAGGCTTCGATGATGCCGTGTTCCAGGCCATCGCCTGCGGCCGCCAGTGCAGTCATTTCGCTGGTTTCACCGCGCATGATCGACCACAGACCAATGATCGCGTTGTGCACCGACAGGCTGAACTGGGTCGGCGACAACGGCTCGTCCTTGGCCAGATCACTGAGGATCTCGAAGGTGCGCGGGGTTTCGCCGTGTCGTGAAACAAACACCAGCGGCAGGTTTTCCCGTCCATCGGCCAGCGGCCAGCCGACACTGAACGCCATCCGCGCCAGACGGCTGAGGCGTCGGCGCTGCATGGCTGGCAGAAACGACACATCGGGCGCGGCATCGCTGCTCGGGAGTACGACCGGTTGTCGGCTCCAGGCCTGCCACGCGTCCACGCTGTCGAGCCCCGGGGCCCACGCGCGCCATTGGGCGATGTTGAAGTTGATCACGGATGTTCATCCCGCCCCTGCGGGCTTTTATGACGCTTTGAGTCGCCAGGGCCGCGGCTGACCTGAGGTGGCGCATGGCGCCGGGTGGCGCGCATTATCCCGGTGCGACGAGTGTGTAGCAAATGTTGGTTACGTTTTACGCACCGAAATGTACCGAGTGGTTCGTGGAAAAAATGTCATTTGGCCATTATCCGGATCGTGCGGGATTTGTCTGTCGGGCATATCAGCGCACTCGGGAGGTTTTTACCCGCCGTGCCCGCTGATTTTTGCGCCTGACTCTGTAGTCCGCTTCGTTGAAGGTAGCGAAGCGCACGCACAGGCAACTACACTCGGTCATTCTTTGATACACGGAGGTTTTGTCATGCGGCGCGTGGTGTTCAATCAGAAAGGTGGCGTGGGCAAATCCAGCATTGCCTGCAATCTGGCAGCGGTGAGTGCCAGCGAGGGCTATCGCACGCTGTTGGTCGACCTCGATGCCCAGGCCAACTCCACTCAGTACCTGACGGGGCTCACCGGCGATGACATACCGATGGGCATTGCCGACTTCTTCAAGCAGACCCTGTCTTCCGGGCCGTTCTCGAAGAAAAACCAGGCCGACATCTACGAAACCCCGTTCGACAACCTGCACATCATCACCGCTACCGCTGAGCTGGCCGACCTGCAGCCCAAGCTTGAGGCCAAACACAAGATCAACAAGCTGCGTAAGTTGCTGGATGAACTGGATGGCGAATACGACCGGATTTATCTCGATACCCCGCCCGCACTGAATTTCTATGCAGTGTCGGCGTTGATCGCCGCCGATCGTGTGCTGATTCCCTTCGATTGCGACAGCTTCTCGCGGCAGGCGCTGTACGGCCTGCTGGCGGAGATCGGAGAGTTGAAGGAGGACCACAACGAAGGTCTGGAAGTCGAAGGCATCGTGGTCAACCAGTTCCAGGCCCGGGCCAGCCTGCCGCAGCAGATGCTTGATGAGTTGATCGCTGAAGGTTTGCCGGTGCTGCCGGTGTACTTGAGCAGCTCGGTGCGCATGCGTGAGTCGCACCAGGCCAGCACCCCGCTGATCCACCTCGACCCGAGGCATAAACTGACGCAGCAATTTGTCGAACTGCACAACCTGCTCGAAGACCACTGATTTCCGGATTTCACTCCACTCTCCTGTGGGAGCGAGCCTGCTCGCGAAGAGGCCAGCACGTTCAACATCTCTGTTGACTGAACGGGCGCGTTCGCGAGCAGGCTCGCTCCCACATTGGGTCCTCCGGAGGGTCAGATGCCCTGGCTGCGCAGCCACGCCATCAACTGGGGCAACGGAAACGCCCCGCTCTGGCGCGCCACCTCCCGCCCGTTCTTGAACAGAATCAGGCTCGGAATCGAACGGATCCCCAACTGCGCCGACAACTGCTGATTGGCCTCGCTGTCGAGCTTGGCCAAGCGGCACTTGCCCGCCAACTGCGCGGCCGCCTGCTCGAATACCGGCGCAAAGGACTTGCACGGCCCACACCAGTCCGCCCACACATCCACCAACAACGGCAGATCCCCTTTGATCTGGCTGGCGTAGTCGCCTTGCTTGAGTTCGAACGGCTTGCTCAACAGCACCGCGGATTTGCAGCGCCCGCATTTTGGCTGGTCGGCGAGGCGTTCGGCGGGGATGCGGTTGAGGCCGTTGCAGGCGGGGCAGGGGATTAGGAGTGGTTCAGACATGATGGGCTCTCGGGCAGGAAGTCTATAAGTCTGATCTGGAGGCAAAGTCGCGATTATCAAGGAATTGGTCTGTAGGTCATTACCATCGTCACTTAAGGAAAGGACCTACGCGCTTCGGTGCTGAGTCTGATTATCTGTATTTGATCCAATTGGTAATCTTGAGCAGACCTGAACGAAATAACTTTTGGACTCCCATCCCTATGGCCTTCACAACGGGTAAACGTCTTTCGCTCTCACAGCTTTTAGAAGGAACTGAGTCTGTTAAAGACTTAAATGTCCGCGCGATTTACTCGCTTGCCGGGGACTTTGTTGGTTTCGAGAATGTTTGGCTAGATTCCGGTGCTGACCAAAATCCGGATTTCTTTCCTCGTCCTCTGCGTCGGCCAGAAAATGAAGATGACTACGACGCCTTGGTTCAGGCCGTCGACGAGATCCTTGAGATAACCGGTGATGATGGCTCGCATCCACTCGCGAGCCTGCTGGACATCATCAGTGACTGGATTGAGGAGTGGGATCGCACGCATCATCCGGTGCCTAAACCACCAGGTCATGAAGTGTTGGGATATTTAATGCGTGAACATGGTTTGACCCAGAGCGATTTGCCCGGGGTCGGTGCTCAGTCTGTTGTCTCGGAAATCCTGAGCGGCAAGCGGCAGTTAAACTTACGGCAGGTTCGCTGGCTGGCCGAGTTTTTCAAGCTTCCTGTAGACGTCTTTGTCTAAGACGTCTCAGGAAGAACAACTGATCTCCAGATGCTTGCCCCACTCCGGCGGCCGCTCGGCATAACCTTCCATCCCCGGCTGCTCGTCGAACGGCGTGCTCAGCACCGCATGCAGCCGGCGCACTTCTGAGTAGTCGCCTTGCTCGGCGGCATCGATAGCCTTCTGCGCCAAGTAGTTGCGCAGGATGTACAGCGGATTGACCGCGTGCATCCGTGTGCGGCGTTGTTCCTGATCGCTGTCACCATCACGGGCAACCCGTGCCACGTAGCGTTCGCCCCAGGCATCGAAGCCTTTGATGTCGACGAAGTCATCGCGCAAGCGGGCGACAGCCTGCTCTGCGGACTCTTCGCCGAGATGGCGGAAGAACAGCGTGTAATCGACGCCGCTGTTCTGCATCAGTTGCAACAGGTCTTCGAGCAGTTTCTGGTCGTCATCCTCGGCGCTGGTGAAACCGAGGCGGCGGCGCATCAGGTCGAGGTAGTGCGCCTGGAACAACGGCAGGTACAAACCGAGGGTTTCGCGCAGGGCTTCGACGCTGATGAACGGCGTCAGGGCCTGGGCCAGAGCGCTGAGGTTCCACTGGCCGATCGGCACCTGGTTGCTGAACGAGTAGCGGCCCTGATCATCCGAGTGGTTGCAGATGAAGTTGGCGTCGAAATCGTCGAGGAAGGCGAACGGGCCGAAGTCGAAGGTGATGCCGAGGATCGACATGTTGTCGGTGTTCATCACCCCGTGACAGAAGCCGTAGGCCTGCCACTTGGCGATCAGTTCGGCATTGCGCTCGACGATCTCGCGGAACATCGCCAGATACGGTTCCGGTTGCTCCAGGCACTCGGGATAGTGCATCGCCAATACGTGTTCGCCGAGCAACTTCTGCTGCTCGGGACGCTTGGTGTAGTAGAAGTATTCGAAGTGGCCGAAGCGCACATGGCTTGGCGCCAGACGCAGCACCATCGCCGCGCGTTCCTGCTTTTCGCGCCACACCGGAGTGTCGGAGCCAATCACGCAGGCGGCACGTGAAGACGGGATGTTCAGCGCGTGCAGCGCCTCGGAGGCGAGAAACTCACGAATCGACGAACGCAGCACCGCGCGGCCATCGCCCATGCGCGAAAACGGCGTCTGCCCGGCGCCCTTCAGATGCAGGTCCCAGTGTTCGCCGGCGTTGTTGTAGACCTCGCCCAGCAGTAAGCCGCGACCATCGCCCAGTTGCGGCGTGTAGCCACCGAACTGGTGCCCGGAATAGACCATCGCCCGTGGTTCGGCATCGGCCCACAATTTGTGGCCGCCGAACAGTTCAGCGAATTCCTGAGTCTCAGCGGTTGCCGGATCAAGATCGAGCAAGGCCAGGGCCGCCGGGCTGGCGACGACCAGACGCGGGTTGTCGATCGGCTCGGGCAGCACGTGAGCGGAGAACGCATCGCCCAGGCGGGCGAAGCGATTGTCGAAGGTCAGTTCGTCGAGGGCTTTCAAGGGCCGGCTCCAGCAGAATGTCCGAGCATTCTGCTGGGATCAGACCGGTTAGTCGAGTTTGGCCGGCGGCGGCTCTTGCAGCGGCTTTTGCTCGGCGCCGATCGGAACGATGGTTTTGTTCTCGTCCTCGATGGGCACCAACTTGTATTCCTGACCGTGGAGGTTCTTCAGGTACACCTCCATCTGGCGGAACGAGATGTTGATGTGCTGCTTCTTGAACTCGCGGTTGATGAAGCGGTTCACTTCGTCGATCACCGGGTTGCGGTCACCTAGGTCGCGCACATGCATGCGCAATTCGTGGTCGAGGGTGCTTTCGCCGAAGTTGAGGAAGTACACGTGCGGCTCGGGCTCTTTGAGCACGCGCGGGTTTTCCCGGGCAGCCTTGAGCAGCAGTTCCTTGACCAGATCCAGGTCGGAGCCGTAGTCCACACCGAGTTTCAGGGTGACGCGGGTGATGGTATCGGTCAGCGACCAGTTGATCAGTTGCCCGGTGATGAACGTCTTGTTCGGGACAATGATGTCCTTGCGGTCGAAATCGGTGATGGTCGTGGCGCGGATGCGGATCTTGCTCACCGTGCCCGACAGGTTGCCGATGGTGATGGTGTCGCCGATCCGCACCGGACGCTCGAACAGGATCATGATGCCGGAGATGAAGTTGGCGAAGATCTCCTGCATACCGAAACCGAGGCCGACCGACAGCGCTGCCACCAGCCACTGCAACTTGTCCCAGCTGACGCCGAGGGTCGACAGGGTCGAGACAAAACCGACGCCGGCGATCACGTAAGACAGCAGCGTCGTGGTCGCATAGGCGCTGCCCTGCGCCAGATTGAGTTTCGACAGCACGAACACTTCGAGCAGACCCGGCAGGTTACGCGCCAGGGCGAAGGTGATGCCGATGATGATCAGCGCGCCGAGCATGTCGCCGATGCTGATCGGCACCATGCTCATGTTGGCGCCAGTGCCGCTGGTGTATTCGTATAGGGTGATGTTGTCGAGGTACGAGAACACCGAGATCAGGTCGGCCCAGACCCAGTACAGCGCGGCGATGAAACCGCCGAGCAGTGCCAGACGGATCAGGCGCAGTGACTGTTCGTTGACCTTTTCGATGTCCAGGGTCGGCTCTTCGATCACCGCTTCGCCGTCGCCGGCCTCTTTCGCCGCCTGACGTTTGGCCAGGGCGCGCTGGTAGGCCAGGCGGCGTGCGGCGACCGCCAGACCACGGACGAAGGTGGCTTCGATCACCAGCCAGAACATCAGCAGGTACAGGGTGTTGATCAACCGGTCGCTGAGTTTCAGCGCGGTGTAGTAGTAGCCGAAGCACACCGCGACGAACAGGGCGATTGGCAGCAGGGTGAACATCACGCCCACGGCCCTGCGGAACAATGAGGTGTTTTCGTGGGCCGGACTGCTGATCAGCAGACGGCTGAGCAGCCACGCCATCAGCGCGTAGCAGGTCAATACCACCGGCATGCCGAGCACGTCGTCAGCCAGCGCTGCCGGTTGCAATTCGGCCACCGCCACCACGGTCACCAGCGCCATCACCACCAGCCCGAGGCGACGGATCCAGCCCTGAAGGAATTCGACCTGCGGTTTGTCCCAGCGGAAGTGCAACTCCGCCACACCGCCCGGCGAGAGAATCCGGTAAGCGGTGTAGAACACCAGCCACGCCTGGCCCATTTGCAGCAACGCCGCGCCCATGTTGGCGTTTTGCCCGCGGGCGTCGATCTGCAAGGCCAGACCGCACAGGCCCAGGCCCAGCGCTACCGGCATCGCCAGCAAAATGTTGATCAGAATCGCCTGGGGCGTATGCCACTGGCTGTCACGCTTGAAGTGCCCGATGTCCTGGTGAACCTTGTTCAGTCGCGCATAAAGCGCCTTGCGCCGCCACAGCAGAGCGCCGATCAGCAAGGCCAGCGGCAGGAACAACAGCGGGCGCTGGGTCAGGCCGTCGGTCAGCTCGCTCAGGCTTGAGGCCAGCGGCAGGGTGTCGATCTGGCGCTTGAGCCGCTCTGGCACGCCGCGAATCCATTCCGCGTCCAGCGGCTTGTTGCTGGGGATCCAGAACATCTGCTCGTCAAGGGTCGCGCGCAGGCTTTGCGCGGTGCTCAGCAGTTGTTTCTGGTTGAGTTGCAGGGTGATCGATTCGTTGAGCACCGCGCTCAGTTCGCGGTTCAGGCGCTCCAGCAGGTCGGCGCGGGTGTTGGCCAGTTCCATCAGGCTCTTGCGCAGTTGCGGGGTGACTTGTTCCGGCGGCTGGGTGGAGAGCAGATTGTCGACGTAGGTCGCCGGATTGCTCAGGAGTTCGCGCTGCTGGCTGACTTCGAATTGATACAGGCGAATGTCGGCGATCTGATCCGCCAGATCGCGGTCGACCTTGAGTCGCGGCAGCGCCTGTTTCTGCTTATAGAGAATCTTCGACAGCAGCAGACTGCCCTTGAGCACGTTGATCTGCTCGTCGAGGGCCGAATCGCTCTGGGTCAGGCTGTCTAGTTGCTGTTTGGTCTGCAGGTTCTGTTGAGTGACTTCGTTGAGGCGGTCGGTGCTTTTGAGCAGGTAGTCGGAGAGCTTGAGGTTGGCCGCACTTTCGGTGGCGAGCAGGCTGCTGCCACCGGCCTTTTGCGCCTCGATCGACTGCTGGGTCACGGTTTCCTGAGATTGCGCCAGACGCTTCTGGTTGATCAGGGTCTGCAGTTCCTGGATCTCGCGATCGAGACGGTCGGATTTCTCCGAGAGCAGGTCGTGCTGACTGTTGCCCAGATCCTGCAGCTGGCTGTTGCCCGCCAGTTCCTGGCGGCGCAGCGGAATCAGTGAGTTCAACGCAGCGAGCTCGGCGTTCAACTGGTCGCGCTGCTCGGCGCTGACGGTCTTGCCCGCGTCCTTGCCGGACTTGAGGATGTTGTTGATCTGCTGGATGCGCGTCTGGCTGGCAGAGATTTCTGCCTGTGCACGCTCGGGACGGGTCTGGGCGGTGATGATCAGGCTGTTGGCATCGGCCAGGGCCTTTTGCAGGTCGCTTTGCTGGGTCGAGCGATCGGTGAGGATCTGCTCCAGCTGCTGGATCGATTCTTTGGTGAAGCGCTGCGCCACCGGCACCACTGGCGTGGCCTTGAGGCGCGTCAGTTCGCGGGTGTTCTCGATGGTCTGCCGAGGGGCGGAGGCCAGTTGCTGCTTGAGGTCGATCAGCTTCTGGTCGTAATCACGCCGGCTGTTGAGTTGATTGAGCGTGGTTTGCAGGACCGTCTGTAGGCTCTTTTTGTCGGCATCCGGCAGTTTGCTGTCGGCCAGTTTGTCGAGGCTGGCCTGCACGGCTTCGCTGGACGGCGGTTCGGCGGCGTAGAGCGGGCCGACGGAAAGACTCAGGCCCAGCAGGGCCGCGAAAAAGAAAGAGCGCAGGGTAGGCATAGAGACCGGTCAAACAAGTGAGAGTGGACGCAGTTTAGAGGAAGAGACCGGGGCCCGGGCGACTTCCTTCGGGGAATCTGACGCCCACTTTGCCGATCTTGTTCCCGTCCATGACCGCGACCGTCCAGTGAGTGTTGTTCCACTCCACCTGGTCGCCAACGATCGGTGCCCCCCCGACCTTGTGGGCAATGAACGCACCCAGGGTCATGTCCGGATCTATGCCTTCGGCCGGTAGGCCATACAGCGCGGCAACCGCTTTAAGCTGGGCGTCTCCTTCGAGCACGAAGTCGCCGAAGAAGCGCAGATCGAGGCCGCGTTGCGGCGCCTGGCTGAAAAGTTTTCCGAGCGCTGGCAAGTTGTGTTCATGGCCGATAACACACAGCAAATCATCGACTTCCAGCACCGTACTACCCGACGGATGGAGCAGTTGCTGGCCACGAAACAGGGCGGCGATACGTGTGCCTTCGGGCATTTTCAGCTCGCGCAGGGGCGAACCGATGCACCATTTCTCGGCGCCGAGCTTGTAAACGAACAGCTCCCACTCGCTGGTGATGTGCACTTCCAGTGCCGAACGGGAAATCGGTGCCGGCTCCGGCGGGACCGTCACCTTCAACAGTTTGGCCACCCACGGCAGGCTCGTGCCCTGCACCAGCAGCGACACCAGCACAATGAAGAACGCGAGGTTGAAGTACAGCTGCGCATTCGGCAACCCGGCCATCAGCGGGAACACCGCGAGAATGATCGGTACCGCGCCGCGCAACCCGACCCAGGAAATAAACGCTTTCTCGCGGCCGTGGAACGCCTTGAACGGCAGCAGGCCGACCAGCACCGACAGCGGCCGGGCGAACAGAATCATCCATAGCGCCAGACCCAGCGCCGGCAAGGCGATCGGCAGCAGATCATGCGGAGTGACCAGCAGCCCCAGCACCAGGAACATGCCGATCTGTGCCAGCCACGCCATGCCGTCGAGCATGTGCAGAATGCCGTGACGGCTGCGCACCGGGCGGTTGCCGATCACCAGACCGCACAGGTACACCGCGAGGAAGCCGCTGCCGTGCAGGGCGTTGGTCAGGGCGAACACCACCAGGCCGCCGGCGATCACCAGAATCGGGTACAGGCCGGTAGCGAGGTTGATCCGGTTGACCAGTTGCAGCATCAGCCAGCCACCGCCGAGGCCGATCACGCCGCCGATGCCGAATTCGCGAATCAGGTGGGTCAACAGGCTCCAGTGCAGGCCGGTCTGGCCGCTGGCGAGCATGTCGATCAGGGTCACGGTGAGAAACACCGCCATCGGGTCGTTGCTGCCGGATTCGATTTCCAGGCTGGCGGTCACCCGTTCGTTGAGGCCCTTGCCGCCGAGCAGCGAGAACACTGCGGCGGCGTCCGTGGAGCCGACGATGGCGCCGATCAGCAGGCCCTGGATCAGATTCAGGTCGAACAGCCACGCCGCCGCCATGCCGGTCAGTCCGGTGGTGATCAACACCCCGACCGTCGCTAGCGACAGCGCCGGCCACAAGGCCACGCGGAAACTCGAAACGCGGGTGCGCAAGCCGCCGTCGAGGAGGATCACCGCCAGTGCGAGGTTGCCGACCAGATAGGCCGTCGGGTAGTTATCGAAAATGATCCCGCCGCCATCGACCCCGGCGGCCATGCCGACCGCAAGAATAATGACCAGAATCGGGATGCCGAGACGGGAGGAAAGTGAGCTGACAAGAATGCTCGCACCTACCAGCAACGCGCCGATCAAGAACAGGCTGTTGATGGTCGTCGCATTCAAAGGCAGTACTCCAGAAGCGTAAAGACGGGCACAAACTGACCATGCAGTCTGCGTGCCAGCGATTCTAACCTGTTGAAATGTGATGCTGTCAAAAAGCTTTTTACGCTATGGGATTTGAGGTATGGGTTCGGCTGGGGATCGCTACCCTCACCCTAGCCCTCTCCCGGAGGGAGAGGGGACTGACCGCGGGGTTTGTTCAAGTTACACCGACCTGCAATATCGAGCCGAACTCAAAATCTGCAAAGCTCCCAATGTGCTCCCTTTCTTCCTCTCCCTCTGGGAGAGGGCTGGGGTGAGGGGCTTTTGACCTTGATCTGAAAATTTACAGGCTGAACCGCCCAACCATATTGTTCAGATCCAGCGCCAAGCGCGACAGCTCGTTGCTCGCCGCACTGGTCTGATTCGCGCCGGTAGCCGATTGCACTGACAGGTCGCGGATGTTCACCAGGTTGCGATCCACTTCGCGGGCCACTTGTGCCTGTTCTTCAGCGGCGCTGGCGATCACCAGATTGCGCTCGTTGATCTCGACGATCGCGGTATTGATGGTGTCCAGCGACATCCCGGCACCCCGCGCGATGTTCAGCGTCGATTCGGCGCGCTCGGTGCTGTTGCGCATCGAATCCACGGCGTGTTCGGTGCCGCTCTGGATGCTGCCGATCATGCGTTCGATTTCGCTGGTCGACTGCTGGGTGCGATGGGCCAAGGCACGCACTTCATCGGCGACCACGGCAAAACCGCGACCGGCTTCACCGGCACGGGCCGCTTCAATCGCCGCGTTCAGGGCCAACAGGTTGGTCTGATCCGCCAGGCCACGAATCACGTCCAGCACCTTGCCGATGTCACGGGATTCATTCGCCAGATCGCCGATCAGGGTCGCGGTGCTCTGTACGTCGGCGCTCATGCGTTCGATGGCGCTGACGGTTTCCTGTACCAGATCACGGCCGTCGCCGGCCGAGGTGGTGGCGTTCTTCGAGGCTTCCGAAGTGCTCACCGCATTGCGCGCGACTTCTTCCACGGCGCTGGTCATTTCGTTGACGGCGGTGGCGGCCTGTTCGATTTCGTTGTTCTGCTGAGTCAGGCCACGGGCGCTTTCGTCGGTGACGCTGTTCAGCTCTTCCGCTGCAGATGCAAGCTGGGTGGCCGAGCCGGAGATGCGCTGCAAGGTGTCGCGCAACTTCGATTGCATCTTGGCCATAGCCGCCAACAGACGTCCGGCTTCGTCGGTGCCGTCGACGTGGATCGGCTGGGTCAGGTTGCCTTCGGCGATGGTTTCCGCCGCGTCCAGCGCTTTGGAAATCGGCTTGGTGATGCTGATGGTCAGCAGCCAGGCGAACAGGAAGGTCAGGCCGGTCGCCACGACCAGCAGGGTGACCACCAGATTGAACGCCGAGGAATACTGGTCGACCGCCTCTTGATTGGTCTGGCTGATCTGCTCGCCGTTGATCTGCATCAGGCGGTTGAGCACGGTGTTCATCGCTTCGGAGTTGTTCAGCAACTCGGTGTTGAGCAGGTTGCGCAACTCGTCCACCTGATTGTTGCGCGACAGCGTTTTCATCCGGTCTTCGATCTGGCGGTACTGGCCCAGCAACTGCACATATTGATCGTAGGCCGCGCGTTCCTGCGGGCCGCTGATCAACGGCTCATAGGCCGATTGGGCAGCGCGGATCTGCTGGTTGCGGGTGTCCAGCAGTTCCATGGTCTTCTGCTGCACGTCCGGCTCGCGATTGACCAGCAAGCGATACGACAGCACGCGCAGGCGCAAGGTCAGTTGGGTGAACTCGTCGAGGTTCTTGATGCTCGGCACGCTGCTGTTGGTGATGTCCTCGGCAGCGCCGCGGATTTTGCTCATCTGGTTCAGGGCGAACACGCCGAGAATCAGCATCAGGCCGCCGATCAGGGCGAAGCCGGTGAACGCCCGGGGGGCGATATTCATATTGCGAAGGGACATGGCGCGGATACCAAAAAGGGCCGCATCCATGCGGGCTGAGACTGCTGTATGGATGACTTATCGGTCATACGACTAAAGTCTTGAGGCACTGTGCGTATTTGTCGCATATGGGCCTGAGCGACGAAGTGCAGGAACCAGATCGGCAGATCACAGTCTTTTAAACTCGCGAGAACGGTCGGCCGCCAGGAAAATCAAGGCCTTGCGCCGGTATAACCCTGGCATCCGCAGTGACTTTTCTTTATCGTACGCGCCCTTTGAAAAACGCCTGGAAGATCAAAATGTTGGAAGCATCCCTCAGCCAATTGGAACAGCTCGTCAGCGACCTGGTGCAACAGAACCAGACCCTCACGCAAACCAACCAGACCCTGTCCACGGAACTGGCCCAGGCCAAGGATGAAAACGAAAGCCTGCAACTGAGCCTGATGGAACAGGAAGAGAAGCACGGCGCCACCGCAGCGCGCATCCAGGCTCTGGTTGATCGCGTCAACGCAGGCCCTGTCAGCGCATGAACCACGGCACCGCAGGGGTAAAAGTCATCTCCATTCTCGGGGAGGACTATTCGATCAAGGCACCGGCCGGGGAAGAACAGACCCTGTTGGATGCCGCACTGATGCTCAAGGCCGCCCTGGCCGACACCAAACGCAAATACCCGACGCTGATCGGTGACCGCTTGCTGGTGCTGGCCGCGATGAACCTGTGCTCGCAGCAGATCGAAATGAAGAAGCAGCACCAGGAAGAACTCGACCGTTACCAAGAGCAAGTCAGCGCCACGGTCGACACCATCGCCAAGACCATCAATCAGGGCTGATGGGGTTGCGCACAACCAAAGAATAGATTGTCGATCGGGTTGTATACAATCGGCACGGCTGTTGCATTGTTTCGGCCACTTATTCTTTGGGGGTGCTCCATGCAGTTGTGGCGACGCAGTATTCAATGGCAGCTGATTCTCAGCATGGGCACCGCCCTGCTGGTCAGCATCCTGATCGTGGTTGGCATTTATACCCTGTTGGTCAACCGCCTCGCCCAGAGCTATCTGGTCGACCAAGCGCTGCCGTCGAGCATCGAAGCGACGCGCAACGACATCGAACGCATCCTCGTCCAACCCCTGACCGCCGCCAAAGACATCGCCAGCAATTCCATGGTGCGCGACTGGTTGGCCTCGGGTGAAGACAGCAGCAAAACGGCAGCCTTCGCGCAGTATCTGGAGGGCATCCGCGCCGAACATAAAGCTTTCACCGCGTTGATCATCGGCACCGATTCCAATCACTACATCACTGAAAAGGGCCTCGACCGCACCCTCAGTCGGACCAAGCCGGCCGATGCCTGGTTTTATTCCTTCCTCGATAGCCATCAGCCGCGCACTCTGAACATCGACAACGATGGCGCCACCGGAGAATTGGCACTGTTCATCGACTTGAAGGTCGAGCAGGCCGGCAAAGTGGTCGGCGTCGCGGGGCTGGGCCTGAGCATGAAAGAGCTGTCGGAGTTGATCCACAACTTCAGCTTTGGCGAGCGCGGCAAGGTCTATCTCGTGCGTTCCGACGGTTTGATCCAGGTTCATCCCGAGGCGCAGTTCAGCGGCAAGCGCACCCTCACGGAGCAGATCGGTGCGTCGGCGGCGCAAGCGGTCATGGGGCAAAAAGTCGCCGCTAACAGTTCCTTCCAGCGCGATGGCGAAGACTTCCTCGCCTTCAGCCTGCCGCTGCGCGATCTGGGCTGGACGCTGGTGGCCGAAGTGCCGCAATCGCAGATCTACGCCGAAGCCCGCAAGGCGATGTGGATGAGCGGCGGCATCGGTCTGGCGGTGGCACTGGTGTGCCTGGCGCTGGTGGTGTGGCTGGCCCAAGGGCTGGTGCGACCGATTCGTCAGGTAACAGCCGCGCTGGTAGCGATCGGTAGCGGCGGTGGAGATTTGACCCATCGGTTAGATTCCAGTCGCGCCGATGAACTGGGCGATCTCGCGCGCGGCTTCAACCGTTTTCTCGACAGCCAGCGCGGGCTGATCGGCGAAGTGCTGACCACCAGCGAGCGTCTGCGCACAGCAGTCGACCAAGTGGCGAAAGTGGTGGAAAATACCGCCGAACGCTCCGGGCGCCAGCAGGAAATGACCGACATGGTCGCCACGGCGGTGCATGAGATGGGCCTGACCGTGCAGGAAATCGCCCAGAACGCCGGCAACGCCGCGCTTGCTTCACAAAACGCCCGCGATGAAGCGCTGCAGGCGCGGGAAGTGGTCGGTGGCTCGATCCGTCATATCGAAAGCATGTCCGACGAGATCGGCGTGGCGGCGGGCGCGGTCGGTGAGCTGGCGCATCAGGTGGCGTCGATCGATTCGGTGCTGGCGGTGATTCGCGGCGTGTCCGAGCAGACCAACTTGCTGGCGCTCAATGCTGCGATTGAAGCTGCGCGGGCGGGTGATATGGGGCGCGGGTTTGCCGTGGTGGCGGATGAAGTGCGCACCTTGGCGCGCAGGACTCAGGCGTCTACCGACGAAATCCAGCAAATGATCGGCAGCCTCAAACAAGGCGCAGAGAATGCCGTGTCATCGATGCGCACCGGGCAGGCGGCGACCGGCACCGGGGTTGAATCGAGCCAGCGTACTGGCGCGTCGTTGACCGCGATTACCGGGCAGGTCGAGCGCATCAGTGACATGAACCATCAGGTGGCGACGGCGACGGAAGAACAGTCGGCGGTGACTGAAGAGATCAACCGCAACGTGCAGGGAATTTCCGATCTGGCCCGGGCCACGGCGGGCGAGGTGCGGGCGTGTCGCGAGGATTGTCAGATGTTGCAGCGGTTGGCGGATGATCTGGCAAGGCAGATGGGTGGGTTCAAGTTGAGCTGAGTGCTGAGTCTGAAAGCCCCTCACCCTAGCCCTCTACCGGAGGGAGAGGGGACTGACCGAGCCGTCTCTCGCTATACATCGACCTGAAAACGCCAGTCGATTATGGATTCGGTAGACCTCTTTCAGGTCGATGGAGTATTCAAGCATACCCTGTTCGGC
>NZ_JALMEY010000040.1:0-1168 GCF_023100615.1 Pseudomonas sp. MWU12-3103b
GGTGTTCCCGAAACTCAAGCCAGTGGCCTACCAGCAAGACTCCGGCATGGTCGCCAGCAACCCGGTGATCAAGCGCTTCGACCTGCGCCTGGAAACCCGCACCAGCCGCACCACGCGCCGCGACTACGACTTCGAAAAACCACGCCTGACCCTCGAAAGCGAAAACCGTGGCGACGCCCTGCCCGACCTCGAAGACTACGATTACCCGGGCCGCTTCATCGACCGCGAGCGCGGCAAGCACCTGGCCAAACGCGCCCTCGAACGTCACCGCAGCGACTTCCAGCTCGCCGAAGGCAAGAGCGACCAGCCACTGCTGGTCAGCGGCCATTTCCTTGCCCTGACCGAACACCCGAAGGCCAAGTGGAACGACCTGTGGCTGCTGACCGAAGTCCTGCACGAAGGCAAGCAGCCGCAAGTGCTGGAAGAATCGGTGACCAGCGACACCACCGCGCTGAAAGACGATTTCCATCAGGGCTACCGCAACCGTTTTCAGGCGACCCCGTGGGACGTGCCGAACCGTCCACCGCTGCGCAACCCGAAACCGCGCATCCTCGGCAGTCAGAGCGCCGTGGTGACCGGCCCCAAAGGCGAAGAGATCCACTGCGACCAGTACGGCCGCGTCAAAGTGCAATTCCACTGGGACCGCGAAGGCCAGGCCGACGACAAAACCAGTTGCTGGCTGCGCGTCTCCAGCGCCTGGGCCGGCGCCCAGTACGGCGGCATCGCCATCCCGCGCATCGGCATGGAAGTGCTGGTGACCTTCCTTGAAGGCGACCCCGATCAACCGCTGATCAGCGGCTGCCTGTACCACAAGGAAAACACCGTCCCGTATGAGCTGCCGGCAAACAAGACCCGTAGCACCTTCAAGACCCTGAGCTCGATGGGGGGCGGCGGTTACAACGAACTGCGCATCGAAGACAAAAAAGGTCAGGAGCAGATCTACCTGCATGCCCAGCGCGACTGGGACGAGAACATCGAGCACGACCAGAAAATCCGCGTCGGCAACGAACGCCACGACACCGTCGAGCAGAACAGCTACACGGAATTCAAGGCCGAAGAACACCACACCGTCTACGCCGACCGCAAAGTCGAAGCCCGCGCCAACGACCACCTGACCGTGGGCGTGAACCAGCACATCAAGATCGGCACCGGCCAGTTCATCGACGCT
>NZ_JALMEY010000041.1:0-1118 GCF_023100615.1 Pseudomonas sp. MWU12-3103b
GGTTCGATGTGCTGGGCGACGAAGGCGGCGTCCAGGTTGATGACCCAGTCTTGCTGGGCGGTGACGGCATTGAATGTGCGGGACCCGGGTTCCTCGCCGGAGATGTCGCCCACCCACTTCCAGGTGGCCTCGTCGTTGGCTACCCATGGCTTCACCACAGGCCTGGGGATGGTCAGTTTACTGGTACCGCCGGGCAGTGTGGCCGGGTCGAGGAAGCCGTTCGCCACCCCGAGGACAATGGGGGCGTCCAGCTCGAATTTCGGTTCACCCACATTGAGCAATTTCGTGTGCAGCGACTCCCGTCTGAGGATCTCGTCGCCTTCGGCTATCAGCAGGTCGTACCACCCCTTCAGGGTTCCGCCGTCAAGGAGCTTGAGGTTGTAGTCATCGACGGTGATGACAAAACCTTCGGGATTCTCGACTTCATCCTCCTCCGGAATGTGCCACTCCAACTCAGGCAGGAAGGTGCTGCCGTCCGGACTTTTACCCAACAGGAACAGCTCGATGCCCATGCCGTACTCGATGGCCGGATCGAACGGAATGCGGACGTTGATGGGTGTCTTCGTGGGATCGATGAACTCTCCCTCGGCTTCCTCGATGATCGGTGCGGCCAGGCGGTGGGCTGCGCCGGTGACTTGTACAAACTGCCTTTTTGAGCCTAACGGGTCACTGCTGCCGCTGCGTTCCAGCCGATAGAAGAAACTGACCTGGGTATTGACCAGTTTACGCACGGCCGCAATGGACAGCTTGAACTCGTAGTTATGCGGGATATTGTCGACGGTCTGGGGCAGGGCGGTGACTTCGACTTTTTCGCCCTCCGTGGTGGTGCCGAACATGGTCAAGTGAATGATGTCATTCATCTCGAAGTCTGGTCGGTCGGCCGTGACATGCACCGTGATGTCGTTATCGCCCTGTTTATCGGCGTCGAGCTTGTTGTTGACGGCCTCTTGAACGATAGGCGCGGCCAGCAGGTCGATGCCGGTGGTGACGACGATGCGGGTTTCCTTGCACCAGTCTTCCGATTCATTGCCGACGATGTCGCGCACCTTGAAGGTGACCGCCAGACCGAAGAGGTCGGTGTCACCAGCCTCTTTAATAGTGGCTTTGGAGACCGTGAT
>NZ_JALMEY010000042.1:0-755 GCF_023100615.1 Pseudomonas sp. MWU12-3103b
CCGGCCCAGCCGCTGGCGACGCGCAGCCAGCAGGTGGTTTTGTCGTCGGACTGGCCGTCGCGGTCCCAGTGGAACTGGACTTTGATGCGGCCGTACTGGTCGCAGTGGATTTCTTCACCGGCCGGGCCGGTGACGACCGCGGTCTGGCTGCCGAGGACTTTGGGTTTCGGGTGTTCGAGGGCAGGGCGGTAGTGCGCGTCCCACGGGGTGGCGAGGAAGCTGTTGCGGTAGCCCTGGTGGAAATCGCTTTTGTTGTCGGTGACGTCGCTGGTGACGTTTTCACCGAGCACTTGCGGTTGTTTGCCTTCGTGGAAGACTTCCAGCAGCAGCCACAAGTCGTTCCATTCAGCGCGCGGGTGTTCGGCCAAGGTCAGGAAGTGGCCGCTGGTCAGGGTCGGTTCGTCACCTTTGCCTTCGGCGAGTTTGTAGTCGCTGCGATGACGTTCGAGGGCGCGGGTCGAGAGGAATTTGCCGCGCTCGCGGGTGGTGAAACGACCGGGGTAATCGTAGTCCTCAAGGTCCGGGGCGAACTCGGATTTGACCGCGCCTTCGGGCAGGATCTTCGGTTTTTCGAAGTCGTAGTCGCGGCGGCTGACGCGAGTGGTGCGGGTTTCCAGGCGCAGGTTGAAGCGTTTGATCACCGGTTTGTCGGCGCTCATGCCGGAGTCTTGCTGGTAGCTCACGGCCTTGAGTTTGCGGAACACTGTCTGATCGTCGCCGAACACCAGTTTGTGCCCGCTGCTGCTGTGCTGGAA
>NZ_JALMEY010000043.1:0-712 GCF_023100615.1 Pseudomonas sp. MWU12-3103b
GTGCCGGTCGCCCTGCATCAGCAGGCGGTTGCCCTTGATCCGCGTGGGGCCGGGACGATCCTGCATCAGCAGGTTGCCGGCCGGGTCGTGGGCGAAGGATTCCGGCAGTTCGTCGCGCGAGTGACGGACGCGGATCAAGCGGTCGAGGGCGTCATAGCCATAGGTGCGCTGGCCGTGGCGGCTGTCGGCAATGTGCTCCAGATTGCCGTTGGCGCTGTAGGCATAATCCCGGCGATACAGCGAGTCGTGCTGATGGCCTACAGCATGGGCCAGCAAACGTCCCTGATCGTCGTAGGCATAATCGCTGAGCAGCAGGCCTTGTTGGCGTTGTTGCTCTCGACCGGACTGGTAAACGTGGCGGGTCAGCCGCGTGCCATTGAGGTCGATCGCCGTCAGCGCGCCGCCCTTGGCGTAGTGATAGTCGAGCTTGCTGTTGTCCGGCAGACGCTGGCGCTTGAGCTGGCCGCAGGCGTCGTAGACATAACGCAGGGTGCCCCAGCCCTGATGCTCGGTGATCAGCCGGTCCTGTCGGTCATATTCAAAGGCCAGCGGATGTTGCTGGCCGTCATCAACACCGGTCAAACGGCCCAGTCGGTCGTAGGTGTAAGCCACCTCAACCCCGTCGGGCAGGGTTTTCAGCAGCAGACGCCCGGCCGCATCACGCGCGTAAGTGGTGACCAGCGTCGAGCCGTCATCGCCGAACTCGGTCTTT
>NZ_JALMEY010000044.1:0-712 GCF_023100615.1 Pseudomonas sp. MWU12-3103b
ATGGCGATCGCCCTGCATCAGCAGGCGGTTGCCCTTGATCCGGGTCGGCCCGGGACGATCCTGCATCAGCAGGTTGCCGGCCGGGTCGTGGGCGAAGGATTCCGGCAGTTCGTCGCGCGAGTGGCGCACGCGGATCAAGCGGTCGAGGGCGTCGTAGCCGTAGGTGCGCTGGCCGTGGCGGCTGTCGGCAATGTGCTCCAGATTGCCGTTGGCGCTGTAGGCATAATCCCGGCGATACAGCGAGTCGTGCTGATGGCCTACAGCGTGGGCCAGCAAACGTCCCTGATCGTCGTAGGCATAATCGCTGCGCAGCAGGCCTTGTTGGCGTTGTTGTTCGCGACCCGATTGATAGACGTGGCTGCTCAGCCGCGTGCCATTGAGGTCGATGGCGGTCAGCGCGCCGCCCTTGGCGTAGTGGTAATCGAGCTTGCTGTTGTCCGGCAGACGCTGGCGCTTGAGCTGGCCGCAGGCGTCGTAGGTGTATCGCAGGGTGCCCCAGCCCTGATGCTCGGTGATCAGCCGGTCCTGCCGGTCGTATTCAAAGGCCAGCGGATGTTGCTGGCCGTCATCAACACCGTTTAAACGCCCCAGGCGGTCGTAGGTGTAAGCCACCTCAACCCCGTCCGGCAGGGTTTTCAGCAGCAAGCGCCCGGCCGCATCACGCGCGTAGGCGGTGACCAGCGTCGAGCCGTCATCACCGAACTCGGTCTTC
>NZ_JALMEY010000045.1:0-681 GCF_023100615.1 Pseudomonas sp. MWU12-3103b
ACGCGAAATTCTGGAGGGGCGTAAACAACATCGACCAGCAGGGCTGGTCGATGCTTGTAACGATCAGCCGTAATTAAACGACTGGAGCACGCCAGTCATCGGAACCCGAAGTACCGGATACTTCGTGGGTCCAGGTGATTTTGCGGTAGGTGAACTGCACTTCTTCCAGGTGGGTGAAGTGCGAGTTGCCTGGATCCTGGCAGTTGTGCATTTTGTTGTTGATGGCGACGATGATCGCGTCTTCCAGTTTGGTGGTGTAGTAGTGCTCTTGAGTACCTTGAGCAGAAGTACGGTACCACTGGATAACGATTTCGCTCATGCGCTCGCCGGAGGTCAGAGCCGCTTGCAGCAGAGGCGAAGCCTTGTCGTAGACCTTGGTGATGATCACTGGCTTGTGAACGCGCTGACCGGTTGGCTGACCGGACTGTGGGTCACGCGGGATGATCACATCGTGGCTGAAAGCCTGAACCATAACCTGGTCTTCGTGGCCTTCCTGGTAGGTGTTGCCAACGGAGTCGGCGGTGAAGGCGCCGGCAGTGATCAGGCCTTGTTTTTCGCCGGTAACCGACATGTACGCTGGTGTTGCCATGGGGTGCTCTCCTTGCGGATAAATTTAGGGTGCCCGGGAGGCGAAATCGCCCGGTGGGTGCCTGACTGTTATCAAGGAGCGTGCCAGGTTTG
>NZ_JALMEY010000046.1:0-609 GCF_023100615.1 Pseudomonas sp. MWU12-3103b
TGATCTGCGCCTGGGTCACCGGTGTGGAATACTCAAAAAAGCCACCCCAACTGAGATGAATGACATCGCCCTCCGCGATGTCCGGGTAAGGCAAGCCGCTGTCGGACTCGGACCTGATGACAATCGGCACCCCCGCTTCGGCAACGTCTTTGTCCACACCGCCGTTGACGATTTCCGGGGGAATGTACATGTACAGGTTGGAGTGACCAGGGTCCGGGTCGGTATCCTGGCCACCGGGGAGTTCCAGTTTGACGAAGAGGTCGAGGGGCTTGTCCGGACGCTCTTCTTTTTGATTGAGCTGTTTGATTTCGTAGGTGAGTTGGTAAGGACCTGTCTGCAGATGACGGGGAGCCACCCACAAGAGAGTCGGTTGCTTGAGCTCTGCCTCGTCAATGATGGGGCGCCCGTCGACCTCACGGCCATTGAGCAGCAGCTTGGCGGTGTCGCCGACAGCCTTGGTGGCCCAGACGGGGATGACGACCAGCAGGCCGAGGTCGGGAAAAGTGAACACCGCCGCCCGGTTGATCCCCCACTGACCGGAAGGCAGGAGGCGCCCGAGCACTATCGGGTCCAGCAATGAATGGGGGGCAGAGATTCTCTTCTTGGGCT
>NZ_JALMEY010000047.1:0-587 GCF_023100615.1 Pseudomonas sp. MWU12-3103b
CGCCCAAGAAGAAAATCTCTGCCCCCCATTCATTGCTGGACCCGATAGTGCTCGGGCGCCTCCTGCCTTCCGGCCAGTGGGGGATCAACCGGGCGGCGGTGTTCACTTTTCCCGACCTCGGCCTGCTGGTCGTCATCCCCGTCTGGGCCACCAAGGCTGTCGGCGATACCGTCAAGCTGCTGCTCAATGACCGTGAGGTCGACGGGCGTCCCATCATTGACCAGACCGAGCTCAAACAACCGACCCTCTTGTGGGTGGCTCCCCGTCATCTGCAGACAGGTCCTTACCAACTCACCTACGAAATCAAACAGCCCAATCAAAAAGAAGAGCGTCCGGACAAGCCCCTCAACCTCTTCGTCAAACTGGAACTCCCCGGTGGCCAGGACATCGACCCGCTCCCTGGTCACTCCAACCTGTACATGTACATTCCCCCGGAAATCGTCAACGGCGGTGTGGACAAAGACGTTGCCGAAGCGGGAGTGCCGATTGTCATCAGGTCCGAGTCCGGCAGCGGCTTGCCTTACCCTGACATCGCGAAGGACGACGTCATTCATCTCAGTTGGGGTGGCTTTTTTGAGTACTCCACA
>NZ_JALMEY010000048.1:0-486 GCF_023100615.1 Pseudomonas sp. MWU12-3103b
TTCGGGATAGATCGACCCGGTCTTGAATTCGTAGGCGTTGCTCTGGATGCCGTGCTCTTCGAGGACCATGCCGATGATTTTCGGCACCGTGAGGTTCTGGAAGATGCGTTGGTTGACGCGGTGTGCCAGGTACGACAATTGCGGGCGCAGGGTCACCGAATAACGGGTCAGGCGTTTGCCCGAGTCACCTTGTGCGGCGCGATAGATCTGGCCGTGGATGCCGCTGCCATCGGGCGACAGCTGCAGGAAGGCCGGTTTGTGCAGCAGGGTTTCGAGGTCCAGCGACGGCTGCTCACTGACCAGCTCCACCTCAAACACAAAAGGCTGGCTGATGGCTTCCCGGCCGGTCAGGGTAAATACCTGAAAATCGGCGGAGAGCCCTTCGATGGTCAGGGCAAAGTGGGTTTCATTGGCCGGCGCGAACATCCCTTGTTCCTCGTGCTGTACAGCGGCGCTCGTCGACGGCCGCAAAAAACGGCTCAACGT
>NZ_JALMEY010000049.1:0-484 GCF_023100615.1 Pseudomonas sp. MWU12-3103b
CTCGGGATAGATCGAACCGGTCTTGAATTCGTAGGCGTTGCTTTGAATGCCGTGCTCTTCGAGAACCATGCCGATGATTTTCGGCACTGTGAGGTTCTGGAAGATGCGTTGGTTGACGCGATGCGCCAGGTACGACAGTTGCGGGCGCAGGGTTACCGAATAACGGGTCAGGCGCTTGCCCGAGTCACCTTGCGCGGCGCGGTAGATCTGGCCGTGGATGCCGCTGCCATCGGGCGACAGCTGCAGAAAGGCCGGTTTGTGCAGCAGGGTTTCGAGGTCCAGCGACGGCTGCTCACTGACCAGCTCCACCTCAAAGACAAAAGGCTGGCTGATGGCTTCCCGGCCGGTCAGGGTGAATACCTGAAAATCGGCGGAGAGCCCTTCGATGGTCAGGGCAAAGTGGGTTTCATTGGCCGGCGCGAACATCCCTTGTTCCTCGTGCTGTACAGCGGCGTTCGTCGACAACCGCAAGGCGGTTCAACGC
>NZ_JALMEY010000005.1:0-321540 GCF_023100615.1 Pseudomonas sp. MWU12-3103b
GGTGCGCTTGATTTCTATGCAATCGCCCGGCTCATGGCTATTATTCGGACCTCATTGTGAGGCGAGACCTGCATGCTGACGTTGTTGAATCTATTAAAGGATGGTCGATTCCATTCCGGCGAGGCTCTGGGGGTTACCCTGGGAATCAGTCGAAGTGCGGTGTGGAAGCAGCTTCAGCATCTTGAGGCTGAGCTCGGGTTGTCCATAAACAAAGTCCGGGGCAGAGGCTATCAACTGGCTGCACCCTTGACGCTCCTCGACCCCCTGAAGATTAGTGCCTTAGCAGCGGTTTGGCCGATTACAGTCTTTGATTCCATCGATTCCACTAACGCAGAGGCGCTTCGCGCGATCAATCAGGGTCGAGCGGCGCCGTTTCTGGTATTGGCCGAACGACAGATTTCCGGTCGCGGTCGCCGAGGCCGCAAATGGGTAAGCCCTTTTGCTGAAAATCTCTACTACAGCCTGGTCCTGCGCATTGAAGGTGGCATGCGCCAGCTTGAGGGCTTGAGTCTGGTGGTCGGTTTGGCTGTTATGCATGCCCTGCGAAAGCTGGGGGTGGCGGGCGCAGGATTGAAGTGGCCCAACGATGTGCTGGTCGGGAACAAGAAAATCGCCGGTATTCTTCTTGAGCTAGTAGGGGATCCGGCAGATGTTTGCCATGTGGTGCTGGGTATAGGCATTAATGTGAACATGCAGGTTGCTGAGGAAGTTGACCAGCAATGGACGTCAATTCGACTCGAGACGGGTCAAACCTGCGATCGCAACGTCTTGGTGGCTGAGCTGAGCGACCAACTGCGCGGTTATATCCAGCGTCATCAGGTCCATGGTTTCTCTGCGTTCCAGGAGGAATGGGAAAAGGATCACATGTGGCAAGGTCGCCCGGTTTCTTTGGTTGCGGGCGTTAGTCATATAGAAGGCGTAGTGCTTGGTATTGATAGCCAGGGTGCGCTGCGCTTGAAGGTGGACGGCGTGGAAAAAGTATTTAGTGGTGGTGAGCTCAGTCTGAGGTTGCGTGATGATTCTTGAGCTCGACTGTGGGAATAGCTTTATCAAGTGGCGCGTATTGAATACGGCTGCTGGCGGTCTTTTCGCGGAAGGTGTTGTCGACTCGGATCAAGCTCTGGTGGATAGCTTGTGCGCATTTGAGAACCTGTCGTTGCGCAAATGTCGGTTGGTCAGCGTAAGAACCAGCGAAGAAACTGCTGCGCTCACCCGAATTCTCGAGCAGACGTTCTGCATCTCGGTCGTGTGCGCCAAGTCGGCCAGTGAAATGTCTGGTGTCAGGAATGGCTATGACGACTATGAACGCTTGGGACTGGATCGCTGGTTGGCGATGCTCGGTGGCTTTCATCTGTCTGCCGGCGCCTGTCTGATTCTGGATTTTGGCACTGCTGTGACGGCCGACTTTATTAATGCCGAAGGTGAGCACCTTGGGGGATTCATTTGCCCAGGAATGCCCTTGATGCGTAACCAGTTACGTACGCATACCCGGAAAATCCGTTATGGGGACTTGGCTGCCGAAAAAGCGTTGACGAGCCATGCTCCGGGGCGCAGTACCGTCGAGGCGGTGGAGCGAGGGTGCTCTTTAATGTTGAGAGGTTTCGTTCTGACCCAGATGGAAATGGCTCGATCCTATTGGGGGGAGCGCTTTGCTGTCTTTATTACCGGTGGCGATGCTGGATTGGTGGCGGACGTCGTGCCTGATGCTCGGATCGTCCCTGACCTGGTATTTGTAGGGTTGGCGATGGCGTGTCCTTTAACTTGAGGTTTGTATGCGTTGGTTGTTCCTGCTGCTCGTTGTTCTCAATGTGTTCTATTACGTCTGGCATCAGCAGGAGGCGCCCTTGCGTGCAAAAGATGTCACTCCTCTCAGCATGTACCGCGGGTCCCAGCAAGATATTCGCTTATTGAGTGAGGCGACTGGTGACTCGGCGGGAGTGCAAGGCGCGCGCCATGCCGGACAGGAGTGTCTGTTTTTGGGTGGTTTGACTCAAGAAAGCAGCCTTTCCGCGCTACAGATGCGTCTAGCGGGCATGAGTGTGAAGGTTCAGGCATCGCAAATGGATCTTCCCGAGCCTGGATATTGGTTACGTATTGCGCCCGAGAGCCAGCGTTTATTGGGGGATGTGCAGTTGCAGAACCTTTCCAAGGAATTCAATGAGTTAAAACATAAAATAATGCTGTGTGAGGGGGTTGCACCGCTGGAATAGTTTGCATAGAATGGCGCCCGCTCCACAGCGAACACCTAAACAGGTTGTCCAAGTGGGGCGGTGTCAACGCAGCTAACCTCAGGTTTTTAATGAGAAAATGCTTGACAGAAGGTCGGCATAGTATAGAATGCCGGCTCGCTTAGGAGGGGTTCCCGAGCGGCCAAAGGGATCAGACTGTAAATCTGACGTCTACGACTTCGAAGGTTCGAATCCTTCCCCCTCCACCATTTTTAGCGTGAGCTGCAGGCTCCGCGGGTATAGTTTAGTGGTAGAACCTCAGCCTTCCAAGCTGATGATGCGGGTTCGATTCCCGCTACCCGCTCCAAGTTTGCAGGTTGTGCAAAGTGTTACGCTCTTGTAGCTCAGTTGGTAGAGCACACCCTTGGTAAGGGTGAGGTCAGCGGTTCAAATCCGCTCAAGAGCTCCATATAACAAGGCAGATATGAGAATATCTGCCTTTGTTTTAATGGTAGATATCGTTCGTCTAATTCTTCTGTTGAGGGTGTTATCGATGGCTAAGGAAAAATTTGATCGTTCCCTGCCCCACGTCAACGTAGGGACCATTGGTCACGTTGACCACGGTAAAACCACTCTGACCGCTGCTCTGACTCGCGTCTGCTCCGAAGTTTTCGGTTCGGCCGTAGTTGAATTCGACAAGATCGACAGCGCTCCAGAAGAAAAAGCTCGCGGTATCACCATCAACACCGCTCACGTTGAGTACAACTCGACTATTCGTCACTACGCTCACGTTGACTGCCCAGGTCACGCTGACTACGTGAAGAACATGATCACTGGTGCTGCCCAGATGGATGGCGCGATCCTGGTTTGCTCGGCCGCTGATGGTCCGATGCCACAAACCCGTGAGCACATCCTGCTGTCCCGTCAGGTAGGCGTTCCGTACATCGTGGTTTTCCTGAACAAGGCTGACCTGGTAGACGACGCTGAGCTGCTGGAACTGGTTGAGATGGAAGTTCGCGACCTGCTGTCCACTTATGACTTCCCAGGCGACGACACTCCGATCATCATCGGTTCGGCTCGTATGGCGCTGGAAGGCAAAGACGACAACGAAATGGGCACCACTGCCGTTCGTAAGCTGGTTGAAACTCTGGATACCTACATCCCAGAACCAGTTCGTATGATCGACAAGCCATTCCTGATGCCAATCGAAGACGTATTCTCGATCTCGGGTCGCGGTACTGTTGTGACTGGTCGTATCGAGCGCGGCATCGTTCGCGTTCAAGATGCACTGGAAATCGTTGGTCTGCGTGACACCACCACCACCACCTGCACCGGTGTTGAGATGTTCCGCAAGCTGCTCGACGAAGGTCGTGCTGGCGAGAACTGCGGTGTTCTGCTGCGTGGTACCAAGCGTGACGACGTTGAGCGTGGTCAGGTTCTGGTTAAGCCGGGTTCGGTTAAGCCGCACACCAAGTTCACCGCAGAAGTTTACGTTCTGAGCAAGGAAGAAGGCGGTCGTCACACTCCGTTCTTCAAAGGCTACCGTCCACAGTTCTACTTCCGTACTACTGACGTGACTGGTAACTGCGAACTGCCAGAAGGCGTTGAAATGGTAATGCCAGGTGACAACATTCAGATGACTGTTACCCTGATCAAAACCATCGCGATGGAAGATGGTCTGCGTTTCGCTATCCGTGAAGGCGGTCGTACCGTCGGCGCTGGCGTCGTAGCTAAAATCATCGAATAAGCGGTTGTAATGTATTTTTCGGGCCGGCATAATGGTCGGCCTGATTTTGTTTTAGGTCAGTAGCTCAATTGGCAGAGCGACGGTCTCCAAAACCGTAGGTTGGGGGTTCGATTCCCTCCTGACCTGCCAGATTCACTCGGTGTGTCTGGCTTTCTTTTCACAGGATCTTCATAGATGACTCCTAAGGCTGAAGCTCAAGGCTCTCGCTTCGATCTGCTCAAGTGGCTTGTGGTAGCCGCTTTGGTGGTTGTGGGTGTAGTTGGCAATCAGTATTACGCTGCTTCGCCGATCCTGTACCGTGTACTCGCTTTGCTCGTAATTGCTGCTGTGGCTGCCTTTGTAGGCCTGCAGACTGCAAAGGGCAAGTCGTTCTTTGTACTGGTTAAGGAAGCGCGCACCGAGATTCGTAAAGTCGTATGGCCAACTCGCCAGGAAACCACGCAGACAACGTTGATCGTTGTTGCTGTGGTTATCGTTATGGCGTTGCTGTTGTGGGGTGTTGATTCCCTGCTCGGTTGGCTTGTTTCCTTGATTGTCGGCTAAGGGTGTCCCGTGGCTAAGCGTTGGTACGTTGTGCATGCTTACTCGGGTTACGAGAAGCATGTCATGCGCTCGCTGATTGAGCGCGTTAAGCTGGCTGGCATGGAAGATGGCTTCGGCGAAATTCTGGTTCCCACTGAAGAAGTGGTTGAAATGCGTAATGGCCAGAAGCGCAAAAGCGAACGCAAGTTCTTCCCAGGCTATGTGCTGGTGCAGATGGATATGAATGAGGGTACTTGGCACTTGGTCAAGGATACTCCTCGGGTGATGGGCTTCATTGGCGGTACCGCCGACAAGCCTGCTCCAATCACCGACAAAGAGGCGGAAGCCATTCTGCGTCGCGTGGCTGATGGTAGCGATAAGCCGAAACCGAAGACTCTGTTTGAGCCGGGTGAGGTAGTTCGTGTTACTGACGGTCCATTCGCTGACTTTAACGGCACCGTCGAAGAAGTTAACTACGAAAAGAGCCGTGTCCAGGTGGCAGTGCTTATTTTCGGTCGCTCTACTCCGGTAGAGTTGGAGTTCAGTCAGGTCGAAAAGGTCTAGCTGAACAAGCATCCCAACCCCGCAGCCCTAGGCTGTGGGGTTTTGTCGTCACTGGGATAAACGCGCAAGTAACCGGGGAGCCTTTCGAGGCGTTCGAACCCGTAATTGGAGTGCCTCATGGCCAAGAAGATTACCGCTTACATCAAGCTGCAAGTGAAGGCCGCTCAGGCTAACCCAAGCCCACCTGTTGGTCCTGCTCTGGGTCAGCACGGCGTGAACATCATGGAATTCTGCAAGGCTTTCAACGCCCGTACTCAGGGTCTTGAAGCAGGTCTGCCGACTCCAGTGATCATCACTGTCTACAGCGACCGTAGCTTCACTTTCGAAACCAAATCCACCCCTGCTTCGGTTCTGCTGAAGAAGGCGGCCGGTCTGACCAGCGGTTCCGCTCGTCCGAACACCGTTAAGGTTGGCACTGTTACCCGTGCTCAGCTGGAAGAAATCGCGAAAACCAAAAACGCGGATCTGACTGCAGCTGATATGGATGCAGCCGTGCGTACTATCGCCGGTTCTGCTCGTAGCATGGGCCTTAACGTGGAGGGTGTGTAATGGCTAAGCTGACCAAGCGTCAAAAGGCTATCGCCGGCAAAATCGAAGCAGGCAAGGCCTACAACATTGTAGACGCTGCTGCTCTGCTGGCTGAGCTGTCGACTGTCAAGTTCAGCGAGTCGTTCGACGTTGCTGTAAACCTGGGTGTAGACCCGCGTAAATCCGACCAGGTTGTTCGTAGCGCTACTGTGCTGCCACACGGCACTGGCAAGACCGTTCGCGTTGCTGTGTTCACCCAGGGTCCAGCTGCTGAGGCCGCTCTGGCTGCCGGCGCTGACCGTGTAGGTATGGACGACCTGGCTGCCGAAATGAAAGGCGGCGACCTGAACTACGACGTAGTGATCGCATCCCCGGATGCCATGCGCGTTGTAGGTCAACTGGGTCAGATCCTCGGTCCACGTGGCCTGATGCCTAACCCGAAAGTCGGCACCGTAACTCCAGACGTAGCTACCGCGGTTAAAAACGCCAAGGCTGGTCAGGTTCGTTATCGCACCGACAAAAACGGCATCATCCACACCTCCGTTGGCAAGATCGGTTTCGATGCCGTCAAGCTGAAGGAAAACGTTGAGGCCCTGATCGCTGACCTGAAGCGTATCAAACCAGCTTCCTCGAAAGGTATTTACGTCAAGCGCGTTACCCTGAGCACCACTATGGGCCCAGGTCTGGTTATCGACCAGAGCTCGCTGGACGCGTAAGACAAAGGTTGGTGCGATTATTCGCGCCAATTGAAAGATTGGGGTCCCTGCCTGGCGGGGGCTATCCAAGACCGTAGGCGGCGCAAGCCTTAAACCACAAGCCTACGCAGATGGTGCTCCCGGTTCCTTACCGAATCAGACACCAAAACGACATTCGGTTTCGACCGAGTGAAACGGTAACAAGCAGGAGTTAAACCCGTGGCAATTAATCTCGAAGACAAGAAGGCCATCGTCGCTGAAGTCAACGAGGCTGCCAAAGTCGCTCTGTCCGCTGTCGTGGTTGATGCCCGTGGCGTAACAGTAGGCGCAATGACCGGACTCCGTAAAGAGGCTCGTGAAGCTGGCGTTTACGTACGTGTTGTACGTAACACCCTGCTCAAGCGCGCTGTTGCTGACACTGAATACAGTGTTCTCAACGACGTGTTCACCGGCCCGACCCTGATTGCATTCTCGAACGAACATCCGGGCGCTGCTGCCCGTATCTTCAAAGAGTTTGCCAAGGGTCAGGACAAGTTCGAGATCAAGGCAGCTGCGTTCGAGGGCAAGTTCCTCGCAGCTAATCAGATCGACGTACTGGCAACTCTGCCGACCCGTGACGAAGCAATTTCTCAGCTGATGAGCGTGATTCAAGGCGCTACCAGCAAGTTGGCTCGTACTCTGGCGGCAATTCGCGACCAGAAAGAAGCTGCCGCAGCCTAAGGCTCGTCAACTTCTCGCGTTTTTTGTTTATTTCGATGGTCGCGTAGGCCGTCCCCCAATTCAGGAATTGAGTCATGTCTCTGACTAACGAACAAATCATCGAAGCAATCGGCCAGAAATCCGTAGTGGAAATCGTTGAGCTGATCAAAGCGATGGAAGAAACCTTCGGTGTTACCGCTGCTGCTGCTTCGGCTGGCCCAGCTGTAGCTGCTGCTGCTGTTGAAGAGCAAACCGAGTTCAACGTTGTTCTGCTGGAAGCTGGCGAGAAGAAGGTTAACGTGATCAAGGCAGTTCGTGAACTGACCGGTCTGGGCCTGAAAGAAGCCAAAGAGAAAGTAGACGGCGCTCCTCAGGTTGTAGCTGAAGGCGTTTCGAAAGAAGCTGCTGAAGACGCTAAGAAGAAGCTGGAAGAAGCAGGCGCTAAAGTCGAGCTGAAATAAGTATCGACTTTGCTCCTCCAGCCCGAGCGTCAAGCGACAGGCTGATGGCTGGTGGCTCTTGCCACCGGCCTTTTTCCGTTATTGGCAGCCGACTGGGTCGGTGCTGATAAAGGCGCTGTAACCACCCGATGCGGTGGCGCAAACCATGGGGTTTGCACGATTTTCTGGCTGCTCCCGTCGGGAGGGGCCAAACAAGCAGGTGACCAAGCTGGGGAACGCTGATGGCTTACTCATATACTGAGAAAAAACGTATCCGCAAGGACTTTAGCAAGTTGCCGGACGTCATGGATGTGCCGTACCTCCTGGCCATCCAGCTGGATTCGTATCGTGAATTCTTGCAAGCGGGAGCGACTAAAGATCAGTTCCGCGACGTGGGCCTGCATGCGGCCTTCAAATCCGTTTTCCCGATCATCAGCTACTCCGGCAATGCTGCGCTGGAGTACGTCGGTTATCGCCTGGGCGAACCGGCATTTGATGTCAAAGAATGCGTATTGCGCGGTGTAACTTTCGCCGTACCTTTGCGGGTAAAAGTGCGCCTGATCATTTTCGACAAAGAATCGTCGAACAAAGCGATCAAGGACATCAAAGAGCAAGAAGTCTACATGGGCGAAATCCCATTGATGACTGAGAACGGTACCTTCGTAATCAACGGTACCGAGCGTGTTATCGTTTCCCAGCTGCACCGTTCCCCGGGCGTGTTCTTTGACCACGACCGCGGCAAGACGCACAGTTCCGGTAAACTGCTGTACTCCGCGCGCATCATTCCTTACCGCGGTTCGTGGCTGGACTTCGAGTTCGACCCGAAAGACTGCGTATTCGTGCGTATCGACCGTCGTCGCAAGCTGCCGGCCTCGGTATTGCTGCGCGCGCTCGGCTACACCACCGAAGAAGTGCTGGACGCTTTCTACACCACCAACGTATTCCACGTTAAAGGCGAAGGCCTGAGCCTGGAACTGGTGCCTCAGCGTCTGCGCGGTGAAGTGGCTGTCCTCGATATCCAGGACGATAAAGGCAAGGTTATTGTCGAGCAGGGCCGTCGTATTACTGCCCGCCACATCAACCAGCTGGAAAAGGCCGGGATCAAAGAGCTGGACGTGCCTCTGGACTACGTCCTGGGTCGCACCACCGCCAAGGTCATCGTGCATCCGGCTACCGGCGAAATCCTGGCAGAGTGCAACACCGAGCTGTCGACCGAAGTCCTGGCGAAAATCGCCAAGGCCGGCGTTGTTCGCATCGAAACTCTGTACACCAACGACATCGACTGCGGTCCGTTCATCTCCGACACGCTGAAGATCGACTCCACCAGCAACCAATTGGAAGCACTGGTCGAGATCTATCGCATGATGCGTCCAGGCGAGCCGCCGACCAAAGACGCTGCCGAGACCCTGTTCAACAACCTGTTCTTCAGCCCTGAGCGCTATGACCTGTCTGCGGTCGGCCGGATGAAGTTCAACCGTCGTATCGGTCGTACCGAGATCGAAGGTTCGGGCGTGTTGTGCAAGGAAGACATCGTCGCGGTCCTGAAGACTCTGGTCGACATCCGTAACGGTAAAGGCATCGTCGATGACATCGACCACCTGGGTAACCGTCGTGTTCGCTGCGTAGGCGAAATGGCCGAGAATCAGTTCCGCGTTGGCCTGGTACGTGTTGAGCGTGCGGTCAAAGAGCGTCTGTCGATGGCTGAAAGCGAAGGCCTGATGCCGCAAGACCTGATCAACGCCAAGCCAGTGGCTGCGGCGGTGAAAGAGTTCTTCGGTTCCAGCCAGCTCTCGCAGTTCATGGACCAGAACAACCCGCTGTCCGAGATCACCCACAAGCGTCGTGTCTCTGCACTCGGCCCTGGCGGTCTGACTCGTGAGCGCGCAGGCTTTGAAGTCCGTGACGTACACCCGACTCACTACGGTCGTGTCTGCCCGATTGAAACGCCGGAAGGTCCGAACATCGGTCTGATCAACTCCCTGGCTGCTTATGCCCGTACCAACCAGTACGGCTTCCTGGAAAGCCCGTACCGTGTGGTGAAAGAGGGTGTAGTCACCGACGAGATCGTGTTCCTGTCCGCCATTGAAGAAGCCGATCATGTGATCGCGCAGGCTTCGGCGACCATGAACGAGCAGAAAGTCCTGATCGACGAACTGGTAGCCGTACGTCACCTGAACGAATTCACCGTCAAGGCGCCGGAAGACGTCACCCTGATGGACGTTTCGCCGAAGCAGGTAGTTTCGGTTGCAGCGTCGCTGATTCCGTTCCTCGAGCACGACGACGCCAACCGCGCGTTGATGGGTTCGAACATGCAGCGTCAGGCTGTACCAACCCTGCGCGCTGACAAGCCGCTGGTAGGTACCGGCATGGAGCGTAACGTGGCCCGCGACTCCGGCGTTTGCGTCGTGGCTCGTCGTGGCGGCGTGATCGACTCCGTTGATGCCAGCCGTATCGTGGTTCGTGTTGCTGATGACGAAGTTGAAACCGGCGAAGCTGGTGTCGACATCTACAACCTGACCAAATACACCCGCTCGAACCAGAACACCTGCATCAACCAGCGTCCGCTGGTGAGCAAGGGTGATCGTGTTCAGCGTAGCGACATCATGGCCGACGGCCCGTCCACCGACATGGGTGAACTGGCACTGGGTCAGAACATGCGCATCGCGTTCATGGCATGGAACGGCTTCAACTTCGAAGACTCCATCTGCCTGTCCGAGCGTGTGGTTCAGGAAGACCGCTTCACCACGATTCACATTCAGGAACTGACCTGTGTGGCTCGTGACACCAAGCTTGGCCCAGAGGAAATCACTGCGGACATCCCGAACGTGGGTGAGGCTGCACTGAACAAGCTGGACGAAGCCGGTATCGTTTACGTAGGTGCTGAAGTCGGCGCAGGCGACATCCTGGTGGGTAAGGTCACTCCGAAAGGCGAGACCCAACTGACTCCGGAAGAAAAACTGCTGCGTGCGATCTTCGGTGAAAAAGCCAGCGACGTTAAAGACACCTCCCTGCGTGTACCTACCGGTACCAAAGGTACTGTCATCGACGTACAGGTCTTCACCCGCGACGGCGTTGAGCGTGATGCTCGTGCTCTGTCGATCGAGAAGTCCCAGCTGGACGAGATCCGCAAGGATTTGAACGAAGAGTTCCGTATCGTAGAAGGCGCGACCTTCGAACGTCTGCGCTCCGCTCTGGTAGGCCACAAGGCTGAAGGCGGCGCCGGTCTGAAGAAAGGTCAGGACATCACCGACGAAGTTCTCGACGGTCTTGAGCATGGTCAGTGGTTCAAACTGCGCATGGCTGAAGATGCGCTGAACGAGCAGCTCGAGAAGGCTCAGGCCTACATCGTTGATCGTCGCCGTCTGCTGGACGACAAGTTCGAAGACAAGAAGCGCAAACTGCAGCAGGGCGATGACCTGGCTCCAGGCGTGCTGAAAATCGTCAAGGTTTACCTGGCAATCCGTCGTCGCATCCAGCCGGGCGACAAGATGGCCGGTCGTCACGGTAACAAAGGTGTGGTCTCCGTGATCATGCCGGTTGAAGACATGCCGCACGATGCCAATGGCACCCCGGTCGACGTCGTCCTCAACCCGTTGGGCGTACCTTCGCGTATGAACGTTGGTCAGATCCTTGAAACCCACCTGGGCCTCGCGGCCAAAGGTCTGGGCGAGAAGATCAACCGGATGGTCGAAGAGCAGCGTAAAGTCGCTGAACTGCGTACCTTCCTCGACGAGATCTACAACCAGATCGGCGGTCGTAACGAAGATCTGGACAGCTTCTCCGATCAGGAAATCCTGGATCTGGCGAAAAACCTGCGTGGCGGCGTTCCAATGGCCACTCCAGTGTTCGACGGCGCCAAGGAAAGCGAAATCAAGGCCATGCTGAAACTGGCAGACCTGCCGGAAAGCGGCCAGATGCAGCTGACTGACGGCCGTACCGGCAACAAGTTCGAGCGTCCAGTTACCGTTGGCTACATGTACATGCTGAAGCTGAACCACTTGGTAGACGACAAGATGCACGCGCGTTCTACCGGTTCGTACAGCCTGGTTACCCAGCAGCCGCTGGGTGGTAAGGCGCAGTTCGGTGGTCAGCGTTTCGGGGAGATGGAGGTCTGGGCACTGGAAGCATACGGTGCCGCTTACACTCTGCAAGAAATGCTCACAGTGAAGTCGGACGATGTGAACGGCCGTACCAAGATGTACAAAAACATCGTGGATGGCGATCACCGTATGGAGCCGGGCATGCCCGAGTCCTTCAACGTGTTGATCAAGGAAATTCGTTCCCTCGGCATCGATATCGATCTGGAAACCGAATAACACGTGACGCGATCGAGAGCGGGGCAGGACTGCCCGCTCTCTGCTCCGCCAGGAGGAAAGGCCTTGAAAGACCTACTGAATTTGCTGAAAAACCAGGGTCAAGTCGAAGAGTTCGACGCCATCCGTATCGGATTGGCCTCGCCTGAGATGATCCGCTCGTGGTCGTTCGGCGAAGTTAAAAAGCCGGAAACCATCAACTACCGTACGTTCAAACCTGAGCGTGACGGTCTGTTCTGCGCCAAGATCTTTGGCCCGGTAAAGGATTACGAGTGCCTGTGCGGTAAGTACAAGCGCTTGAAGCACCGTGGTGTGATCTGCGAGAAGTGTGGCGTTGAAGTTGCACTGGCCAAGGTTCGTCGTGAGCGCATGGCGCACATCGAACTGGCTTCGCCGGTTGCCCACATCTGGTTCCTGAAATCGCTGCCGTCCCGTATCGGCCTGCTGATGGATATGACCCTGCGTGATATCGAACGCGTTCTCTACTTCGAGAGCTACGTCGTTATCGATCCAGGCATGACCACCCTTGAAAAAGGTCAGCTGCTGAACGACGAACAGTACTTCGAAGCGCTGGAAGAGTTCGGTGACGACTTCGACGCCCGCATGGGTGCTGAAGCTGTCCGTGAACTGCTGCACGCTATCGACCTGGAACACGAGATTGGCCGCCTGCGCGAAGAGATTCCGCAAACCAACTCGGAAACCAAGATCAAGAAGCTGTCCAAGCGTCTGAAGTTGATGGAAGCCTTCCAGGGTTCCGGCAACCTGCCAGAGTGGATGGTACTGACCGTTCTGCCGGTTCTGCCGCCAGATCTGCGTCCACTGGTCCCGCTGGATGGCGGTCGCTTCGCGACTTCCGACCTCAACGATCTGTATCGTCGAGTGATCAACCGTAACAACCGTTTGAAGCGCCTGCTGGATCTGTCCGCTCCGGACATCATCGTGCGCAACGAAAAGCGTATGTTGCAGGAAGCTGTCGATGCACTGCTCGACAACGGTCGTCGTGGCCGCGCTATCACCGGTTCGAACAAGCGTCCTCTGAAATCCCTGGCTGACATGATCAAGGGTAAGCAGGGTCGCTTCCGTCAGAACTTGCTCGGTAAGCGCGTTGACTACTCCGGTCGTTCGGTAATTACCGTAGGTCCGACCCTGCGTTTGCACCAGTGCGGTCTGCCGAAGAAGATGGCTCTCGAGCTGTTCAAGCCGTTCATTTTCGGCAAGCTGGAAATGCGTGGTCTCGCGACCACCATCAAAGCGGCCAAGAAAATGGTCGAGCGCGAACTGCCAGAGGTTTGGGACGTTCTCGCTGAAGTGATTCGCGAACACCCGGTTCTTCTCAACCGTGCACCGACCCTTCACCGTCTGGGTATCCAGGCGTTTGAACCGGTCCTGATCGAAGGTAAGGCTATCCAGCTGCACCCGCTGGTCTGCGCCGCGTACAACGCCGACTTCGACGGCGACCAAATGGCCGTGCACGTACCGCTGACGCTGGAAGCCCAGCTCGAAGCGCGTGCGTTGATGATGTCGACCAACAACATTCTGTCGCCAGCCAACGGTGAGCCAATCATCGTTCCGTCGCAGGACGTTGTATTGGGTCTGTACTACATGACTCGTGAAGCGATCAACGCCAAGGGCGAAGGTCGTGTGTTCGCGGATCTGCAGGAAGTTGACCGTGTGTTCCGTGCCGGCGAAGCCGCACTGCACGCCAAGGTCAAGGTTCGTATCAACGAAACCGTCAACGACCGTGACGGCAACAGCGTGAGCAACACTCGTATCGTCGACACCACTGTCGGCCGTGCGCTGCTGTTCCAGGTTGTGCCAAAAGGTCTGTCGTACGATGTCGTCAACCTGCCGATGAAGAAAAAGGCGATCTCCAAGCTGATCAACCAGTGCTACCGCGTGGTTGGTCTGAAAGAGACCGTGATCTTCGCTGACCAGTTGATGTACACCGGTTTCGCTTACTCGACCATCTCCGGCGTTTCCATCGGCGTTAACGACTTCGTTATCCCGGACGAAAAAGCCCGCATCATCGGTGCAGCCACCGACGAAGTGAAAGAGATCGAGAGCCAGTACGCCTCCGGCCTGGTAACCCAGGGCGAGAAGTACAACAAAGTGATCGACCTTTGGTCGAAGGCGAACGACGAAGTTTCCAAGGCGATGATGGCCAACCTCTCGAAAGAGAAAGTCATCGACCGTCATGGCGATGAAGTTGACCAAGAGTCCTTCAACTCGATGTACATGATGGCCGACTCGGGTGCGCGGGGTTCCGCAGCACAGATTCGTCAGCTGGCCGGTATGCGTGGTCTGATGGCCAAGCCGGACGGTTCCATCATTGAAACGCCGATTACTGCGAACTTCCGTGAAGGTCTGAGCGTACTTCAGTACTTCATCTCGACTCACGGTGCTCGTAAAGGTCTGGCGGATACCGCGTTGAAAACTGCGAACTCCGGTTACCTGACTCGTCGTCTGGTAGACGTGGCGCAGGATCTGGTTGTAACCGAGATCGATTGCGGCACCGAACACGGTCTGTTGATGACTCCGCACATTGAAGGCGGTGACGTTGTAGAGCCGTTGGGTGAGCGCGTATTGGGTCGTGTTATTGCCCGTGACGTATTCAAGCCAGGCACCGAGGACGTTATCGTTCCTGCCGGTACCCTGGTAGACGAGAAGTGGGTCGAGTTCATCGAGCTGAACAGCATCGACGAAGTGATCGTGCGTTCGCCGATCAGCTGCGAAACCCGCTATGGCATTTGCGCCAAGTGCTACGGCCGTGATCTGGCTCGTGGTCACCAGGTGAACATCGGTGAAGCGGTCGGCGTTATTGCTGCCCAGTCCATCGGTGAGCCGGGTACCCAGCTGACGATGCGTACGTTCCACATCGGTGGTGCGGCAAGCCGTACTTCCGCAGCCGACAGCGTTCAGGTGAAGAATGGCGGTACTGTCCGTCTGCACAACCTGAAACACGTTGAGCGAGTGGATGGCCACCTGGTTGCCGTGTCCCGTTCCGGTGAGCTGGCAATCGCTGATGACTTCGGTCGTGAGCGTGAGCGTTACAAGCTGCCGTACGGTGCTGTGATTTCGGTTAAAGAAGGTGACAAGGTCGACGCTGGCGCAATCGTGGCCAAGTGGGATCCGCACACTCACCCGATCGTTACCGAAATGAAAGGTACCGTGACCTACGTGGGCATGGAAGAAGGCATCACGATCAAGCGTCAGACTGACGAATTGACCGGTATGACCAACATTGAAGTACTCGACGCGAAAGATCGTCCAGCTGCGGGCAAAGAAATCCGTCCAGCAGTGAAGATGGTCGACGACAACGGCAAGGATCTGTTGCTGCCAGGCACTGACGTTATCGCTCAGTACTTCCTGCCAGCCAACGCCCTGGTCGGTGTTGCGGACGGTGCGAAGATCGCGATCGGTGACGTTATCGCTCGTATCCCGCAAGAAACTTCGAAAACTCGCGACATCACCGGTGGTCTGCCGCGTGTTGCCGACCTGTTCGAAGCTCGTCGTCCGAAGGAAGCGTCGATTCTGGCTGAAGTCAGCGGCACCATCGCGTTCGGTAAAGAGACCAAAGGCAAGCGCCGTCTGGTCATTACCCCGAACGACGGTAGCGATCCGTACGAAGAGCTGATTCCGAAGTGGCGTCACCTGAACGTGTTCGAAGGTGAACAGGTAAACCGCGGCGAAGTTATCTCCGACGGTCCGAGCGATCCGCACGACATTCTGCGTCTGCTGGGTGTGAGCGCGCTGGCCAAGTACATCGTGAACGAGATCCAGGACGTTTACCGTCTGCAAGGCGTGAAGATCAACGACAAGCACATCGAGACCATCCTGCGTCAGATGCTGCGTAAAGTTGAGATCTCCGAGTCCGGCGATTCCAGTTTCATCAAGGGCGACCAGATGGAACTGACTCACGTACTGGTAGAGAACGAGCGTCTGAGCGCGGAAGACAAGTTTGTCTCCAAGTTCACTCGCGTTCTGCTGGGTATCACCAAGGCGTCGTTGTCGACCGAATCGTTCATCTCGGCGGCTTCCTTCCAGGAAACCACTCGCGTACTGACCGAAGCGGCAGTCACCGGCAAGCGCGACTACCTGCGCGGCCTGAAAGAAAACGTGGTTGTGGGTCGTCTGATCCCGGCCGGTACCGGTCTGGCGTACCACAGCGAGCGCAAGCGTCGTCGTGATGCAGACAAGCCGTTGCGCGTAAGCGCCAGTGAAGTGGAAGCTGCACTGACCGAAGCGCTGAACTCGAGCGGTAACTGAGTTCTGCGGTAAATAAGCTGAGGCCCTGATCGCTCCGTTCGTCGAATCGAGACAAATTGTCAAGGTTCGACGGGCGGGGAGGTCGGGGCCTTGCCTTGACTGGGGACAAGATCCTCTTTAGACTCTTGATCCCCTAAATTTGGCGGGAATCCGTTCCTGTCATTTTGCTTTTCTTGCAAGACAATAGCGTCGCAAGACAACAGTGGAGCTAGTAGATGGCAACTATCAACCAGCTGGTACGTCAGCCGCGTAAGCGTATCGTCGAGAAATCCGACGTACCTGCGCTGCAGAACTGCCCGCAACGTCGTGGCGTGTGCACCCGTGTGTACACCACTACGCCGAAAAAACCTAACTCGGCACTGCGTAAAGTATGCCGTGTGCGTCTGACCAACGGTTTCGAGGTTTCCTCGTACATCGGTGGTGAAGGCCACAACCTGCAAGAGCACAGCGTGGTACTGATCCGCGGCGGTCGTGTAAAAGACTTGCCAGGTGTTCGTTACCACACCGTTCGCGGCTCCTTGGATACTTCCGGCGTTAAAGGCCGTAACCAGGGTCGTTCGAAGTACGGTACCAAGCGTCCGAAGTAATCGGTCGTTTTGCAGATTTTCATTTTATTGAGTCGATAAGAGTAAGGTCGGGCTTGCATCCGCTGGATCTGTCCCGAACTAACCTGAAGACCGCTTGAGGGCTTATCATGCCAAGACGTCGCGTAGCAGCAAAGCGTGAGATTCTGGACGATCCGAAATACGGAAGCCAGATCCTCGCCAAATTCATGAACCACGTTATGGAAAGCGGCAAGAAAGCCGTTGCCGAGCGTATCGTTTATGGTGCCCTGGAAACCGTGAAGGCTCGTAAGGCCGGCACCGATCCCCTGGAACTCTTCGAAAAAGCACTCGACGCCATCGCTCCGCTGGTCGAAGTGAAGTCGCGCCGCGTTGGTGGTGCTACTTACCAGGTTCCGGTCGAGGTTCGTCCTTCCCGCCGTAACGCTCTGGCAATGCGCTGGTTGGTAGACTTCGCCCGTAAGCGTGGCGAGAAGTCTATGGCTCTGCGCTTGGCTGGCGAACTGCTGGATGCTGCTGAAGGTAAAGGTGCTGCTGTTAAGAAGCGTGAAGACGTGCACCGTATGGCCGAAGCCAACAAAGCTTTCTCGCACTACCGCTTCTAATTTTAGCTTCACTAATTTTGCGAGGGCTTTATGGCTCGTACTACTCCGATTAGTCGCTACCGTAACATCGGTATCGTCGCTCACGTGGATGCTGGTAAAACCACCACCACCGAGCGCGTCCTTTTTTACACTGGCAAAAGTCACAAAATGGGCGAGGTGCATGACGGCGCCGCGACCACAGACTGGATGGTTCAGGAGCAGGAGCGTGGTATTACCATTACTTCTGCTGCCATTACCGCCTTCTGGAAAGGTTCCGAGAAGCAGTACCCGCACGAGCACCGTTTCAACGTCATCGATACCCCGGGCCACGTAGACTTCACCATTGAAGTTGAACGTTCCCTGCGCGTACTCGACGGCGCTGTCGTTGTATTCTGCGGTACTTCGGGTGTTGAGCCACAGTCGGAAACCGTATGGCGTCAAGCCAACAAATACGGCGTTCCACGTCTTGTTTACGTAAACAAGATGGACCGTGCTGGTGCCAACTTCCTGCGCGTGATCGGTCAGATCAAACAGCGTCTGGGTCACACTCCGGTGCCGATTCAGCTGGCTATCGGTTCGGAAGACAACTTCCAAGGCCAGATCGACCTGATCAACATGCAGGCTGTTTACTGGAACGACTCTGACAAGGGTATGGTTCCTGTTCGCAAGGAAATCCCTGCGGACATGCTCGAGCTGGCTACTGAGTGGCGCAGCAACATGGTTGAGGCTGCGGCCGAAGCCAGTGAAGAGCTGATGAACAAGTACCTGGAAGGCGAAGAGCTGTCGATCGAAGAGATCAAGGCCGCTCTGCGTCAGCGCACTATCGCTGGCGAAATCGTTCTGGCAGTGTGCGGTTCGTCGTTCAAGAACAAGGGCGTTCCCCTGGTTCTCGACGCCGTTATCGACTTCCTGCCTGCTCCAACCGACATTCCAGCTATCAAGGGCTCGAACCCTGATAACGAGGAAGAGGAAATGGAGCGTCACGCAAGTGACGACGAGCCGTTCGCGGCACTGGCGTTCAAAATCGCTACCGACCCATTCGTGGGTACCTTGACCTTCGTCCGTGTTTACTCGGGCGTGTTGAACTCCGGCGACGGCGTGATCAACTCGGTTAAAGGCAAGAAAGAGCGCGTGGGTCGTATGGTGCAAATGCACGCAAACGCCCGTGAAGAGATCAAGGAAGTACGCGCTGGCGACATCGCGGCCCTGATCGGCATGAAGGACGTCACCACTGGTGAAACCCTCTGCAACGCTGACAAGCCAATCATCCTGGTTCGCATGGACTTCCCGGAGCCGGTTATTTCGGTTGCCGTAGAGCCTAAGACCAAGGATGACCAGGAAAAAATGGGTATCGCACTGGGCAAGCTGGCTCAGGAAGACCCGTCTTTCCGCGTTAAAACTGATGAAGAGACTGGTCAAACGATCATCTCCGGCATGGGCGAGCTGCACCTGGACATCCTGGTTGACCGGATGCGCCGTGAGTTCAACGTCGAAGCCAACATCGGCAAGCCTCAGGTTTCGTATCGTGAGCGCATCACGAAGAACTGTGAAATCGAAGGCAAGTTCGTTCGTCAGTCCGGTGGTCGCGGCCAGTTCGGTCACTGCTGGATCCGTTTTGCTCCTGCTGATGAAGGTCAGGAAGGTCTGCAATTCGTGAACGAAGTTGTAGGTGGTGTGGTTCCTAAGGAATACATCCCGGCTATCCAGAAGGGTATCGAAGAGCAGATGAAGAACGGCGTTGTTGCCGGCTATCCGCTGATCGGCCTGAAGGCAACCGTGTTCGATGGTTCTTACCACGACGTCGACTCCAACGAGATGGCGTTTAAAGTGGCTGCTTCCATGGCGACCAAGCAACTGGCCCAGAAGGGTGGTGGTGAGTTGCTCGAGCCGATCATGGCGGTAGAGGTTGTTACGCCTGAAGACTATATGGGTGATGTAATGGGCGACCTTAACCGTCGTCGCGGCATGATCCAGGGTATGGAAGACACAGTGTCCGGCAAGGTTATCCGTGCCGAGGTTCCACTGGGTGAGATGTTCGGTTATGCGACCGACGTTCGTTCCATGTCTCAGGGTCGCGCAAGCTACTCTATGGAATTCAAAAAATACGATACGGCTCCGTCGCACATCGTCGAATCCGTAACCAAAAAACAAGGCTGATTCAGCCCCTTTAGGCTAGGAGTTAATTGTCGTGGCTAAAGAAAAATTTGATCGTTCCCTACCGCACGTCAACGTTGGCACCATCGGTCACGTTGACCACGGTAAAACCACTCTGACCGCTGCTCTGACTCGCGTCTGCTCCGAAGTTTTCGGTTCGGCCGTAGTTGAATTCGACAAGATCGACAGCGCTCCAGAAGAAAAAGCTCGCGGTATCACCATCAACACCGCACACGTTGAGTACAACTCGCTGATCCGTCACTACGCTCACGTTGACTGCCCAGGTCACGCTGACTATGTGAAGAACATGATCACCGGTGCTGCTCAAATGGACGGCGCTATCCTGGTTTGCTCGGCCGCTGATGGTCCGATGCCACAAACCCGTGAGCACATCCTGCTGTCCCGTCAGGTAGGCGTTCCGTACATCGTGGTTTTCCTGAACAAGGCTGACCTGGTAGACGACGCTGAGCTGCTGGAACTGGTTGAGATGGAAGTTCGCGACCTGCTGTCCACCTACGACTTCCCGGGCGATGACACTCCAATCATCATCGGTTCGGCTCGTATGGCGCTGGAAGGCAAAGACGACAACGAAATGGGCACCACTGCCGTTCGTAAGCTGGTTGAAACTCTGGATACCTACATCCCAGAACCAGTTCGTATGATCGACAAGCCATTCCTGATGCCAATCGAAGACGTATTCTCGATCTCGGGTCGCGGTACTGTTGTGACTGGTCGTATCGAGCGCGGCATCGTTCGCGTTCAAGATGCACTGGAAATCGTTGGTCTGCGTGACACCACCACCACCACCTGCACCGGTGTTGAGATGTTCCGCAAGCTGCTCGACGAAGGTCGTGCTGGCGAGAACTGCGGTGTTCTGCTGCGTGGTACCAAGCGTGACGACGTTGAGCGTGGTCAGGTTCTGGTTAAGCCGGGTTCGGTTAAGCCGCACACCAAGTTCACCGCAGAAGTTTACGTTCTGAGCAAGGAAGAAGGCGGTCGTCACACTCCGTTCTTCAAAGGCTACCGTCCACAGTTCTACTTCCGTACTACTGACGTGACTGGTAACTGCGAACTGCCAGAAGGCGTTGAAATGGTAATGCCAGGTGACAACATTCAGATGACTGTTACCCTGATCAAAACCATCGCGATGGAAGATGGTCTGCGTTTCGCTATCCGTGAAGGCGGTCGTACCGTCGGCGCTGGCGTCGTAGCCAAAATCATCGAGTAATTCTCTTTTATAGAGTCTGCTTGATGAATTGAAAAAGCCCCCGCTCAGCGGGGGCTTTTTTATTGGGTTGACACCTATCTGGGGCGTCTATAGAATTGCGCCTCCTTTTAACGGGCGTATTGCGCCCGGTGGGAATAGCAGCCGGAGTCTGAAATCCAATGCAAAATCAGCAAATCCGTATCAGGTTGAAGGCCTTTGACCATCGCCTGATCGACCAATCAACCCAGGAAATCGTGGAAACCGCGAAACGTACTGGTGCTCAAGTGCGTGGTCCAATTCCACTGCCTACCCGTAAAGAGCGGTTCACCGTTCTGGTTTCCCCGCACGTTAACAAAGACGCGCGTGACCAGTACGAAATCCGCACTCATAAGCGCGTTCTGGACATCGTCCAGCCAACGGATAAAACCGTTGATGCTCTTATGAAGCTTGATCTTGCGGCCGGTGTGGAAGTGCAGATCAGCCTCGGCTAAGACTCGGTCTTGGTCGTGTAACGCTCTGAAATGGGCGGCCATAGCGGGTGAAAGCCCCGTACACTCATGAGGTTTACAACATGACTATTGGTGTAGTCGGTCGTAAATGCGGTATGACCCGTATTTTCACCGAAGAAGGTGTCTCCATTCCGGTCACGGTCATTGAGATCGAACCGAATCGCGTCACCCAGTTCAAAACTGAAGAGACCGATGGCTATCGTGCAGTGCAAGTCACTGTCGGCGAGCGTCGTGCTTCGCGTGTAACAGCAGCTCAAGCTGGTCACTTCGCTAAAGCGAACGTTGCCGCTGGTCGCACTACCATGGAATTCCGTCTTGAAGAAGGCGAGTACCAGGCTGGCGATCTGATCAACGCTGAAATCTTCGCCGCTGGTCAACTGGTTGATGTAACCGGTCAGTCCAAAGGTAAAGGCTTCCAGGGTACGATCAAGCGTTGGAATTTCCGCGGGCAAGATAACACCCACGGTAACTCCGTATCCCACCGCGTCCCAGGCTCTATCGGCCAGTGCCAGACTCCTGGTCGTGTATTCAAGGGCAAAAAAATGTCCGGTCATATGGGCGCTGAGCGCGTGACCGTGCAGTCCCTGGAAGTAGTGCGCGTGGACGCTGAACGCAATCTGTTGTTGGTCAAGGGCGCTGTTCCTGGCGCTACTGGCGGCAACCTGGTTGTACGTCCAGCAGCCAAGGCTCGCGGTTAAGGGGAAGCTGACATGCAATTAAATGTAAATGACGCTCAAGCGATCGAAGTTTCCGAACTGACATTTGGCGGCGAATTCAACGAGACGCTGGTTCACCAAGCAGTCGTGGCCTACATGGCCGGCGGCCGTCAAGGTAGCAAGCAGCAAAAGACCCGTTCCGACGTTCGTGGTGGCGGCAAGCGCCCATGGCGTCAGAAAGGTACTGGCCGTGCTCGTGCCGGTACTATCCGTAGCCCAATCTGGCGTGGCGGCGGTACCACTTTCGCAGCTCGTCCACAGGATCACTCCCAGAAGCTGAACAAGAAGATGTATCGCGCAGCAATGCGTTCCATCCTTGCTGAGCTGGTGCGTACTGATCGTCTGGTCGTGGTTCAGGATTTCGCTGTTGAAACTCCGAAAACCAAAGATCTGCTGGGCAAGCTGAACAACATGAGCCTGACCGATGTTCTCATCGTGTCGGACGCTGTTGATCAGAACCTGTACCTGGCTGCTCGTAACCTGCCACACGTAGATGTACGTGACGTGCAAGGTTCCGATCCAGTTAGTCTGATCGCATACGACAAGGTGTTGATCACCGTGTCGGCCGTGAAGAAATTCGAGGAGCTGCTGGGATGAACCAGGAACGCGTATTTAAAGTTCTGCTTGGCCCGCACGTTTCCGAGAAGGCTACGGTTCTGGCAGACAAGAAAGGCCAGTTCGTTTTCAAGGTTGCTACTGATGCAACCAAGCTGGAAATCAAGAAGGCCGTCGAAAGCCTGTTCAGCGTGAAAGTAGAGCGCGTCACTACCCTGAACGTTCTGGGTAAGAGCAAGCGCACTGCTCGCGGTCTGGGCAAGCGTAATGACTGGAAGAAGGCAGTTATCTCCCTTCAGCCAGGCCAAGATCTCGATTTCAGCAGCAGTGCTGAGTAAGGAAGGGGTGCATCATGGCAATCGTTAAATGCAAACCGACTTCCCCTGGCCGCCGTTTTGTGGTCAAGGTGGTCAACCAGGAGCTGCATAAAGGCGCTCCTCACGCACCGCTGCTCGAGAAAAAATCGAAGACTGGTGGTCGTAACAACAATGGCCGTATTACCACTCGTCACATCGGTGGTGGTCATAAGCAGCATTACCGTATGGTCGATTTCCGTCGCAACGACAAAGATGGCATCGTCGCCACTGTCGAGCGTATCGAATACGATCCAAACCGTACTGCTCACATCGCACTGCTCTGCTACGCAGACGGCGAGCGTCGCTACATCATCGCCCCTAAAGGCGTGAGTGCTGGCGACCAACTGATCGCAGGCGCTCTGGCTCCAATCAAGCCAGGCAACGCTCTGCAACTGCGCAACATTCCAGTCGGTTCTACCGTACACGGCATCGAACTGAAGCCAGGTAAAGGCGCGCAGATCGCTCGTTCCGCTGGTGCTTCGGCTCAGCTGATCGCTCGTGAAGGCGTGTACGTTACCCTGCGTCTGCGTTCCGGTGAAATGCGTAAAGTCCTGGCTGAATGCCGTGCGACCCTGGGCGAAGTCTCGAACTCCGAGCACAGCCTGCGTTCGCTGGGTAAAGCTGGTGCCAAACGCTGGCGTGGCGTTCGCCCAACCGTTCGTGGTGTTGCCATGAACCCGGTTGACCACCCACATGGTGGTGGTGAAGGTCGTACCTCTGGTGGTCGTCATCCGGTATCGCCATGGGGCTTCCCGACTAAGGGCGCGAAGACTCGTGGTAATAAGCGTACCGACAAAATGATCGTCCGTCGTCGCAAGTAAATAGAGGGATACGACAGTGCCACGTTCTCTGAAAAAAGGTCCTTTTATTGATCTTCACCTACTGAAGAAGATCGAAGTGGCGGCGGAAAAGAACGATCGCAAACCAATTAAGACTTGGTCGCGTCGTTCGATGATCCTGCCACAAATGGTCGGTCTGACCATCGCAGTACACAACGGCCGTCAGCACGTCCCAGTTCTCGTGAACGAAGACATGGTTGGCCATAAACTGGGCGAGTTCGCCGGTACCCGCACTTATCGTGGGCACGTGGCTGACAAGAAAGCCAAGCGTTAAGGGGTAAGGAAATGGAAGTAGCCGCTAAGTTGTCGGGCGCTCGAATCTCCGCCCAGAAAGCCCGCTTGGTCGCCGACCAGATCCGCGGGAAGAAGGTGGGCGAAGCGCTCAACCTGTTGGCTTTCAGCAGTAAGAAAGCCGCCGAGATCATGAAGAAAGTGCTGGAGTCGGCCGTAGCCAACGCCGAGCATAACGAAGGCGCAGACGTTGATGACCTGAAGGTCAGCACCGTTTTCGTCAACGAAGGGCGTTCGCTGAAGCGCATCATGCCACGTGCCAAAGGCCGTGCTGATCGCATCGTCAAGCGGTCTTGCCATATCACTGTCAAGGTTGCTGACAAGTAACGGAGTCGAAGAGATGGGTCAGAAAGTACATCCCATTGGCATTCGCCTGGGAATCGTCAAGGAGCACACCTCCGTCTGGTACGCAGACGGTCGGACTTATGCGGACTACTTGTTCGCAGATCTGAAAGTGCGTGAGTATCTCCAAGACAAACTAAAAAGCGCGTCCGTAAGCCGTATCGATATCCATCGTCCGGCCCAAACTGCACGCATCACCATCCACACCGCTCGTCCAGGTATCGTTATCGGGAAGAAAGGTGAAGATGTTGAGAAACTGCGTCAGGACCTGACCAAGCAAATGGGTGTGCCTGTGCACATCAATATCGAAGAGATCCGCAAGCCGGAGCTCGACGGTATGCTGGTTGCGCAGAGCGTAGCTCAGCAGCTGGAGCGTCGTGTAATGTTCCGTCGCGCTATGAAGCGCGCAGTACAGAACGCCATGCGCATTGGTGCCAAAGGCATCAAAATCCAAGTGAGCGGTCGTCTCGGCGGTGCTGAAATCGCACGTACTGAATGGTATCGCGAAGGTCGTGTGCCACTGCACACCCTGCGTGCCGACATCGACTATGCCAACTACGAAGCTCACACCACCTACGGTGTGATCGGTGTAAAGGTTTGGATCTTCAAAGGCGAAGTAATTGGTGGTCGCCAAGAAGAGCTGAAACCACAAGCACCAGCGCCTCGTAAAAAAGCTGCTAAGTAAGGGGTACGCCAAATGTTGCAACCAAAGCGTACGAAGTTCCGCAAGCAGATGACCGGCCACAACCGTGGTCTGGCACTGCGCGGTAGCAAAGTCAGCTTCGGCGAGTTCGCGCTGAAGTCTGTTGCTCGTGGTCGTCTCACCGCTCGTCAGATCGAGTCAGCGCGTCGTGCTCTGACCCGTCACGTAAAACGTGGTGGCAAGATCTGGATCCGTGTATTCCCGGACAAGCCGATCTCCAAGAAACCTCTCGAGGTTCGTATGGGTAAAGGTAAGGGTAACGTGGAGTACTGGGTTGCCCAGATTCAGCCAGGCAAAGTCCTGTATGAAATCGAGGGTGTTTCTGAAGAGCTGGCGCGTGAGGCTTTCGCCCTGGCTGCTGCAAAGCTGCCGCTCGCCACCTCCTTTGTTAAACGGACGGTGATGTGATGAAAGCGAATGAACTTCGTGAAAAATCCGCACAGCAGCTGAACGAGCAACTGCTCGGCTTGCTGCGCGACCAGTTCAATCTGCGTATGCAGAAAGCAACTGGCCAGTTGGGGCAGTCTCATCTGCTCTCGCAAGTTAAGCGTGACATCGCTCGCGTGAAGACTGTGCTCAACCAGCAGGCAGGTAAGTGATCATGGCTGAAGCCGAAAAAACTGTCCGTACGCTGACTGGCCGTGTTGTCAGCGACAAGATGGACAAAACCATCACCGTTCTGATCGAGCGTCGCGTTAAGCACCCGATCTACGGTAAATACGTTAAGCGTTCGACTAAGCTGCACGCGCACGACGAAACCAATCAGTGCCACATCGGCGACAAAGTCACTATTCGTGAAACTCGTCCGATGGCCAAGACCAAGTCTTGGGCGCTGGTTGATGTTCTCGAACGCGCTGTGGAAGTCTAAGGGCTAGGGGTCGGAGAAATTATATGATTCAGACTCAATCCATGCTCGATGTGGCCGATAACAGCGGCGCTCGCCGCGTTATGTGCATCAAGGTGCTGGGTGGCTCCCATCGTCGTTACGCTGGTATCGGTGACATCATCAAAGTTACCGTCAAGGAAGCAATTCCTCGCGGTAAAGTGAAAAAAGGCCAAGTGATGACTGCTGTTGTAGTCCGCACTCGTCACGGCGTACGTCGTGCTGATGGCTCCATTATCCGCTTTGATGGCAACGCTGCTGTTCTTCTGAACAACAAGCAAGAGCCGATCGGCACCCGTATCTTTGGGCCAGTGACCCGTGAACTTCGTACTGAGAAGTTCATGAAGATCGTCTCGCTCGCCCCAGAAGTGCTGTAAGGAGATCCGACATGCAAAAGATTCGTCGTGACGACGAGATCATCGTGATCGCCGGCAAAGACAAAGGTAAGCGCGGTAAGGTGCTGAAGGTTCTTGCTGACAACCGTCTGGTTGTTGGTGGTCTGAACCTGGTCAAGCGTCATACCAAGCCTAACCCGATGTCGGGCGTACAGGGCGGTATCGTCGAGAAAGAAGCGCCACTGCACGCTTCCAACGTCGCCATCTTCAACGGCGAAACCAACAAGGCTGACCGCGTTGGTTTCAAAGTAGAAGACGGTAAGAAAATTCGTGTCTTCAAGTCGACCCAAAAAGCGGTTGATGCTTGAACACTGCTAGGTAGAAGACCATGGCACGACTAAAAGAGATTTACCGGAAGGAAATCGCTCCGAAACTTAAGGAAGAACTTAAGCTTTCGAACGTGATGGAAGTTCCGCGCGTTACCAAAATCACCCTGAACATGGGTCTGGGCGAAGCGATCGGCGACAAAAAAGTCATCGAGCACGCTGTTGCTGACCTGGAAAAGATCACCGGCCAAAAAGTCGTTGTGACCTACGCTCGTAAATCCATCGCTGGCTTTAAAGTCCGTGAAGGATGGCCGATCGGCGTCAAAGTGACTCTGCGCCGTGAGCGTATGTACGAGTTCCTGGATCGTCTGCTGTCGATCTCCCTGCCTCGGGTTCGCGACTTCCGCGGCCTGAATGCCAAGTCCTTCGATGGTCGTGGCAACTACAGCATGGGCGTGAAAGAGCAGATCATTTTCCCGGAAATCGACTACGACAAGATCGATGCTCTCCGCGGTCTGGACATTACCCTGACCACCACTGCCAAGAACGATGATGAAGGCCGCGCTCTGCTGCGTGCTTTCAAATTCCCGTTCCGCAACTGATTGGAGTAGGAAAATGGCCAAGAAGAGCATGAAAAACCGTGAGCTGAAGCGTCAGCTCACTGTTGCCAAGTACGCCACCAAGCGTGCAGCGCTGAAAGCTATCATCGTTGATCTGAACGCAAGTCCAGAAGCGCGTTGGGAAGCTACCGTAGCTCTGCAGAAGCAACCACGTGACGCAAGCGCTTCGCGCATGCGTAACCGTTGCCGCCTGACTGGTCGTCCGCACGGCGTTTACCGCAAGTTCGGCCTGGGCCGTAACAAACTGCGTGAAGCGGCAATGCGTGGTGACGTTCCAGGTCTGGTTAAAGCCAGCTGGTAATCGCTGTCAAAGCCTTGATGGTCAGGGTCGCAAGAACCTGACCATCGGTGGCCTTGAATCTGAATCAAGCCCCTTTTGGGGCTTGATTCATTTCTGGGGTGTGTCTAGAATGACCGGCTCGCCTGAGCCCGTGTTTTTCATGCCCGGAGTTTCTCGGCGACATGTAGTAGCCGCAAGGCTAATTTTTCTGTATTAGGAGCGTCTAGCCCATGAGTATGCAGGACCCGTTAGCGGACATGCTAACTCGAATCCGTAATGCCCAGATGGCTGAAAAGTCTGTCGTAAGCATGCCGTCTTCCACGTTGAAGGTGGCTGTAGCAAAAGTCCTGAAGGACGAAGGTTACATCGCGGATTTTCAGATCACCACCGACGCTAAGCCGTCGTTGTCCATCTCGCTGAAATACTTCGAAGGCCGTCCGGTCATCGAGGAAGTGAAGCGCGTTAGTCGTCCAGGCCTGCGTCAGTACAAGTCCGTTGAAGATCTGCCGAAAGTTCGTGGCGGTCTTGGCGTGTCTATCGTCTCCACCAACAAAGGTGTGATGACGGATCGTGCTGCGCGCGCTGCCGGTGTCGGCGGCGAAGTTCTTTGCACTGTGTTCTAAGGGGGGATAAGCATGTCTCGCGTCGCTAAGAACCCCGTTAAGCTGCCAGCCGGTGTCGAAGTAAAATTCGCAGGCCAACAGCTTTCGGTGAAGGGTGCCAAGGGTACTCTTGAACTGAACATCCATTCGTCCGTTGAGATCGTTGAAGAAGCTGGTGAGCTGCGTTTCGCTGCTCGCAATGGCGATCAACAGACTCGCGCAATGGCCGGTACCACGCGTGCGTTGGTAAACAACATGGTCCAAGGCGTAAGCCAAGGCTTCGAGCGCAAGCTCCAGCTGGTCGGTGTTGGTTACAAAGCGCAAGCAAAAGGTCAGGTGCTGAACCTGGCTCTTGGCTTCTCGCACCCAGTGGATTACGAACTGCCGCAAGGCATCACCGCTGAGACTCCTAGCCAGACCGATATCCTGATCAAGGGCATCGATAAACAGCTGGTAGGTCAAGTGGCCGCTGAGATCCGCGACTTCCGTCCACCAGAGCCGTACAAAGGCAAAGGTGTGCGCTACGCGGACGAAGTCGTCCGTCGTAAAGAAGCCAAGAAGAAGTAGGGCATAGCAAATGACCGACAAAAAAGTTACTCGACTGCGTCGCGCTCGCAAAGCACGCCTGAAAATGCACGAACTCGAAGTCGTGCGTCTCTGCGTGTTCCGCTCGTCGCAGCACATCTACGCCCAGGTCATCTCGGCCGACGGCAACAAAGTCCTGGCAAGCGCCTCGACTTTGGATAAAGAACTGCGTGATGGCGCCACTGGCAACATCGACGCGGCCACAAAGGTTGGCCAGCTGGTCGCTACGCGTGCTAAGGCCGCTGGCGTCTCGCAAGTGGCTTTCGACCGCTCTGGCTTCAAGTACCATGGCCGCGTTAAAGCGCTGGCTGATGCTGCTCGTGAAGCTGGGCTGGAGTTCTAAGTTATGTCAAATAACGACCAAAAGCGCGACGAAGGCTACATTGAGAAGCTGGTTCAAGTTAACCGCGTAGCCAAAACCGTTAAAGGCGGCCGTATCTTCACTTTCACCGCGTTGACCGTGGTTGGTGATGGTAAAGGGCGTGTTGGCTTCGGCCGTGGCAAGTCGCGTGAAGTGCCTGCTGCGATCCAGAAGGCAATGGAAGCTGCTCGCCGCAACATGATTCAAGTTGACCTGAACGGCACTACCCTGCAGTACGCAATGAAGTCCGCTCACGGCGCTTCGAAGGTGTACATGCAGCCTGCTTCTGAAGGTACCGGTATCATCGCTGGCGGCGCTATGCGTGCTGTCCTCGAAGTTGCTGGCGTTCAGAACGTTCTGGCCAAGTGCTACGGCTCGACTAACCCGGTAAACGTGGTTCACGCCACTTTCAAAGGTCTGAAAGCCATGCAATCTCCTGAGTCCATCGCTGCCAAGCGCGGCCTGACTGTCAAGGAGATCTTCTGATCATGGCTACCGTTAAAGTTACGCTGATCAAAAGCATGACCGGCCGCATCCCTAACCACAAACTGTGCGTTAAGGGTCTGGGTCTGCGTCGCATCGGTCACACTGTAGAAGTCCAGGATACTCCCGAGAATCGCGGGATGATCAACAAGGCTTACTACATGCTGCGTGTCGAGGGTTAATCGATGAAACTCAATGATCTGAGTCCAGCGCCGGGTTCCCGTCGCGAAAAGCATCGTCCGGGCCGTGGTATCGGTAGCGGTTTGGGTAAGACTGGTGGCCGTGGCCACAAGGGTCAGACCTCCCGCTCCGGTGGCACTATTGCTCCAGGCTTTGAAGGCGGTCAACAGCCGCTGCATCGTCGCCTGCCGAAGTTCGGTTTCGTTTCCCTGAAAGCCATGGACCGCGCAGAAGTGCGTCTGTCCGAGCTGGCCAAAGTGGAAGGCGACATCGTCACCGTGCAGTCCCTGAAAGATGCCAACGTGATCAACGTCAACGTACAGCGTGTGAAAATCATGCTGTCCGGTGAAGTGACTCGCGCTGTCACTATCGGCAAGGGAATCGGCGCCACCAAAGGTGCGCGTGCGGCTATCGAAGCAGCTGGCGGCAAGTTCGAGGAATAAATGGCTAAGCAAGGTGCTCTCTCTGCGCTCGGCAAAGGCGGTATGTCTGAACTCTGGGCTCGTCTGCGTTTTCTGTTCCTGGCGATTATCGTCTACCGAATAGGCGCACACATCCCGGTTCCAGGTATCAACCCGGACCGACTCGCAGACCTGTTTCGACAGAATGAGGGGACCATTCTTAGCTTGTTCAACATGTTCTCCGGCGGCGCGCTGGAACGGATGAGCATCTTTGCACTGGGGATCATGCCGTACATTTCGGCATCGATCATCATGCAATTGATGACCGCCGTCAGCCCGCAGCTGGAGCAGTTGAAGAAGGAAGGTGAAGCTGGCCGTCGCAAGATCAGCCAGTACACCCGCTACGGCACCGTCGTCCTCGCTCTCGTTCAGGCTATTGGCATGTCCATTGGTCTGGCGGGGCAGGGCGTTGCGTTCACTGGTGACTTTGGCTTCCATTTCGTCGCGGTATCCACTTTTGTGGCTGGTGCGATGTTCATGATGTGGCTGGGTGAGCAGATTACTGAGCGTGGTGTAGGCAACGGTATCTCGATGTTGATTTTTTCGGGTATCGTCGCCGGTCTTCCGAGAGCAATCGGGCAGTCTTTCGAGTCTGCGCGTCAGGGTGATATCAATATCTTCGCCTTGGTTGCCATCGGTTTGCTGGCAGTAGCGATTATCGGTTTCGTGGTGTTCATTGAGCGTGGCCAGCGTCGTATCGCTGTTCACTACGCCAAGCGTCAGCAGGGCCGCAAGGTTTTTGCTGCGCAGACAAGCCACTTGCCGCTGAAGGTGAACATGGCCGGTGTTATTCCGGCTATTTTCGCGAGCAGCATTTTGCTGTTCCCGGCTTCGTTGGGTGCCTGGTTTGGTCAGTCTGAAGGTATGGGCTGGTTGCAGGACATCTCGCAGTCGATCGCTCCTGGTCAGCCGTTGAATATTCTGCTGTTTAGTGCAGGGATTATTTTCTTCTGCTTCTTCTATACGGCGTTGATGTTCAATCCGAAAGACGTAGCGGAAAACCTGAAGAAGTCCGGTGCCTTTATTCCGGGCATCCGTCCAGGTGAGCAGTCTGCACGCTATATTGATGGCGTTCTGACTCGCTTGACCATGTTCGGTGCTCTTTACATGACGGCCGTGTGCCTGTTGCCCCAATTCCTGGTGGTTGCAGCAAACGTTCCGTTCTACCTTGGCGGGACCTCGTTGCTGATCGTGGTCGTGGTTGTGATGGACTTCATGTCCCAAGTACAATCGCACCTCGTTTCGCACCAGTACGAATCCCTGATGAAGAAAGCCAACCTGAAGGGTTACGGCAGCGGCATGTTGCGCTGAGTACCCATAAGGTTCGAGGAGTTGGTGATGAAAGTTCGTGCATCGGTGAAAAAGCTGTGCCGTAACTGCAAGATTATTCGCCGCGAAGGTGTTGTTCGAGTAATTTGCAGCGCGGAACCGCGTCACAAACAGCGCCAAGGCTGAGTGTGATTGTGCTTCAAGCCCGGCAGCTAGTGCGCTGCCGGGTTGATTATTTGTTATTACAGCGATATTATCTCGCGCCCTATTTCTTGGCTTCCGGGGCGTAGGTAGCTGTCAATTGGAGTCCCACTGAATGGCCCGTATTGCAGGCGTTAACATTCCAGATAACAAGCATACTGTTATCTCGCTGACCTACATCTATGGTGTCGGTCGCACTACTGCGCAGAAAATCTGTGCAGACACTGGGGTAAACCCAGCAGCAAAGATCAAAGATCTGAGCGACGAGCAAATTGAACAGCTGCGTGGCGAAGTGGCGAAGTTCACCACTGAAGGTGACCTGCGTCGCGAAATCAACATGAAAATCAAGCGCTTGATGGACCTCGGTTGCTATCGCGGTCTGCGTCATCGTCGCGGTCTTCCAGTACGCGGTCAGCGTACCAAGACCAACGCGCGTACCCGTAAAGGTCCGCGTAAGCCGATCCGCAAGTAATCGCCCCAGCGAATCGACAGGAATTTAATCATGGCAAAACCTGCTGCTCGTCCTCGTAAAAAAGTTAAAAAGACAGTGGTTGATGGCATCGCCCACATCCATGCTTCTTTTAACAACACCATCGTGACCATTACCGACCGTCAAGGTAACGCTCTTTCCTGGGCTACCTCCGGTGGTTCGGGTTTCCGCGGTTCCCGCAAGTCCACCCCGTTCGCTGCTCAAGTAGCTGCTGAGCGTGCTGGTCAAGCTGCGCTGGAATACGGCCTGAAAAACCTCGACGTTAACGTCAAGGGTCCAGGTCCAGGTCGTGAATCCGCAGTCCGCGCTTTGAACGGCTGTGGCTACAAGATCGCCAGCATCACCGACGTGACGCCAATCCCGCACAACGGGTGCCGTCCGCCGAAGAAGCGCCGCGTGTAATCCAGGAGATTGTAAAGAATGGCTCGTTACATTGGTCCAAAATGCAAACTCGCTCGTCGCGAAGGCACCGATCTCTTCCTGAAGAGCGGCGTGCGCGCGATCGAATCGAAGTGCAACATTGAAGCAGCACCTGGTATCCACGGCCAACGCCGCGGTCGCCAGTCCGACTACGGCACCCAACTGCGTGAAAAGCAGAAGGTCCGTCGTATCTACGGCGTTCTCGAGCGTCAGTTCAGCGGCTACTACAAAGAAGCTGCTGGCAAGAAAGGTGCAACCGGTGAAAACCTGCTGCAACTGCTCGAATGCCGTCTGGACAACGTTGTATACCGTATGGGCTTTGGCTCGACTCGTGCCGAATCCCGTCAGCTGGTATCGCACAAGTCGATCAGCGTTAACGGTCAGACCGTAAACGTTCCGTCGTATCAGGTTCGTGCTGGTGACGTGGTCGCAGTTCGCGAGAAAGCAAAAAACCAACTTCGCATTGTCCAAGCTCTCGATCTGTGTGCCCAACGTGGCCGCGTAGAATGGGTAGAAGTAGACACTGAGAAGAAGTCGGGCGTTTTCAAGAACGTTCCTGCTCGCAGTGATCTGTCCGCCGACATCAACGAAAGCCTGATTGTCGAGCTCTACTCCAAGTAAGGGCTAGAAAATAGGTGCATCCATGCAGATTTCGGTAAATGAGTTCCTGACACCCCGCCACATTGATGTGCAGGTTGTCAGTCCAACCCGCGCCAAGATCACTCTCGAGCCTCTCGAGCGTGGTTTTGGCCACACCCTGGGCAACGCGCTGCGCCGCATCCTGTTGTCCTCAATGCCCGGCTGCGCAGTAGTCGAGGCCGAGATTGACGGTGTGCTCCACGAGTACAGCGCCATCGAAGGTGTACAGGAAGACGTAATTGAAATCCTGTTGAACCTTAAAGGTCTGGCCATCAAGCTGCACGGTCGTGACGAAGTTACGCTGACCTTGTCGAAGAAGGGTTCGGGGGTGGTTACCGCTGCCGATATTCAGCTGGATCATGATGTCGAGATCGTTAACCCCGATCACGTAATCGCTAACCTGGCGTCTAACGGCGCCCTGAACATGAAGCTCACCGTAGCTCGTGGTCGTGGTTATGAACCAGCCGACTCGCGTCAGAGCGATGAAGACGAAAGCCGCAGCATTGGTCGCTTGCAGCTCGACTCTTCGTTCAGCCCGGTTCGCCGTATCGCATACGTGGTGGAAAACGCCCGTGTCGAGCAGCGTACCAACCTGGACAAGCTGGTTATTGATCTGGAAACCAACGGTACCCTGGATCCTGAAGAGGCTATCCGCCGCGCTGCAACCATCCTGCAACAGCAGTTGGCTGCGTTCGTCGACCTCAAAGGTGACAGTGAGCCAGTGGTTGTCGAGCAGGAAGACGAGATCGATCCGATCCTGCTTCGCCCGGTTGACGATCTGGAACTGACTGTACGTTCGGCTAACTGCCTTAAGGCGGAAAACATCTACTACATCGGCGACCTGATTCAGCGTACCGAAGTAGAGCTGTTGAAGACTCCGAACCTGGGCAAGAAATCCTTGACTGAAATCAAGGACGTTCTGGCCTCCCGCGGTCTGTCCCTCGGCATGCGCCTCGACAACTGGCCGCCTGCAAGTCTTAAGAAGGACGACAAGGCGACTGCCTGATCGTCGTAATCACCGAACGTAGTGTTTGGTAAGGAATGAACCATGCGTCATCGTAAAAGTGGGCGTCACCTGAGCCGCACCAGCTCGCACCGCAAGGCCATGTTCCAGAACATGGCGGTGTCGTTGTTCGAGCACGAGCTGATCAAGACTACTCTGCCAAAAGCCAAAGAACTGCGCCGCGTTGCCGAGCCGCTGATCACTCTGGCCAAGACAGACAGCCTGGCTAACCGCCGTCTGGCTTTCGACCGTACTCGTTCGAAAGCTATCGTTGGTAAGCTCTTCAACGACCTGGGCAAGCGTTACGCTACCCGTGAGGGTGGCTACCTGCGCATCCTCAAGTGCGGCTTCCGCGCTGGCGACAACGCGCCTATGGCGTACGTCGAGTTGGTTGATCGTGCTACTGCTGGCGAAGCTGTATCCGCCGAGTAAGACGTCAGTCTGAAACGAAAAACCGGGCCTAGTGCCCGGTTTTTTGTGCCCGCAAGAAATGCGCTGTTCGTACAAGCTTCTGACATTGTTGTGTTGCCACTATGTGCAGGGAAACATAATTAGTAATTATCTATCGATGACTGCAAGTTAATGAATTTGTAGGTGTCTCATCGATGATCAATACTTCCCAGCAAGCCGATTAGCCGGCAGTTTCAAGACTGACAGAGGAAGAAGACCGTATGAGCCAGATCAAAACGCTTACGACCGCCAGTGGCGCACCTGTCGCCGATAACCAGAATTCTCGCTCCGCCGGCCCCCGTGGCCCGCTGCTGCTCGACGATTTTCATCTGATCGAGAAGCTTGCCCATTTCAACCGTGAAAACATTCCTGAGCGCCGCGTGCACGCCAAGGGCTCGGGTGCTTACGGTACGTTCACCGTGACCCGTGATATCACCGAATACACCAGCGCCAAACTGTTTGAGGCCGTGGGCAAGCAAACGCCAACGTTCTTGCGCTTCTCCACTGTAGGCGGCGAACGTGGCTCGGCTGACACTGAACGTGATCCACGTGGGTTCGCCCTCAAGTTCTACACCGAAGAGGGCAACTGGGACATCGTTGGCAACAACACCCCTGTTTTCTTCATTCGTGATCCACTGAAGTTTCCCGACTTTATCCACACGCAGAAACGTCTGCCGCAGAGCAACCTGAAAAGCGCCCAGATGATGTGGGACTTCTGGTCGCATTCGCCGGAAGCACTGCATCAAGTGACCATTCTGTTCTCGGATCGTGGCATTCCCGACGGCTATCGCCATATGCACGGCTTCGGCAGCCACACCTACAGCCTGATCAATGCCAAAGGTGAGCGTCACTGGGTGAAGTGGCACTACAAAACCAAGCAGGGCATCAAGAACCTGGCACCAGCCGATGCTGCGCGCCTGGCGGGTACCGATCCGGATTACGCTCAGCGTGATCTGTTCGAAGCCATCGAGCGTGGCGATTTCCCGAAATGGCGCGTATGCATTCAGATCATGACCGAGGCTCAGGCTGCAGCGCACTACGAGAACCCGTTCGACGTGACCAAGACCTGGTCGCAAAAGGAGTTTCCGCTGATCGAAGTCGGCGAACTGGAGCTGAACCGCAACCCGCTGAACTACTTTGCCGAGGTCGAGCAAGCCGCATTCGGTCCGAGCAACATGGTGCCAGGTGTCGGTCTGTCGCCGGATCGCATGCTGCAAGGCCGCGTGTTCGCCTACGCCGATGCACATCGCTATCGCGTGGGCACAAACCACCAACAATTACCGGTGAATGCGCCGCGCAGCCCGGTGAATACGTACCAGCGCGACGGCTCGATGGCCTTCGGCAGCAATGGTGGTGCAGCACCTAACTACGAACCGAACAGCTACATTGAATCACCGAAGCAAGCTCCGCACTACGCCGAGCCTGCACTGGCATTGAGCGGTGCTGCTGACCGTTACGATCATCGCGAAGACACCGATTACTACAGCCACGCCGGTGCGCTGTTCCGTCTGATGAGTGACGAGCAGAAAGCCTTGCTGGTCAGCAATATTGCCGGCGCCATGAGCGGTGTTTCACCTGATGTGGTTGATCGTCAGTTGCAGCATTTCTATAAGGCCGATCCGGCGTATGGAGAAGCAATCGCAAAGCTGCTCGACGTACAGCTTAACGAAGTCTAAACGAGAAGCAGAACCGCCCTCATTGGGGCGGTTTTTGCGTTATTTAGGCTGGTTTTCTCAGAATATCTTCGCTTTTATTGCGCGAAACGGGGTGACCTTCCGGTCAGCTTGGTTCAAACTACAGACTTTCAAGCAGGGAGATGTAGGGCGATGCAAGGCCACCCAGACGTAATCGATTACCTCAACACGTTGCTGACCGGCGAACTGGCCGCGCGTGACCAATATTTTGTTCACTCGCGGATGTATGAGGACTGGGGTTTCACCAAGCTCTACGAACGAATCAACCACGAGATGGAAGAAGAGGCCGGTCACGCCGACGCACTGATGCGCCGGATCCTGATGCTCGAAGGCACACCGCGCATGCGCCCGGACGATCTCGACGTCGGCACCACCGTCCCGGAGATGCTCGAAGCAGATCTGCGTCTCGAGTACAAAGTCCGCGCCGCTCTGTGCAAAGGCATTGAGTTGTGCGAGCAGCACAAGGATTATGTCAGTCGCGAAATCCTGCGTGTTCAGCTCAACGACACTGAAGAAGATCACACCTACTGGCTGGAAAAGCAGTTGGGCCTGATCAAGCTCATCGGTCTCGAGAATTACCTGCAATCTCACACCTGATTGCACAGACACAAAAAAGCCCCTGTCACGGTTGAAGTGACAGGGGCTTTTTCATGCCCGGAGATCAGGCCCGATCGCGAATCAGCAATGGCTTGAGGTAATGACCGGTGTGAGATTGCTTCATCTCGGCCACTTCCTCCGGCGTACCGGTGGCGATGATCTGACCACCCTTGGAGCCGCCCTCCGGCCCCAGATCCACCAGCCAGTCGGCGGTCTTGATCACGTCCAGGTTGTGCTCGATCACCACTACGGTATTGCCGTGGTCGCGCAAGCGATGCAGCACGTCGAGCAATTGCTGGATATCCGCAAAGTGCAGGCCGGTGGTCGGCTCATCGAGGATATACAGAGTTTTGCCGGTGTCGCGCTTGGACAGCTCGCGTGACAGCTTGACCCGCTGCGCTTCACCACCGGACAGCGTGGTTGCCGACTGCCCGAGCTTGATGTACGACAGGCCCACATCCATCAACGTCTGTAGCTTGCGTGCAAGCGCCGGTACCGCGTCGAAGAACTCCCGCGCCTCCTCGATGGTCATCTCGAGGGTTTCGTGGATGCTCTTGCCCTTGTATTTGATCTCAAGGGTTTCGCGGTTGTAGCGCTTGCTCTTGCACACATCGCACGGCACGTAAATGTCCGGCAGGAAGTGCATTTCCACTTTGATCAGGCCGTCGCCCTGGCACGCCTCGCAGCGACCGCCCTTGACGTTGAACGAGAAGCGCCCCGGGCCGTAACCACGGGAGCGCGACTCAGGCACGCCGGCGAACAGTTCGCGGATCGGTGTGAACAGCCCGGTGTAGGTCGCCGGGTTGGAACGCGGCGTACGGCCGATCGGGCTCTGGTCGATATCGACGACCTTGTCGAGATGCTCCAGGCCCTTGATGCTGTCATGTGCGGCCGCTTCCAGCGTGGTCGCACCATTGAGTGCAGTAGCGCTCAACGGGAACAGCGTGTTGTTGATTAGCGTCGACTTGCCGGAGCCGGAAACCCCGGTCACGCAGGTCAGCAGGCCGATCGGGATTTCCAGATCGACGTTGCGCAGGTTGTTGCCGCGCGCGCCCTTGAGCGACAGCGTCAGCTTCTTGTTACGCGGCGTGCGTTTGGCCGGCACTTCGATCTTCACCCGCCCCGACAGGTATTTACCGGTCAGGGAATCCGGGTGCGCCATGACTTCGGCCGGCGTGCCTTCAGCCACGATCTGCCCGCCGTGCACCCCGGCGCCCGGCCCGATATCCACCACATAGTCGGCCAGACGAATCGCGTCTTCGTCGTGCTCGACCACGATCACCGTGTTGCCGATGTCGCGCAGGTGCTTGAGGGTGCCGAGCAACCGGTCGTTATCGCGCTGATGCAGGCCGATGGACGGTTCGTCGAGGATATACAGCACCCCGACCAGACCGGCGCCGATCTGGCTCGCTAGACGAATGCGTTGCGCCTCGCCACCGGACAGGGTGTCGGCGCTGCGATCCAGCGATAGATAGTCGAGGCCGACGTTGACCAGGAACTGCAGACGCTCGCGGATTTCCTTGAGGATCTTGTCGGCGATCTCGCCACGCCGACCTGTCATCTTCAACTCGCCGAAGTATTCGCAGGCATCGCCAATCGGCAGGTTGGTCACTGCCGGCAGGGTTTTCTCGCCAACCCACACGTGCCGCGCTTCACGGCGCAGACGAGTGCCGCGGCAATCCGGGCAAGCCTGGGTGCTGAGAAACTTGGCCAGCTCTTCACGCACGCTGGCCGATTCGGTTTCGCGGTAGCGACGTTCAAGGTTCGGCACGATGCCTTCGAACGGGTGCGAACGTTTGACGATGTCGCCGCGGTCGTTGAGGTATTTGAAGTCGACATTCTGTGAGCCGCTGCCATGCAGGATCTGTTTCTGCTGTTCGGCGGTCAGCTCGTTGAACGGCTTCTCAAGACTGAACTTGTAGTGCGAGGCCAGTGAGCCGAGCATCTGGAAGTAATAGACGTTACGCCGGTCCCAGCCACGGATCGCGCCCTCGGCCAGGGTCAGTTCACCATTGACCAGGCGCTTGATGTCGAAGAACTGCTTCACGCCCAGGCCATCGCAGGTCGGGCAGGCGCCGGCCGGGTTGTTGAAGGAGAATAGCTTCGGCTCAAGCTCGCTGATGGCATGGCCGCAGATCGGGCAGGCAAAGCGCGCGGAGAAGATCATCTCTTCACCTGGCTCATCGTCCATCGGCGCGACCAAGGCAATGCCGTCCGCCAGCTTCAGTGCGGTTTCGAACGATTCGGCCAGACGCTGCTGCAGGTCGGCGCGGACCTTGAAACGGTCGACGATCACATCGATCGAGTGCTTCTTCTGTTTATCCAGTTTCGGCAGTTCATCAAGTTCGCAAATGCGGCCGTTGACCCGGGCGCGGACGAAGCCTTGGGCACGCAGCTCTTCAAAAACCGAAAGGTGTTCACCTTTGCGTTCGCGAATAACCGGCGCCAGCAACATCAGCTTGCTGCCTTCCGGTTGTGCCAGCACCAGATCGACCATCTGGCTGACGGTCTGCGCTTCCAGCGGAATGTCGTGATCCGGGCAACGCGGCGTACCGACACGTGCATACAGCAGACGCAGGTAGTCGTAGATTTCGGTGATGGTGCCGACCGTGGAACGCGGGTTGTGCGAGGTCGACTTCTGTTCGATGGAGATCGCCGGCGACAAACCTTCAATGGTGTCGACGTCGGGTTTTTCCATCATCGACAGGAACTGTCGGGCGTAGGCCGACAGGGATTCGACATAGCGGCGCTGACCTTCGGCGTACAGCGTGTCGAAGGCCAGGGACGACTTGCCGGATCCGGACAGGCCGGTGATGACGATCAGTTTGTCCCGTGGCAGGGTCAGGTCGATGTTCTTCAGGTTGTGGGTACGGGCCCCACGTATCAGGATCTTGTCCAAAGTGGCCTCGCTCGGCGGGCGTCGAAAACGTAGGAGTATACGGGCAAATACTGGATGGATGCACACTATCAAACGAAGGGTTTTTTACCTTGCATGAAGAGAGTTTCATCTATACGCGTCATAGCGTCGCGATATACCCCGTCTTTCGATGGGACTGGTAGAATCGCCGCCGGTTCACACGAGGTTTTTCCATGCACGATCCCCACAGCGAACGCATGAGTGGCAGCGAGACCCGCGCAGCGAGCGGTCTGGCCCTGGTGTTCGCCTTCCGTATGCTTGGCATGTTCATGGTGTTGCCGGTACTGGCGACCTACGGCATGGACCTGGCGGGAGCGACCCCGGCCCTGATCGGGCTGGCGATTGGCGCTTACGGCCTGACCCAGGCGATTTTCCAGATTCCGTTCGGGATCATTTCCGACCGTATCGGCCGGCGGCCGGTGATTTTCCTCGGGCTGGTGGTCTTCGCCCTTGGCAGTGTGCTGGCGGCTCAGGCCGATTCGATCTGGGGCGTGATTGCCGGACGCATCCTGCAGGGCGCCGGGGCGATTTCCGCTGCGGTCATGGCACTGCTTTCCGACCTGACCCGTGAACAGCACCGTACCAAAGCCATGGCCATGATCGGCATGACCATCGGTCTGTCGTTCGCCGTGGCCATGGTGGTCGGGCCGTTGCTGACCCGCGCGTTCGGCCTGTCCGGACTGTTCCTCGCCACTGGCGGCATGGCCCTGTTCGGGATCGTCATCGTGATGTTCATGGTGCCGAAATCCACCGGGCCGCTGAGCCATCGAGAGTCTGGCGTGGCGCGTCAGGCCTTGATGCCGACGCTCAAACATCCGGATCTGCTGCGCCTGGATTTGGGCATTTTTGTGTTGCACGCGATGCTGATGTCGAGCTTCGTCGCCCTGCCGCTGGCGCTGGTGGAAAAGGCCGGGCTGCCCAAGGAGCAGCACTGGTGGGTTTATCTGACTGCGCTACTGATCTCTTTCTTCGCCATGATCCCGTTCATCATCTATGGCGAGAAGAAACGCAAAATGAAACGAATTTTGCTCGGCGCCGTCCTGACGCTGATGTTCACTGAGCTATTCTTCTGGCAGTTCGGTGACAGTTTGCGGGCTCTGGTGATCGGTACGGTGGTGTTCTTCACCGCGTTCAATCTGCTGGAAGCTTCGTTGCCGTCGCTGATCAGCAAGGTTTCACCGGCAGGCGGGAAGGGCACGGCCATGGGCGTGTATTCCACCAGCCAGTTCCTCGGTTCGGCGCTCGGCGGGATACTTGGCGGCTGGCTGTTTCAGCATGGCGGTCTGTCGGTTGTGTTCCTTGGATGTGCGGGTCTGGCTGCCATCTGGCTGGCCTTTGCTGTTACCATGCGCGAACCTCCCTACGTGACGAGCCTGCGCTTGCCGTTGTCGCCCGAGGCGATCCGCGAAGCGGGTCTGGTCGAGCGCCTCAAGGCCCTCGTAGGGGTAACAGATGCAGTGATAGTTGCTGATGAAGCGGCTGTTTACATCAAACTGGACAAAGAATTAGTGGATCGCGACACCCTCGAACGCCTGGTGAACAACCCGGCCGGGGCTGCTTGCGAAGCCTAGGAGAACGTTATGGCCCGTGGGGTTAACAAAGTCATATTGGTCGGCACTTGCGGCCAGGATCCCGAAGTTCGCTACCTGCCTAACGGTAACGCCGTGACCAACCTGAGTCTGGCAACCAGCGAACAGTGGACCGACAAGCAAACCGGTCAAAAGGTCGAGAAGACCGAATGGCACCGTGTTTCGATGTTCGGCAAGGTTGCGGAAATCGCCGGCGAGTACCTGCGTAAAGGCTCGCAGGTGTACATCGAAGGCAAGCTGCAGACCCGCGAGTGGGAAAAAGACGGTATCAAGCGTTACACCACAGAAATCGTGGTCGACATGCAAGGCACCATGCAACTGCTCGGCGGCCGTCCACAACAGGGCGACCAACAAGGCGGTGGCAACAACTACCAGCAGCAGGCGCCACGCCAACAGGCTCCGCGTCCGCAGCAGTCGGCTCCGCAACAGCGTCCAGCCCCGGCTCCACAGCAGGCTGCACCGCAACCGGCTCCGGATTTCGACAGCTTCGATGACGATATCCCGTTCTGATTCGCTGCTGCATCCACGCTGAATAAAAAAGGCCCGTCGTTCAACACGACGGGCCTTTTTTGTGGCGCAAGGTCCGCGATTACTACTGATCTCCTGTGGGAGCGGGCTTGCTCGCGAAGGCGTCGGGTCAGTCAAAGCATTTGTTGAATGGCAGTCCGCTTTCGCGAGCAAGCCCGCTCCCACAAATGCGGGTGTGTGTTTCAGTCGAGGATCAGGTGCGGCAGAAACCGGCTTGAATCCTTGGTGATCAGACTGTTGTCTTCGCGCACGCCGATCCCCGCCGCCTGATCACCAATCACCCACGAGCCGATCAGCGTGTAGCTGTCGTCGAACTTCGGCAATGGCGCAAATTCCTGCAGGATGAATGGCGCATCGGTGTAGGGCCCGTCTTCTTTGACGATCAGACCTTCTGCCGTTTGCAGTTCGATATTCGCGCCTTCGCGGGAGAAGTACGGTTTGCGTACCCAGCCCTTGGGCACCGCACTGGCCGGATTCGGATCAAGGTGCGCCGCGAGCAGATTCGGATGCCCCTTGTGCAGCTCCCACAGCAAAGGCAGCGCGCCTTTGTTCGACAGGATCGACTTCCACGCCGGTTCGAAGAACTGCGTATCGCTTTCGGCGATTGCTGCACCGAATGGCTCGTGGAAAATAAATTCCCAGGCATGCAGCTTGAACAGGTGCGGGATCCAACGATCCTCAAGGTCGACGAAGCGACCCTCGGCGGTCAGGCCGATGTCTTCGATGTCGATGTGCCGGGATTCGAAACCGACCTTTTCCGCGATCAGGCGCAAGTAGTCGGTGGTCCCCTTGTCTTCGACCGAGTCTTTCATCGACGCAAAGTAGAACGGCCGCTTGAGCTGCAACTCGGCAAACGCCTGGTGCAGCTTGGTATCGATGCTGTTGAACTGGTCGGCATGGCGCGGCAGCATCCCGCGCTCGATGCACTGCTCCAGCCAGCCCCACTGAAATGCCGCCGCCTCATAGAGACTGGTCGGCGTGTCGTAGTTGAGTTCCAGCAGCTTTGCCGGGCCGTTGCCGCTGTAGGAAAAGTCCATACGCCCGTACAGATGCGGATGACCTTCCAGCCAGGACGTGCGGATCATGTCGTAGTACGGCGCTGGGATGCTCAGGCGATCCAGCAGCTCTTCGCTGTGCACCACACGGTCGACCAGGTCCATGCACATCTCGTGCAGTTCGGTGGTCGGATCCTCCAGATCGTTTTCAATCTGCGCGAGCGTGAACTGGTAGTAGGCGCTTTCGTCCCAGTACGGCTCGTCGTCGATGGTGTGGAACAGAAAACCGAGGCTTTCGGCAGTCTGTTTCCAGTCGGGGCGCTCGGCGCAGTGGATCTTTTTCATGATCAGCTGCTCGAACTGCCCCAGCCGCCCCAACCGCTGCGCGCGGAAGACTGGCTGCCGAAGCCGCCGCGGGACGTCGACGAAGCGACGTTGACCGGTTTGCTCCGGGTGCTGTCGTAGCGGGTGTCGGTGCGGGTACCCGGTGCCGATTCGATTTTGCGGTACTGCGCCGAGGTGTTGTAGGTCTGGCGCGTATCGCGATCGCGATAGACCGTGCGATTGGCGTTGTTGCTCATCGCATTGCCGATCAGCCAGCCCGTCAGCCAACCGTTGCCGCCGCCGGACGAGTGCGAAGTGCTTTGTACGTTCTGGGCGGCGGCGGCTTCACCGGCAGGCATCTGCGCATTGGCAAGCGCATTCAGGTCCTGTGGCGCCTCGTCGTTCTGCGGCACCTTGAAGCCGCCGAGCTTCGGCACGAAGCGGCCATCGGAGTTTTTCTGGCACCAGTCGGCGGCAAAGTCTGCGTCGCACTTGGCCTTGTCATCGTAGGCCGGCGCAATACGTCGATGTTCGGTCAATGCCGCGACGTAGGCGTTGGAACAGACGTCGGCGGCCACTTCGGCGCCGACGCACTCCTCGACAGATTGGAAGCGTTGCTGCTCCTGCGCGGCAACCTCGCCGGAAATCGCCAGCGCCACCGAAGCGGCGAGAGACAGTTGAACGTACTTGCTGCGTTTCATCGAAGGCTTCCTGCCGATCAGTTGGACGGGGTCATGCACGCGGCGTTAAGCATGCCGACGCTGATGGCCACTGCGGCCACATAGATACCCGAAGCGATTTCACCGTTGGCGATACGCTGCGACGTGCCCTTGAGCACCAGCCCCGTGGCGAGAAAGGCCAGCAGCTGCACCACCGCAGCAATCACCGCCCACAGCACGAAATCGAGAACGTTGACCGAAAACGCGATCACGTTGCTGGCCGGAATCGCGAAGCCGATGATCGCGCCCGCCAGAGCGATGGCGGCAGCGATGTTGCCGGAGCGAATCAGCTCGAACTCCTTGTGTGGCGTGATGCGGGTGTAGACGAACTGAAACAGCATGAACAGCAGCACGGCGCCGATCAGGTAGACGACGAAACCGACCAGTGCGGTCTTGTTCAGGGAAACGGCCAGCACTTCCAGCATGGAAAACTTCCTTATTTAAATGGTGCTCAAATCAGTCGTGTACAGCGAAATGCCCAGCGAGGTGCTCAGGCTGACGGTGCCTTCCTCGTCCTGTTCGACGGAGAACAGCAGCAGTTCGCGGCGATCGGTCAGGCCGGTCTCGCGCGCGTAAAGCATGGAGTGGTGTTCGATGGTGTAGCTCTCGTCCGGGTTGACCACATGTTCGGTCATCGGTACGAGTTCGGTCTGGCCTTGTTCGGTGCCCCATTCGCGGCTGTACTGGACGCCGTCGTGGGTATAGATCGGCAGGCCGATCGGGCTTTCGGGGCCGGCCAGGCGCTGCAGCTCGGCGTCACTGTTGACGGTCACGTAGCTGAGGTAGTTGAACAGGGTGACCGACTCGATCTGGTCGTCACCGGTGACGTGGATCTGCAGCCAGAAGTCTTCGTTATTGAGGTAGTAGCGATGCAGCTTGTTGGATTGGCCGAGGTCGATCCAGCCGGCGCTCCAGATTGCCTCTGCCGCTGGAACCTGCACCGAGGTGCTGCCATCGAGCAGCAAGGCCAGAGTCGAATCGAATCGCACACCTTTGCCTTGTGCCATCCCGAGTGGGCCATTGGCAACGGTTGGCGTTGGCGCAGCGGTCTGCCAGTTGCTGGTACCCAGCAAGTCTTTGAACCATCCCATGGGTACATTCCTTGAGGCGGGTGGAGGTGTTCGTCGTAAAAAACGCCGCCAGTGTACCGGGCCGGGCGACGAACGACACGCCGTAAACCATGTGGGAGCGGGCTTGCTCGCGAAGGCGGTGTGTCAGGCAGCTAAAGTAACGACTGACAAACCGCTTTCGCGAGCAAGCCCGCTCCCACAGGTTTTGTGCAAACGCTTACTGCGCGGACTTCTGCTTCAGACGCTCGAGGATCGCATTGGCGCTGCCTTCGTTCGGCGTGATGCCGGCGTCGCGCAGTTTGCGTTCCAGGTCATTGCCGGTCGAAGCGTCAGCCAATTCATCGGCGGCACTCAGCTCGGCAGCGCGTTGCTGCTGCTTGGCCTGCAGACGGTTCAGCGTGCCCACCGCGGTTTCCAGCTTGCCATTGGCGCCGCCGCTGGCGATGGATGCGCTGACCTGTGCTTTCTGCACGCTTTCACGGGCCTTGGCCATGTCCACCTGCTGGCGCAGGCTCTTGATCCGCGACTCGGCCTTGCTGATGTCCTTGCGCATGTTTTCGGCGTAGGTGCCGAATTCGTCGCTCTGGGCTTTCTCGGCGGTCAGGTCGTTGGTCAGGGTCGAAATCGCTTCAGCCACTTCCATCGCCAGGTCTTCGCGGCCGGCGTTCAGCGCTGAAACCGCCTTGGCTTCCAGATCCTTGATCTTGGCGTCGTACTCGCTCACGCGATCAGCGGCCAGCTTGTGCTTGGCCATGATGGTGACCAGCTCACGGCGGGCATTCGACAGCGCGGTGTCGGCGTCGCGGATTTCCTGGTCGAGGATGCGCAGGGCCTGTTGGTCGACGATCGCTTCGCCGACTTCATTGGCGCCGCCGCGCAGCGCGGTGAACAACTTGCTCCAGATGGACTGAGTCATTGGATATTCCCTGTTGATTACTTGAAGAAGTGTTCGAAGGCTTCGCTCGCGCGCTGCACGTTGTCGACCAGGGTTTTCACCTCGGTGACGACGTTGGTCAGGCTCGAGTCGGCGCTGAGGGCGCCAAACATGTTGTAAACGGTCTGGCCGTTAGGCATCGACTCGATACCGATCGACGACAGCGGGAACATTTCCCGGCTGCGCAGCACGGCGTCGTTGAAGGCGCGCACGTCAGTGATCGAATCGATGTCCACCAGCACGGTGTCGACGATGATCTGCTGACCGGCCACAGCGATGTGAATCGGCAGACCGCCGAATTCGTTCATTTCCAGCTTGATGCTGGGTTCGGAGCTCTGGATCAGAGACAGCGTGATCTCGTGCGAAGCCACCTCGTCCAGTGCCTTGAGGGCGTTGAAGAGGCTATCGATGTTCCAGTTGTTGCCTGCGCTCATGTAATTCTCCGACATGAATGAGCCAGCCAGAATCGGTTGGCGTAGCTGTTGCTCCATCTGCTTGAGCAAGCTTCGGTTTTCCGGAAGTACCCAAGTTTCGTGTTTCACATAACCGGCGGCAGCCAGGCCCGCGCGCATCTGCTTCATGTAGAAGCTCGACGGCTTTTTCGCGGACGGTTTCGAGCGCTCTCCCTGTGGGCTCTCTGATGCAACGGTGGGGGAGCGACTTTTCATGGCAATGACTCCGTTATGAACATCTCACGCGTGAGCCACACTACAACCAATTCAAAATGCCATCAATGGCTCACGCGTGAGATTTTTTCGGCATGTCGACATCGCTGATGAGGTGGTGGTCGCAAGCGTTGTGCCGGGTGGGGAGTGTATTTCTGATTAATCACTGATGTTTATTGTCTGGAAGGCGAGTTTGTTTCTCAATTCTCGCGCTGTGATTTTTTATTGTTTAAGTATTGAAGATAATTCCTACATTGTTTTTGCATGTTTCCGTAAGAAGTAATAGCGGCCCTTCGTAAGGGCGTAGGAATTTTTTTCTTTGTGAGTAATATTAAGAAACAAGGTCGGTTCGCAACCACTAAGAACTTATTCTAGTTTTGGGGTGTGCACACCTTCACTCCGGTGGAACACAGCTTGGACTACCGGCCCTTCAACTTTTGAGGAAATCATTATGACTTTCGAAAAAGCATCTTCCGCTGGCGATTCTCAGATCGGCTGATCTGATCAGTAAGAACCGGGGCCTTCGCGGCCCTGGTTCTTTTACTAACTTGTTTTAATAGCGATCGAGGCTCGAATATGAAGCTTTGTCTTAAACCGACGATTATTCCGTTCAAACTGGATGGTCAGGTAGTTCTGCGTTTTAACGGTCAATACGCAAAAATCCCCGACCTACACGGTGCTGTCTGGGAGTTCATCAAGGCACTTGATGGCCGTACACCCTTTGAGGAGTTGATTACCCAAGTGGCAGACCGTTACCCCGCGGTGGATCAGGACGAAATCCGAAGCGTCGCGCAAGATCTGATCAAATACCGGCTGGTCGAGAGTCCGGATGCCTTTGAGACTACTTCTCTTTCGGATCATGATCGCATCAGATTTTCCCGCAACATCGACTTTTTCGGGTCGATGGCGGCTGTGGGCGAGAACAAGTTCACCCACCAGGAAAAACTGCGCACGGCCAGGGTCTGTGTCCTGGGCTGCGGCGGTCTGGGCACCCATATCCTGTTCGACCTGGTAGCGCTGGGTGTCCACCATCTGACGATCCTCGATTTTGACACGATCGAGTTGAGCAATTTGAACCGGCAGATCCTTTACAAGGAAACCGACGTTGGCATGCCGAAGGTTGCAACGGCCAGGCGCAGGTTGCTTGAATTCAACAGTCACCTCGACATTACTGCTCACGAAACCCGCCTCCAGTCGGCGCAAGACGTCGCCGGCATCGTACGCGGCCACGATATTGTGATTTGTGTCGCCGATAAACCCGCGAACTACATGGCCGACTGGCTGAATGAGGCCTGTGTTGAACAGGGCGTACCCTTCATTTCAGGCGGGCTTGATGTACGGCGCTCGGTGTTTTATTCGGTGGTGCCTGGCTCCTCGGGCTGCGGTGCTTGCTGGCTGACGTCGGCGCGTAACAAGAGCAGCCTGGTGAACAGCGTTTCGACCATGGCCAAACAGCACGACATCACTTATGAGCATCCCGGCCCGGCTCTTGTGACTTTGGTGGCTGTCACCGCCGGGATGATGGTCAGCGAAACAGTCAAGATCATCACCGGCTGCCAACCGCCACAATTGACCAACAAGCTAAAGGAATTCACATTCGACGACCTGGACATCAGCGTCGCCGAAGTCTGGCAACAGAATCCGGACTGCACGGTGTGTGGACATCTCGCGGACGCGCAACGGTCGCCGCAGGCGGAGACTGTCTAGATGTTCAAACTCCTGGCGTCCTATGCCATCACGTCCATCTGTTCATGGGCCATCGCGTTTCTGATCCCGCTTTATGTTTATGAGCAGACCGGCTCCCCAGTCTGGACGTCGCTGGCTTTTTTCGCCGCGATGGCGCCGTACATACTGGTCACGCCCTTCGCCGGTGTGTGGAGTGATCGCTACAGCAAACGGCGTTTTTTGATCGGTGGTGATCTGATCAACATCGTCACCGGCTGCCTTATATATGCTGCCGTGATTACGCTGTCCGGGAGCAGCTTGAGTATTACTCTGTTACTGCTGAGCTTTCTGTTGGCAAGCGTCGGTGCCACCCACCACCCGGTCTTCCAGAGTATTGCGCCCGCACTGATCGAAGGGCCCAAACTCCACCGGTTCAATGCAATCGTCAATGCCAGTGACAACATCATTCGCATCGTTGCACCAATCGGCGTTGCAGCCTTGCTGGCCTTCAGTACCAAGGAGCAGTTGCTGATTGGCAGCATTGTCGGATTTGCGCTATCCCTGCCGCTTTGCTTCTTGCTGAAAGAGCAGGGTAAGCCTGCGCCGGCCACCACGCGGGTATTCACGGAAATCAAAGCCGGACTGTTGTATGTCATCCAGCAGCGAGAACTGTGTTCGTTTGTCATGCTGTTCTTTTTCTGCAATTTCGGTTTTGCCTTGATCGGTGCCAGCCTTGTCTATGTCTACACCACGCTACTGGCCGTGCCATTGAGTGATGTGGGCTATTACTACGGGCTCATTGGTGCAGGTGCCGTCGCCGGATCAGCTATGGGGGCGTTTCTGGTGAAGAGATATCCGGCCGGCATTCTTATCCGTCGAAGCTGTTTGCTGGCCGGGGTGTTCACGCTGATGGGGGCGATGGCCAACGATCCGTGGTCACTTTCGGCACTGTGGGCGCTTTCTACCGGTTGCCAATCCGTGGTGGTCATCGCTTTTTTCACCTATCGCCAGCAGGTGGTTCCGCAAACCATTCTTGGGCGAACGGTCGGAGTTACACGGCTCATTGCCTACCTCGCGATTCCGCCGGCGAGCCTGCTGAGTGGATGGCTGTTACTGCATTTCTCAAGCAGCGCTGTGATTCTTGCGTCAGGCGGTCTGTGCATCATTTTCGCCTCTCTATGTGCTTACTTTCTGGCCAGGTTTGAGCGCCCGGTCATTTACAGCGACGCACAATGAATACGGTTTTGTAAGTTTTTCGGGGTTGCAGAATAACTGGAAAGTTGCGATCGGCTGGATGGCTGATAAAGAATTAAAAGGAATTTAAAGTTGGAAGTAGATAAAGAGTTGAATCGCGGCGATGGGGCGAAGGTCATTAAGTTCATGACCGGAGGCACATTATGGGGCGAATGGCTGGACGCTGATGCGTTAGATGGATTGGTTAATCATGAACTGTTGCTGGCAATGCAAGACGGTCATGTTTCGCTGAAGGGGATGCGTTACTTTCTGATCCAGCATCATTACTACTCGCGAAACTTTACCCGCTTTCTGTGCGCGATCCTCAATCGCCTCGAGTCCCTTGGCGACATAAAATTGCTATTGGAAAACATGCAAGAGGAAATGGGCATAGATGGTGACAACAAGCTCACGCATGCCGAGTTGTTTCAAAGGTCGCTGCGGATCCTGGGCACCCATCCCTTGGCTGAATTGCCTTTACCTCAGACCGTGGATTTCACCCAATGCATCATGCAGCTTTGCCGCAGTGAAAATCCTGTCGAGGGCCTCGCAGCACTCTGCCTGGGAGCCGAAGCCATTGTGCCGCTGATTTACAAACCGATTCTGCTGGCACTGGAGGGACTGAATGTCAGTGAGGAAGGCCTGGAGTTCTTTCGCCTGCATATCGAAGAGGATGAGGACCACGCGATAACCATGCTGGGAATTCTGCAACGCCTGACTCACCAGACGCCTGAAGCCAAGCGGCTTGCGATTCAAATCGGGCGTCAGGCTATGCTCAAACGTTGTGTCATGTTCGATGCCATCTGGAAGGAAGTCAGTCAGCAGTAGTCGACGTCCCGTTTCGTGCAAATTGCCGCGGATTCGCTGGCAGTCGTGCAGATTGAAACAGGCCTGATGCCACCATGCTTGTTCCAAGCGATTGAATCATTGGGCATTCCCGGCGCCAGGCGATTGGCCTGATCTCTGCACTTCTCTCATTACATTCATCAAGTGGCTTGAAGGGGGATGCATGACCCCGATGTCGAGCAGGAAAGTGGTCGTCGCCCATTCGGTTCGTGCCGGGGCGCCGCAACATGAAGTGCAGACCAACAAGGCGCTGGCCCGCTGGCTGGCGCAGATTCTGGGACTCAGCTTCGGCGGAAGTTTTGACCCGCAGAAGCATCGCGGTCGCGATGTGTATTGGCTGCCGACCCAGACCATTGTTGGCCCGGCCAGCGCGCGTAATCTGGGGATCAGGGGTCCCGGCGATTTGTGGGGCGGGTACGTCGAACACGATTTCATTTGCACCAAAGCCATCAGCCACGGCTTGCGCAGTCATCTGGCTCACGCGCCACAAGGCTGGGCGCCGCTGTTTTCCGAGCGCGTGCGCGATGTGGTGCTTGATGGCTTGACGGTGTTTGCCTTGGAAGACGCGCGGCCCGCCGCCGAGCATTTGCTGTACAGCGGGCCGATCCGCCTGAAGCCGATTCACGCTTGTGCCGGTCGTGGCCAGGAAGTTATCAACAGCCTCGACGCGTTCGATGAAGTACTGGCCCGTGCAGAAGCGGAAGCGTTGTTTCGCGATGGCGTGGTGCTCGAACAGGACTTGAGCAAGGTCTTCACCCACAGCGTTGGCCAGTCATTCATCGGCGACAAAGTGCTGAGCTACTGCGGTGATCAATACTTGACCAAGGATGCCCATGGCGAAGACGTCTATGGTGGTTCGAATCTGCTGGTAGTGCAGGGCGGCTACGCAGATCTGCTGGCGCTGGACTTGCCGGATGACGTGCGACTGGCCATCAAGCAGGCGCAGATTTTCGACCGGGCGGCGGATGAGGCTTATCCAGATTTCTACGCCTCGCGGCGCAACTACGACATTGCCCAAGGCCTGGACAGCAATGGCAAACCCCGCAGCGGGGTGCTCGAACAATCCTGGCGCATGGGCGGTGCCAGCAGCGCTGAATTGGCCGCGTTGCAAAGCTTCGTCAATGATCCGCAGATGCCCGCGATCCGCGTGTCGACCGTAGAAACCTATAGCGATCAAAGCCTGCCGGCGGACGCCATCGAAATCTATCGCGGGCCAGCGGAGAACAGCGACTTCCTTCTCAAATACGTAACGGTCAAATCTTATGACGGCTAGAAGCGAAAGCATTCAGATCGACATTGATGATGAACAGATGAGCGGGACGTTTCTCAGTCCAAAATCGAAAGTCCCCGGCGTGTTGTTTGTGCACGGCTGGGGCGGTAGCCAGGAGCGTGATCTTGAACGCGCCAAGGGCATCGCCGGGCTTGGTTGTGTATGCCTGACCTTCGACCTGCGCGGTCACACCGGCGGTACCGGCATTCCGCTGACGCGGGTGACGCGCGAAGACAACCTGCGTGACCTGCTCGCAGCTTACGACCGCCTGCTGGCGCATCCGGCGCTCGACACCTCGGCGATTGCGGTGGTTGGCACCAGTTATGGCGGTTACCTGGCTTCGATCCTCACCTCGTTGCGTCCGGTGCGCTGGCTGGCGCTGCGGGTACCGGCGCTGTATCGCGACGAGCAATGGCACACGCCCAAGCGTGAACTGGACAAGGCCGACCTGCGCGACTATCGGGCGACGTTGGTCCGTGCAGACAGCAACCGTGCGCTGCACGCCTGTTCGCAGTTCACCGGGGATGTGTTGCTGGTGGAATCGGAAACCGACGACTACGTGCCCCACGCGACGATCATGAGCTACCGTGCCGCCTGTCAGCAGACGCATTCGCTGACGCACCGGATCATCGATGGCGCCGACCATGCCTTGAGCGAGCCGGTTTCGCAGCAGGCCTATACCTCGATTCTGGTGGACTGGATTACCGAAATGGTTGTCGGTGAGCGGTTGAGCATTATTCAGGCAACATGATCTTTGGCGCCCTTTCGAACCCCTTCGCGAGCAAGCCCGCTCCCACATTTGGAATGCGTTCTACCTGTGGGAGCGGGCTTGCTCGCGAAGGGGCCATCAGCCATAGCCACAAAATCAGGACGGTTTCTTCTCGATCCGCAACGCCTTGGCCTTGGCTTCCACCAGCAAATACATCACCACCGTAATCAATAACGGCAGCAGAAAATAGATCGCCCGATAAGCCAGTAACCCCGCCACCAGACTGCCCCGCGAAGCTTCGTGCTGCAGCAGCGCGACAAACACCGCTTCCAACACTCCAAGCCCCGCCGGAATGTGCGTGATGACTCCGGCAATCGCGCTGATCAACAGCACGCCGAGCACCAACGGATAATCCAGTTTGCTCGGCAGCAGAGTGAAAATCACCGCCGCCATCAGCGACCAGTTCAATGCACCGAGCAGCAATTGCAGGACGGCCATGCGCAGTGATGGCAGGTTGATTTCCACCCCGCGAATCGACCACTCGCGGCGCTTCGAGAACTGGCACGCGGCGAGGTAACCGGCACTCAACAGCAGCAACAGCACGCCAATGCCTTGCAACGCGGCGCTGCTGATTTTCCAGCCCGGCGGCATGCTCACCAGGCCGCTGCTGAACACCACGCCGGCAATCGTCATGTAACCGAACCAGTTGGTGGCCAGGCTCAGTCCGAGAATTTTGGCGATGTTGCTTTTGCTGACGCCCAAACGCGAATACAGCCGATAGCGCATGGCGATCCCGCCGACCCAGGCGCTGAGATTGAGGTTGAACGCATAACTGATGATCCCCACCGGGAGGATCTGTTTCCAGGTCAGGTCCTGGCGAATGTAGGTGCGGCCGATCAGGTCGAAACTGGCGTAGGTGAGAAAGCTCAGCAGGGTCAGGCTGGCGGCGATGATCAGCGTGCGCACCTTAAAGTCAGCCAGGGTTTGCAGAACTTCGGCCCATTCGATACGGGTGGCGAACATCGTCAGCAACACGATCAGCGCGAGGAAGAACAGCAACGTCAGTGGGCGTTTCCAGCGACTCCAGCGAGAGTGAGTGGCGGGCGCAGACTGTGCGTGGGAATGGCTCATGAGGTGCGCCCCCGAAACGGCTTGAGCCGCGGTTTGTGCGCCGGCAACCATCCGGCCATTGACGGGAAATGCCGCAGGAAGTGAAACACCAGAAACCCTACGGTCATGTGCCAGATCCGTCCTCGCGGGGACATGCTGGCGTCCATCGCCTTGCAGTGGTTCTGGCTCAGGTCTTCGAGGCGCTGAAACAAATGCTGATTGAACGCGCGATCGCGGATCAGCACGTTGGCTTCCAGGTTCAGCGACAGGCTCAGCGGGTCGAGATTGCTCGAGCCGACGGTGCTCCATTCCTCATCCACCAACGCGACTTTGCCGTGCAGCGGGCGCTGGCAATATTCGTGGATCTGCACGCCGGCCTTGAGCAGGTAGTCGTAGGTCATGCGCGCCGCCAGTTTGGCCACCAGCATGTCCGGTTGACCTTGCAGGATCAGCCGCACCTCGACGCCACGGCGCGCGGCGTTGCGGATCTCGCGCAGCAGGCGGTAGCCGGGGAAGAAATAGGCGTTGGCGATCACCACCCGGCGTTTGGCCCGGCGCAATGCGTGCAAGTACACATCTTCGATGTCGGTGTGATGCTGATCGTTGTCGCGAAACACCAGACGTACCTGACCGTCGTGATCGTTGAAAGCCATGTCCGCCCGGCGCTGACGCCGGCGCTGCCACCAGAACCGTGCGCGTCCCGGACGACCACTTTGCAGCAGGGCGAAATGATGGATGTCAGCGACCGCTGGCCCTTGAATCTGCACCGCATAATCCTGTTTCGCCTCGGGGCCGAAATCGGCCAGGTGATCGCCGGAAAAGTTGATCCCGCCAATGAACGCGATCAGTCCGTCGACCACCACAATCTTGCGGTGCAGGCGGCGGAACCAGTTGGTGCGAATGCCCAGGTGCTTGGGCGCCGGGTCAAACATTTGCAGATGCACGCCCGCTTCGCTCAGTGCCGCGAGATAACCGGTGGTCAACTCGCCGCAACCAAAACCGTCGAGGCTGACAGTGGTGCGCACGCCACGCCGGGCGGCGTCGATCAGGATCTGCTGCAACTCTGCGCCGACCTTGTCTTCGAAAACGATGAAGGTCTCCAGCAGAATTTCACTCTTCGCCGCACGCATGGCGTCGAACACCCGTGGGAAATATTCCTCGCCGTTTTCCAGCAACTCGACGCGGTTATTGCCCTGCCAGCCGTACTCGACATCGACATGCCCGGGCTCGCGCACCGGCGGGTTGATGCTGATCGGTTCCACGGCGGATTTCTCCAGCGGTGCGCTGCTCATAGTTCGATCTCCACCGATAACGGGACGTGGTCGGAAAGGTGTGACCAGGGCCGGTTGGCCAGGACTTTCGGCTGGCTGGCCTTGAGGTTGCGCACGTAGATGCGGTCCAGGCGCAGCGTCGGCAGGCGCGCCGGAAAGCTGCGCGCCGGTTTGCCGTGATGCTCGGCGAACACCTCGCGCAGACCGCAGGGTTCGAGCAGCGCGTCGGCGCGCTGGCGCCAGTCGTTGAAGTCACCGGCGACGATCACTGGCGCGTCAACCGGCAGCTCCGCCAGACGCTCGCCGAGCAGTTTCAATTGCGCATTACGATGGCTTTCGCGCAGACCCAGATGCACGCAGATCGCATGCACTTCGACGCCATCGCCGGGCAGGCGCAGCACGCAATGCAGCAGCCCGCGGTTCTCGTGGCCGCTGATCGACACGTCGAGGTTGTCGTGGCGGATGATCTGGAATTTCGACAGCAACGCATTGCCGTGATCGCCCTCCGGGTACACCGCGTTGCGCCCGTAGGCGAACTGCGGCCACAGGCTGTCGGCGAGGAACTCGTATTGCGGCATCGTCGGCCAGTTGCTGTAGCGCTTGGGATGATGTTCGTGGGTGCCGTGGACTTCCTGCAGAAACACCACGTCGGCGGCCACGCTGCGCACCGCTTCGCGCAACTCCGGGAGGATGAAACGTCGGTTGAGCGCGGTGAAACCCTTGTGTGTGTTGACCGTCAGCACGGTGAAACGACGCACCGACACTTCAACGCTGGTCTGCTCGTCGGTGAACCCGACCGGCTCTGGACTCATGCCAGCACCCCTTCGGCAGCCGGTTCACCGGGGGTGGTGGCGAGCGATTTATCCAGCTCGAATCGGTGGAGCAAACTGCGCGCGTCGTAGGGCGCGCGGACTTTGATGTCGTTGTCGAAATAGCAGAACACTTCGCGGGATGTACGCGCCCGCGGCTTGAGGCGCGGCGCGATCAGATGCGCATCGCCCGGTTGCCGGCCGTGATGCCAGGCGTCGATGCGTTCAGCCCATTTGTTCAACGCGGCGTCGGTGTAGCCGCTGGCGTACAGCTCTTCGGCGCCGTGCAGGCGCAGGTAGACGAAATCGCTGGTGAGGTCTTCGCGGTACGGCCATTTGCCGGCGGTGTCGGCGATCACCAGAGCGGTGTTGTAGCGTTTCAACAAGCGCACGAAGTCGGGGTCGATGAACGTGTCATTGCGCACTTCCACGGCATGGCGCAGCGGTTTTTTGCGCCAGGCTTTGAGGCTGGCGTGGCCGTGAAGATGTGAATCGTGTTGGCGGGCGAGGGCGGCGGCCGCTGCAGTATCGTGGGGCAACAATGAGAGGAAGTGTTCGAAGCGCTCGGGGTCGAATTTGAAGTTCGGCGGAAACTGCCAGAGGATCGGCCCGAGCTTTTCCTTAAGCTCCAGCACCCCGGAGGCGAAGAAATTCGCCAGCGGCTTTTCGATCTCGCGCAGGCGCCGGACGTGGGTGATGAAGCGCGGCGCCTTGACGCTGAACACGAAGTCGTCCGGCGTTTCGTTGTACCACTGGGCGTAACGTTCGGGCCGTTGCAGGGCGTAGAACGATCCATTGATTTCGATGCTGTTGACCGCCCGCGAAGCGAACTGCAATTCGCGCTTCTGCGTCAGTCCTTTCGGGTAGAAATCCCCTCGCCACGGAACGTAGCGCCAGCCGGAAATACCGATGTGAATCGTTGCCATGCCGCCCTCCCGTTGTCAGTCCTCGTACAGCCTGTGTCTGTTGATGACTGCGGGCGGTTCGGGAAAGTTTCGGTGGCGTTACGGACGGTACATCCCTGAGAGCAACACAAAGCTAATGTGGGAGGGGGCTTGCTCCCGAAGGCGGTCGTTCAGTCAACATCAATGGCGACTGATACACCGACTTCGGGAGCAAGCCCCCTCCCACAGAGTGACTCAATGCCCCGTGAATACTCGGCCTTGAGCCGGTTCGGCATAGGCCGGACCGAGGCGATCCAGTCGCCCGCTCCACGCGGTCAGCGCCAGCGCCAGCAACACCACCAACCCACCGATCCACGCCGTGTGAATCAGGCCCAGATGTTCGACGATCAGCCCGCCGCCCCACGCCCCGCCGGCAATCCCTAGGTTGAACGCAGCAATGTTCAGCCCGGATGCCACGTCCACTGCCTGCGGTGTGTGATGTTCAGCCTGACGCACCACATACACTTGCAACCCCGGCACGTTGCCGAACGCCACCGCGCCCCACACCAGCACTGTCGCCAACGCCAGCCATGGATTGGCGGCGGTGAAGGTCAGCACGAACAGCACGGCGGCGAGCAGGGCGAAGATGATTTTCAGGGCGCTGATCGGCCCGCGCTTGTCCGCCAGTTTGCCGCCCCAGATATTGCCGACCGCCACCGACACGCCGTACACCAGCAACACCAGGCTGACGGTGCCGGCGCTGAAACCGGAGAGGTCCTGCAGGATCGGCGCGAGGAAGGTGAAGGCGATGAACGAGCCGCCGTAACCGATCGCGGTCATGGCGTACACCAGCAGCAGACGCGGTTGTTTCAGCACTTGCAGTTGCTGCAGCAAGGACGCTGGTTTGCTGTGGGCGATGTTGTTCGGCACATACAGCAGGCTGCCGATGAAGGCGATCACACCCAGCGCCGAGACGGCGAGGAAGGTTTCGCGCCAGCCGAAATGCTGACCGATGAACGTGCCCAGCGGCACGCCGGTGACCAACGCCACAGTGAGGCCGGTGAACATTATGGCAATCGCGCTGGCAGCTTTTTCCTTGGGCACCAGGCTGGTGGCAATGGTCGAGCCGATGGAGAAGAACACCCCGTGCGCCAGACCCGTGACGATCCGCGCCAGCACCAGCGATTCATAACCCGGCGCCATCCACGCCAGCAGGTTGCCGAGGGTGAACAACACCATCAGCGACAGCAGCAACAATTTGCGCGGGACTTTGCCGGTGAGGGCGGTCAGCACCGGCGCGCCAATGGCGACGCCCAGTGCATACAGACTGACCAGCAGCCCGGCGGACGGCAGGCTGACGCCGAGATTGGCGCCAATGGTGGGTAACAGGCCGACGATGACGAACTCGGTCGTCCCGATGGCGAATGCGCTGAGGGTCAGCGCGAGCAAGGCAATGGGCATGACAGCACTCCGGTAGAGGTTTGAATGGAGCGCAGTGTCGGGGTTTGGGTTGTGCGGAAAAATACAGGGTTGGGCATTTGATATTTGCCTTGGACGCAAAGGTCAAAAGCGCTCCCCTCACCCCAAACCTCTCCCCCAAAGGGGCGAGGGGGAAAGGAGCTGATCTCGGTTGCACTCAATATTGAGTTCGGCTGGATAATTCAGGTCGATGTAGCTCGAGAGCTCAATTCGGTCGGCCCCCTCTCCCCCAAGGGGGTGAGGGGGAAGGGAGCGGATCTCGGTTGCACTCAATATTGAGTTCGGCTGGATATTTCAGGTCGATGTAGCTCGAGAGCACAACTCGGTCGGCTCCCTCTCCCTCGGGGAGAGGGCTGGGGTGAGGGTGCTCTTGAACTTGCCAGACAATTACCGATCAGTTCCTTACAGGTTCAGCCAAGAGGGATCGGAGTTTTGATCAAGTTCAGGATCGCCATTTTGCTGGGAGCGCTGCTGTTTCTCGGCGCCAGCGAACTCGAAGCCGCCACGCTGCCGGGTGTTCCGGCCGCTGCTGAAGAACCGGCCAAACCCGAGCCGATTGTGCAGGGCGGTCTGCTCGGCGCAATCAGTTCGAGCATCGACGACGTGCAGGACAAACTCGATCTCAATGAGCATCTGGTCGACGCGTGGCGCCTGCGTGCCGATCGCGCGGCGGATGAGGTCGACAAACTGGTCAACCAGCCGTCGAACCGATCCGGCTGGAGCGTCGCCGGGGATTTCCTGACTCTGTCCGGCGTGTGGCTTGGCGCCTTCGCGTTGCTTACGGTGCTCGGCAGCCTGCTGGCCAAGCGGCTGAGTCAGGGTCGTTGGCTGCGCACCCGCCAGCGCAGTCAGGATCTGGTGGGTTACTTGCTGCCGTACACAGTGCCGGCGCTGATCTGTCTGCCACTGACGCTGTACGTCAGCCACTTTCTGCAAGCCTCGGTGGGTCGGGCGCTGGCGTTGTGTCTGGCGTATGCCACCAGCAGCGGGATTTTCTCCACCTCGATGCTGTTGTGCGTGGTGGTGATGTTCAACGTCGGCCACAAACGGCCGGCCGCGCGGATCATCCGCGACTACTGCCCGAAGCCGCTGTTCCTGATTGGCTTTCTCGCCGCCCTCAGTGACGCGTTGACCAGTCCACAGATCGCCCGTCAGTTGGGTGGCAACATCACCAGCAGCGTCGCGGTGTTCACCGGGCTGATCGCCTCGATCATCTTTGGTCTGCTGGTGATTCGCCTGCGTCGGCCGGTGGCGCACCTGATCCGTAATCGGCCACTGGCGCAACGTCTTAAACAGCCTTCGTTGCAGGAGTCGCTGCGGATTTTTTCCGGGCTCTGGTACTGGCCGATCGTGCTGATGGTGCTGGTTTCGGCGGTGAATCTGATCGGCATCGGCGAAGACAATCAAAAGGCCCTGCGCTGTGCGCTGTTCACCACGGTGCTGCTGATCGGCACGGTGTTCCTCAGCACCATCCTCCAGCACCTGTTCAAGTCGCGCAAAGCCGCAGCGATCCAACGCAGCAGCGCCTACAAGGAGCGCTTTCTCAGCCTGTTGCACGCGCTGCTGCGGATCGTCATTGCGATTGCCTTTATCGACATTCTCGGGCGGATCTGGGGCGTTTCACTGCTCGACTTCGCCCAGAGCAGCACGATCGGCCGCGCGATCAGCAACGCGTTGAGCAGTATCGGCCTGATCTTCCTCGTCACATGGCTGTTGTGGGTGGTGCTCGACACGGCAATTCAGGAAGCGCTGAAACCACCGGTCAGCAAGCGCTCGTCGCGCCAGCCCAGCACCCGGGTGAAAACCATCCTGCCGCTGCTGCGCAATGCGATCAAAATCATCCTGGTGGTGATCTGCGCGATTACCACCATGGCCAACCTCGGGATCAACGTTGCGCCGCTGTTGGCCGGTGCCGGGGTGGTCGGTCTGGCGATCGGTTTCGGTTCGCAGCAACTGGTGCAGGACGTGATCACGGGGTTGTTCATCATCATTGAAGACACGCTGTCGATCGGTGACTGGGTTGTGCTTGATTCCGGACATGCCGGCACCGTCGAAGGCCTGACCATTCGCACCCTGCGCCTGCGTGACGGCAAGGGGTTTGTGCACTCGGTGCCGTTCGGCCAGATCAAGGCTGTGACCAATCAATCACGGCAGTTCGCCTATGCATTTTTCTCGGTGCAGTTCACTTACGACACCGATGTCGACAAGGCCATCGAACTGATCCGCGAAACTGGCGACTCGATCCGTGAAGACCCGTTCCTCAAGTACAACCTGCAAGGGCCGCTGGATGTGTTCGGGGTGGACAGGATGGACCTGAACGGCGTAGTGCTGACGGCGCAGTTCCGTACCGTGTCGGGCGGGCAATATGCGGTGAGCCGGGCGTTCAACCAGCGTTTGAAAAAGCTTGTGGATAACAGTCCCGACGTGCATTTCGCGCAGACTTATCCACAGCAGGTTTTGTTGCCCAAGCGGCAGGGTGAGGGGGAGTTGGTGGCGAGCGAGGCGCCACAACGGTCGAGTACCTGACCGCCGGATTTTGTGCTGGGATTGCCGGCCTCTTCGCGGGCAAGCCCGCTCCCACATTGGATTTGTGAACGACGCAGATCCCCTGTGGGAGCGAGCTTGCTCGCGAAAGGGCCGGAACTGTCGACATCAATGCCGGATCAGCTTGCTCCGCACCTGTTCCATGGCCATCTGATCCAGCTCACTCCAGAAAACCTGCTTGCCGGCAATCTCCGCCGCCACCGGCAAGCCATCCCTATACACCAACCGATTACTCACCAACGCTGGCACCTTCGCTCCCGGTAACAATGTCCCCGCCAGGTTCAATGGATCCACCCCGCACACCGCGATCAAACTGCCGTCATGCGCCCGCCGCCGTACTTCGCGCAGCAACGGAATCGCCTCGGGCAAGGCAAACTGTTCCCCCGCCAGACCACTGACAAAGCGCCCGCCGCGAATCTCGCCACGGGCCTCCAGCCGATGAAACGTGCGCAGCAATTCGCGCCAGCTCGGCAGCCAGTCCGCTTCGCGCTCCAGCAGACGCCAGAACACCACGCCGTAGCGGCGCAGCAACGTCATGGCGACATGTTCGAGGGTTTCCGGCGAAGCGCTCTGGCTGTTCTCCACGAGCGGCCCGCGCCGCAACAACGCCCAGCGCCCGGCATCGTCCATGCCACCGACAAACGCCCCGCGCCCGCGTCGACTGCTGAGTTGCTGGCGCTTGCTCGCCGGGGTAATCAGGGCGCGCAAACCGGCGAAGCTGTCGGCGTTCACCAGGCCGGCACCGACCAGTTCCTGCAAGGCGATTTCCAGCTCGGTGCGCAGCAGATGCGCTTCATGCATCAACTCATCGAAAAACAACGCGCCGTGCTGACTCAGCGCCTCGTAGACCTTTTGCGTTTTCGCTGACAGTTCGCTGACCGGCGTTTGCTCGGCCAGCGCACTCCACAGTCCGACCTGACTGCGCGGCAGCAGCACAATCGGCGTACTGCGCAACGCCGTGCCGCTGACTTTCTGCCGGGCGCTGAGGCGCGTCCACACCAGTTTGCCGTTGCGGCACAGGTCATCCAGCCAGCTCGGCGAATAGTCTTTCAGGCGTGCCGGGAGAATGTCGCTGTCCCACGCGGAGGCCGCTGCCGGGTAACCTTCGAACTGGCCGACAATCGCCGGCAACACCGCGCTGCCCTGAGCGCGCGTAGCGGAGGACAGATGCTGCCAGTCGAACAGAAAACGCATGAAATCCTGCAGAGCCACCGGCTCGATTTCCCGGCGCAAACGCTTGACCGTGTAGCGATGAATGCGCGCCAGCAGATGCCGTTCGCACCATTCTTCAACCGTCGCGCCCGGGGTGAATTTACCGCGCAGCACGTAGCCTTCGCGCTCCAGTTGCGCGAGGGCCTGATTGACCTGCGGTATCGGCAACGCGAGTGGTTCGGCAATGGCGGCTAACGGCAGCGGGCCAAATGCGCCCAGTCGCGCGCGGAGCACTTCGACCAGCGCTTCCTCTAACGTCCAAGGTTCGTTGAAACCGGGCAAGGCCTCTTGCTGCGGTTGCAGCGTGGCCTGTGGATAAAGCGCCAACAGGCAGGTCAGGCGTTCTCGCGCCAGCCACAACGAGCCAGGCTGTGGATGTGTAGTGACTGTGAGGCCGTCTTCGCGAGCAGGCTCGCTCCCACAGTTGACAGTGTTCCAACTGGCGGAACGCGGTTGAATGTGGGAGCGAGCCTGCTCGCGAAGCTTTTCTTTTGCCGTTACTGGCGGAACGGCCAAGCGGCAGGCGCGACCGCTCGCAGTCAGCGCGTCAAGCCATTCGCGCCAGTGTTCGCCAGCCTGAACTTCAAGGTCGCTGATGCAGGCCAGGCTCATCAGCGCCTCGTGCATTTCATCGACGTTGGCCGGCGTCGGCCATGCTTCCTCGCGCACCGCGTTGATAGCGTCCGCGTCCAGCGCACCGAGGTCATCGGTGGATTGCGGATCGCTCCAGCGCCGGTTGAGCACCGCTTGGGTGCGGCGTTCTTCCAACGGCGCATCGTCGAGAAAGCTGTACGGCCGCGCGCTGAGAATTTCTGCCGCCAGCGGTGACGGCGCCGGCAGATCGCGGCTGATTAACCGCACCTCGCCGCGCTCCATGCGCCGCAGCAGATTGAGCCAGCCGTCGCTGTCCATGGCCTCGTGCAGGCAATCGTCGAGGGTCTGTTCCACCAGCGGATGTTCGGGAATTTCCCGTTCGCCGGCGAGGTTTTCCAGGCATGCGATCTGGTCGGGGAACACGCTGGCAATCAGGTCTTCGCTTTTTATCCGCTGCAATTGCGGCGCAACTTTGCGCCCGCCAGTAAAACGCGGCAACGCCAACGCCACCCCGGCATTCCAGCGCCAGCGCACACCGAACAATGGCGCGTCGAGAATCGCCTGAATCAGGATGTGCTCGGCGCTGTTGCTGTGCAGGTACCGCCAGACGTCATCCAGTTCGAAACTGTGGCTGGTGGACAGCGACAGGACAATCGCGTCTTCGCTGGCGGCAGCCTGCAATTCGAAGTTGAACGTGCGGCAGAAACGCTTGCGCAGCGCCAGGCCCCAAGCGCGGTTGATGCGGCTGCCGAACGGTGAATGGATGATCAATTGGGTGCCGCCGGACTCATCGAAAAACCGCTCCATCAGTAACGTGTCCTGCGAGGGCAGGGCGCCGAGGGTCAGGCGAGCGCGGGCGAGATAGTCCACCAGTTGTTCGGCGCTGGCGCGGTTCAGGCCGAGGGTTGCGGTCAGCCAGTCGAGCGCCGGTTGCAGATCGCCGGGGCTGGCGCCGAGCAACAGGTCGAGAGTCGCTTGCAGCCGCGCCACCGCCGCAGACAATTCATCGCTGCGCCCCGGGGCTTCGCCGAGCCAGAACGGAATGGTCGGCGGCTGGCCCTGAGCATCCTCGACCCGCACCTTGCCGGTTTCAACCCGCAGGATTCGGTAGGAGGTGTTGCCGAGCTGGAACACATCACCCGCGATACTTTCCACGGCAAAGTCTTCGTTGACGCTGCCGATGCTCAGGCCCTGCGGTTCGAGCAGCACGCTGTAGTCGGCGTTGTCGGGGATGGTGCCGCCGCTGGTCACGGCGGTCAGTTGCGCGCCGCGACGGCCACGCAAGGTGCGGCTGACGGCGTCGCGGTGCAGGTAGGCGCTGCGAATGCCCTGACGACCGTTGTAGCCTTCGGCGAGCATGGTCAGCAGCGCCTGATAGTGTTTTTCGTCGAGATCGCGATACGGCGAGGCTTTGCGGAACAGCGCCAGCAATGCGTCCTCCGCCCATTCCTTGCAACTGACTTCGGCGATGATCTGCTGCGCCAGCACATCCAGCGGCGCTTCGGGAATGTGCAGGGTGTCGAGTTCGCCACGGCGCACGCAGTCGAGCAGGGCGGCGCACTCGATCAGGTCGTCGCGGGTGGTGGCGAACAAGCGGCCCTTGGGTGTGCCGCCGACCTGGTGCCCGGAGCGCCCGACCCTTTGCAGAAACCCGGCAATCGAACGCGGCGAGGATATTTGGCAGACCAGATCGACTTCGCCGATATCGATGCCCAATTCCAGCGAAGCGGTGGCGATCAGCACTTGCAGTTCGCCGCGCTTGAGCCGCTGTTCGGCGTCGAGGCGGAATTCCTTGGCCAGGCTGCCGTGATGCGCGGCCACCGCGTGTTTGCCCAGACGTTCGCTGAGGTGTCGGCTCAGGCGTTCGGCGAGGCGCCGGGTATTGACGAAAATCAGCGTGGTGCGGTGCTCGCGGGCCAGTTCGGCGAGCCGGTCATAAACCAGCTCCCAGACGTCGTTAGCCATCACTGCCGACAACGGCACCGGCGGCACCTCGATGCCCAGATCCCGTGGCCGGGCGTGGCCGATGTCGATGATTTCGCAGGGGCGATCGGTGCCGACCAGAAACTCCGCCACGGCGTCGATCGGTTTTTGCGTGGCGGACAAGCCGATGCGGGTCAGTGGTTCTGCGCACAGCGCCTGCAGGCGTTCGAGGCTCAGCGCCAGATGACTGCCGCGTTTGCCAGCAGCGATGGCGTGGATCTCGTCGATGATCACCGTGCGTGTGCTGCCGAGCATTTTGCGTCCGGACTCGGAGCCAAGCAGCACGTACAGCGATTCCGGAGTGGTCACCAGAATGTGCGGCGCGCGCTTGCGCATGGCGGCGCGGTCTTTTTGCGGGGTGTCGCCGGTGCGCACAGCGGTGGTGATTTGCAGTTCGGGCAGGCCCGTCTGGCGTAATTGTTCGGTGATTCCCGCCAGCGGGTTCTGCAGGTTGATGCGGATGTCGTTGGACAACGCCTTGAGCGGTGAGACGTAGACGACGAGGGTTTCGTCTGGCAGGCCTGCGGGGTTTTCCAGACCCCGGTGGACGAGGGCGTCGAGCACGGCGAGAAACGCGGTAAGGGTTTTACCGGAGCCGGTGGGCGCGGCGATCAGCGTCGAGCGGCGCTGGCGGATCAACGGCCATGCGCGGGCCTGGGCGGCGGTGACCGTCGGGAAAGTGCTGCTGAACCAGGCGCTGACGGCGGGGTGAAAGCCTGCCAGGGCCGCGTCCTTGGGGATGGGCAGATTCATGGCTCAAGTTATGCGGGTGGGGGCGGCAAGATGCAAGTACCGCTGGGATCTTCAGCGTTTGGCCGGGCCTCTTCGCGAGCAAGCCCGCTCCCACAGGGGAATGCGGTCAACTGTGGGAGCGGGCTTGCTCGCGAAGAGGCCTGCTGCAACGCCAAAAATGCCAGGGATCTACACTTTACGGGTGACGGTTGCGCACTAAACCCGCAAAATGCAACGATTCCGGCAATTATCGATGACGGTGTCACCAGCACCGTCGCTAAAGCCATCGTTCCAATCAGACTGGGCCTGCTGACTCTATGCGAATGCGCCTTATGTTACTGGGCGGCGGAAATGCCCTTGGGCAGGCGCTGATTCGCCTCGGTGCGGAAGAAGACATCGGTTTCCTCGCCCCCCGCCCGCCAGAAGACGGCTGGGATGCCGCGAGCCTGACGCAACTGCTCGACGATACCCGTCCGGATGCGTTGATCAACCTCGCCTACTATTTCGACTGGTTCCAGGCCGAGACCGTCAGCGAAAGCCGTCTGGCCGGTCAGGAACGCGCCATCGAGCGACTGGCCGAGCTGTGCCAGCACCACAACATCATCCTCGTGCAGCCTTCCAGCTATCGGGTGTTCGACGGTTCGCGGGCGACTGCCTACAGCGAAAAGGACGAGCCGGTGCCGCTGGGCCTGCGCGGCCAGGCGCTGTGGCGCATCGAGCAAAGTGTTCGCGCCACTTGCCCGCAACACGTGTTGCTGCGCTTCGGCTGGCTGCTCGATGACAGCCCTGAAGGTACCCTCGGGCGCTTCCTCGCCCGCGCCGAACAACCGGACGAATTGCTCATGGCCGATGACCGCCGGGGCAATCCGACCCCGGTGGATGACGCGGCACGGGTGATCATTTCGGTGCTCAAGCAACTCGATTGCGCAGCGCCGCTGTGGGGCACTTACCATTACGCCGGCCACGAAGCGACCACCCCGCTGGCGCTCGGGCAGGCGATTCTGACCGAGGCGCGCAGCCTGCATCAGCTGGCAATCGAAGCGCCGACCGCTCAGGCCCATGCCGCGCGGCCGGACGCCGCCGAGGAACCGCAACACGCGGTACTCGCCTGCAAGAAAATTCTGCACACTTTCGGGATCAAGCCCCGCGCCTGGCGCGCCGCACTCCCGGCTTTACTGGATAGGTTTTATCGTCATGGCTGAAGGCCCTGTTTTAATCACCGGCGGCGCCGGTTTCATCGGCTCGCACCTGACTGACGCGTTGCTCGCCACCGGCCACTCGGTGCGGATTCTCGATGATCTGTCGACCGGCAAACGCAGCAACCTGCCGCTGGACAACCCGAAGGTCGAACTGATCGTCGGTGACGTCGCCGATGCCGCGCTGGTCGCGCAGGTCATGCAAGGCTGCAGCGCTGTCGCGCATTTGGCGGCGGTGGCCTCGGTGCAGGCGTCGGTGGACGATCCGGTGAAGACCCACCAGAGCAATTTCATCGGCACCCTGAATGTCTGCGAAGCCATGCGCCAGGCCGGGGTCAAGCGCGTGCTCTACGCCTCGAGTGCAGCAGTGTATGGCAACAACGGTGAAGGCGAGTCGATTGACGAAGAGACGCCAAAAGCCCCGCTGACGCCATATGCCTCGGACAAACTGGCCGGCGAGCACTACTTCGATTTCTACCGTCGTCAGCATGGTCTGGAGCCGGTGATCTTCCGCTTCTTCAACATCTTCGGCCCACGCCAGGATCCGTCCTCGCCGTACTCCGGGGTCATCAGCATTTTCAGCGAGCGGGCACAGAAAGGCCTGCCGATCACCGTGTTCGGCGATGGCGAGCAGACCCGTGATTTCCTCTATGTCGAGGATCTGGTCGACGTGCTGGTGCAGGCAATCGACAAGCCTGAAGTGGAAGTGGGGGCGATGAACGTCGGCTGGAATCAGGCGATGAACCTCAAGCAGATGCTGCAAGCGCTGCAGGAAGTGGTCGGCGAGTTGCCCCCGGTCAGCTACGGCCCGGCGCGCTCCGGCGACATCCGTCACTCGCGGGCGAATAACGCGCGTTTGCTGCAACGCTTCAAGCTGCCAGAGCCGACGCCGATGCGTGTGGGGCTGGCGCGGTTGCTGGGCAAGTAGGTTTATCGCAGACATGAAAAAGGCGCCTTGTTACAGGCGCCTTTTTCACGGCCGGAATGTGTCGCTAATCCTGTGGCGAGGGGATTTATCCCCGATCGATCACGAAGTGATCGTCGTCAGTTCTAAGCCTGCTCACCCAAAGCCTCATTCACCACCACGTGAACGTTCCTGGTTGAATCTGCCTTAGAACTTGTAGCCCAGACCCACCATGTACACAAACGGATCGACATCAACATTGACCTTGGCACGGGTGCCCGGTGCCACCGCGTTGTTCTCGACAGTCGCGCGGGTGTCGATGTCGATGTAGCGCACCTGGGCGTTGAGCATGATGTTGTCGGTCAGCATGTAATCGGCGCCGACCTGCCAGGCCAGGCCCCAGGAGTTTTTCGCCTTGAAGTTGCTGAAGCCGTTGGACTGGGCTTCGCTGCCGACGTGCTCGTCGTAGATCCAGGTGTAGTTGATGCCGCCGCCGATGTACGGCTGGAACGGCGATTTCGCATCCAGCGGGTAGTACACGACGCTGAGGGTGGGCGGCAGGTGTTTCAGGGTGCCGAGTTTGCCGTTGGCGGCTGGCAGCGCGGTGCCTTTGATTTTCACGTCATGTTCGAACGGCGAGGCGGCCAGCAACTCGATACCGATGTTGTTGGTCAGCATGTAAGCGAAGTTAAGACCCAATTGGGTGTCGCTGCTCATGGTCGCCTTGCCGCCCAGGTTGGTGCCGCTCAACGGACCCTGATCGACCTTGACATTGGAGCTGTCGGCCTTCGGGTTGACGGTGATCGCACCGGCGCGAACGATGATATCGCCGGCTTCGTGGGCGTGGGCGAGCGGGGCTGCGAGCGCGACTGCAAACAGCGCGGCGCTGAGCAAGGACTTGTTCATGGGAGCTCCAAAAGGACGTTAAAAATGTCTGATGTCCTATGGTATGAAGCCAACTGATACGGTCTTTTGACTCAGCTCAATGAAACAGTGATGCCGCGGTTTTTTGTGGAACCTTGGCCGGCCCCTTCGCGAGCAAGCCCGCTCCCACTTTGGAACGCGGTCACCTGTGGGAGCGGGCTTGCTCGCGAAGAGGCCGGATCAAACAATACAAAAACTACCGGGATTCACTCCGGCAGCTCATACACATAAATCTTGTCCGCCGCCATCTGATACCCGGCATCGGCCAGTTCGCTGGTGGACGCCTTGACCTGCAACGGTCCCTCGACCCAGTACGGCTGATACAGCTCGTCGAGCTTCACGCCCAGCTCGCTTTTCACATGCACGATCTGGTTCGACGGCGGTGGCGGTACATGGATGCAAGCGCCGAAGTACGGCACCAGCAGGAAGTCGGTGGTACGTCCCTCTTCGTTGACCTCCAGCGGCACGATGTAGCCCGGCAGGCGGATGTTCTGCCCATCGAGACTCTGCACTACCGGTGCATTGGGCATGTCCTGTTTGGCGGCTGGCGCCGACTCGGCGGACAGCGCATCACTCATCTTCGACATGTCGTGCAACGGCGTCATGTTCGGCACTTCCGGCGCGGCGTCCGGCGGGATCATCTCAGACCAGGTCAGGTCTTTCGGCGCCGCTGCCCACACAGGCAGGGCAACCAGCAACAGCAGCGCAAGCACGGCGCGGGGCATGGTGAACATCCTCATAAACGGATCGACAGGCCATCGGCCAGGGATTGGCGATACGCGCGCCAGGCCGGCACGCTGCCCATCAGCAGCGCGGCCGCCAGAATGCCACCGAGCAGCGTCCATTCATACTCGCTCGGCCACGCCAGCGGCAGATACAAACCGTAATTGGCCTGCACGTAGCCCTGCGCGGCGGCGATGCCGATGTACAGCAACGCCAGTCCGGCGATTACGCCGGTCAGCGCCAGGGCAAAGGCTTCCAGCACCAGCAGACTCGCGATGTGCCACGGCCGCGCACCGACCGAACGCAGAATCGCCATCTCGCGGCGGCGCTCGTTGAGGCTGGTGAGAATCGCCGTAAGCATGCCGATCAACCCGGTCAGCACAACGAACAGCGAGACCACGAACAAGGCTTTTTCCGCCGTGCTCATCAGGCTCCACAACTCCTGCAAGGCCACGCCCGGCAGGATCGCCAGCATCGGCTCACCACGGAATTCGTTGATCTCGCGTTGCAGGGCAAAGGTGGAAATCTTGCTGTTGAGGCCGAGCATGAACGCGGTGATCGCCTGCGGCGTCAGGTCCATGTTGCGTGCCTGATCTGCGGTGATCCGGCCGTTGCCGCGCGCCGGCACGCCGTTGTGCCAGTCGATATGAATCGCTTCCATGCCGCCGAGGCTGATGTGCAACGTGCGATCCACCGGGGTACCCGTGCGCTTGAGAATGCCGACCACGGTGAACGGCTTGTCGTCATGCTTGACCAGACTGATAGCCGCCACACCATGGGCCAGCACCAGCTGGTCGCCGAGCTTGTAATGCAGCGCCTCGGCCACTTCGGCGCCGAGCACCACTTCGAACGGATCGGTTGCAAACGCCCGGCCGTCAGCCAGTTCCAGGTGTTGCTGGCGGCCGTACTGGTAATGCTCGAAATAGGCTTCGGTGGTGCCCATCACCCGGTAGCCGCGATGCGAGTCGCCGAGGGACATCGGGATCGCCCATTTCACTTTCGGGTTGCTGGCGAAATGTTCGAAGCTGTCCCAACGGATGTTGTTGGTGGCGTTGCCGATGCGGAACACCGAATACAGCAGCAGGTTCACCGAACCGGAGCGGGCGCCGACGATCAGGTCGGTGCCGCTGATGGTGCTGGCGAAACTGGCCTTGGCCTCGGTGCGCACGCGCTCGACGGCGAGCAACAGGCACACCGACAGGGCAATGGCGAACGCGGTGAGCAGGGCGGTAAAGCGGCGGTTGGCCAGGCTGGCCATGGCCAGACGAAACAGATACATCTCAGACCTCGGCAGACGTGGCGGCGCGATTGAGCTCGGCCAGGGACAGGTGACGGTCGAACAGCGGTGCCAGGCTCTGGTCGTGGCTGACGAACAACAGGCTCGACCCGGCTTCGCGGCATTCGGCGAACAGCAGACGAATGAAGTTTTCCCGAGCGTCGTAATCCAGCGCCGAGGTCGGTTCGTCGGCGATCACCAGTTCCGGTTGGCCGATCAAGGCACGAGCGGCGGCGACCCGTTGCTGCTGACCGATCGACAGCGAATCGGCGCGACGACCGAGGATGCTTTCATCTTTCAGGCCCAAGTGGGCGAGCAGGGTGGCGGCGGCCTGATCGACGCTGCCGTGACGCTGTTTCGCCCGCTCGGCACGCAATCTGGAGAAGTGGCACGGCAACTCGACGTTCTCGCGTACCGAAAGAAACGGCAGCAGGTTGAACTGCTGGAAGATGTAGCCGGTGTGATCGACGCGAAAGCGGTCGCGGGCGCCGGCACCGAGTTCGGTCAGCTCCTGGCCGAGCAGACGAATGCTGCCGCGACCGGGCTTCTGCACCCCGCCCAGCAGGCCGAGCAGGGTGGTCTTGCCGCTGCCGCTGGGGCCCTTGAGGAACAGGGTTTCACCCGGTTCCAGGCGAAACGCCGGGATGTCCAGCAGCGGCGGGTGACCGGGCCAGTTGAAGCCCAGGTCGGACAGTTCGATGAGTGCTTGGGTCATGGCACCAATTTCATGAAGTGAACACGTAACCCCTTGTGGGAGCGGGCTTGCTCGCGAATGCGGTGGATCAGCCAAATCCATGTTGACTGACCCACCGCATTCGCGAGCAAGCCCGCTCCCACAGGGGATTGTCGGTGTGATCAGAATTTCAGGGCAGCCGCCTTGGCCGTCACTTCCGTACCCTGCTGGCCGCTCGGGCCGATCAGTTGTACCTGAATTTTCTGAGTGGCCGGGAAGGTATTGAAGACGTTCGCCAGATCCAGCGTCTTCAAGGCACCTGGTGCAGCGCAACTGAATTGGTAGTGTGCGTGGATTTCGCTGTGATCGTGGTGATGCGCTTCACCACCCTTGGCATCTTCGTCGTGGTCATCATCGTCATGCTCGTCGGCAGCCGGTTTGTCGCCGAACAGCGGGCTTTCCAGTTCCTGGCTGGTGACCTTGCAACCGGCGGCGGCTGGCAGGCTGAACAGCGCCAGCGGGTTTTCCAGTTTGGTGCGCGCGGCCACGACTTTGGCTTTGTCGGCGTCGCTGGCGGCGGCGTGTTCGAAGCCCACCAGGTTCATCGCCGGGCTTTCCAGTTCCAGCTCCAGGGTCTGGCCGTCGAGTGCGGCGTTCAGTCGGCCTACACCGTGTTCGTGGGCGCCGAGGCTGCCGTGCTCATGGTCATGATCGTGTTCATCGGCGGCATGGGCGATGGCCAGCGGCAACAGGGCAAACGGCAAAGCGAGCAGCAGACGACGCATGGCGGTCTCCGGAAAGTAAAGTGAAGAGTTTGTTATGTAATCTTATAACGAAAGTTCGCAGAGTTTGCCCGTGCGCTTGGCGTTGCACAAGTCCCGTGGGAGCATGCAGGTCAGAAATGTGCAGGAGCGAAGCAGATGTTGCGGATACGCGGAACCGTTGGCGCGACGCCGGTGGATTTGACGGTGGAGCTGGATGACAGCGATTGGGTGAAGCTCGGCGCAGCCCTTGGCGCGCAGCCGCAGGGTGATCAGCCTGAAGCGGCATTGAGCACGCCGGCAGTGAAACCACTGAACCAGGACGATGCGTTGTGGCAGGTCGCGCAGGATCTGTTGCGCAAGGCCGGGCAGCTCAGCGGGCCGGATCTGCTGGAGCAGCTTGAGGGATTGACTGGCAGCGCGGCCGCAGGCAAGCGCCTGCTGGTGCGCTTGCGCCACAGTTCACAGGTGAAAGTGGCGAGCGGCGGCGATACGCCGCTCTACAGCTGGGTCGAGTGAGCGCTTAGTACAGTGCAGCGAAGACCTTGCGCCGGTAAGCGGTCACCAGCGGATGATCGTTGCCCAGCAGTTCGAACACCTGCAGCAAGGTCTTGTGCGGCAACCCTTCGCCATAACTGCGGTTACGGATGAACAGCTTGAGCAAGGCCTCCAGCGCCGCCTCGTATTGCTGACGCGCCAGTTGCTGGATCGCCAGTTGATACACCGCTTCGTCGTCTTGCGGATCTTTGGCCAGACGCGCCTTGAGGTCGGCAGCATCCGGCAGATCACGGGCAAGTCCCAGAAATTTGATCTGCGCCTTGGCGCCGGCCAGTGCAGCCTTGTGCTCATCGCTCTTGACCGCGTCGAGCACGGTTTGTGCCTCGCCCAGTTCGCCGCGCTCGGTCAGGCAGCGGGCGTAGAGGATCAGCGCCTTGGCGTTGCTGTTGTCTTCGGTGAGCATGACCACTAGCGCCGCTTCCGCGTCAGCGAAACGCCCTTCATCGAACAGCGCCTGCGCCTGTTCGAACGGATCGGCGGCGGCCGGCGGCGGCATTTGCACATGCGGCTCAAGCAACGCGCGCACTGCGGATTCCGGTTGCGCACCGGCAAAACCGTCCACCGGTTGACCGTCCTTGAACAGCACCACGGTCGGCAGGCTGCGGATGCCGAAGCGGGCGACGATGTCCTGTTCGATGTCGCAGTTGACCTTGGCCAGCAGCAGTTCGCCCTGATAGCTCTCGGCAATGCCTTGCAGCATCGGCATCAACGCCTTGCACGGCGCACACCACTCGGCCCAGAAATCCACCAGCACCGGTTTGTTGAAGGAAGCTTCGATCACCGACTGGTCGAAATCGGCAGTCGTGGCGTCGAAGATGTACGGCGTTTGCTGACTCATGGGGGATCTCGTAAAAGCGTGGATGGGGCAACTATACGGCTTGGCGGGGTGTGGCCGGAAGCGGGGGCAGGTTTAGAGATGTGTTGCCTGATAGGACGCCTTCGCGAGCAAGCTCGCTCCCACATTTGGAATGCGTTACCCCTGTGGGAGCGGGCTTGCTCGCGAAGCTTTTTAGCTCCGCCGCGCGTGGTACAGGCTCACATGCCGAAATTCTTCCGGCTCCGCCAGATCCGGCAAGGTCATCGCCTCAAGCATTTCGATTCGCTCATACAACGGATGGCGAAAATCCCGAACCCGCGAATCCGCCACCAGCGCCTCGCGGCCACGGCTGAGAAACGCATCGAGCAGCGGCAGGTTCTCGCGGTCGTAGAGCACATCCGCCACCAGAATCAGATCAAAGCGATCAGCCTCGGCAAAGAAGTCCGTCGAATAACTCATCTGCACATCATTGAGTTCAGCGTTGGCCCGACACGCAGCAATCGCCAGCGGATCCAGATCACAGGCCACCACCTCCAACGCCCCGGCCTTCACCGCAGCAATCGCGGCGATCCCGGAACCGGCGCCGAAATCCAGCACCCGCTTGCCGCGCACCCACTCGGGAAACTCCGCGAGATAGCGCGCCACCGCCAGACCGCTGGCCCAGCAGAAACTCCAATAGGGCGGCTCGTGGAGGATGCGTCGGGTTTCATCCGGGCTGAATTCACGATCCATGTTGTCGCCGTCGATCAGCCACAGCTGCAAATCGGTGCCCGGTAAAGCGCAGGCCTTGAGCCGCGCATCACCGAGCAATTCACCCAACGCCTGTTGCAGGTCGAGCGGTACGGTCATGGTGCTTTGACAAATTGCAGCTGGCCCAGCGCCTGGGTGGTCGGCTGGGTAATGGTTTGCGACGGCAGGTGCAGGATCAACTGGCCCGACTGCGTGGCACGACCGCGCAGCTCAACCCGTGCGCCGGCCGGAAATGACTCCGGATTGAAGCGCAGGCGAAACGGCAGAATCTGGTTGTTGCCGATCAGGCTGGAACTGGCGAGCAGCTGTTGCGGGCGCGACTTTTCATCGATCACCAGCAGCGCCAGTTCGACTTCGGCCCCGGCCGGCACGCCTTGCAGGGTGCCGCTCAGTTCCCGTTGATAGGCCGGCAGCGGACCAAGGTCAGCGGCCTCGCGGGCTTTTTTCTGCGCCTGTTGTGGTGCAGGGCCCGGTGTTGGCGGTTGCGGCTTGGGCTTGTCGCTGCCACAGGCCACCAGCAGGGCGAAAAGACTGAGCAAAACGAGCGGTCGTAGCGACATTGGCAGCTCCAGAAAATGAAATCCGTGGATCAAACGATCATGGCAGTCTGTATACCGCAAACCCTATGGCTTGTCTTGCCACCGGGATGCGCTACCATGGCCCTCCCTTTTTTTGTTGCCAGCCACCATGCACTGTCCCTTCTGCGGTGCCAACGACACCAAGGTCATCGACTCGCGTCTGGTCGCCGAGGGCGAACAGGTGCGCCGCCGGCGTGAATGCCTGGCCTGCGGCGAACGTTTCACGACATTCGAGACGGCCGAACTGGTGTTGCCGCGCCTGATCAAAACCGACGGCAGCCGCCAACCGTTCGACGAAGAAAAACTCCGCGCCGGCATGCAACGCGCGCTGGAGAAACGTCCGGTGAGCGTCGAGCGCCTGGAATCCTCTCTGGTTCACATCAAGCACAAGCTGCGCGCCACCGGCGAGCGCGAGGTCAAATCCCTCGTGGTCGGCGAACTGGTGATGGCCGAGCTGCAAAAGCTCGATGAAGTGGCCTACATCCGTTTCGCTTCGGTGTACCGGCGCTTCCAGGACCTCAACGAGTTCCGCGAAGAGATCGACCGCCTCGCCCGCGAACCGGTGAAAGAATGACCCGCGCCGCCGAGCAGGCGATCCTCGACGCCCACTTCATGGCGCGCGCGCTGGAACTGGCGCGCAAGGGCCACTACACCACCCATCCCAATCCACGGGTTGGCTGCGTGATCGTGCGTGACGGGCAGATTGTCGGCGAAGGCTTTCACGAGCGCGCCGGCGAACCCCACGCCGAGGTCCACGCCCTGCGCGCTGCCGGTGAACTGGCCCGGGGCGCCACGGCTTACGTGACCCTTGAGCCGTGCAGCCACCATGGCCGCACACCGCCGTGCGCCGATGCGTTGGTGACTGCCGGGGTTGCTCGGGTGGTCGCCGCGATGCGCGATCCGAACCCACAGGTCGCCGGGCGTGGCTTGCAGCGTCTGAGCGATGCCGGGATCGCCACCGAAAGCGGCGTGCTGGAAGCCGAGGCGCGCCAGCTCAATCAAGGTTTCCTGAAACGCATGGAGCACGGCTTGCCGTTCGTGCGGGTCAAGTTGGCGATGAGTCTCGACGGTCGCACGGCGATGGAAAGTGGCGAGAGCCAGTGGATCACCGGGCCGGCCGCGCGTTCCGCTGTGCAGCGTTTGCGCGCGCAGGCGGCCGTGGTGCTGACCGGCGCCGACACCGTACTGGCCGACGGTGCGCGCCTGACCGTGCGCGCCGACGAACTGGGTCTGGATGCTGAACAAACCGCACGGGCCATGAGCCGTCCGCCGCTGCGGGTGCTGATCGACGGGCGCTTGCGAGTGCCGCTGGATGCGCCGTTCTTCAAGGCCGGCCCGGCGCTGGTCGCCACCTGCATGGCGGTCGAAGAGCAATACGCCAATGGCCCGGAATGCCTGATCGTGCCGGGTGACGACGGTCAGGTCGATCTGCATCAACTGCTGATCGAACTGGCCAACCGTGGCGTCAACGAAGTGCTGGTCGAGGCCGGCCCGCGTCTGGCTGGTGCATTCGCTCAGCTCGGTCTGGTCGACGAGTTCGTGATCTTTATCGCCGGCAAGTTTCTCGGCTCCACGGCGCGGCCGTTGCTGGACTGGCCGCTGGCTTATATGAAGGACGCTCCCGAGCTGAAAATCACTGAAATCCGCGCGGTTGGCGATGACTGGCGAGTCACTGCGACGCCAGTCGTTTCGGCGAGCGTATAATTCCCGGCCATCGCCTTAGCGCTGGCTTCGTTCTCAAGGAGAACCCCATGTTTACCGGCATCATCGAATCCATCGGCAGTATCCGTGCACTGACCCCAAAGGGCGGTGATGTGCGGGTGCATGTCGAAACCGGCAAGCTCGACCTGAGCGACGTCAAACTCGGCGACAGCATCGCGGTTAACGGCGTGTGCCTGACGGCGGTTGAACTGCCGGGCAACGGTTTTGCCGCCGACGTCAGCCGCGAAACCCTCGACTGCACCGCCATGAATGACCTGAAAAGCGGCAGCCCGGTCAATCTGGAAAAAGCCCTGACCCCGACGACCCGTCTCGGCGGGCATCTGGTCAGCGGTCACGTCGACGGTGTCGGCGAAGTGGTATCGCGCAGCGACAATGCCCGCGCCGTGGAATTTCGCATTCGCGCGCCGAAGGAACTGGCCAAGTACATCGCCCATAAAGGCTCGATCACCGTCGACGGCACCAGCCTGACCGTGAACGCGGTGGATGGCGCCGAATTCCTGCTGACGATCATTCCGCACACCCTGAGCGAAACCATCATGGCTTCCTACAAGCCGGGCCGCCGGGTGAACCTGGAAGTCGATTTGCTGGCGCGTTATCTGGAGCGTTTGCTCCTCGGCGACAAGGCTGCTGAGCCAAGCGCTGGCGGTATTACTGAAAGCTTTCTGGCCGCCAACGGCTATCTCAAATCCTGACTGAAGGGGGTGCCTTGTGGCGCTCAATAGCATCGAAGAACTGGTTGAAGACATCCGCCAAGGCAAGATGGTCATCCTCATGGATGACGAAGACCGCGAGAACGAAGGCGACCTGATCATGGCCGCCGAATGCTGCAAGGCCGAGCACATCAACTTCATGGCCAAGCACGCCCGTGGCCTGATCTGCATGCCGATGAGCCGCGAGCGCTGCGAGCTGCTGAAGCTGCCACTGATGGCGCCACGCAACGGTTCCGGTTTCGGCACCAAGTTCACCGTGTCGATCGAAGCTGCCGAAGGCGTGACCACCGGTATCTCCGCCGCCGACCGTGCGCGCACCGTGCAAGCGGCGGCGGCCAAAGACGCCAAGGCTGAAGACATTGTCAGCCCGGGCCACATCTTCCCGCTGATGGCCCAGGCCGGCGGCACCCTGGCGCGTGCTGGTCATACTGAAGCGGCCTGCGACCTGGCGCGCATGGCCGGTTTCGAACCAAGCGGCGTGATCTGCGAAGTGATGAACGACGACGGCACCATGTCCCGTCGCGCCGAGCTGGAAGCGTTTGCCGCCGAACACAACATCAAGATCGGCACCATCGCCGACCTGATTCACTACCGGATGATCCACGAACGTACCGTTCAGCGGATTGCCGAGCAGCCGCTGGACAGCGAACTGGGCCAATTCAACCTGGTGACCTATCGTGATTCGGTGGAAGGCGATGTGCACATGGCCCTGACGCTGGGCACCGTTTGCGCCGAGGAACCGACCCTGGTTCGCGTGCACAACATGGACCCGCTGCGCGACCTGCTGATGGTCAAGCAACCGGGCCGCTGGAGCCTGCGCGCCGCGATGGCTGCGGTGGCCGAGGCCGGCAGCGGTGTGGTGCTGTTGCTCGGCCACCCGCTGGACGGCGATGTACTGCTGGCGCACATCCGCGAAACCGCTGATCAGGCGGCGGTGAAAAAACCGACCACCTACAGCATTGTCGGCGCCGGTTCGCAGATCCTGCGTGACCTCGGCGTACGCAAAATGCGCCTGATGTCGGCACCGATGAAATTTAATGCGATATCCGGTTTCGATCTGGAAGTTGTAGAATACGTGCCCTCCGAATAATGACCCGGTAAATTCGGCATTGTTGATGTAGATCCTTGTGGTGAGGGGATTCATCCCCGACGGGCTGCGTAGCGGCCCTATTTGGTTGGGACTGCTGCGCAGTCCATCGGGGATGAATCCCCTCGCCACAGGGGTGTAGTCGAACAGCAATGCGGTGTTTCCGGTCATGAATTTGTGGCTAATATCACTGAGGGATGCGTACGAAACGTGTCCCGGCTCTTTAAGAGATCTGACGAATGACCCTGAAGACCATCGAAGGTACCTTCATCGCCCCTAAAGGCCGCTACGCTCTGGTAGTGGGCCGTTTCAACAGCTTCGTGGTTGAAAGCCTGGTCAGCGGTGCAGTTGATGCCCTGGTTCGCCACGGCGTGAGCGAAAGCGACATCACCATCATCCGCGCGCCTGGCGCCTTCGAAATCCCGCTGGTTGCGCAGAAAGTCGCCCAGAAAGGCGAGTTCGCAGCCATCATCGCCCTCGGCGCGGTCATTCGTGGCGGCACTCCACACTTCGAATACGTGGCAGGCGAATGCACCAAGGGTCTGGCCCAGGTGTCCATGGAGTTCGGCGTACCGGTCGCGTTCGGCGTCCTGACCGTTGATTCCATCGAGCAAGCCATCGAACGTTCCGGCACCAAGGCCGGCAACAAAGGTGCTGAAGCTGCCCTGTCCGCTCTGGAAATGGTCAGCCTGCTGGCGCAGTTGGAGGCCAAGTGATTAGCGACGATAGCGATCGTTTCAACCCGCGCGATCCGAAACCTGCGGATGCCGGCAAGCCATCGAAAAGCGTCAAGCGTCGCGAAGCCCGTCAGCTCGCGACTCAGGCCCTGTATCAGTGGCACATGGCCAAGGCTTCGCTGAACGAGATCGAAGCGCAGTTCCGCGTTGATAACGATTTCACCGATGTCGATGGCGCGTATTTCCGCGAAATCCTCCACGGGGTTCCGGCGAGCCGCACCGAAATCGACACCGCGCTCAAGCCGTGCCTGGACATCGAAATCGAAGAGCTGGACCCGGTTGAACTGGCGGTTCTGCGCCTGTCCACCTGGGAGCTGCTCAAGCGCGTCGATGTGCCGTACCGCGTTGTGATCAACGAAGGTATCGAGCTGGCGAAAGTCTTCGGTTCGACCGACGGCCACAAGTTCGTCAACGGCGTACTCGACAAGCTGGCTCCGCGCCTGCGTGAAGCTGAAGTGAAGGCGTTCAAGCGCTGATACGCGCTTGAGACCTCATGGGCGAGTTTGAGCTGATCCGCAATTTCTTCGCCGCCGCGCCTTGTGCGCAGGGCGGCGAGGGCGTTGCCCTGGGGATCGGCGACGACTGCGCCTTGCTCGCGGTTCCCTCCGGGGAACAGCTGGCGATTTCCACCGATACGCTGGTGGCCGGCGTGCATTTCGCCGATCCCTGCGATCCGTTTCTGCTCGGTCAGCGCTCGCTGGCCGTCGCGGTCAGCGACCTGGCCGCCATGGGTGCCACGCCCGTTGCCTTTACCCTTGCCCTGACTGTGCCGACGGTGACCGCCGATTGGCTGCAAGCCTATGCCCACGGTTTGAACCGCATGGCGCAGAACTGCAGCATCGCGCTGGTCGGCGGCGACACCACGCGCGGCCCGTTGAGCCTGACGGTCACGGTGTTCGGTCGGGTGCCGGCCGGGCAGGCCTTGACCCGCAGCGGCGCACAACCGGGCGATCTGCTCTGCGTCGGCGGCGAGCTGGGCAATGCCGCCGGTGCCTTGCTGCTGGTGCTTGGCCAGCGTGAAGCCGAACCGGATATCGCCCAGCCGTTGCTCGATCATTACTGGTCGCCCCAGCCGCAACTGGCTCTTGGTCAGGCGCTGCGTGGCAAGGCCACTGCCGCTCTCGACATCTCCGACGGCCTGCTCGCCGACTGTGGGCATATCGCCCTGGCCTCGCAGGTTCGCCTCGAAGTTGAACGTGAGCGCGTACCGTTGTCCGATGCTTTAGTGGCGTTTCTCGGTCAGCGCGGTGCCGAACGGGCGGCGTTGAGTGGCGGCGATGACTATGTACTGGCCTTCACGCTACCGTCCGTCGAGTTGCCGGCGCTGCTGGCCGATGGCTGGCCGATCCATGTGATCGGGCGTGTGGCGCAGGGCCAGGGTGTGGTCCTGCTGGATCGCGAAGGACACGACATCACCCCGCAAATCCGGGGTTATCAACATTTTCAGGAGACACCGTGACAGATCACCCGAAACAGGTTCCGGCCGAATTCGTTCCGCCGTCGGTCTGGCGCAATCCCTGGCATTTCCTCGCGTTCGGCTTCGGCTCCGGCACCTTGCCGAAAGCGCCGGGCACGTGGGGTTCGTTAGTTGCGCTACCCTTTATCCCGTTGTGGCAGATGTTGCCCGACTGGGGTTACTGGCTGATGCTCGGAATCACCATGCTGTTCGGCTTCTGGCTGTGCGGCAAGGTCGCCGACGATCTGCGGGTCCACGACCACGAAGGCATCGTCTGGGACGAAATGGTCGGGATGTGGATCACCCTGTGGCTGGTGCCGGAGGGCTGGTACTGGTTGCTCGCGGGTTTTCTGGTGTTCCGTTTCTTCGACATTCTCAAGCCGTGGCCGATTCGCTGGATCGACCGGCATGTCCACGGCGGCGTCGGCATCATGCTCGACGACGTGCTGGCCGGCGTATTCGCCTGGCTGGCAATGCAGGGACTGGTGTGGATTTTCGCCTGATCCGGATCGTCAGGGTTAAGTGAGGAAACTAGGGATGGCTCGACGCTGGTTGGCGCTTGTGATGTTTACCTTGCTGGGCACTGTCGCCAGTGCGCAGGAAGCTGCGCCGACGCCCGCGGTCATCCATCTGGCCAGCGAAGACTGGGAAGACTACACCGCCGCCGACGGCCATGGCCTGGGCTGGGACGTGCTGCGCAAGGTGTTCGAGCCGGCCGGGGTGAAACTCGACATTCGCAGCGAACCGTACACTCGTTCAGTTGGGCTGGCCCAGCGTGGCGAGGTCGATGCTTGTGTCGGTTCTTATCATGAAGAATTCAGCGACCTGCTCTATCCGCGCTGGAATTTCGACACCGACCACATCTACGCCCTGGGCCTGGCGAGTAATCCAGCACCGACCCCGGAAACCCTCGGTCAATATCGGCTGGCCTGGGTTCGTGGTTACGACTATCAGAATTATCTACCCGGCGTGCGCAACTTCAACGAGGTCGTGCGACGTACCGGGATCCTCTCGATGCTCACCCACAACCGCGCCGACTATTACATCGATGCTTTGACCGAAATCGATTACGTGCTTGGCCGGGCCAGGGAACCGACGCAGTTTCGCAAGACGCATATCGCCGAACTGCCGCTGTACCTGTGCTTCGCCAACACACCGCAAGCGCGCATGTTGATGGCAGTGTTCGACCGGCGCATGGAGCAGTTGGTCAAGAGCGGCGAGCTCAAGCCAATTTTCGAACAGTGGAAGCAGCCGTATCCGTTCGAGCCGAACTGACAGGGCCGTCCCCCCTGTGGGAGCGGGCTTGCTCGCGAATGCGGTAGTTCAGCCAGCCTATTGCCGACTGACACGACGCCTTCGCGAGCAAGCCCGCTCCCACAGGGGGGGGCAAGCAAGCCGGGTGTTATCAAACTTTTTGATCGTTATGCCCGATAATTCAGCCTAAGCGTCTGCAGGAACCTGCTGTTACAATGCCGGCCTGCGAATTTTCAGAATTTTTAGATCAGGAGCACACCGGTGCCTGTCGTTTTTGTCGCCGCTTCCAAGCTGCCAACGCCTTTTGCGCAATTCACCATGCACGGTTTTCTCGATGAGGCTACCGGCCGCGAGCACGTTGTGCTGAGCCTGGGTGATTTCGCCGACGGTGCCCCGGTTCTCGGCCGGTTGCACTCCGAGTGCCTGACCGGTGACGCCCTGTTCAGCCAGCGCTGCGACTGTGGCTCGCAACTCGAAGCGGCGCTCAAGGCCATCGCCCGTGAAGGCCGTGGCGTGCTGCTGTACCTGCGTCAGGAGGGTCGCGGCATCGGTCTGCTGAACAAGATCCGCGCCTACGAGTTGCAGGACGGTGGCGCCGACACCGTTGAAGCCAACGAGCGTCTGGGCTTTGCCGCCGATCAGCGTGACTACGCCATGTGCCTGCCGATGCTCGAGCATCTGGGTGTGAAGTCGCTGCGTCTGATGACCAACAACCCGCGCAAGGTCAAAGCCCTGACCGACATGGGCATCGTCGTCGCCGAGCGCGTGCCGCTGCACACCGGCCACAACCCGCACAACAAGCTGTACCTGGCGACCAAGGCCAGCAAGCTCGACCACATGATGGGCAACGAGCATCAGGGCGAGGTCGACCGCGCGTGACCCGCGGTCAGGTGCGTCGCCGTCTGGCGGTCGACTGGTGGAAATACCTGGCGCTGGCGCTGGTACCCCTGTTTGTCCTGAATGGCCTGTTCGGCCAGGGCGAAGGCATTCTGCCGGTGCTGGCTATGCCGTTATTCATTGCCGGCGTTGCGTCGATGTTTGTCAGCCTGAAGTTCTTCGGGCGCTACAAACACGCGTTGATCGCCACGCAGAAAGCCCTCGACACCCCTGATGAACCGGCGGCCTGGATTGCTTTGGCCACTCAGCGCCGTATTGCATTGCTCGCGGCATCGTTGCCGGCATGGATCGGTGCGCTGGCGGTGTTCGTCGGCCTCGAAGCCGTACCGCTGATGCTGCTGGCGTTGTCCACGGCGGTGCTGTTCTACCTCTACCGTATCCCGCGTCAACTCGGCTGATGCGTCGTCTGTGGCTGGCGGTTCTGCTGCTGGCCTGCGCCGGCCCGGTGCTGGCGAGTCTGCGAGTGGTCAGTCTCGCGCCTTCTCTGTCTGAAATCGTTGTCGAGCTGGGCTCGGCTGATCTGCTGGTTGGCGTGCTCGATGCCGGCGAGCGTCCGGCTGCCATTGCCGATGTTCCCTCGGTGGGGCGTTATGGCCAACTCGACATGGAGCGCCTGCTCAGTCTCAAGCCGGATTTGCTGCTGCTGTGGCCCGGCAGTGTCGGCCCGGCACAACGCGATCAGCTCAAACGCCTGAACATTCCGACCTACGTCGCCGAGCCGCACAATCTCGAACAGCTGTCTGCGCAGATCGAGACGATTGCCGCGCAACTGGGGCGACCTGAGCGTGGGACGAAACTGGCGGCGGACCTGCGCCAGAAGCTCGATGACCTGCGCCAACGCTATCGCCGGGACACGCCGATGACAGTGTTTTATCAAGTCTGGGACAAGCCGCTGTACACCGTCGGTGGCGGGCAGATCATCAGCGATGCGCTCGAAGTCTGTGGCGCACGCAATGTGTTTGCCGATCTGAGTTTGCCGGCGCCGCAGGTCAGCATCGAAGCCGTGTTGCAGCGTGATCCGCAGGTGATTCTGGCAGGTGATCAGGGCCAGCTCGATGCGTGGAAGGCCTGGCCGCAGGTGAGTGCGGTGGCACATGGTCAGTTGCTGCTGATCAGCGACAAAGGCCTGGAGCGCCCAAGCGGCCAGATGATCGAAGCCACCGCCAAACTCTGCCATTTGATTGCGCCTGAGCGCTGAGACCGAGGTGAATTCTTCGCGAGCAAGCCCGCTCCCACAGTTGGAATGCGTTACCCCTGTGGGAGCGGGCTTGCTCGCGAAGAGGCCAGTCAAAACAGCGTCAATTCCGGATCAAAGCCCCGGTGTCCAGGTCACCCCAAACACCCACGCCCGACCTTCCTCGCGATAGCCATACTGGCTGCCGTCATAGCTGTACAACGCGCGGCTGTAACCCTTGTCCAGCAGATTCTCGACCTTCAGATCCAGTTTGATCTCGCGATTCAGCGCCCAGTTGCTGCGCAGTCCAAGCGTGCCGTAGCCACCCAACGGCTGGGTGTTGTTCAGATCGTCGTAACTGCCGCTGACCAATTGCCAGCTCGCGCCGACGCCCAACCGGTCAAACTGTCGATCCAGATCCCAACTCATCGTGCGCCGCGCACGACGCGCCAACGTGTGCCCGCTATCGCGATCACGCGGGTCGATAATCGCCACACCGAGATTGCTCTGCCAGCCGAACAGTTCCTGTTTCAGCGCCGCTTCAAAGCCATTGATCCGCGCCGAGGCCACGTTCTCCGGGCGTGAGTTGCTGCCGAAGATGATCGCGTCTTGCAGATCCGTGCGGTAAATCGACGCCTCCAGCCGACTGCAATCGCTCAACTGACTGCGCCATTGCAGCTCGTAGCTTTTCGAGGTTTCCGGCTTCAGATCCGGGTTGCTGAAGTCCGGGTAGTACAGGTCGTTGAAGGTCGGCGCGCGGAAGCCTTCGCTGTAGCTCAGCAGCACATCGTTGTCCGGGTTCAGCGGCAGGGTAAAAGTGCCGCTCCAGGTGTTTTGGCTGCCGAACTGCTGGTTGTCGTCGTGGCGCAGGCCCAGTTCGGTGGAGAAGCTGTCGGCCTGATAACGATGCTGGATGAACGCGGCGCGGTTCCAGCGGCTGTCTTCGTCCAAGGAGCTGCGCTTACCGAAATCGTCGAAATCACTGTTGATTCGATCTTCGTACCAGTCTCCACCCAAAATCAGGCTGTTGCGCGCATCCAGGGTCAGGTCGTTCTGCCAGTTCACCGAGTCGCGATAGGTATTGAACACCGTGCGCTCGTCGCTGAGCTTGTCGAGGGTCTTTTCGCGGTTCTCGGTGTGGCCGAGTTCGACGCGGGTTTTCCAGGTGTTGTTGACCCGTGCGTCGAAGTAACTATTGATGCTGCTGACGTTGAAGTCGCTATATGGCTGCTGTTGGTAGGTGCCAAACGGACTGTCGAACTCGCTTTTGCCGCGGTTATCCAGCAGGTTGGCGCCGACCTCGATGTCATCGGTCAGCGCATGACTGAGACTCAGGCTGACGGATTGATTGCGATAGGCATCGTGATCGCTGTCGCTGGGGTATGACTCATGAGTACGGTCGAGGCCGGCGGTGTCATCGAGGCTGGCACCCAGGTTGAAGCGGGTCTTGTCATCGCCACCGGACAGGCCGAGGCTGCGTTCCCAGGTCTGGTTGCTGCCGAAGCCGACGTGCAAGCGCGGCTGCAAGCCTTGCTCGTTGCCGCGGCGGGTGAAAATCTGAATCACCCCGCCAATCGCATCGCTGCCGTAAATCACCGAGCGCGAACCGCGCAACACTTCCACGCGCTCGATCTGGTCGATGTTCAGGTGCTGCAGATTGCTGTCGCCGGAGGTCGAACTGCCGATGCGCTGGCCATCGACCAGCACCAGACTCTGCGCCGATTGCGTGCCGCGAATGTAGATCCCCGGCAGGCTACCGCGCCCACCGGCCTGCGCCACTTGCACACCCGGCACCCGCTGCAGCAGATCGGTGACGCTGCCCGGTTGCAGGCGGTCGATGTCTTCGCGGGTGAACACGGTGTTGGCGGCGCTGCTGTCGTTGCGCGCTTCGACCTGGCGGTTGGCGCTGATCAGCGTGTCGGGCAGCTTCAGGGCCTGATCGCGTTCGAAGCTGTCGGCGAGGGTGCTGGTGGCTGGCAGCAGGAAGAAGGGCAGGGCGAGGCGCGAGAGGTTCATCGGTGTTCCAGTGGATATTTCTGATGTACACAAATCAAATGTGGGAGCGGGCTTGCTCGCGAAGGCGCCGGTTCAGTCAACTCATCATCGACTGAACCGGCGCCTTCGCGAGCAAGCCCGCTCCCACATAGGTATTGCGTGTTACTTGTTGAGCAGTTCCAGACGCTCACGAATCGAAGCTTCGATTCCCGCTTCGTCCAGCCCGCACTCGGCCAGCATCTGCGCCGGTTTCGCGTGTTCGACGTAAATGTCCGGCAAGCCCAGATGCAGCATCGACTTGAGGATATTCTCGCGCGCCAGGAACTCGCTGACCGCGCCACCGGCACCGCCCATGACCGCGTTCTCTTCGATCGTCACCAGCAATTCGTGGTTGCCGGCGATTTCGCGCACCAGTGCCTCATCCAGCGGCTTGACGAAGCGCATGTCGACCACGGTCGCATCCAGCTTCTCGGCGACTTTCAGCGCTTCGGTCAGTTGCACGCCGAACACCAGCAGGGCGACTTTGCTGCCCTGACGACGGACGATGCCCTTGCCGATTTCGATCGGCTCGAGATCCTTGTCGATGGTCGCATTCGGGCCGGTGCCGCGCGGATAACGCACTGCCGCCGGGCCGTTGTACAGGTGGCCGGTGGTGAGCATCTTGCGCAGTTCGTTTTCATCGCTTGGGGTCATGATGACCATGCCCGGAATGCAGCGCAGGTAAGACAGATCGAAGCTGCCGGCGTGAGTTGGGCCGTCTTCACCCACCAGACCGGCGCGGTCGATGGCGAACAGCACGTCGAGGTTCTGCACCGCGACGTCATGCACCAACTGGTCGTAGCCGCGTTGCAAGAATGTCGAGTAGATCGCCACCACCGGTTTGGCGCCTTCGCAGGCCATGCCGGCGGCGAACGTCACGGCGTGCTGTTCGGCAATCGCCACGTCGAAGTAGCGCAGCGGGAAACGTTCGCTGAACGCCACCAGATCCGAGCCTTCCTTCATCGCCGGGGTGATCCCGACCAGACGCGGGTCAGCCGCGGCCATGTCGCACAGCCATTCGCCGAACACCGCCGAATACTTCGGCCCGCCGGCCTTTTTCGGCGCAGCGGCCGGGGCGTCGAGCGGTTCGAGCTTGGTGATCGCGTGGTAACCGATCGGGTCGACTTCCGCCGGGGCGAAGCCTTTACCTTTCTTGGTGACGATGTGCAGAAACTGCGGGCCTTTCAGATCGCGCATGTTGCGCAGGGTGGCGATCAGGGTCGGCAGGTCGTGGCCGTCGATCGGGCCGATGTAGTTCCAGCCCAGCTCTTCGAACAGGGTGCCGGGAACCAGCATGCCTTTGGCGTATTCTTCGGTGCGACGGGCGATTTCCCAGGCGCCGGGCAGGCGCGACAGGACTTTCTTGCTGCCCTCACGCATGCTCGCGTAAGTGCGGCTGGAAAGAATCTTCGCCAGATAATTGGACAGGCCACCGACGTTGCGCGAGATCGACATGTCGTTGTCGTTGAGGATCACCAGCATGTTGGCGTTGACTTCCGGCGCGTGGTTCAGCGCCTCGAAGGCCATGCCGGCGGTCAGCGCGCCGTCACCGATCACCGCAATCGCCTTGCGATCGCTGTTTTGCAGGCGGGCGGCAATCGCCATGCCCAGCGCTGCGCTGATCGAGGTGCTGGAGTGGCCGACGCCAAAGGTGTCGTATTCGCTCTCGGCGCGACGCGGGAAGGCGGCGATGCCGTCCTTCTGACGCAGGGTTTCCATGCGCTGGCGGCGACCGGTGAGGATCTTGTGCGGATACGCCTGATGACCGACGTCCCACACCAACCGGTCATCCGGGGTGTCGAAGACGTAATGCAACGCGATGGTCAGCTCGATGACGCCCAGGCCGGCACCGAAATGCCCACCGGTCTGGCCGACCGTGTAGAGCAATTCCAGGCGCAACTCATCGGCCAGGGTTTCCAGCTCGGCTTCGCCTAACCGGCGCAGGCCGTCCGGCGTGTTCGCGCGGTCGAGCAGGGGCGTGGTCGGGCGCTTGCGGGGAATCTCATGAAACGTCGTGGGCATCAGGCGAATCGTTATAGGTATAAAAGATGCGGCAGTTTACCTGATGCATCGCCCCCTGCCCACGCGTTGGTCTTTTTTGGCAGGTTGGCGTTCAGTTGCGCCGCTCGACGATATACCGGGCCAGGTCGCGCAAAGGCTCGGCTGCCGCGTCAAACGGTCGCAGCGCGTGCAGGGCCTGATCGCGCAGTTCCAGAGCGTAGGCTTTGGCGGCGTCCAGCCCCAGCAAGGCCGGGTAGGTCGGTTTGTCGCGGGCGATGTCGGCGCCCTGGCGTTTGCCGAGGGTTTCGGTATCGCTTTCGACGTCGAGAATGTCGTCCTGCACCTGAAAGGCCAGACCGATGGCCTGTGCATAAGCCTGCAGGGCTTTGAGTTGATCCTGCTCGGCGCGGCCGCTGGCCAGGGCGCCGAGCTTGACGCTGACTTCGATCAACGCGCCGGTCTTGTGCCGGTGCATTTGCTCCAGCGCTTGCTGATCCAGCTTCAGGCCGACCGAGCCGAGGTCGATGGCCTGACCGCCGACCATACCCGCCGGGCCTGCCGCGTGCGCCAGCGCCGTGACCTGTTGCAGACGGATGTCAGCGTCGAGGCTGCTCAGGCGCGGGTCGAGCAGGGCGCTGAAGGCCAGGCTCTGCAAGCCGTCACCGGCGAGAATCGCGCAGGCTTCGTCGAATTTCTTGTGGGTGGTGGGCTGGCCGCGACGCAGATCGTCGTCGTCCATCGCCGGCAAATCGTCGTGCACCAGCGAATAAGCGTGGATCAGCTCCACCGCGCAAGCCGCACCGTTGGCTTGCTCAGCCTTGCCGCCCAGCGCTTCGCACGCAGCGTAGGCGAGTAGCGGACGTACGCGTTTGCCGCCGATCATCACACTGTAGTGCATCGCCTCATACAGGCGCGACAGCTCCGGCAGCGGAGCCTTGAAGAGGATTTCCAGTGCTGCATTGACCCGCGCCTGGCTGGTCGCCGAATACGCCGCAATCATTCTGGCTGTTCCGCGTCGAAGGGTTCCTCGGCGAGTTCGCCATCGCGCTCCAGCAGCACTTGCACCTTCTGCTCGGCCTGGGCCAGCGCTGCCTGGCAGTCACGGGTCAGACCGATGCCCTGCTCGAAAGCGATCAGCGAGTCTTCCAGCGACAATTCCCCGTTCTCCAGGCGCTCGACCAGTGTTTGCAGGTCGGCGAGGGACTGTTCGAAATCCAGTGCAGCTTTTTTGCGGGCCATGGCGGCGATTTCCGGTTGACGTTAAACCGGCGCGACACTAGCAGATAGGGGGTTTATGGGCAAATGAGCGGGGCGCGGCCGACCCTTATCCCCTCACTACAGACGCCAGTGGTCAGTTTGAGGAATCGCCCGGGTAATTGATTTTGTAGCGGGTACTCCGTCCCCCCCCCGGCATTCTTTGCAGGCAGCCCTTTTCCAGCAGTTCCGCCAGATGGCGGGTTGCCGTGGCTTTCGAGACCTTGGCCACCGCTTGATACTGTGCCGCGCTGATGCCGTGCTCGAAGCCTCGTTCTCCACCGTCGAGCAGGCGATTGAGCACTTTACTCTGCTCCACCGAAAGCTCGGATTCACGGTGCGCCTGCCAGAAGCGGGTTTTACCCAGCACACTTTCGATACGCGCGATGGCTTGCTGCAGACTGCGTAAAAGAGTCTGCAGAAACCAGGTGAGCCATTGGGTGACGTCCAGCGTGGCCTTTTGGCTGGCCTCGAGTACTCGGTAGTAGCCGTTGCGGTCATCGAGGATGCTGGCCGACATCGCGTAAAAGCGGATCGCCTGGGCTTCACCTTGCGCCAGCGCCAGATCGGTGATGGTCCGAGTCAGGCGACCGTTGCCGTCATCAAACGGATGCAGCGTGACAAACCAGAAATGCGCAATGCCAGCACGCAGCAACGGATCCAGCGCTGTTTGATGCTGGCTGGCCTCGAACCAAGTGAGAAATTTATCCACCTGCCGTTCGAGACCTTGGCGCGCAGGGGCCTCGAAATGCACAGTGGGACGGTCGAGACGACCGGAAACTACCTGCATCGGTTCGTCACCGCGAAGCGCACCGACATGCATCGACCTTGCGGTGAAGTCGCTTTCCTGATCCGGAAACAGCCATCGATGCCATTCCAGTAATCGCTCCAGCGTCAGTGGTTCAGCGAAGCGCCGGGTGGCGTCGAGCATCAGTTGGGCCAGGCCTTCGCTCCGTTGACTGACTTTATCGCTATCGGGCAACTCCAGCCCCAGGCGTCGAGCCAATGACGAGCGCACCGAGCCGACATTCAACTGTTCACCCTCAATGGCCGAAGAGGTCACGATGTTTTGCAACAGTGCGTCGAGTTCGGTCTGAGCGCTCAGGGAGTTGCCCACGGATCCAGCCATGCCCATCAATTGGCCTTGTGCCTGAACGCATTCACGCAGCAGCGGCGCCAGACGTTCTGCCTGCCAGTTGAAGTCGGGCCAATTCGGTTGCTGCCAGATCCATTGAGTGGTCATCGGTTACTGCCTGTAATAGGGCCGTGAGCCGAATAGAAATGCTATTCGGCTCATTTAGTGAGCCGAATATGACGGCTATTCGGCTCACCGTCTACTTTACGGCGTGATTCCCACCGCAAATCCAGATGTATCCGATTGTTAAAAAACTGCCGAATCGCTAATCTTCGCGCCTTCTACGACCCGCTAGTCACGGGGTCTTTCAGACGAAACGCAGTTTCCACCGCTGTGAAGTACCGAGGATCGGGTGCAAGGTTTCGTTCAGGCATGGCAGGAGGCATTACATGCGTTCATTTCTTTGGCTGCTGATCGGTTTGGCCTGCGCGCCTGCGCTGTGGGCGGCGCCGACTGCCGAGCTGTCTGAGCCATCCGGTGGCTGGCGTTATAACGGTCTGCTCGACCGCAGTGAAAACCCGCAAGTCGCCTATCCCACGCCGCCGATCGATCGCGGCATTCAGCGCAATCGCACGATGATTCAGGGCCAGCTCAAGGCCATTGGCAATCAGCGCGGGCCGCACACGCTGGCGGTCAACGGCAATCCATTGAATCTGTATACCGACGATGACGGGCGTTTCGCCCGGCCGTATGCGTTCGGCGCCGGTTCCAACAGTGTCGAAGTGCGCAGTGCCGAGGGCCAGTCGCTCAAGCGTGTGCAGTTCTACGAAGCGAACAACCTGCGCACTCCGGCGAAAATCCGTGTGGTGCTGGGTTGGGACGATCCCAAGGCCGAACTCGACCTGCACATCATTACGCCCGACGGTCAGCACGCGTTTTTCGCCCACACGGCGCTGACCAACGGCGGCGGTCTGGACCCGGACGGCGTCGATGGCCCCGGCCCGGAAATGTTCACCATGACCGCGCCGCTGCATGGCACCTATCTGGTTTACGTCAACTATTGGGGCAACTTCGGCGACGGCGGCTATAACTTCGAGGAGGCCAGCAATCAGAACGAGGTCATCACCTCGCAAATCACGCTGGTGCTCAACGAAAACACGGTCGACGAAAAACGCGAAACATTCATCGTGCCCCTGCGGGCGATCGGTGATCTGCTACTGGTCAAGACTTTCAACTATTAAGCATCCCGCTCCACGGATGAACTTCGGGTTTTGTGAACATGAGTGATAACGCTGCTTCTCCGGCCGTCCCGACACCTGCCGGCCAACCTTCCCGGCGCTGGCCGGCGCTGCTGATCGGCCTGGTCCTGGTAGCCGGGGTGGCCGGTGGTCTTGGCTGGCTCCTGCACAAGCCCAAGGTGCCGGCGGCGGCACTTGCCAGCGACAAGCTCGGCCTGAGTCGTCCGGATGCGCTGCTGGAAACCCGCTCCTTGAGCCAGTTGCCCAAGGACCTGCTGACGGTGCCGTTCCTCAAGGCCACGCTCACCGAGGATTTCGTCTTCTATTACGAAACCCACGCCGATCGCCTGGGGCTGATCGGCAGCCTGCGGCGGATCATCTACGAGCACGACCTGAAGCTGCAGGACAGCCTGATCGAACAGCTTTTCGATCAACCGGCAGATGTGGCGTTGTGGCGCGGTGCGGATGGCCGGCTCAAGGATTTCCTGCTGGTGATGGATCGCGGCGGCCTGGCGAAGCTTCTCGAACCGTTGGCGAAAGTGGCGCTGGACGATTCGCAACTCAGCGTCTTTGGCAGCCTCAAGGTCGGCGGTGACGAAGTACCGCTGTACCAGCTCAGCTACAACGCCAGCAAATCGCTGCTGTTCGCGTCGCGCGGCGACAAACTGGTGGTGCTGTCCAACCCGAACAAATATTACGACCCGGCCAGTGGCGAATCGGAAGAGTCCGGGCACGTCTCGCCACAAGCGCTGGCAGCGCTGCTCAACGGCGACAAACTGTTCCCCGAGGCTTTCGGTCTGCCGGCCAAGGCGCCGGAGATCAAACAGCGTCTGTCGGTCAATTCCAGCGTCCTTGCGATGGGCTATCAGCGCTTCATCCCGAACTTCGCCGGGCTGCGTTTCGACATGGACGACAAGGGCTGGCACAGCTACCTGGCCATGGATGAACTGGATAACCAGCCGGACTTCGATTTCAAACCGGTGTGGCAAGCCATGCCGCTGGGCGCCAGTGCCTGTGTGACTCTGCCGGTGGCGGCCGAGCCGCAGAAACCGCTGCTGGTGAAACTCGGCGCCGACGAAGCGGTGGCGCAGAAGCTCACCGAGCATGTGGCTGGCGCGGCGGGCCTGTGCTGGTACGCCGATTCGCGGTTGTACACGCCGTTGCTGGTTGCCAGCCTGAAGGACGAGGACAGCGGCAAGCTCGATGGCGACCTGGGCACGTTGTTCGGTTCGATGGTGGGCGCCTACGAGACGAATGTCGATGAACACGCATTCCCGGTGGTCGAGAAACAGGAAGGCCAGAGCCATGTCTGGCAGCGTCAGGTCAGCTCCAATTTCGGCCCGTACGCCGCCAAGACTGCCGAGAATCCGGACGCGATCAGCGGTAAAGCGTTCATGAAAGTCAGCCTCGCCCGTCACGGTTCGACGCTGCTGTTTTCCCTCGACGACAAACTGGTGGACAAGGCTCTCGGTACTCTCGACAAGCGCTTCCCGCCGATGGCCGACGTGCTGCCGAAAGATGTGCTGATGCCGATCTACTTCGGTCCGGATTCGATGGCGCAACTGATGCAGCAGGAAACCCTCGACAGCCTGCCGCAGGACATGGAGCCGGTGTTCTACAACGCCGCGCAAACGTACCTGATTCCGAAACTGCGCACCCTCGGCGGCTACGGCAAATACGCCCTGACCCTGCCCGAAGGCAGCGAGCCTGACGGCCACTGGCAATGGCTGCCGCTGGAATGGAAAGCGCTGTGACGACACTGATCCGCAGCCTCGGCCTGCTCGCGCTACTGCTCAGCGCGGGCGCCCGCGCCGTCGAAGCACCGGCGCTGGATCCGGCGCAGTCCCAGGTGTTCCGCGCCTGGTTCGTGCGCATCGCTCAGGAGCAACTGAGCCAGGGCCCGAGCCCGCGCTGGTATCAGCAGGACTGCGCAGGCCTTGTGCGTTTTGCCGCCAACGAAGCGCTGAAAGTCCACGACGACAAATGGCTGCGCAGCAATGGTCTGTCCAATCGCTACCTGCCGCCGGAGCTGACGCTCAGCGATGAGCAGCGCAAGCTCGCCCAGCAATGGCAGCAGGGCGGCGGCAAGGTCGGGCCGTACGTCAACGCGATCAAACTGATTCAGTTCAACAGCCATCTGGTCAGCCGCGACGTGTCCCAGGCACGCCCCGGCGACCTGATGTTTTTCGATCAGGGCGACGACCAGCACCTGATGATCTGGATGGGCCGCTACATCGCCTATCACACCGGCACGACCACCCCCACTGACAACGGCATGCGTTCGGCAAGCCTGCAGCAACTCATGACATGGAAGGACACCCGATGGATACCCGACGCAGCCAACCCCAACTTCATCGGCGTCTATCGACTGAACTTTCTCTCCCAATGACCGGTGCCCGCATGCTGCGACTCTGCGCTCGAATTCCCCTGCTGCTGGCGCTGTTGCTGCCATTGGCGACCGTCAACGCTGAAGATTCGGTGGAGCCGAGCGGCTACTCGCCGGTCGCCGGTGAAAGCTTCTTCCTGCTGGCCGACAGCAGTTTCGCCGCCGACGAGCAGGCAATGGTGCGTCTCGAAGCGCCGGGCCGGGACTATCGTCGTTTCCGCATGGAGCCGTACGGCGGCGCCGACATTCGCGTATACCGCATCGACAAACCGCTGGATTTCCTCAAGCGCCAGAAGAACCTGCACCGCGTGGTCAGCGACGGTCAGTTCAAGGGCGAGGGCTTGTCCAACACCCTCGCGTATCTGTGGGACAACTGGTACCGCAAATCGCGGCGGGTGATGCAGCGCGCGTTCTCCTACGAGTCGCGCAAGCAGGTCACCGAGGAAGTGCCGGAACTGAAGATGGGCAACGCCATCGCCGCGCCGACGCCGTACGACGCGCAGCCGCAATTCGCGCTGATTCCGGGTCTGCCGGTGGTCAGCCAGTTCCGTTATCCGCTGTGGCAGGCCAAACCGATCCAGCCGCCGGCCGGTGTCAATCTGGCCGGGTCTTCCAGCGAGTTCGTCAGCGTTGCGCCGGGTAACGTGTACATCCCGTTGGGCAACCTGAAGCCGGGCCTGTACCTGGTCGAAGCGCTGATCGGCAAGTATCGCGCGACCACCATGGTGTTCGTTTCCAACACCGTGGCGGTGAGCAAGATTGCCGGTGATGAATTGCTGGTCTGGGCCGCACGCAAACACGAAGGCAGTTCGGTGCCGAAGGTCAATGTGCTGTGGACTGACGGCCTCGGCGTGATGAGCAGCGGTGCCACTGATGCCGATGGTTTGCTGCGCCTGAAACACGTCAGCCCCGAGCGTTCGTTCGTCATTGGCGAGGACGAAGAGGGCGGGGTGTTCGTCTCGGAAAACTTCTATTACGACAGCGAAATCTACGACACCAAACTCTACGCGTTCACTGATCGACCGCTGTATCGCCCGGGGGATTGGGTGTCGCTGAAAATCGTCGGTCGCGAGTTCAAGAATGCGCGGGATTCGGTGCTGCCGGGCGCTGCTGACGTCAACGTCAGTGTGCTTGATGCCACCGGCACCGAGCTGCAACGCCTCGACCTGAAACTCGATTCCAAGGCTGGCACTCAGGGCCGGTTCCAGTTGCCGGATAACGCCGTGGCCGGTGGTTACGAGATCCGCTTCAACTACAAGGATCAGGCCTACAGCAGCGCCTTCCGCGTGGCCGACTACATCAAGCCGCACTTCGAAATTTCGCTGAATCTGGCCAAGCAGGATTACCGCACCGGCGAGCCGGTGAAGGGCAGTCTGGTGCTGCTGTACCCGGACGGCAAACCGGTGGCCAACGCCAAACTGAGCCTGAGCCTGCGTGCCCAGCAACTGTCGATGGTCGACAACGAGTTGCAATACCTCGGGCAATTCCCGGTGGAGTTGACCAGCACCGAACTGACCACTGACAGCAAGGGCAACGCGACCCTCGACCTGCCGGCCGCCGACAAACCGAGCCGTTACATGCTCACCGTGTTTGCCAGCGATGGCGCGGCGTATCGGGTCAAGACCACCAAGGAAATCCTCATCGACCGTGGCGCCGCGAGCTTCCGCCTGAGTGCGCCGCAACGTTTCAGCGCAGTCAACGACAAAGTCGCGTTCAGCTACGCCAACGAGGGCGGCAGCGAGCAGAGCAAAGTCGTGACCCCAAGTAGCTACAGCTGGGTGCGTCTGGAAGACCAGAGCACTGGCGAAGGCAAACTCGCGGCGACTGACAAAGGCTTTAGTCTGGCCTTTGAACGTCCGGGTACTTACAACCTGACGCTGAAAGATCAACACGGTCGCGTCCTCGGCGCCACCGGCCATTCGGTCACCGGCGACGGTGTCAAAGCGGTGCCGGGCACTGTGGAAATCGTCCTCGACAAGCCCGAGTACAAGGCCGGCGATGAAGCGCTGGCACTGATCACCTTCCCTGAGCCGGTCAGCGATGCACTGCTGTCGCTGGAGCGCGACAAGGTCGAAGCCACCGCGCTGCTGGCCAAGGGCGGCGACTGGCTGAAACTGGAAAAACTCAGCGACACCCAATACCGCGCGCGCATTCCGGTGAAGGACAACTTCGCGCCGAACCTGACCTTCTCGGTGCTCTACACCAAGGGCGGGCAGTACAGCTTCCAGAACGCCGGGATCAAAGTGATTGCCCCGCAAATCGACGTGGCGATCAGCACCGACAAACAGGTGTATCTGCCGGGCGACACGGTGACCGTCGACCTGACTACGCAGTTCGCCGGTAAAGCAGTTCCGGCGCATCTGACGGTGAGTGTTGTCGATGAAATGGTCTACGCGCTGCAACCGGAAGTCGCGCCGACCATCGACCAGTTCTTCTACCACCCGCGTCGCAATAATGTGCGCACCAGCGCCAGCCTGTCGTTCATCAGTTACGACGTGGCGTTGCCGGGCAGCCCCGGCGCGCCGGGCAAGGCCAACCGCAGCGAACGTGGGGTGAAAGTGCTGGAGCGCCCACGTCGTGAAGACGTCGACACCGCCGCGTGGCAGCCGGAATTGCTCACCGGTGCCGACGGCAAAACCCGTTTCACCTTCAAGATGCCGGACTCGCTGACCCGCTGGCGCATCACCGCCCGGGCTATCGCCGACGACGGCCAGGTCGGGCAGAAGAAGCAGTTCGTCCGTTCGGAAAAACCGCTGTACCTGAAGTGGAGCGGGCCGAGCAAATTCCGCAAGGGCGATCAGCCGCAACTCGGTGTGTTCGCCTTCAGCCAGGCCGAAAAACCGGTCAAGGCTGAGCTGATCACCCATTACGCTGGCGCCGAACAACGCCTGCCGGTAACCCTGAACAACGGCATCAACTACGTGCCGCTGCCAGCGTTCGCCCTGGCCTCGGGTGAGTGGACCGCCGAGCTGGTGCAGGACGGCAAAACCGCTGACGCCCTCGCCGTGCGCCTGAGCGCGACCGGTGACGGCTGGCAAGTCACGCAAACCCAGAGCCTCGACGTGGCCAGCGGCGACACCCCGTTGAGCCTGCCGGCCGACGCCACCGACATTCGTCTGCGTCTGGATGACAGTCCGCAAGCGCTGTTCCGTTCCGCGCTCGATGATTTGCTGAGCTACCCGTACGGCGGCGTCGAGCAGACCGCCAGCCGCTTGCTGCCGCTGAGCATCGCTTATCCGTCGCTGGCGTCGAGCCCGCAGATCCGCGATCGCCTGCGCCTGATCATGCAGAACAGCCGTCTGCGTCTGGTGCAAATGGCCGGGCCGTCGGCGAGCTTCACCTGGTGGGGCTTCGACGGCGAGCCGGACGCGTTCCTCACTGCTTACGCCTACTACGCCGACTGGAACGCCAGTCAGGTGCTGGAACTGACCTTGCCGCCGGAGCATTGGCAGCGAGTGCTGGAGGTCTACGCCAAGCAAGCGCCGAACACGCCACTGCTGCAGCGGGCGCTGATCCTGTCGTTCGCCAAGCAGATGCACCTGCCGGTGAATACCCTGCTCAGCGGTTTGATGGACGATCTGGCCAAGGCCGGTGAGGGCAATGCCGAAAACCTGATGAACGACGGTGAAGACAGCCTGGTGATGAGCGACCCGGATTCGGCGCTCGGTCTGGCGGCGGCGCGGGTGTTGACCGCGGCGCTGGCCACGCAATCGAAAGTCGCGTTGCCGGAGGCATTCAACCGTCTGGTTGGCGCGGCGCAACAGCGTCTGGCGGTCAGTTCGCAGCCGTTTGCCGAAGCGCTGAACCTGTCGCTGCAACCGTTTGATCAGGCGCGGGCGACGGCGTTGTTGCAACGTCTGTTGCCACAGCAATCGACCCTCGAACGCGCCCTGGCGCTGAGCTGGTTGCAACGCAGCATCGCTCAGGCCTCGCCGACCATCGCGCTGATGCCGGGTGAAGGCTGGAAGAAAAACTACGGCGCGACCGGCGAGATGTTCTGGACCTGGCAGGGGGCGACACCAGTGCCGAGCGTGTTGTCGGTGTCCGGTACTCAGGAGCGACCGCTGCGGGCGGCACTGAGCTTCCAGACCCAGCAACCGGCCGTCGATCCAATGGCCGTGACTATCACCCGCCGTTTGTCGCGGCTGGTGCCGGGCGATGAAGCCTTCACCTTCAAGCTGGAACCGGTCGGCAGCAAACCGCTGTCCAGCGACAGCCTGTACCTGGACGAAGTGATCCTCACCAGCAAGGCGCCGAAACCGCTGCGCTACGGCATGCTCGAGGTGCCGCTGCCACCGGGCGCCGACGTCGAGCGCACCACTTGGGGCATCAAGTTGCAAGGCAAGGACGGCACCGAACCGACCGCGCTGGAAAAGGCGCGCTTCGAACCGGGGCAATTGGCCTACGCGGTGCCGGTGGATGCGCTGAGCGGCGAATTGCGCCTGCGCCATCTGGTGCGCTTCTCGCAGAAGGGTCAGTTCAACCTGCCGCCGGTGCGTTTCACTCAGGTCTACGCGCCGCAGCATCAGGCCCGGGAAGCGAAAGCCGCCCTCGGTCAGGTCACGGTCAACTGACATGAACCGGCCGCTGCTGTGGCTGCTGATGTGTGTGATGCCTGCGCTGGCGACGGCGCAGGATGAGCCGCTGCGGCTGGCGTACAAGGGCGAGTTGCTGTCGTTGAATCACACACAGCTGATCGCCCGCGAGCCATTGCCGTCGACGCTGGATACGCCGCTGGGCAGTCTGTGGAAATTGTTCGTCTATGCGTGGCTGGTGGATACCGGCGCGCGCGAGCCGGCGTATGAATGTCGCGGGCAGTCAAAGGAAGAGGTTTATTGCTGCTCGGCGGGCGGCAAGATCGAGCGTGATCAGGCGTTGGTCAAATCCTGCGGGTTGTACTTTGAGCCGGCGAGATTGGGCATTGCTGCTGCCGATTGGCGCACCTATTGGCAGGCGCGGCAGGCGCCGTCGTGGTTGCTGGATTTGCCGACCGTGCAACCGGCTACTCGGGTTTCCGTGACTGACTTGCTGAAGGTGTTGTCGGTGCTGCCAGCGCAGGAGCAGATGCGCCGGGTGTTGCTCGACGTCGTGCTGAATGCGGCGGACGGCAATGTCGTCGGCGAACTCGGTGGTCGCCTGCGGGTGAAAACCTGGAGCTGGCTCGGCGATCAGGATCCGCAATCGCGCCAGGGTGGTTTTGCCGGTTGGACGGCGGACGGCTCGCCGATCTGGGCCGGTGGGCGTGGCACCAGTCAGATGGTTTTGCGCCATTACGGTCAGGCGCTGGCGACGGTGCTGCCTTCTTCGTGGCCGGCGGAAGCAGGGCGTTGCGTTGAGGTCGGTCTGTTTTCGCGTTATCCCGTTTCCCGGGTTCTGGCCGGTGATCGGGTGGTGACTTCGGGCCCATTGCAGGGCGATTACCGCGTCGAATTCGCCAACGGTAACGCGCTGGATATCCACAGCGCCGGCGAACTTTTTCTGCTCGACGACAAACTGGTCGCCAGACTTGATCGCGAAGAATACGTCGCCCGCGTCCTTGAGCGCGAAGCCAAACCTGAACCCGCCGAAGCTGCCAAGGCACTGGCCGTGGCGATCCGCACCTATCTGCTGCAAAACGCCACGCGCAACGGCGATTGCCTGAGCATCGGCGACAGCAGCAACCGTCAGCGCGTCGCTCCGCGTCCGGCCTCCGCCGAGTCGCGCAACATCGCCGCATGGACAGCGGATCTGGTGCTGGCCGGCAGCACCGTCACCTATCACTCCGAGCAACCCGGCCCGGACAAACTGGCCTGGCAACAAGCCGTCGAGCAGGCCAACGCCGGCCAGCGCTACGACGCGATTCTGCTGCACGCCTATCCGCGCGCCAGCCTCAGCCGTTGGGACAACCCGGTTGCTTCCTGCGAAGCACTGCCCGCCGCACAGGACTGGCTGCAAAAGCAGCGTCGCGGCTGGCGTCCGACGCTGGAAAGCGAAACCGGCTACAACGAAGTCAGCTCGTTCGCCGTGTGCAAACTTGCGTTCGGCCGCCCGTTTGTCGATCGCGAACGCCAGCGCATTTACGTGCGCGGCGTGCTCACGCTGCAGGATCGCCTCGACCTGACTCACGAATACCTGCACCTGGCCTTTGAAGCACATCCCAATGGTCAGGATGAAACCTACATCGAAGGGCTCGCCCGTCACCTCTTGCTGGAATAGACCATGACACTCCGTTATCCACAGGTCTTGCTGTTGCTCTGTGCGTTCAATGCATTGCCGATGGCAATGGCCGCCGACAGCGTCAAACTCGACACCCCGGTCGGCGGCTGGCGCACCGGCGCGCCCGAGGGCGAAGGCGAAAATTTCCGCCAGACCGTCAACTACCCGGCTTCCTCGGTCAACACTCCGGTGGGCCAGGCCAACACGGCGCGCATCAGCGGCGAAATCAAAGCCACCCCCAAGAGCAAGGATCCCGGCCGGCTGATCGTCAACGGTGTCAGCATGCCGCTGAAAATCGACGACAGTGGCCGCTTCGACCGCCCGTTCTCCTTCCCCAACGGCAGCAACAGCATCGAAGTGCGCAGCCCCGACGGCCAGCAACGCCATCGCACGCAGTTCCTCAACGCCAGCGGCGGCGCCACCCCGGCCAAACTGCGCGTGCTGCTGTCCTGGGACAGCGACGGCACTGACCTTGACCTGCACCTGATCACCCCGGACGGCGCGCACATCTGGTACGGCGACCGCGTCGCACCCAATGGCGCAGCACTCGACGTGGACGTCACCACCGGCTACGGCCCGGAAATCTTCGCCATGCCGGCGCCGATCAAGGGCCAATATCTGGTGTATGTGAACTACTTCGGCGGAGGTTATCGGGGGGATGATGAAGGCGGGGAGGAGGCGGTGCAGCCGCTGACCACGGCGCAGGTGACGGTGATTACCGAGGAAGGCACGCCGAGCGAGAAGATGGAGACGTTTGTGGTGCCGATGCGGGCGGTGGGTGAACTGACGCTTGTGAAGTCGTTCAGCTATCCCTGAGCAGCAGCCTGCTCAGGGTTGCACTAGAAACCAGGCGGAATGTAACCAGGCACGAACGGCACGTTGATGCACTTGCCGTGAATGATCTTTCCGTCCTCGATCCTGAACAGCACGATCTTTTTCGCCTTGTTGACGGTGGCTTCGAGTTTGCAATCGGAACTGTGACCGACCGTCTCGTAGTACTCGGTGTAAACCATGCCGTTACCGGTGTGATTCATTGAAGTACCGGCCGCTTCCGTGGTGGTCCAACTGGACGATTTGTACCAGGTGAGCACAGCCAGATTCTCGCCGTTGGCCCCGGTCTGTTTTTTCATCGAGTCAGGTTTGCCGAACAGATCGAGCGCTTCCTGAACATCGCGTCCTTCCCAGCGCGACTGGGCAATCAAGTGGCAGCCACTGGTCAGCAAAACAGCGGGCGTTATCAGCAGCGCCAATAACGTTTTAGTCCATGGGTTCATCGTAATTCCCGCCGCTTACTTGTTGCCCAGGATAGAGTCGAGGTTATCCATCATCTGGCCTTTCTCCTGAATCGGCGCCAGTTTGAAGAACATCTGCTGCAGGCCCTGAATCATCTGCAAGTACTCCATCTTGCCCAGCGCGATCATGTCCTTTTTGGCAGGTGAGCAAACGAACTCGCTGGTGCGCTGCACCCAGAACTCCTTCGGCTGCTGCCATTGGTCGTTAACTTTGAGGTTGCGCATCATGTAAGCGATGCGATCAACCGACTGGCCATTGAGCATTCGGACCTTGTTCGTCGAACACTGAACTTCGAGGTTATAGGCATCGATCATCGGTTTGCCGGGTTCCTCATACACCAGCGTTACGGCCACCAACTTGGCGCCTTTGGTGTGTTTCGACGGCACGACTGAAGTGCTGTCGGCGACATACATGATGTTCTTGTGGGGAACACCGTTGCCGTAAATGATCCACCAGTCACCGACGAGCTTCTGCTCCTCTGCCATGGCTGAAGAGGTAGCGGTCAGGAGTGCGATCAGTAGAACAACGGATTGATTGAGTTTGAAAAACGACGACATGGTGTTGCTCCATTCCTTGGCGCTTTTGTAATGCACAAAAACAGAATGGAAATTTAGTGGTGAGGTTGGGCGCGGGGCAATTAGGGCGGATGTGCTAATGGCTTATTGCGATGCCTGAGTGGCGGGCGCTGCCCGCTTAATCTGTCGAGCTCGTCAAGATAACGTTGCTTTCAGGCAGGCATTAAAAAGCCGGCTTGTGGCCGGCTTCTCGGGGACTGGCTTGGTTTATTTTTGGTAAACCGCGTCAGCCTTCAAAACGTACACCCGGATCTGCGTCCGGCTGTGGGACTTGGTCAGACGTTGGTCTGCCGCGTCAGGCGTCATCTGGGCCGCGGGAGCGGGGCGATGCGCAAATGTGGGGCGCAGGATACTGAGTTTTGTTGGGGATTCCCAGCCTCAACTGCGGAATAGAGCCACCGCGGGGGGCAAAATTCGCAATTTGTACTGATTTTCGGGGCCTCTTCGCGAGCAGGCTCGCTCCCACAGGGTTTGGTGCAGGGTTGAAGATCCGTATCCGATCAGAGAAACGGTACCACCGGCCGGCGTTTGCCCAGGGTCGACCACCAGAATACCCAGCCCAGAATGTGTATCCGCTGCTCATCGATTTGTGCTGCGCGGAAGATTTCGTCCGGGTATTCGGCGCTGTTGTGGCTGCGCAGGCGCAGGGCGTTGCCGGGCATGCGGTGCAGGTATTTGATGCGCAGCATGCCGTCGTGTTCGATGGCGTAGATTTCGCCGTCGACCACCTGGGTCAGGCCGCGGTCGATGCCGACAATGGAGCCGTCTTCGATGCGCTCGGCCATGCTGTTGCCGATCATGTGCGCGCAGATGGCGTCGCCGGGACGGATTTCCAGTTGGGCGAGATGCGCGCGGGGCAGGCGGACGGTTTGCTCGGGGTCGAGGATGACGTGGGTTTTGTCGGCGCCGGCGCTGAGCGGTGTTTCCTTGAAAAACGGCAGTTCGATGTCGTTGGGGTTGATGATGGAATAGACGCCGTTGACGGACTGCGCGTCGAAGGTGTCGCCGTTGCTGGCAGGCGTTTGCAGGCGGGGTGACTCTTTGCTGCCTTCGCCGGTTTTCAGCCACTCGCTGTTGACCGAGAGCAGGCGTGAGACTTCCTCCATGCGATACGCCGGGACGCCCCGGGTGTACCAGTTATGAATGTTTTGGGCTTCCGTGCCCCAGAACTTTGCGAATCCCGTGGTGGTGATGTTCGCTGCTTCCAGGAGTGCCTTGAATCTTGGACCGCTAGTGTTCTTTCTCATAAACACCGAGTCTACGGCCGTGCCAGAGCGGTTTGAATAAACCGGCTGTTCAAAAAAAGCCTGTATTTTGCGACTGGATGTAAGACGTGCTTGTGGGAAATCACTCACTTCGAAACTTTTCTGTAGTCCGCAATAAACACACTGTTTAAAGCGGCGTTTCTCAGGCACAAAAAACCCCGGATCAACCGGGGTTTTCTTCAAGCGTCATGCAGCCAGCCGGCGCTTAGCCCTTGTAGGCAGCAACCGACTTGGTGATCGCGTCGCGAGCGGCATCAGCGCCAGCCCAGCCTTCGATCTTGACCCACTTGCCTTTTTCGAGATCTTTGTAGTTCGCGAAGAAGTGCTCGATCTGCTGGATCAGCAGCGGTGGCAGGTCGGTATATTCCTTCACGTCGACGTACAGCTGGGACAGCTTGTCGTGTGGGACTGCGATGACTTTGGCATCGCCGCCGCCGTCGTCGGTCATGTTCAGGATGCCGACTGGACGTGCGCGAATCACCGAGCCTGGAGCAACCGGGTAAGGGGTCACAACCAGCACGTCGAGGGGATCACCGTCGTCAGCCAGGGTGTTCGGGATGTAACCGTAGTTGGCCGGGTAGAACATTGGGGTGGCCATGAAACGGTCAACGAACAGGCAATCGCTGTCTTTGTCGATTTCGTATTTGATCGGCGCGTGGTTGGCCGGGATCTCGATCGCGACGTAGATGTCGTTCGGCAGGTCTTTGCCAGCCGGAATCTTGCTGTAGCTCATTGGGCGTTGCCCCCGTAGTTGACCAAAAACACTTGGCCGGATTGACCAAAAAGTGGCGGCGATTATAGGCATATTCCTACGTCGACGCCACGTACCAGAAGTCGTGCAGCGCTTACTCGTGCGCCTGATAGACCGGGTCTGTGGCCTGAAGTTGCCGCAGCCTGCCCAACGGATCCTGCCGGTAGAAAAGCTGCAGTTGCAAGTAGACCTGTGGATAAGCCGCGTGCAGCAGATCCGGAGCGCTGAAGAAGTATTCGCTGGTGACCGCAAAGAACTCCGCCGGGTTTTCCGCGGCGTACGGGTCGATGGTGGTTTCGGCGTCGGGGTTGCGGTCGAGCTGGCGGTTGAGGTCGTCGTAGGCGTGTTGCATGACCTCGGCCCAGTCGCTGACGCGCATGTCGGCGTGCAGCGGCGGCAGGCCGTTGGCGTCGCCGTTGAGCATGTCGAGTTTGTGCGCCAGTTCGTGGATCACCAGGTTGTAGCCTTCCCAGCCACCACTGGCCATCACCCCCGGCCAGGCGAGGATGATCGGCCCCTGTTGCCAGGCTTCGCCACTGTGTTCGCCGTCCCACTCGTGCTCGACCCCGCTGGCATCGCGATGCCGTTGCGGGCTGAGGAAGTCGTCGGGGTAGAGGACGATTTCGTGGAAACCCTGATACCAGTTCAAGTCGCCCAGATTGAGCAGCGGCAACTGGGCCTGGGCGGCGAGCAGCAGGCGTTGTTCCTGATGCAGTTCGACACCGGGCAGGGCGGTCAGGTGTTTTTCTTCGAGAAACAGCACGCTGGCTTCACGCAACCATTGGTCTTCGGCGGCGTTGATGCCGTCGAGAAAGCTCAGGTGATGGCGCACCCGTTGCCACAGGTCGTCGGCAATCGGGTGCCTGGCCAGAATGCGCCGGCGACGCCAGGCGCTCATTGACCACATCGGATCAGTGGGTTTCGGCTTTCGCGCCGCCGAAACGGCTGCGCACCACACCGATGATCATCGGCACCAGCGACAGCAGGATGATGCCGACCACCAGCAACGACAGGTTCTTCTTGATGAACGGCACGTTGCCGAAGAAGTAACCCAAGGTCACCAGGCCGCCGACCCAGAGGATGGTGCCGAACACGCTGAACGCGAAGAAACGCGGGTAGGGCATCTTCCCGACGCCGGCGACGAACGGGGCAAATGTACGGATGATCGGCAGGAAGCGCGCCAGGGTCACGGTTTTGCCGCCGTGCTTGTCGTAGAAATCGTGGGTTTTTTGCAGGTAGTCGCGACGGAAGATTTTCGAGTTCGGGTTGCTGAAGAGTTTTTCGCCCGCCGTTCGGCCGATCACATAGTTGGTGCTGTCGCCGAGGATCGCCGCGAGCATCAGCAGCCCGCCCAACAGCACCGGATCCATGCCACCGCCCGCCGCCACGGCACCGGCGATGAACAACAGCGAATCACCCGGCAGGAACGGCATCACCACCAGACCGGTTTCACAGAAGATGACAGCGAACAGAATCGCGTAGATCCACGGCCCGTAGTTGGTGACCAGCAAATCGAGGTACACATCGAGATGCAGGATAAGGTCGAGCGGGTTGAAATCCATGGGGGCACCTGTGGTGACGGCCCGACTCGGCAGGCCTGTGCGGATGATTCGGGTGTAAGCCTACAGCGAGGTGTAGTTTTTCTTACAAGCCGGAAAGCTCGGGATTATACGGTCTGAGAGGTGAAAAGCGCGTTGGTTTTGTAGCGAGGGATGTCGGGGTGTGAACAAATGTCAGGCAGGCATTGATGGTGGCGGCAAGGTGGGTGTGGCGAGGGAGCTTGCTCCCGCTGGAGGGCGGAGCACTCCCAAGCCTTGATTTGCCTGACCTGTTGAGATGACTGAGGTGGGGCCGCTTCGCAGCCCGGCGGGAGCAAGCTCCCTCGCGACAACAGGCCCTTGATGAGTGCTAGAGCTCGTCGCTGATCGGCAGCACGTAGTTCTTGAACTCGGTGTCTTCCTTGAAGCCAATGGATTCGTAGGTTTTCTGCGCCACCTCGTTGTTGCTGCTGGTGGAAACGCGCATGCGCACGGCCTGGGTTTCCTTGGCCATTTTCTTCGCGGTGCGGATCAGGTTGTCGGCCACCAGTTGGCGGCGGGCGTCTTCGGCGACATAGATGTCGTTGAGGATCCACACGCGCTTGAGCGACAGCGAGGAAAAGCTTGGATACAGCTGGCAGAAACCCATGAGCTTCTTGTCGTCATCATCGGCCAGGGCCAGATAAATCACCGACTCCTTGCGACGCAGGCGTTTTTCGAGAAACGCGCGGGAGGAATCCGGGTAAGGCAGGGAACCGTAGAACTCGCGATATTTGACGAACAACGGGGTCAGCAAATCCAGGTGTTCGAGGGTCGCTTGAATAATCCGCATGATAGGTCTCGTCTTCAAGTGGCTGTCTTCAACTGCTCTGACGGCGATGGGAAACCCTGCGGCCGTGCATCGATCCTGCCTGAAAGCAGCGCAGAAACGCAATGCGGAAACGGTTCAGGTTGTGGGCGGATCGAGTAGGAAGTTTCCCTTCATGTCCGCACCGGCGTCCGACTCCAGCGTCTGCACCTGTGCTTCGTCCTTCAGATTGACCCCCGACAGCTGCCGCCGACAGGCTTCGCGCATCAGATACAGCAGGCGATGCGCCGCCATGCCGTAGCTCAAGCCCTCAAGCCGCACGTTGGAGATGCAATTGCGGTAGGCATCGGTCAGCCCGACTTTTGGATTGTAGGTGAAATATAAACCGAGGCTGTCGGGCGAGCTGAGGCCCGGACGCTCTCCGATCAGCATGACGACCATTTTTGCACCCAGCAACTGACCGATCTCGTCACCGATGGCCACTCGACCCTGCTCCACCAACACCACGGGGGCAAGCGACCAGCCGTCGGCGCTCATCTGCTCCTCCAGGCGGGTCAGAAACGGCAGGGTATGCCGATGCACCGCCAGTGCCGACAGACCGTCCGCCACCACAATCGTCAGATCGACCCCGCCGGGGTTTGCCTGCGCGTAATCCCGCAGGGACTGCGCCGAGGTGTCGCTGAGCTTGCGCCCCAGATCCGGGCGTTGCAGGTAGCTGTTGCGATCAGTCGCGGCGCTTTGAAGCAACAAGGTCTCGCGCCCGTGTTCGCTCAGTTGCGCGCTGAGCCCGGCATGATCGAACGGCAGATGCACCGCATCCCGAGCCTGAGCGTGGGCGAACTGGAAATCCAGCTGGGCGCTGGTCGGCAGGCTGGTGCCGGTGCGGCCGAGGGCGATGCGCGCCGGGGTCAGGCGGCGCAGTTCCAGCCACGGGTTTTGCGGATCGACAGGCGGTTTTTCCATAACACTCATCCCAGTTGCGCCAGCGCCTGGCGGAAGGCCGGCGGCAGGTTGTTGCCAAAGCGAACCTTGCCGTCCGCCTGGGTGAAAATGCCCATGTTCGCCAGCCATTGCTCGAACTCCGGCGCCGGTTTCAGGCCCAGGGTCTGGCGCGCGTAGAGCGCGTCGTGAAACGAGGTGGTCTGGTAGTTGAGCATGATGTCGTCGGAGCCGGGGATGCCCATGATGAAGTTGATCCCGGCCACACCGAGCAGGGTCAGCAGGGTGTCCATGTCGTCCTGATCGGCTTCGGCGTGATTGGTGTAGCAGATGTCGCAACCCATCGGCACGCCGAGCAACTTGCCGCAGAAGTGGTCTTCGAGGCCGGCGCGGATGATCTGTTTGCCGTTATAGAGGTATTCCGGGCCGATGAAGCCGACCACGGTATTCACCAGAAACGGCTTGAAATGCCGCGCCACGGCGTAGGCCCGGGTTTCGCAGGTCTGCTGGTCGACACCGTGGTGGGCATTGGCCGAGAGCGCGCTACCCTGACCGGTCTCGAAATACATCAGGTTCTGCCCGAGGGTGCCGCGCTTCAGGCTCAGGCCCGCGTCATAGCCTTCCTGCAAGACATTGAGGTTGATGCCGAAACTGGCGTTGGCCGCTTCGGTGCCGGCAATCGACTGGAACACCAGATCCAGCGGCACCCCCCGGTTGATCGCCTCGATCGAGGTGGTGACGTGGGTCAGCACGCAAGCCTGGGTCGGGATGTCGTAGCGCTGGATGATCGCGTCGAGCATCTCCAGCATCGCGCAGATCGAGGCGATGCTATCGGTGGCCGGGTTGATCCCGATCATCGCGTCGCCATTGCCGTACAGCAGACCGTCGAGAATGCTCGCGGCGATGCCGGAGGGCTCGTCGGTCGGATGGTTCGGTTGCAGCCGGGTCGACAAGCGCCCGCGCAGGCCGAGGGTGCCGCGAAATTTTGTGACCACGCGGATCTTCTGCGCCACCAGCACCAGATCCTGCACGCGCATGATCTTTGACACGGCGGCGACCATTTCCGGGGTCAGTCCGGGGGCGAGGGCGCGCAGGCTGGTTTCGTCCGCCGCATCGCTGAGCAGCCAGTCGCGGAAACCACCGACGGTGAGGTGGCTGACCACGGCGAAGGCTTGTTTGTCGTGGGTGTCGATGATCAGTCGGGTGACTTCATCGGCTTCGTAGGGAATCAGCGCTTCCTGCAGAAAATGCGTGAGCGGGATGTCGGCCAGCGCCATTTGTGCAGCCACGCGTTCGCCGTCATTGAGCGCGGCAACGCCGGCCAGAAAGTCACCGGAGCGCGCCGGGCTGGCCTTGGCCATGACGTCCTTGAGGCTGTCGAAGCGGTAGGTCTGGGCGCCGACGGAATGGGCAAATGCGGCCATGGGGCGGTGTCCTCCTGATTCTGTGGGTAACTCGGTCTCCCTGTGGGAGCGGGCTTGCTCGCGAAGGCGTCGTGTCAGACGACATCGTTGTTGGATGACACGACGCCTTCGCGAGCAAGCCCGCTCCCACAGGGGGATTTTCATGCACTTCTATATAGCGGGCACCGGGCGACAGGCCCGGTGCCGGTGCAACTAGATACCTTCGAGCATAGCGTCTGCCGGGGCTTCGGCGCGTTGCTTGGCGGTGAGCTGGAAGTACAGATAACCAGCGGCCATGAAGCCAAGGAACACACAGCCGATCAGCGTGTTGAACCACGCCATCGCCACCAGGCACACCACGGCCAGAAACAGCGCAATTGCTGGCACCACCGGATAGCCCGGGGCGCGGAAGGTGCGTTCCAGGTTCGGTTCGGTTTTGCGCAGTTTGAACAGGCTGAGCATGCTGATGATGTACATCACGATCGCGCCGAACACCGACATGGTGATCATCGCAGCGGTCAGGGTCATGCCTTGCAGATTGACCAGTCCATCGCTGTAGATCGCCGCGATGCCGATCACACCACCGGCCAGAATCGCCCGGTGCGGGGTCTGGAAGCGTGACAGCTTGGCCAGGCTTTTCGGTAGATAACCGGCGCGGGCGAGGGCGAAGAACTGTCGTGAGTAACCGAGGATGATCCCGTGGAAACTCGCCACCAGACCAAACAGGCCAATCCACACCAGCATGTGCATCCACGATGAGTTATTGCCGACCACCGCTTTCATTGCCTGTGGCAGCGGGTCGTTTATGTTCGACAGTTGGCGCCAGTCGCCGACGCCGCCGGCCATCACCATCACGCCGATGGCGAGGAACACCAGGGTCAGGATGCCGCTGACGTAAGCCTTGGGAATCGTGCGTTTCGGATCCTTGGCTTCTTCGGCGGCCATGGCCGCGCCTTCGATGGCGAGGAAGAACCAGATCGCAAACGGGATCGCCGCAAAGATTCCGGGGATCGAGCCCATCGTGAACTCGTTGGAACCCGACCAGCCGTTGAGCACGAAATTGCTGAAGCTGAAGCCCGGTGCGACCACGCCCATGAACACCAGCAGCTCGGCGACCGCCAGCACGGTGACCACCAGCTCAAAAGTCGCGGCGATGCTGACGCCGAGGATGTTCAGGGTCATGAACACGAAATACGCGCCGACCGCTGCCACCTTCGGATCAAGCTCCGGGTACTGCACGTTGAGGTAGGCGCCGATGGCCATGGCGATCGCCGGTGGGGCGAAGACGAATTCGATCAGCGTGGCGATGCCGGCGATCAGTCCGCCTTTTTCGCCGAACGCCCGGCGGCTGTAGGCAAACGGTCCGCCCGCGTGGGGAATCGCGGTGGTCAGTTCGGTGAAGCTGAAGATGAAGCAGGTGTACATGGTCGCGACCATCAGCGCCGTGACCAGAAATCCGAGGGTGCCTGCGGTGCCCCAGCCGTAACTCCAGCCGAAGTATTCGCCGGAAATCACCAGGCCGACGGCAATGCCCCAGAGGTGCAGGGTGCCGAGTGTGGGTTTGAGCTGTGTGGTGGAAGTCATAAGTCCTCTCTGTTTTTTATTGTTCGATCTGTTGGACTTTCGGGTGCAGTGGTTGAGGTGGATGGATGCTGTTCACGCAGCGGCAGTTTTTGTGCAAATCCTGAATGACGGGTACGCAAGGGCCGTGCCAGAGCGGCCAGGCCTTGTGTCGTGTCATTGAGGACGCCATCGCTGGCAAGCCAGCTCCCACAAGGGATTTGTGCCGAACCCAACATCCCCTGTGGGAGCGGGCTTGCTCGCGAAGACGATTGAACAGGCAACACAGAATCATCTGTGTTGCCTAGGGTTTTAGAAGAAGCCCAACGGATTGATGTCGTAGCTCACCAGCAGGTTTTTGGTCTGCTGATAGTGATCGAGCATCATCTTGTGGGTTTCACGGCCGACGCCGGACTTCTTGTACCCGCCGAACGCGGCGTGCGCCGGGTACAGGTGGTAGCAGTTGGTCCACACACGACCGGCCTTGATCGCGCGGCCCATGCGGTAGGCGCGGTTGATGTCGCGGGTCCACAGGCCGGCGCCGAGGCCGAACTCGGTGTCGTTGGCGATCGCCAGGGCTTCGGCTTCGTCCTTGAAGGTGGTGATGCTCACCACCGGGCCGAAGATTTCTTCCTGGAACACACGCATTTTGTTGGTGCCCTTGAGCAGGGTCGGCTGGATGTAATAGCCGGTTGCCAGATTGCCCTCGAGTTTTTCCACCTTGCCGCCGGTCAGCAGCTCGGCGCCTTCACCCTTGGCGATTTCCAGGTACGACAGGATCTTGTCGAATTGCTGCTCGGACGCCTGCGCGCCAACCATGGTGTCGGTGTCCAGCGGGTCGCCGCGTTTGATCTGCAGGACTTTCTTCATCACCACTTGCATGAATTCGTCGTAGATCGACTCCTGTACCAGCGCGCGGGACGGGCAGGTGCAGACTTCGCCCTGGTTGAAGAATGCCAGCACCAGACCTTCGGCAGCCTTCTCGATGAAGGTCGGTTCGGCCTGCATGATGTCTTCGAAGAAGATGTTCGGCGACTTGCCGCCCAGCTCCACGGTCGATGGAATGATGTTCTCGGCCGCGCATTTCATGATGTGCGAGCCGACCGGGGTCGAGCCGGTGAAGGCGATCTTGGCGATGCGTTTGCTGGTGGCCAGGGCTTCACCGGCTTCTTTGCCGAAACCTTGCACCACGTTGAGCACGCCCGGTGGCAGCAGATCACCGATCAGCTCCATCAGCACGCAGATGCCCAGCGGGGTTTGCTCGGCAGGCTTGAGTACCACGCAGTTGCCGGCAGCCAGTGCCGGGGCGAGTTTCCAAGCGGCCATCAGCAGCGGGAAGTTCCACGGGATGATCTGCCCGACCACGCCCAGCGGTTCATGGATGTGATAGGCCACGGTGTTGCCGTCGATTTCGGCAGCGCTGCCTTCCTGCGCGCGCAGGCAGCCGGCGAAGTAGCGGAAATGGTCAGCCGCCAGCGGGATGTCGGCGTTGAGGGTTTCGCGGATGGCTTTGCCGTTGTCCCAGGTTTCGGTGATCGCCAGCAGTTCGAGGTTCTGTTCGATGCGGTCGGCGATTTTCAGCAGGATCAGCGAGCGCGCCTGCACCGAGGTCGCGCCCCACGCATCGGCAGCGGCGTGGGCGGCGTCCAGTGCCTTGTCGATGTCTTCGGCAGTGGAGCGGGGGAATTCGGCAATCGGTTGGCCATTCACTGGCGAGGTGTTGGTGAAGTACTGACCTTTGACAGGCGCGACGAACTCGCCGCCGATGTAGTTACCGTACTTGCTCTTGAACGAGACTTTGGCGCCTTCAGTACCGGGGTGAGCGTAACGCATGATTTGTTCTCCTTGGCTTTGTACTTATTAGAGAAACGCGCAAGTGCGCTTGCTATAAGCGTAGAGCAAAGGTCGGGCCACTGCCGTGCAGGGCAGGCAAATCAAGGCTTTGCGTATTTTTTGTCGGACGGGCGGGCGGCGCCTGTGATGGTTTCGGTACAGAGGGGGTGACAGTTTGTACCGCTTTTGGCACAGCCAGTGACCGGCTGGTCTTGCCAGCATTGCAATGCGCCGATGGCTGGAGGATGCTGACTGCCAATCGCCCAGATGCACCTTTGTGGTGAGGGGATTTATCCCCGATGGGTTGCGAAGCAGCCCCAATAAAAATTGTGGCGACTCAGATTCACCGCGTATGCCGGATTTACGACTGCTGCGCAGCCGATCGGGGATAAATCCCCTCACCACAAGGTATGTGCCAGCCAATAAAGAGGCGGCACTGATCTCGGGGAGAATAATAAGAAATGCACGATAACCATTTGAGTCGCCATGCCCAGCAGGTTCTCACCGTCAGTCAGGGCAAGCCGCACCTGCACGGGCCCGGTGCCGATCCGTCGATTGCCCGTTCGTGGCTGCGCTGTCTTGAGGACTATCATCTCGATCCGGCCCTGACCATGGCGCCCACCGTGCTTGAGCACGGGCGCGTGCTTGAAAGCCGCGAACGCCTGCAACAGGTGTTGCAGATCGCCGGCAATGAAATGAGCAGCCTGCATCAACAACTGTCGGGCGCCGGTCATGCGGTGCTGTTGACCGACGCGCGCGGGGTGATCCTCAACTGCGTTACCGCACCGGCCGAGCGCAAGATTTTCGAACGTGCCGGTCTCTGGCTCGGCGCCGACTGGAGCGAAGCCTGCGAAGGCACCAACGGCATCGGCACCTGTCTGGTCGAGCGCCAGGCACTGACCATCCATCAGGACGAACACTTTCGCGGCCGCCACACCGGCCTGACCTGCTCGGCGAGCCCGGTGTTCGACCCGCACGGCGAACTGCTGGCGGTGCTCGACGTGTCCTCGGCGCGCCACGATGTCTCGCGGCAGAGCCAGTTCCACACCATGGCGCTGGTCAATCTGTCGGCGAAGATGATCGAGAGCTGCTATTTCCTGCGCTGCTTCGATAACCAATGGCTGCTGCGTTTCCATCTTCAGGCCGAATCCGTCGGTTTGTTCAGCGAAGGGCTGCTGGCGTTTGACGGGGAAGGGCGGATCAGCGCGGTCAACCAGAGCGCGCTGAACCTGCTCGGGCATATTCGCGGAGGCTTGCTCGGCAAGCCGGTGGAAGCGTTCTTCGATTGTTCGCTGGACGAGTTGCTCGGTCGGGCCAGCGCCAATGCCAGCGCCAGTTGGCCGCTGCGCACCCGCGACGGGCGGCATCTGTTTGCCTTGTTGCGCGGCGAATCGCGCAAGCCGGCGCCGATCCTGCCGGCCCCGATCGTGGCCAAGCCGCAAGCGCTGGCGGGCATTTGCCTCGGCGACGCGGCGCTGCAAGCGGATTTCCGCAAGGCGCTGCGGGTGTTCGAACGCGACGTGCCGCTGCTGATCAACGGTGAGACCGGCTCCGGCAAGGAAGCCTTTGCCAAGGCTGTGCATCACGCCAGCCAGCGCGCCAGCAAAGCCTTCGTCGCCCTCAATTGTGCGGCGATCCCGGAAAGCCTGATCGAGAGCGAGCTGTTCGGTTATCGCGGCGGCAGTTTCACCGGCGCGCGCAAGGACGGCATGCGCGGCAAGCTGCAGCAGGCCGATGGCGGCACGTTGTTTCTCGATGAAATCGGTGACATGCCGCTGGCGCTGCAAACCCGGTTGTTGCGAGTGCTGGAAGACCGGCAGGTGGTGCCGATCGGCGGCGAGCCGGAAGCGGTCAACGTGCGGATCATCAGCGCCACTCACCGTAATCTGCTGGAGCGGGTCGAAGGCGGCAGCTTCCGTGAAGATCTGTATTACCGGCTCAATGGGCTGGAGGTCGCGCTGCCGGCGCTGCGTGAGCGTAGCGACAAGTCGCAGTTGCTGGATTTCCTGCTGGCCGAGGAGGCCGGCGGCGAGACAATCGTGATCGACGAACCGGCGCGCCAGGCGTTGCTGGCCTTCAACTGGCCGGGCAACGTTCGGCAGTTGCGCAATGTTCTGCGCACATTGGCGGCATTGTGTGATGAAGGGCGAATCGGGCTGGAGGATTTGCCGGCGATGATTCGGCAGACGCGGCCGGCGCTGGAGCTGAGGTCGGTTGAGTCCGAGCATCCGCTGGAAGACGCTGAACGTCTGGCGTTGCTCGATGTGCTGGAGCAAACGCGCTGGCACATGACCCAGACCGCGCAGCAGCTCGGGGTCAGCCGCAATACCCTCTATAGAAAGCTTCGTAAGCACGCGATCTCCCGTTAAACCGCGTCGCGCCATTCGCGAGCAAGCCCGCTCCCACAGGATCAGCGCCAACCTTGTGGGAGCGGGCTTGCTCGCGAAGGCGTCGGCGCAGGCGAAACACAAGGTGCGATTTTTCCCACCCTACGCTAACCTGCGGCCATGTTTTACGAGGTCGACTATGCACATTCATATTCTGGGTATCTGCGGGACTTTCATGGGCTCGATGGCGGTTCTGGCCAAAGAGCTGGGCCATCACGTGACCGGCTCCGACGCCAACGTCTATCCGCCGATGAGCACGCAGCTTGAGGCCCAGGGCATTCAGTTGACCCAGGGCTACGACCCGGCCCAGCTCGATCCGGCACCGGATCTGGTGGTGATCGGCAACGCCATGTCCCGCGGCAACCCAGCGGTGGAATATGTGCTGAACAAAGGCCTGCCGTACGTCTCCGGCCCACAATGGCTGGCCGATCACGTGCTGCAAGGGCGCTGGGTGCTGGCGGTCGCCGGTACGCACGGCAAGACCACCACCAGCAGCATGCTCGCCTGGGTGCTGGAACATGCCGGGATGAGCCCGGGGTTCCTGATCGGCGGCGTGCCGCAGAACTTCTCGGTGTCCGCACGTCTGGGCGGCACGCCGTTCTTCGTGATCGAGGCCGACGAGTACGACAGCGCGTTTTTCGACAAGCGTTCGAAGTTCGTCCACTACCGTCCGCGCACCGCGATCCTCAACAACCTTGAGTTCGATCACGCCGACATCTTCCCCGATTTGCCGGCGATCGAGCGGCAGTTTCACCACTTGGTGCGGACCATTCCGAGCGAAGGTCTGGTGATCCACCCCACCACCGAACCGGCCTTGCAGCGCGTGATTGAAATGGGCTGCTGGACTCCGGTGCAGACCACCGGCGTCGGCGGTCAGTGGCAGGTCAAGTTGCTCAAGGACGATGGCTCTGCGTTCGAAGTGATGTTCGACGGCGTGTCCCAAGGCACTGTCGAATGGGAGCTGACTGGGCAGCACAACGTCGCCAACGCCCTGGCTGCGCTGGCTGCGGCGCGGCATGTCGGTGTGGTGCCAGCGATGGGCATCGCCGGCTTGAGCGCATTCAAGAACGTCAAACGCCGGATGGAGAAAGTTGCGGAAGTACGCGGCATCACCATCTACGACGACTTCGCCCACCACCCGACCGCGATCGCCACCACACTTGATGGCTTGCGCAAGCGCATCGGCGACGCACCGCTGATCGCGATCATCGAGCCGCGCTCCAACTCGATGAAGCTCGGCGCGCACCGTGACGGTCTGCCGGACAGCGTAGTCGATGCCGATCAGGTGATCTGGTACGCCCCGGCCAACCTCGGTTGGGATCTGGGCGCCACTGCCGCACTGTGCAGCGTGCCATCGATTGTCAGCGATTCGCTGGAAGGCATCATCGAACGCGTGAAGAGCCAGGCCCAGCCCGGCACCCACGTGGTGATCATGAGCAACGGCGGTTTCGGCGGCCTGCACGGCAAACTCGCCGAGGCGCTGCAATGAACACTTTTTCCCAGAGCGGCGGCCCGGAACGCATCACGCTGGCGATGACCGGCGCGTCCGGCGCGCAGTATGGATTGCGCCTGCTCGACTGCCTGGTACGGGAAGATCGCGAAGTGCACTTCCTGATCTCCAAGGCCGCGCAACTGGTGATGGCCACCGAGACCGATGTCACGCTGCCGCCCAAGCCGCAGATGATGCAGGCGTTCCTCACCGAATACACCGGGGCGGCCGCCGGGCAGATCCGCGTGTACGGCAAGGAAGACTGGATGTCGCCGGTAGCTTCGGGCTCCGGCGCACCGGCGGCGATGGTCGTGGTGCCGTGTTCCACGGGTACCTTGTCGGCGATTGCCACGGGCGCGTGCAACAACCTGATCGAGCGCGCGGCGGACGTCACCTTGAAGGAGCGGCGCCAGTTGATTCTGGTGCCGCGCGAGGCACCGTATTCGAGCATTCATCTGGAGCACATGCTCAAGTTGTCGAACATGGGCGTGACCATCCTGCCGGCCTCGCCGGGTTTCTATCACCAGCCGCAGACCATCGACGACCTGATCGATTTCGTCGTGGCGCGGATTCTCAATCTGCTGGGCATTCCACAGGACATGCTGCCGCGTTGGGGCGAGCATCATCTGAGCAGCGATGAATAAGCTGTTGATGATTGCGCTGGCGCTGCAACTGGCCGGCTGCGCCACCGCGCGCACGCTGGATGCCGCCAAGCCGGGGGCGCCGGTGGTGTATTCCGGGACACGCCTGGATTTGTACGCGATGAATGGCGGGTGCTGTGCGATGGACCGCTTCGGGGCTGAAGCGCCGAGTTATCCGGGAGTGGACCTGCCGGCGAGTGCGTTGCTCGATACGCTGTTGTTGCCGTTGTCGTTGCTCACGGTGATCGGCGTGGGGTTTCAGGCGACTGGCGGGTTGTAGGGGAGCGCTGCGCACTCCATTCGCGGGCAAGCCACGCTCCCACAGGGATTGAGTCGTGCGCTAAATCTGTGTTCGCTGAAGACTACTGTGGGAGCGGGCTTGCCCGCGAAGAGGCCAGCCCAGACACCACAAAACTATTTGCCGAGCTTTCGTAGCTCATCCGACTCAACCACCCGCACCCCATCCTGTTCTTCCAGCGCCAGGCGCCACATCGCCCGGGCCAGCTGGCAGGCTTCGATGCCGCGGTACTTGCCGGGAATCAGTTTGGAAAACGGCGCCGCCAGCTGTTCGCCCAGGCGCGGTTCGGTACGATCACCCAGCAACAGCGATGGCCGGCAGATGGTCAGTTGCGGCCAGTCCTGCGCGCGCAACGCCTGCTCCATCTCGCCTTTGACCCGGTTGTAGAAAATCGACGATTTCGGATCGGCGCCCAGCGCGCTGATCACGATCAGGTGCCGCGCGCCCATCTCCCGCGCACGTTTGGCGAAGGCCACCACCATGTCCAGATCCACCGCGCGGAACGCGGCTTCGGAACCGGCCTGTTTGATCGTGGTGCCGAGGCAGCAATAGGCGATATCGACGCGACCACTGAGTTGCGGCAGAAACGCCTGTGGGTCGCCCACCGGGTTTTCCAGGTGCGGATGCTCCGCCAATGGACGACGGGACGGGGCGAGCACGCGGGTGATCGTCGGCTCGTTGAGCAAACGGTCGAGCAGATGCTCACCGGTCAGTCCGGTAGCTCCGGCAAGCAAAACGTGCTGAGGCGTCAAGTACATAGTGTTTCTCCCTTGATACTGTTCAGCTTAGTTGCTGTTTGTTGCTCCGTCGTTCAATGCAGCACTCTGCAACGCTTTTCTGGCCTGCTGTTTACGCAGCAGTTGCCAGTGCGCCAGCACGGTTTTCGGTGCCCAGATCTGTGGTTCCGAGGCTTCGAAGTTATCCGCCAGTTCGCGCTCGGCGACGGTGGCCTTGGCCAGTTTGAAGGCCTGCTCCAGATCGTCGGTCTGGTTCAGGGCCTGAGCGAACAGGGCGTCGCCGAAGTAGGTGAAGTTGGCTTCTTCCGAGCAACCGAACGACACGCGATCGGCACGCGAGGCGGTCATGATCAGTGTGCGCTCATCTTTCAGCGCGGGGATGAAACCGCCGGAATAGCACGATGAGATCACGATCACCTTGTCGCGATTTTTCAGTGGCGCGAGCACGGCGGCGAGTTCGTCGGCGGGCAGGTCGGCCAGCTCCATGCGCGGCTGGTCGAGCACCAGCTCGTGTTCGGCGGTGCCGTGGCTGGTCAGGTAGATGAACACCAGGTCTTCCGGGCCGCTGCGTTCAGCGAGGGTCTGTGCGGCGCGGCGCAGGTTTTCGCGAGTGGCCATCGGCCGGTCGACGAGGTGGTCGCGGTGGTTGACCAGACGAATCTGGCCGTAGGCACCGAAACGTGTGGTGAGCATGTTGGCGACGTAGTCGGACTCGCGCAGGAACACGCTTTGCTTGCCGTCGCCACCGAGGGTCAGGGTGTACAGCTCGACTGCCGGCGTCGAGGCGGGCACGGCGGCCAGCGCGTTATCGAGTAGGCGGCCCTGGGCCAGAAGGCCGAGTTCGAGGGTGTCGGGCAACAGCTTGCCGTCGGCGTCACGTACGCGCTGGCCGTTGATCCAGGTGCCGCTGAGCACGGTGCCGTCGGTCAGCACCAGAGTGCCGCGTCCGGCGTAGCTGTCGCCGTCGAACCCGCCGATGTAGAAGCTGCCGTCAGACAGGTTCAAGCGGCCCTGACCGCTGAAGCGCCAGTCGTTGAAGAAGCCGATGTAATGGCTGCCGTCGGCACCGATCAGTTCGCCCTTGCCGGTCAGCGCACCTTCCTTGAACTGGCCGAGCCACACGTCGCCGTCGGCGTTCTCGTAGCGGCCCTTGCCGTGCAGTTGGCTGTTCTTGAAGCCGCCGACATAGATATCGCCATCGGCACTGTTGAATGTGCCATTGCCTTCGAGCTGGCCGTTGACGAAATGGCCACTGAAGGTGTTGCCGCTAGAGTCGCCGCGCTGTCCTTCGCCGTTGGGTTTGCCGTGCGCGAACTGGCCCTGATAGGAGCTGCCGTCGTCCATTTCCAGACGGCCCAGCCCGGAATACTGGTCAGCCTTGAACTCGCCACGGTAGGTCATGGCGTTTTCTTTGAGCGTGCCTTCGCCATCGCGTCGGCCCTGCTTGAAACCGCCGGTGTAACTGCTGGCGTTGGTGGTCAGGCTGCCCTGGCCATCGAACAGGCCTTGCTGGAACTGGCCGCGATAGACCTCGCCGTTGCTGCCGTGCCACTCGCCCTGGCCATGCCATTGGCCCTTGTCGAACTGCCCGGCGTACCAACTGCCATTGGGGTAGTCGACCCGGCCCTGGCCTTGCAGCAGGCCGTTGACCAGTTCACCGCGATAGCGTCCGCCGTCCGGCAGCCGTGCATCCGGGGGCAACAGCGATTCGCCGTCGCCGCACGCGGTGAGCATCAGGGTCAGGGCAAGGGGTGCAAGAGAAGCGAGTGGGCGCATAGCGGGATCCGGGCAATTAGGCGACCGAGTATGCCGCAGCTATGTGACCTTATACAGCCGGGAAAACAGCGCTGATGCGAAACAGCGTGCGCTGTTTCGCATCCCGTGACTTAAACGAAGCAGAGCGACAACGGTTCGGCGATATAGGCCGGTTTGTCCGAGCCTTCTATCTCAAGCGTCGCGGTGGCCTTGAGCAGCCATTGACCGGGTTTTTTCTCGGTCACTTCGGCCAGATCGACCTTCAGGCGCACTTTTGAATTGACCTTCACCGGCTGGATGAAACGCACGCTGTCCAGACCGTAATTGACCACCATCTTCAGGCCTTGCGGCAGCACGAGGATGTCTTCCATCAGTTTCGGGATCAGCGACAACGACAGGAAACCGTGGGCAATGGTGCTGCCAAAAGGCGTTTGCGCGGCTTTGACCGGATCGACATGGATGAACTGATAATCCCCGGTGGCTTCGGCGAACAGGTTGATGCGCTCCTGATCGATGGTGAGCCATTCGGAACGTCCGAGTTCCTTGCCGACATAATCTTTGAGCTCTGCAACGGGAACATAGGGCATTGAGACTCTCCTTGGGTTCATCGGTTTTATAGTTTTTCAGGTGGGGGATTTGACCGCCCTGCGAACCACTGTAGATCAACATGGCGATTTGCTCCGGTCAACCGACCATGCTTTTGGCGAATGCCGATCCATAGCGCTGCCGTGCTTATAATGCCGAGGACTTGCGGGGGGAGATGTCTGATGTTGTTACGTGGCCTGACCATGCTGGTGCTGTTCCAATTGCTCGGCACGGCACTCAACCATTTGCTGTTGCCGGTGCTGCCGGGGCCGATCATCGGCCTGCTGCTGTTGCTGGTGTTCCTGATCATTCGCGGTGAAGTCGGCGAGCCGCTGAACCTCGCGGCCGGCAGTCTGTTGCGTTATCTGCCGCTGCTGCTGGTGCCGCCGGCGGTGGGCGTGATGGTTTATGCGAGCGACATTGCCGCTGACTTCTGGGCCATTGTCGGCGCGCTGGTGTTGTCGTTGATCCTGTCGATGGCCTTCGCCGGGGTGCTGATGCAACGCCTGGTCAAGCGCCATGCGCCGCACTCGGAGGAGTCGTGATGCTCTTCGATTGGCAAGGCGCCTGGGCTTCGGTGATCCATCATCCGCTGTTCGGCATCGGCATCACCCTCGGTGCCTATCAACTGGTACTGGCGGCGTTCGAGAAAACCCGCTGGATCTTTCTGCAACCGGTGCTGGTCTCGATGCTGGTGGTGATCGGCGTGCTGGTCGGCTGCGGCCTGACCTACGCCGAGTACCGCAAGAGCACCGAAATCCTCAGCATTCTGCTGGGCCCGGCGACGGTGGCGCTGGCGGTGCCGTTGTATCTGAACCTCAAGCGCATCCGCCAATTGTTCTGGCCGATTTTTACTACGCTGGTGATAGGCGGTGTAGTCGCCACGGGCATGGGCGTGTTGCTCGGCTGGTGGTTCGGTGCCGAGCACATGATTCTGATGACCATGGCGCCGAAGTCGGTGACCTCGCCGATTGCCATGCTGGTGGCCGAGCAGATCGGTGGTGTGGCGGCGCTGGCGGCGGTGTTCGTGCTGATCACCGGGGTGATCGGCGCGATCTTCGGCCCGGCGCTGCTGACCCGGCTCGGCGTGCACAGCCCCGAGGCGCGCGGCATGGCGCTGGGCATGACCGCGCACGCGGTCGGCACGTCGGTGGCGTTGCAGGAAAGCGATGAGTGCGGCGCCTTCGCGGCGCTGGCGATGAGTCTGATGGGCGTGGCCACGGCGGTGTTCCTGCCGTTGGCGGTGTCGATGGTGGTGTAAGGAAATGTCTATGAGTCTGCCGCTTTTTCCGCTCAACACAGTGCTGTTCCCCGGCTGCAACCTCGACTTGCAGATCTTCGAGGCGCGCTACCTGGACATGATCGGCCGCTGCATGAAACAGGCCGGCGGTTTCGGCGTGGTGTGCATCCTCGATGGCCATGAAGTCGGCGTCGCGGCAGAAGGCTTTGCCCTGGTCGGCTGCGAAGCGCGGATCACCGATTTCCAGCAACAGGACAACGGTCTGCTCGGGATCCGGGTGCAGGGCGGGCGGCGTTTTCAGGTGTTGCGCACGGAAGTGCAGCGCGATCAGTTGATCCTCGCCGACGTCGAGTGGCTGGACGATGAGCCGGAGCAACCGCTGCAGGACGAAGACGCCGATCTGGTGGCGCTGCTCAAGGCCTTGGCCGAGCACCCGATGGTCGAGGCGTTGAACATGGGCACCGAAGCGTTGGGGCAGCAGTCGCTGGCCAATCAACTGGCGTATCTGCTGCCGTTCGCCGAAGAAGACAAGATCGATCTGCTGCAACTCGACGATCCGCAGCAGCGACTGGATGCGATCCAGGCGCTGCTCGATGAGCTGCAGGGCGAGCTGTTCGCCTGAGTATCAGTAGGCGTAACGCAACATCGTGTCCGGCAGATGCCGCAGAACGAACAGGCTGAACAGCACCAGCAGTGCCGGCAGAATCAGCCACCAGACCTTGAACGGCATGGCATTGAGCGGCGCCTTGCGCTGACTCAGCCACAAGCCCGCCGCACATACGCATGCCGCCAGCATTGCGCCGGCCAGAATATCCGTCGGCCAGTGCGCCCCCAGATAAACCCGTGACAAAGCAATCGACAGCGCCGGAATACAGCCGAGCAGCAGCCAGGTCAGGCGCATGCGCGGCGGTTGGCCGCGACCGGCGAGAACCGCCAGCACCAGAAACAGCGCGAACGAACCGGAGGCATGACCGCTGGGCATGCTGTAGCTGGTCAGCGGATCGGTCAGCACTTCCGGGCGGACCCGGGCGAAAAACTGTTTGGTGACGGTATTGAGGAGCGCGGTGCACAGCAGCACGCCACCGGCAAAGATTGCCTGGCGCCATTGCCGGCACAGCAGCAACAGACCGGTGAGCAGGGCGCTGAACATCAACATATTGCGGAATTCACCGATCAGGGTGAAGGTCACTGCGATTTCATCGAGCATCGGCTGGCGATGTTCCTGCACCAGGGTCATCACGCCCTGGTCGAGGGCGTGCAGATACGGATAGCCAATAAACAGGCCGATCAGAATCAACAGGCTCATGCTGCTGATCCAGATCGTCGCACGGCGATGCTGGCGCAAGCTGCTGTTGACGCTCATGCCGACCATCACCGCAATACTGGCGGCAACGATGCCGGCCTGCAGCCAGAAACCTTCCGGCAGCGGCAAGCGGATCGCCGCGCCGGTGGCCCAACCCGGCAGCAGGTAGGCGACGCTCCAGCCGGCAGCGGCCAGCAGGCTGACGGCGGCGAAACGCGGGAAGGGCATGTCGCACATCCCGGCAACCATCGGCAACATCGGCCGCAACGGGCCGATGAAGCGCCCTACCAGCAGGCTGGCGATGCCGTAACGCTGGAAGTAGGTTTCGGCCCCGGCCATCCATTCCGGATGGTGGCGCAGTCCCGGCAGGCGGCGGATGTTCTGATGGAAATGGCGGCCGAGGAAGTACGAGATCACATCGCCGAGTATCCCGCCGAGAAAGCCCAGCAGCAGGGTTTCACTCAACGACAGTGCGCCGCTACCGGCGAGTACGGCCACGGCAAACAGCAACACCGTGCCGGGCACGATCAGCCCGGCAATTGCCAGGCACTCTACGCAAGCGACGATAAATACCGCAGCCGCCAGCCACTGCGGATTGGCGGCGAGCCACCCGGTCACGCTATCGAGCCATGGGCCCATACACACAACTCCATCAAATCTTCAATAAGTCCCGAAGGCTGTACAAAATTTCAGCAATCACTCAGTACCCCTGTGGGAGCGGGCTTGCTCGCGAATGCGGTGTGTCATCAACGAGCTCGTATCTGACACGCCCTCTTCGCGAGCAAGCCCGCTCCCACAAGGGCGCATTGGGTTCAAAACCTGTGTCACTTCAGGACAGCAAAAAATAATCGCGACCTTCGACCTGGCCCCGACGCAGCGGGTTCCGCGTGCACCACTGGGCATACGCGGCGTCGACGAAGCGGTACATCAGGTGTTCGTCGCGGCCATGGGGGATGCCCAGGCGGGTGGTCTGGATAATCTGGGTCGGCGCCGGCCCGGTGTCTTCCACCAGCATCAGCTCGTGATCGAAACGCTTGGCGTCCCACATCGGCACCTTCAACCCCAGCGCCTTGCACAGCAGCGTCTGCCCGGCGCAAAGCTTTTGCGAAGGACGCGGCCGGCCTTGGGCATCGGGATTGTTCAGCAGCATCTGCGCCAGACTCGCCGGCCCACTGATTTCATCGACCCACGGGTAGGCGGACTTGATCAGCACCGCATTGCCCGGCCCCTGAGCGCTGAAGTTCAGCGAATCGCCACCGCGGGCGTAATACATATAGATGTGCCCGCCATCCAGAAACAAAGCCTTACGTTTTTCCGTATAGCCGAGCGATGCATGACTGCCTTTTTCCGCGCAGTAATAGGCTTCGGTTTCGATGATCCGGGCGCTGAGCCACAGATCGCCGACCCGGTGGCGGATGACTTTGCCGAGCAGATCGCGGGCCAGCACTTGCGCGTCACGGTCGAAAAAAGCGTCCGGGAGGCCCAGTGGCAGGCGCTCGGCGATGGCGCGATCGGTCAGGTTGGACATGGCAAACGGTGTTTATCCAGGCGAAGGAGGTCGTGATGATAACAATCCGCGGCTTAATTACGGCTGAACGTCGGCAAATTGCAGTCCATTTCGACCATCCGCCTGTCACCGCTGTTAGTCCCGGGACGCGACAGCTATAATCTGCCGCTTTCCTCTTTGCCAAGACCCCAGCAGACCATGACTGAGTCCGTTCTTGACTACATGACCCGATTGGGTCGCGCCGCCCGCGAAGCTTCCCGGGTCATCGGCCGTGCCAGCACCGCGCAGAAAAACCGCGCCTTGCAGGCTGCTGCCAATGCGCTGGACGCTGCTCGCGCCGAGCTGGCCGCAGCCAATGAACAGGATCTGGCCGCCGGTCGCGCCAATGGTCTGGAACCAGCCTTGCTGGAGCGCCTGGAACTGACCCCGGCGCGCATCGACGGCATGATCGTCGGACTGCGTCAGGTGGCGGCACTGCCGGATCCGGTCGGTGCGATCCGCGACATGAGCTTTCGCCCGTCCGGGATTCAGGTCGGCAAGATGCGCGTACCGCTGGGCGTGATCGGGATCATCTACGAATCCCGGCCCAATGTGACCATCGACGCCGCCAGCCTGTGCCTGAAGTCTGGTAACGCGACCATCCTGCGCGGTGGCTCCGAGGCGATTCATTCCAACCGCGCGATTGCCGCGTGCATCCAGCGCGGTCTGGCCGAGGCCGAATTGCCGGCAGCCGTGGTGCAAGTGGTCGAAACCACCGACCGTGCCGCCGTCGGCGCGATGATCAGCATGCCCGAGTACGTCGACGTGATCGTGCCGCGCGGTGGCCGTGGCCTGATCGAACGTATCAGCCGTGATGCCCGGGTGCCGGTGATCAAGCACCTGGACGGTATCTGCCACGTATTTGTCAGCGAGCACGCCGATCTGGCCAAAGCCCAGCGCATCGCCTTCAATGCCAAGACTTACCGTTATGGCATCTGCGGCGCGATGGAGACCTTGCTGGTTGATCAAAGTGTTGCGAAGGATTTCCTGCCGTCGATGGCTGCCCAGTTCCGCGAGAAAGGCGTCGAGCTGCGTGGCTGCGAACGCACCCGGGCGATCATCGACGTGGTAGCGGCCAGCGAAGACGACTGGAGCACCGAGTATCTGGCGCCGATCCTGTCGATCCGTGTGGTCGACGGACTGGATCAGGCCATCGAACACATCAACCATTACGGCTCGCATCACACCGACTCGATCGTCAGCGAAAACCTCGCCGACACCCGGCGTTTCGTTGCGGAAGTCGACTCGGCGTCGGTGATGATCAACACCCCGACCTGCTTCGCCGATGGATTCGAATACGGATTGGGTGCCGAGATCGGCATTTCTACTGATAAGCTGCACGCCCGCGGCCCGGTGGGCCTCGAAGGACTGACCTGCGAGAAGTACATCGTGGTCGGTGATGGCCAGTTGCGCGGCCAGGCGACGGTCTGACTTGACCGACCTCGACTTGACAGCGCCGCTGCCTGACGGCGAACTCCGACCCCGGCGCATCGGCGTACTGGGCGGCACGTTCGACCCGGTGCACATCGGCCATTTGCGTGGTGCGCTGGAAGTCGCCGAAGCGCTGCTGCTCGACGAGCTGCGCATGATGCCCAGCGCCCGGCCGCCGCACCGCGATACGCCGCAGGTGTCGGCGCAGGATCGGTTGGCAATGGTTGAGTGCGCGGTGGCCGGAGTGCCGCCGCTGGTGGTGGACGCCCGCGAATTGCAGCGGGACAAGCCGTCTTACACCATTGATACCCTGGAGTTGATGCGTGCCGAAATGGCCGCCGAGACCCAGGTTTTTCTGCTTTTGGGCTGGGACGCATTTTGCGGCCTGCCCACTTGGCACCGCTGGGAAGAGTTGCTCCAGCATTGCCACATCCTGGTGCTACAGCGCCCGGACGCCGACAGCGAACCGCCGGATGCCTTGCGCAACCTGCTGGCAGCGCGTTCGGTGAGCGACCCGCTGGCCCTGAAAGGGCCGAGCGGACAGATTGCATTCGTCTGGCAGACACCGCTCGCGGTTTCCGCCACCCAGATCCGTCAACTGCTGGCCAGCGGTAAGTCGGTACGTTTCCTGGTGCCCGACGCGGTCCTGGCCTACATCGATGCGCACGGTCTGTACCGTGCGTCGAACTGAACAAGGCGTGCTTCACTGATACGAATCCACGTATCGCCAAGCCGCCGAATATACGAGCAAAACGAGTTTTATATGACTGACAAAGACGTAAGCAAAGTTAAGCGCAAAGGCACGTTCAAGAGCGCACCGCTGCCGGAAGTCGCCAACACCAACGAGCCGCTCAAGGGCGACGAGCTGGTCAAGGTTGCCGTGGCAGCCCTGGAAGACGTCAAGGCACAAGACATCCAGATCATCGATGTTCGCGACAAGCAGAGCATCACCGACTACATGATCATCGCCACCGGTACGTCCAATCGCCAGATCAACGCGATGCTGGACAAGGTCCGTGAAGAAGTCAAAAAGCAGGGCGCCAAGCCGCTGGGCGAAGAAGGCAAGGGCGACAGCGACTGGGTGCTGCTCGACCTCGACCTGGTGATCGTGCACATGATGACTGCCTCGGCGCGTCAGTTCTACGACCTGGAGCGCCTGTGGGCCGGTGCCGAGCAAAGCCGTGCGGCAGACGCCAAGCACCACAGCCCGGAAAACACCCACGAGCATTTCACCAAGCTCAACAAAGACCAGCTGTAAGGGATTGCTGTGCGACTGCGACTGATCGCCGTCGGTTCACGCATGCCCAAGTGGGTGGAAGAAGGCTGGCATGAATATGCCAAGCGTCTTCCGTCCGAGCTGGCGCTGGAACTGGTGGAAATTCCGCTCAATACCCGTGGCAAGAACGCCGACGTGGCCCGTTTCATCCGCCAGGAAGGCGAAGCCATGCTGGCCAAGGTCGGGCCGAACGAGCGGATCGTCACGCTGGAAGTCCACGGCAAGCCCTGGAGCACCGAGCAACTGGCGGTCGAACTCGACCGTTGGCGGCTGGATTCGCGCACGGTCAATTTCATGGTCGGTGGCCCCGAAGGGCTGGCGCCGGAAGTCTGTGCCCGCGCCGATCAGCGCTGGTCGTTGTCGCCGCTGACCTTGCCGCACCCGCTGGTGCGGATCCTGATCGGCGAACAGCTGTACCGTGCCTGGACCGTGCTGTCCGGTCACCCTTACCACAAGTAGTCCTGCCCTCATGTCTCAGCCGATCCGCATTAAGGACCACGAAAAGGACGCCCGCCTGGTGCGTAGCCGCGTCGTGTTCGGGGCCATTGCGGTCATGCTGTTGATCTGCGTGCTGATTGCGCGGCTGTACTACTTGCAGGTGATCCAGTACGAGTACCACTCGACGCTCTCGGAAAACAACCGCGTCCATGTGCAGCCGATTCCGCCGACCCGCGGCTTGATCTTCGACCGCAACGGCGTGGTGGTGGCGGACAACCGCCCGAGCTTCAGCCTGAGCATGACCCGCGAGCGTTCCGGCGACTGGCAGCAAGTGCTCGACGTGATCGTCGAAGTGCTGCAACTGACGCCCGAGGACCGGGTGATCTTCGAGAAACGCATGCGTCAGGGGCGTCGGCCATTCGAGCCGGTGCCGATCCTGTTCGAGCTGACCGAAGAGCAGATTGCCCGGATCGCGGTGAACCAGTTCCGCCTGCCTGGGGTGGAAGTGGTCGCGCAACTGGTGCGCCACTACCCGCAGGGCGCGCATTTTGCGCACTCGGTGGGTTACATGGGGCGCATCAACGAGAAAGAGCTGAAGACCCTCGACCCGGTCAACTACAGCGGCACCCACCACATCGGCAAGACCGGCATCGAGCGTTTCTACGAGCCGGAACTGCACGGCCAGGTGGGTTACGAGGAAGTCGAAACCAACGCCCGGGGCCGCGTATTGCGCGTGCTCAAGCGTACCGATCCGATTCCCGGCAAGGACATCGTCCTGAGCCTGGACATCAAACTGCAGGAAGCGGCCGAAGCCGCGCTGGGCGGGCGTCGCGGCGCGGTGGTGGCGCTCGATCCGAAGACTGGCGAAGTGCTGGCGATGGTCAGCCAGCCGAGTTTCGACCCGAACCTGTTCGTCACCGGCATCAGCTTCAAGGCCTATGCCGAACTGCGCGATTCCATCGACCGGCCGCTGTTCAACCGCGTGCTGCGCGGCCTGTACCCGCCGGGTTCGACGATCAAGCCGGCGGTGGCGATTGCCGGTCTCGATTCTGGCGTAGTGACGGCGTCGAGCCGGGTGTTCGACCCCGGTTACTACATGCTGCCCAACTACGATCACAAGTACCGCAACTGGAACCGCACCGGTGACGGCTTCGTCGATCTCGACACGGCGATCATGCGTTCCAACGACACCTACTTCTATGACCTGGCGCACAAGCTGGGCATCGATCGGTTGTCGGCCTACATGAACAAGTTCGGCATCGGCCAGAAGGTCTCGCTGGACATGTTCGAAGAATCCCCCGGCCTGATGCCATCCCGCGAGTGGAAACGCGCGACACGCAAGCAGGCGTGGTTCCCGGGCGAAACCCTGATTCTGGGGATCGGCCAGGGTTATATGCAGTCCACACCGCTGCAACTGGCGCAGGCTACGGCGCTGGTCGCCAACAAAGGCATCTGGAACCGGCCGCACCTGGCCAAGACCATTGAGGGCGCCAAACCGGTAGACGAGAACCCGATGCCGGACATCGTCCTGCGCGATCCGTCGGACTGGACCAAGGTCAACCACGGCATGCAGCAGGTGATGCACGGCGCCCGGGGTACTGCGCGCAAGGCAGCAATCGGTGCGCAATACCGCATCGCCGGCAAGTCCGGTACCGCTCAGGTCGTCGCGATCAAACAAGGTGAAAAATACGACCGCTCCAAGGTTCAGGAACGCCACCGCGACCACGCCTTGTTCGTTGGTTTCGCCCCGGCCGACAACCCGAAAATAGTGGTTTCGGTGATGGTCGAGAACGGTGAGTCCGGCTCCGGTGTCGCCGCGCCAGTGGTGCGTCAGGTCATGGATGCCTGGCTTCTGGATCAGGATGGTCGATTGAAGGCCGAATACGCCGGTCCTATCAGTGCGGAGGCTACGGCCCGTGATGAATAATTTTGATCGCATGCTCTCCAGCGAGGATGTGATGCGTCGCCGGGCGACGCTGCTGCAACGCCTGCATATCGATGGCCCGCTGTTGATCCTGCTGCTGATCCTCGCTGCGGGCAGTCTGTTCGTGCTGTATTCGGCCAGTGGCAAAAGCTGGGATCTGCTGGGCAAACAAGCCACTTCGTTCGGCATCGGCCTGGTGTCGATGATTGTCATCGCCCAGTTCGAGCCACGGTTCATGGCGCGTTGGGTACCGCTCGGTTACGTGATCGGCGTGGTGCTGCTGTTGGTGGTGGACATCATGGGCCACAACGCCATGGGCGCGACGCGCTGGATCAACATCCCCGGGGTGATCCGCTTCCAGCCCTCGGAGTTCATGAAGATTCTGATGCCGGCGACGATTGCCTGGTATCTGTCCAAGCGCACGCTGCCGCCGCAGCTCAAGCACGTCGGCATCAGCCTGATGCTGATCGGTGTGCCGTTCATTCTGATCGTGCGCCAGCCCGACCTCGGTACGTCACTGCTGATTCTGGCCGGCGGCGCGTTCGTGCTGTTCATGGGTGGGCTGCGCTGGCGCTGGATCCTCAGCGTGCTGGCCGCTGCCGTACCGGTGGCGATCGCCATGTGGTTCTTCATCATGCACGACTACCAGAAGCAGCGGATCCTCACGTTCCTCGACCCGGAAAGCGATCCGCTCGGCACCGGCTGGAACATCATCCAGTCGAAAGCCGCGATCGGTTCCGGCGGTGTGTTCGGCAAGGGCTGGCTGCTGGGCACCCAGTCGCACCTGGACTTTTTGCCGGAAAGCCACACCGACTTCATCATCGCCGTACTGGGCGAAGAGTTCGGACTGGTGGGCATCTGCGCGTTGCTGCTGATCTATCTGTTGCTGATCGGTCGCGGCCTGGTGATTACCGCCCAGGCGCAGACGCTGTTCGGCAAATTGCTCGCCGGCGCGCTGACCATGACGTTTTTTGTTTATGTTTTCGTCAACATCGGTATGGTCAGTGGCCTGTTGCCGGTGGTGGGGGTGCCGTTGCCCTTCATTAGCTACGGAGGAACTTCGCTGGTGACACTGCTGTCAGCGTTTGGGGTTTTGATGTCGATTCATACGCATCGCAAGTGGATCGCACAGGTTTGAATAAGGTGAAGAGTTCAATGCAAGTCATGCGCAGCTGGGCGACTCGTTACGCGCCGTGGGTCGGCCTGGTCGGCATCCTTGGCAGCGCGCAGGAAGCGCTGGCCGGCGATTACGAAGGTTCACCGCAGGTGGCCGAATTCGTCGGTGAAATGACCCGCGACTACGGTTTTGCCGGCGAGCAACTGATGGCGGTGTTCCGCGAGGCGCAGCGCAAGCAGGCGATTCTCGACGCCATCTCCAAACCCGCCGAGCGGGTCAAGCAGTGGAAAGAATATCGCCCGATGTTCATCACCGACGCGCGCATCGCCCGTGGTGTGGACTTCTGGCGCCAGCACGAGGCCGTACTGGCCCGTGCCGAGCAGGAATACGGCGTACCGGCACAAGTCATCGTGTCGATCATCGGCGTCGAGACCTTTTTCGGACGTAATACCGGCAATTACCGGGTGATTGATGCATTGTCCACGCTCGGTTTCGACTATCCTCCCCGTGCCGAATTTTTCCGCAAGGAATTGCGTGAGTTCCTGCTGCTGGCCCGTGAAGAACAGGTCGATCCATTGACCCTCAAAGGCTCGTACGCCGGGGCGATGGGCCTGCCGCAATTCATGCCGAGCAGCTTTCGCGCCTATGCGGTGGATTTCGACGGTGACGGTCACATCAATATCTGGACCAATCCGGACGATGCGATCGGCAGCGTGGCCAGTTACTTCAAACGGCATGGCTGGGTCGCCGGGGAACCGGTGGTCAGTCGCGCCGATGTGCGCGGCGAGCAGGTCGATGAAGGCCTGACCACTGGCATCGAGCCGACGAAAACGGTCGGAGAGTTGCGGGCGCTGGGCTGGTCAAGTCATGATGCGCTGCGCGATGATATGCCGGTTACTGCATTTCGCCTCGAAGGCGACAACGGCCCTGAATACTGGATGGGCCTGAAGAATTTCTACGCGATCACGCGTTATAACCGCAGCGTGATGTACGCCATGGCCGTACATCAACTGTCTGAAGAGCTGGTAAAAGCACGGGGCGTCAAGTAATGCGGGCATTGCCTATCAATAAACCCCTGAAGCTGGTGGCTTTCGCTGCGTTGGCGGTGCTGGTCGCCAGCTGTTCGACCAGCCGCGCGCCGACCCAGAAGACTTCGTCCACCGCCGTACGCGCGCAGCCGGGGCTGGACATCAACCGCGCGCACAAAGACGGCGCGCCGTGGTGGGATGTCGATGTTTCGCGGATCCCGGACGCCACGCCGACCCTGCACACCGGCCCGTACAAGGCCAACCCGTACACCGTGCTGGGCAAGACCTATTTCCCGTTGCAGGAATCCAAGACCTACGTCGCCTCGGGCACGGCGTCCTGGTACGGCACCAAGTTCCACGGGCAGAACACCGCCAACGGCGAAGTGTATGACCTGTACGGCATGAGTGCCGCTCACAAGACTCTGCCACTGCCAAGTTACGTTCGGGTGACCAACCTGGACAACAACAAGAGCGTGATCCTGCGGGTCAACGATCGCGGGCCGTTCTATTCGGACCGGATCATCGACTTGTCCTACGCGGCCGCGAAGAAGCTCGGTTATGCCGAAATCGGCACCGCGCGGGTCAAGGTCGAGGGCATCGATCCGCAGCAATGGTGGGCCGCCAAGGGCCGTCCGGCGCCGCTGATGCTCAACGAGCCGCAAGTCGCGCAGAATAGCGCCCCGGTGATCACGGCGTCGGCCGGTACCATCGAGCAGTGGACCCCGCCGCCGCAGCAACATGCCTCTGACACTGTCCCTGTACAGATCAGCGCAAAAAAAAACGCTTCTGCACCAGCGTCTGGCCAGTATCTGCAGGTGGGCGCGTTCGCCAACCCGGACGCTGCAGAACTCCTGAGGTCGAAGCTCAGCGGGATGGTGAGCGCTCCGGTGTTCATCAGCTCGATCGTGCGCAATCAGCAGACCCTGCACCGGGTACGCCTGGGGCCGATCGGGTCGCCGGGTGAGATCGCGCAGGTGCAGAACAGCGTGCGCCTGGCCAATCTCGGCTCGCCGAGCGTGGTCACCGAGTAAGAAACGTAGCACTTGATTGACGGTTCACTTGCGGTTTTGGGGGGTGAACCAGGTTGTTGGCTCGTCGAAGAACAAAAGCCCGGCAAGGGTGACTGGAGTGAGCAACTGAACACGCGATGGCCCGTTAGAAGGCTGTCTGAATAGTTTTGCCTTCGGGCAAGTTTCCATTAGCGATTTCGAGAGACGGATGAACATCACCACCTTTGCCAAACGCCTGTGTCTGCTAGTCCCGCTGCTCCTCTCGCCAGCCGCTTTCGCGGCCGAGATGATGCCGTCGCCACCTCAACTGGCTGCAAAAGCCTACGTGCTCATGGACGCCAGCAGCGGCAACGTGCTGGTGGAGAACAACGGTGACCAGCGTCTGCCGCCAGCCAGCCTGACCAAACTGATGACCGCGTACATCGCTACGCTGGAAATCCGTCGTGGCCAGATCGGTGAAAACGATCCGGTGACCGTCAGCGAAAACGCCTGGCGTACCGGCGGTTCGCGGATGTTCATCAAAGTCGGCTCGCAAGTGACCGTCAGCGACCTGCTGCACGGCATCATCATCCAGTCCGGCAACGACGCCAGCGTGGCGCTGTCCGAGCACATCGCCGGCAGCGAAGACGCGTTCGCCGACCTGATGAACAAGACGGTCGCCGATCTGGGCATGACCAACTCGCACTTCATGAACCCGACCGGTCTGCCGAACCCTGAGCACTACTCGTCGGCTCACGACATGGCGATCCTGGCCCGTGCGATCATCCATGAAGACCCGGCTCACTACGCGATCTACTCGCAGAAAGAGTTCTTCTGGAACGGCATCAAGCAGCCTAACCGCAACCTGCTGCTGTGGCGCGACAAAACCGTTGACGGTCTGAAAACCGGTCACACCGACGAAGCCGGCTACTGCATGGTGTCCTCGGCTGTACGTGATGGCCAGCGTCTGATCGCCGTGGTGTTCGGCACCAACAGCGAAGTGGCGCGTGCCGCTGAAACCCAGAAGCTGCTGACCTACGGTTTCCGTTTCTTCGAAACCCAGACCTTCTACCAGAAGGGCACCGAACTGGCTCAGGCCCCGGTGTGGAAAGGCACCACCAGTCAAGTCAAGGCCGGCCTGGCTGAAGACCTGACCATGACCCTGCCAAAAGGCCAGCTGAAAAAGCTCGCTGCCAGCATGACCATGAACCCGCAACTGACCGCGCCAATCGCCAAGGGCGACGTGATCGGTAAAGTCGAAGTGAAACTGGACGACAAGGTAGTGCACAGCGCTGACCTGATCGCCCTGGACGCTGTCGAGGAGGGTGGTATCTTCCGTCGCATGTGGGATAGCATCCGTCTATTCTTCTACGGCTTGTTCAACTGAATTTAGTGTGCACCTGCATGCCCCCGCGCTGATCCGGCGCGGGGGCATGCCCGTCGCCACGGCTTACGCTTACGAGGCCGTTACGCCATGACCGATACCGAAGTAAAGGCGCCAAAGATCGAATTCCCCAACGTTGATTACCCGGTTAAGGTGATCAGCGACACCGGTGTGGGCAACAAGGACAAGATCATCGAGATCGTCAAGAAACACGCGACGATCAACCATGACCGTGTGGATGAGCGCCAGAGCACAAACGGCAAATACACCACGATTCAGTTGCACATCGTCGCCACCGACCAGGACCAGCTGTACAACATCAACAGCGAACTGCGGGCTACCGGCTTCGTGCACATGGTGCTGTGATGCCGGGCACGTTGGGCTTTCGCGAGCTCGGCCAGATGGCTTACGAGCCGGTCTGGCACGCCATGCAACGCTTCACCAACGAACGCGGCAGCGATGCCGCCGACGAAATCTGGCTGGTCGAGCACCCTCCGGTGTTCACCCAGGGCCAGGCCGGCAAGGCCGAACACCTGTTGCTGCCGGGCGATATCCCGGTGGTACAGGTCGATCGCGGCGGGCAGGTGACTTATCATGGCCCGGGCCAGTTGGTCGCCTACCTGTTGCTGGATGTGCGCAAGCTGGGTTTCGGCGTACGTGATCTGGTCACGCGCATGGAACAGTGCCTGATCGAACTGCTGGCCAGCTACGGCGTCACTGCCGCCGCCAAGCCAGATGCTCCCGGCGTCTATGTCGACGGAGCGAAAATCGCTTCTCTGGGTTTGCGGATTCGCCACGGTTGCTCCTTTCATGGCCTGGCTCTGAACGTGGATATGAACCTGGAGCCGTTTCGACGGATTAATCCCTGCGGCTATGCCGGGCTGGCAATGACCCAGCTGAGCGATCACGCAGGATCGATTGAATTTGCCGAGGTAAGTGCCCGGCTGCGCGCGCAGCTCGTCAAACACCTCGACTATGCTGAGCAGACGACCCTGACGGGCGGAATCGACTGATATGACTACTGATGCAGTGCAAACCATGATCCCGACGCTCGACGTGACCGAGCGCCCGGCCCCGCGTCCCAAGGTTGAAGCCGGCGTCAAGCTGCGCGGCGCCGAGAAGGTTGCACGCATCCCGGTAAAGATCATTCCGACCACCGAACTGCCGAAGAAACCCGACTGGATTCGCGTGCGCATCCCGGTTTCGCCGGAAGTCGACCGGATCAAGAGCCTGCTGCGCAAGCACAAGCTGCACAGCGTCTGCGAAGAAGCCTCCTGCCCGAACCTGGGCGAGTGCTTCTCCGGCGGCACCGCGACCTTCATGATCATGGGCGACATCTGCACCCGTCGTTGCCCGTTCTGCGACGTTGGCCACGGTCGTCCGAAACCACTGGACGTCAACGAGCCGGAAAGCCTGGCGATCGCCATTGCCGACCTCAAGCTCAAGTACGTGGTGATCACCTCGGTTGACCGCGACGACCTGCGTGACGGCGGTGCCCAGCACTTTGCCGACTGCATCCGCGAGATCCGCAAGCTGTCGCCGAACGTGCAGTTGGAAACCCTGGTTCCGGACTACCGTGGCCGCATGGACATCGCCCTTGAGATCACCGCCGCCGAGCCGCCGGATGTGTTCAACCACAACCTGGAAACCGTGCCGCGCCTGTACAAGGCTGCGCGTCCGGGTTCGGACTACCAGTGGTCGCTGACCCTGCTGCAACGCTTCAAGCAGATGATGCCGCACATCCCGACCAAATCCGGCCTGATGCTGGGTCTGGGCGAGACCGACGAAGAAGTCATCGAAGTCATGAAGCGCATGCGCGAACACGACATCGACATGCTGACCCTCGGCCAGTACCTGCAACCGTCGCGCAGCCACTTGCCGGTGCAGCGTTTCGTGCACCCGGACACCTTCGCCTGGTTCGCCGAGGAAGGTTACAAGATGGGCTTCAAGAACGTTGCTTCCGGCCCGCTGGTACGTTCCTCGTATCACGCCGACGAGCAGGCGAAACTGGTCAAGGCTGAACTGCTCGGTTCCTGATCCGGCGCTGATAGCCTCGAAAAATACCCGCTTCGGCGGGTATTTTTGTTTGGGCCTGCCGCGCACTCTTTTGTTTGTCTCTGGACCTGACTACTGTGTCTGCAAGACTTTACACAGGGAGACCCATGGATGACCGTTCGACCGACCCACAGCCTTTTTCCGCATAAACCCGTACCGGCGCTGCCGTCCGAAGGGCAGATCGGCGTGATCGCGCCCGCCGGCCCCGGTGCGCTGGACACGGAAAAGGCTGTGCAGTGGATGCGCGCCCGCGGCTATGCGTTGAAAGTGTTCCCCGGTGTCTACGAGAAGGCTGGCTATCTGGCCGGCAGCGATGACGTGCGCCTCAACGACCTGCATGCCGCGTTCGCCGACCCTGAAGTCGACGCGATCATCTGCCTGCGCGGCGGCTACGGTACGCCGCGCCTGCTGGACCGGATCGATTACGATCTGCTGAGTCGTCACGCCAAGCCGTTTGTCGGCTACAGCGACATCACCGCGCTGCATCTGGCGATCAGTCGCTACGCCGGGTTCGTGACCTTCCACGGCCCGCTGCTCAACGCCGATTTGCTGGGCGACAAGGAGCCGCCGACTGTCACTTCATTCTTCGCCATGCTGCGCGGTCAGTTGAAGGCGGGGAGTGTGTTGAGCCATCCGGTGGCTTATCCCTTGACCACCGTCGAACCGGGCATTGCGCACGGGCGTTTGCTCGGCGGCAATCTGGCGATGATCGCCGCAACGCTGGGCACACCGTATGAGATTGATGTCGAGGGCGTGATTCTGCTGATCGAGGACGTCAACGAGCCGCTGTATCGCATCGACCGTTTGCTCACGCAGATGCGTCTGGCCGGCAAGCTGGCCAGATTGCGCGGTGTGCTGGTGGGGGATGTCGCCGGGGTCGATGTCGAGGCTTTGAACCGCTTGCTCAAGCAGACGTTCGAGCCGTTACGGATTCCGGTGCTGTCGGGGTGGCGCAGCGGGCATTGTGATCCGAACCTGACGCTGCCGATGGGGGCGCTGGTTCGACTGGATGCGGGGAAGAAGGAATTGATGTTGGAACAGGATGTGGTGATCAAAGCCTAACGTTTGGTTGCCAGTGAGTCAGTCTTCGGGAGCAAGCCCCCTCCCACATTGGATTCGTGTCGTACACAGAACCAATGTGGGAGCGAGCTTGCTCGCGAAGGCGGCATCAGCCATACGATTATCGTTCTATTGGCTGCGCAGGCTCTCAAGCAGCTTATGCGTCGGATACCCGTCCGCCGGCCAGCCAAACGCCTGCTGGGCACTGCGGATCGCCTTGCGGGTATTGGCGCCGATAATCCCATCCGCCGTTCCCGCATCGTAGTTACGCGCGCTCAGCAGGTTCTGCAATTCGATACGCTCGGTGCGGCTCAGTGGCAGATCGTCTTTCGGCCATGTGCCATTGATCAGGCCTGCGCCGTTGAAGCGCTCGGACAACAGGCTGACCGCCAGCGCATAGGACGACGAGTTGTTGTACTTGAGGATCGCCCGGAAGTTATCGAGGATCAGGAACGCCGGGCCACGGTAACCGGCCGGCAGCAGCAGGGCGGCAGACAGTTGTTCCGAGCCGGCCGGGGCCTGACCGCCATTGGGCAGGATCACGCCCAGTTGACGCCATTCGGCAACGGTCTTGCGCATCGCGCCATCGGCCAGGGTGTAGTTGAAGCCGCTCGGCAGTTGCACTTCGAAGCCCCATGGCTGACCACGCTGCCAGCCGGAGCTTTGCAGGTAATGCGCTGTGGAGGCCAGGGCATCGGCCGGGCTGCCCCAGATGTCGCGGCGGCCGTCACCGTCGAAATCCACGGCGTGGGTGTTGTAGGTGGTCGGAATGAACTGGGTCTGGCCCATCGCGCCGGCCCACGAGCCGAGCATTTTCTCCGGAGTGATATCGCCCTGTTGCAGGATCTGCAGCGCCGCGATCAGTTGTGCATGAGCAAATGCGGGGCGACGGCCTTCGTAGGCCAGGGTCGCCAGCGAGTTGATCACCGATTTGCTGCCCTGGAACTGACCGAAGTTGCTTTCCATGCCCCATACCGACACCAGTGCCTGGCGATCCACGCCATAACGCTGTTCGATGCTTTGCAGGATGTCGGCGTACTGACTGATCAGCGCCTGCCCCTTGCGCACTCGCAGCGGCGACAGGGCGCCATCGAGGTATTCCCATACTGGACGAGAGAACTCCGGCTGGCTGCGGTCGGCTTTGATCACACTGGCATCGAAGCTGACATTGGCAAACGCGCGGTCGAACAGATCGGCGCGGATCCCGGCCGCCAGCGCATCCTTGCGGAAACCCGCCTGCCATTCGGCAAAGGTCTGGGTTGGCTGAAGATCAAGCGGGTCAGCGGACGGCACTACCGGCGGGATGATTGCCGGGGCTGTTGCGACAGGGGCGGCTTGAAGGGGTTGCGCATCGGCGGCGGTAGGTTTTTCCGCGCAGGCGACAAGCAGAATGAAGCTGGAGGCAGCGATCAGTTGGCGAACGGGCCAACGACGGGAAAGACTGAAGGGCATGCACAGTTCCAGGGGATACGAATCAGGTGCAGACCTTAACATGACCAGGGGGTGCTGTGCTTCAGGCAGCCAGAAAGTAAGAAGCCTCCCAGCTATTAGACTGGAAGGCTTCGCGGCGGTAGCTGCCTTTACCCTTGGTTGGTCGTTCCTGGCGACTGCGGAACAGGGGTTGGGCGATGATGGATTTGGCCTTGTTCGGGCCATGTTTCGATGGCTTTTTGCTCATGAGGGTTCTCTCGGTAAGTGGGTGCTGCGGGGCGAATAATCTGCCGAAGCCGCGCGTCTGTCCAGCCTCTATTGCGTAGGAATATTCTGACGCCTTCGCGAGCAAGCCCGCTCCCACAGTCGACCGAGTTCTATCATGTGAATGCGATCGACTGTGGGAGCGGGCTTGCTCGCGAAAGGGCGTTATGCGGTTGAACGTCTTACTCGGCGGGCAGTGAAAGACGCTGGCCGGACATCAACAGCGCCAACCGGCTCAGGCTCATCCAAGGGGAACCGGCGGCTTGCCCCTTGATCTGCGCATCGATGCGCTGGGCTTCGAGCAGCAACTGCGCCCAGCGTTGTGCCGAATAGCGTTGCAGGGCTTTGCTCATCAGGGGTTTGCGCTTGTCCCAGACTGGCGGTTTCGCCTGGCTGAAGCACTTGTCCAGCGGCGTGCCCTGGCTGTACTGCAGCGAAATATTGGCCAGCAGGCGCAACTCCCGCGCCAGTGCCCAGAGAATCACCGGTGGCTCGACGCCTTCACCGCGCAGGCCTTCAAGCATGCGCAAGGCGTGGGCCGGTTCGCCGTTGAGTACGGCGTCGGTCAGGCCAAACACGTCGAAGCGCGCACTGTCGGCCACTGCGGCCTGCACGGTTTCGACGGTGATCTGCCCACCTTCGGCCATCAACTTGAGCTTTTCGATTTCCTGCGCGGCGGCGAGCAGGTTGCCCTCGACGCGTGCGGCGATGAGTTCGACCGCGTCCTGGCTGGCCGACAAACCGGCTTGCGACAGACGCTGGCGAATCCAGCTCGGCAACTGGTTGGCATCCACCGGCCAGATCTGGATGAACTGGGTCTGCTGGCCTTCGACCAGGGCCTTGCCCCACTTGGTTTTCTGCGCACTGCCGTCGAGCTTGGGCAAGCTGATCAGCAGCACCGTGTCTTCAGCGGGGCGCGAGCAGTATTCGATCAGCGCGGCAGCGCCCTTGTCACCGGGCTTGCCCGAAGGCAGGCGCAGTTCCAGTAGGCGTTTTTCGGCGAACAGCGACATGCTGGCTCCGGCCTGCAACAAGGTCCCCCAATCGAAATTGGCGTCGGCGGCGAACACCTGGCGTTCGTCGAAACCTTGCTGGCGGGCAGCACTGCGAATGGCGTCGGCGGCTTCCTGGCACAACAGCGGGTCATCGCCGCTGATGATATAGACGGGCGCGAGCGCGCCTTGCAGGTGTTTGCCGAGTTGAGCGGGAGCGAGCTTCATAAGAGAGGGCGAACGGGGCGCCTGAGCGCCCCGTACGTCTTACTGCTGCGGCAGTTCGAGCGGCGACTGACGCGGGGTTTCCGCTTCAGCTTTCTGTGCCGCCTTCAGCGCGTCGGCTTCAGCCCGGGCACGGTCGTTGGCCGCTTGCTGCAATTGCTGCAGTTGGCCCGGCGTCAGCTGTTGCAGGCGCAGCATCATGCGCTGAACCAGTTCGCGACGGGTTTCGCGACGGGCGTCGTTGGCTTCCTGATCGGAGCCGACGAGGTTGTTGCCGTCGTGGATGAACACTTTCTGCACTTCAAGCTTGTCGCTCAGCAGGTTCAGATTGTGTTCGCCTACGATGTCGTAGTTCAGCACGGTGGTCACTTGGTACTCACCCGTACGACCGGCGCCGGCGTAGCTGAGGATGCGCTGGTTTTCCTGTTCGTCAGCCAGATACAGCTTGTACGGTGCACCGCTGTAGACCTTGACGCCGCTGGACTCGAGCACCTGACGCAGCTGGGTGACGGTCTCGCCATAAGCGTTACGGGCGCTCAGATCGAGCTCCTTGATCGACAGTTCGTTGGTGCCGGTGCCACGCAGCTGGAAACCGCAGGCGCTCAGCAGAACGGCGAGGCCTATCACCAGCAGATTGCGTTTGATCATTGTGTTGCTCCCCTTGAAACCATGTGGGCCGACCCTGCGGCCCGAAAGGTTTTACAGTGCGTCAGGCGAACCTGACGCCCAATCCAATTTAGCTGGCGACGATGTTAACCAGTTTCCCCGGTACAACGATCACTTTGCGAATGGTCAGACCGTCGACGAAACGCAGCACGTTTTCGTTTGCGCGCGCAGCCGCTTCAACTTCTTCGCGGGTGGCGCTGGCCGGCATTTCGATCTGGCCACGCAGCTTGCCGTTCACTTGAATGACCAGTTGCAGGCTGTCCTGCACCAGTGCGCTTTCATCGACCGCAGGCCAGCCGGCATCGATCACCGGGTCAGCGTGGCCCAGTTGATTCCACAGCTCATGGCTGATGTGCGGCGTGATCGGAGCCAGCAGCAACGTCACGGCTTCCAGACCTTCGTGAATCAGCGCGCGGTCCTGTTCGGTGCCTTGCGCAGCTTTTTCCAGCACGTTCATCAGCGTCATCACCTGAGCGATGGCGGTGTTGAATTTGTGGTTCTGGCCGACGTCATGGCTGGCCTGTTTGATGGCCAGGTGGATGGCGCGGCGCACGGCTTTCTGCTCGTCGTTCAGGCCTGCGATGTCCAGTTTGCCCGGCAGGCCCTGGGTCACATGGGCCTGCGCCAGACGCCAGACGCGCTTGAGGAAGCGGTGCGAGCCTTCAACGCCGGAGTCCGACCATTCGGCACTCATGTCCGGCGGCGAAGCGAACATCATGAACAGGCGGCAGGTGTCGGCGCCGAACTGATCGATCATCGACTGTGGGTCGACGCCGTTGTTCTTCGACTTGGCCATTTTCTCGGTGCCACCGATTTCCACCGGCAAGCCGTCGGATTTCAGTTTGGCGCTGATGACCTTGGCCTTGCTGTCACGCTCCAGTTCCACGTCCGCCGGGTTGAACCAGGTGTAGGCACCATTGGCTTCGCGGCGATAGTAAGTTTCGGCGATCACCATGCCCTGGGTCAGCAGGTTCTTGAACGGCTCGTTGGAGCTGACCAGACCTTCGTCACGCATCAGCTTGTGGAAGAAACGCGCGTACAGCAGGTGAAGAATGGCGTGTTCGATACCGCCGATGTACTGATCCACCGGCAGCCAGTGGTCGGCCGCGGATTTTTCCACCAGGCCGCCTTCGAAGTGCGGCGAGGCGTAACGGGCGTAGTACCACGAGGACTCGACGAAGGTGTCCATGGTGTCGGTTTCACGCTTGGCAGGCTGGCCGCATTTCGGGCAACTGCACTCGTAGAATTCCGGCATGCGTGCCAGCGGCGAACCGGCGCCGTCCGGCACCACGTCTTCCGGCAGCACCACCGGCAACTGGTCTTCCGGGACCGGCACGTCACCGCAGGTGGCGCAGTGGATGATCGGAATCGGGCAGCCCCAGTAGCGCTGACGGCTGATGCCCCAGTCGCGCAGGCGGAACTGGGTACGCGAGGCGCCGAGGTTTTTCTTGATCAGGGCGACTTCCATGGCGTCGAACGCGCCGGTGAAGTCCAGGCCGTCGAACTCGCCGGAGTTGATCAGCGTGCCGTGCTCGCCGTAGGCGTCTTGCCACGGAGCCGGGTTGGTGTCGCCGGAGCTGGTGCGTACAACCGATTTCACCGGCAGGTTGTACTTGTGGGCGAATTCGAAATCGCGCTCGTCGTGCGCCGGAACTGCCATCACGGCGCCGTCGCCGTAGTGCATCAGCACGTAGTTGGCGACCCATACCGGGAGTTTTTCACCGGTCAGCGGGTGCTCGACGAACAGGCCGGTCGGCAGGCCTTTCTTCTCTTGAGTGGCGACGTCGGCTTCAGCGACGCTGCCGCCCTTGCATTCGGCGATGAACGCTTGCAGCTCAGGATTGTTCTGCGCGGCCTGGGTGGCCAGCGGGTGTTCGGCAGCCACGGCAACGTAGGTTGCGCCCATCAGGGTGTCCGGACGGGTGGTGAAGACCTTGAGGGTGCCTGCTTCGCCGATCGAGTCGACGTTGTACGGGAACTGCACTTCCATGCCGCGGGACTTGCCGATCCAGTTGCGCTGCATGGTCTTGACCTGTTCCGGCCAGCCAGTCAGTTCGTCGAGGCTCTCCAGCAGCTCATCCGCGTAAGCGGTGATCTTGAAGTAGTACATCGGGATTTCGCGCTTTTCGATCAGCGCGCCGGAGCGCCAGCCGCGCCCGTCGATCACTTGTTCGTTGGCCAGCACGGTCTGGTCGACCGGGTCCCAGTTCACGGTGCCGTTCTTGCGGTAGATCACACCTTTTTCGAACAGGCGGGTGAACAGCCATTGTTCCCAGCGGTAGTAATCCGGCTTGCAGGTGGTCACTTCACGGGACCAGTCCACCGCGAGGCCCAGGCTGCGCAGCTGGGACTTCATGTAGGCGATGTTTTCGTAGGTCCACTTGGCGGGTGCCACGTTGTTCTTCATCGCGGCGTTTTCCGCCGGCATGCCGAAGGCGTCCCAACCCATCGGTTGCAGAACGTTCTTGCCTTGCATGCGCTGGTAGCGGGAGATCACGTCGCCGATGGTGTAGTTGCGCACGTGCCCCATGTGTAGCTTGCCGCTGGGGTAAGGGAACATCGACAGGCAGTAGTAGGTTTCCTTGCCTGGCTGTTCACTGACTTCAAAGGACTTTTGCTCGTCCCAGAACGACTGGGCGGCGGCTTCGATTTCACGGGGCTGATATTGTTCGTGCATGGCTACTTTTGTACTGGATAGGGGTGGCCTAATCCTCTTCAACGCGCCCTCCGGGGGATGCTCCGGACAGGCTGGAAGTGGAATGACAGGAAGCGCCGTAGCATACATGACCGCGCTTGGCCTAGGGAAACCCTGATTACAGCTGTCTGGCCCCGGAAAACCGTGGCGAGGGCCGTTGGTCGCGGCGTTCAGCCGGTTTGTGCAGCGAAGCTAAGCTCTTATTGGGGAGTGAGTCTTATCTTCAATGAGGTGAGGGATGGTGGAGCAACGGCAAAAAAACGTGACGAAACCCGAGTTGTATGAACGGTTGATGGATCGTCTGGGCATGGCGCTCGACGCTGCAAAAACCGCTGGCCGGCTGCGCGATGAGCGCCCCGTGGAACTGGAATTGCGTGGCTTGAGCCCCGCCGAGTTCAAACTGGTCAAGGCCTATCTGGATCGCAGTGAGCGTGAATCGCATGGATACCTGTCGCAGGCATTGAAACAGCTCGATGCAGCACATTCAGCCAAGGTCATCTGGCTCAAGGACAAGGCGCCCGGCAGAGACACCGTAAAGGTTCGTTCTGTGCAGGCCAAGTAATCGCATGGCAGGTCAAGTAACGGATCTTTTCCAACAGGATCCTACCTATCGGTTGTAACGTGTCATTAACACTCTTAGGCTTCGGGCATCTCTGGAGATGCCCCGATGCCTTTTCGTTATTTCATCAAACAACTGCTCTTGCCGCCCGGCATTCTTTTGCTGCTGTTGCTGCTCGCCTGGTGGCTGCGTCGCTCCCGGCCACGGCTGGCCGGCCTGTGTTTTGCCCTTGGCCTGGGTGGTTTCTGGCTGATGAGCCTGCCGGTGGTGGTGCAATGGGGCGCCAAAGCGCTGGAGCGTGAGCCGCCGCTGCCCCGTGAGTCGTGGTCGATATTGGCGCAGCGCGCCGATGCCATTGTGGTGCTGGGTTCCGGGCGCGAGCGCGGCGATCTGGCCTGGGGCGAAGATCAGCCGACTGGCGTGGGGCTGGAGCGTCAGCGCTATGCCGCGCGGCTGGCCAAGGCCTCCGGGCTGCCGATTCTGACCAGCGGTGGCCTGCATTACGGCACGCCGCCGACGGAAGCGAAGCTGATGGCCGATTCACTGCGCGATGATTTCGGCGTGACCACGCGCTGGCAGGAAGGCGAGAGCCGTACCACCTGGGAAAACGCCAAATTCAGCGCCGACATCTTGTTGCCACAAGGCATCAAGCGCGTCGTGGTGGTCACGCAGGCCTGGCACATGCCGCGCGCCGTGTGGTGTTTCCAGCAGGCAGGATTCGAAGTGGTGCCGGCGCCCGTCGGGTTTCTCGGAACCGATAATGCGCGCCCGTTTGGTGGCTGGCTGCCGGAGTTCAAGTCGATCTGGCAGAGCGGGCAGTTGCTGAATGAGGCGGTGGGGCAGGTGGGGTATTCGCTGTTTTACCGGGGTGATGCCAACCCTGATTGATTGGGTGCTGCTGATGTCCATTCGCGAGCAAGCCCGCTCCCACATTTGAATTGCATTCCAAATGTGGGAGCGGGCTTGCTCGCGAAGCTTTTTAAAGGGTTTTCGACATCCGGCTCGCCATCAGCGCCCAGCCAAACAGCAGCACACAGACGATGATCAGCGGCCATGAACGCCATTGCAGGTACGGCGTCAGGTTGTGCATCGGCACCACTTCGCCATACAGAATGCCCTGCTCGAACTGCGGGATCTGCTCGGTGATCTGCCCGAACGGGTTGATCAGCCCAGTCACGCCGTTGTTTGTAGCGCGGATCATCCAGCGGCCTGCCTCAAGTGCGCGCATCTGCGCCATTTGCAGGTGTTGCAGCGGGCCGATCGAGGTGCCGAACCAGGTGTCGTTGCTGATCGTCAGCAGCAGATCGCTGCGTGCCGACAGCCCAGCGGCGAATTCCGGGTACACCACTTCGTAGCAGATGAATGGCGCGATTTGATAACCCTTGGCCTGCAGCAACGGCTGATCCGCCGGCCCGCGAGCGAAGTCGGACATTGGCAAATCAAAGAACGCAATCAACCCGCGCAGCAGATCCTGCAACGGTACGTATTCACCGAACGGCACCAGTTTCTGCTTGAGGTAGGTGCCATCGCCCTCGCCGACCACGGTGATGCCGTTGAAGAAGCGTTTTTCGTGACGAACCGTCTCGCGGATCGGCACCCCGGTGATCAGCGCCGATTTACGCTCGGCGGCGAAGTTACCCATCATGTTCAGGTAGCCCTCGGCGGACTCCTTGAGCACCGGTACCGCGGTTTCCGGCCAGATCAGCAGGTCCACCGGTTTTGAGCGAAAGCTCAGGTCGCGATACAACGCCAGTTGCGCGTTAAGCTGCGCCGGATCCCATTTCATGCTTTGTTCGACGTTGCCCTGAATCGCGGCGACGCTCAGTGCCGGGCCGGACGGACTGGTCCAGGCGTGGCCCTTGAGCGCAATACCCGCCACCCAAGGCCCGACCAGCAACAGCAAAGCGGCCGCGATAAAGCCTTTACGACCGGTTTGCAGCAGGCGCGGTGCGTTGTAGATCAGCGCCGCAGTCAGCGCCAGAACGAACGACACCAACCACATGCCGCCCACCGGCGCGAGCCCGGCCAATGGGCCGTCGAGCTGGCTGTAGCCGGAGTAGAGCCACGGAAAACCAGTGAGGAACCAGCCACGAAACGCTTCCTGCCCGACCCACAGCGCGGCAAACGCCAGCGCATCGGCCAGCGGTGCTTCATTGCGGCGCAACCAGCGCGCCCAGACCCACGCGGGCAGGGCGAAGAACAGCGCGATCGCTGCGGTGAACAACAGCATCAGGAACCCGGCCAGCAGCACCGAGGCACCACCGAAGTGGTGGATGCTGTAGTAGATCCAACTGGTGCCGGCGCCGAACAGGCCGAAACCGAAACACCAGCCACGGCCCAGCGCCTGACGCGGTTTCAGCTCGCGCAGGCCGGCGTAGAACAGCCCAACCGCGAGCAAAGCCAGCGGCCAGATGTTGAACGGGGCGAGGGCGAAGGTGGTGATTGCACCGGCCGCCACGGCCAGCAGGTTACCGGGCCAGCCGGGGCGGGTTGTCCAGCGCATTTCAGTCCTTAGATTTAACGAGCGATTGGCGTCAGTCGCAGCAAATGAATCCGACGGCTGTCGGCGTTCAGGATGCGGAAACGATAGGCGCCGATTTCAGTGATTTCGTTGCGTTTTGGCAAGTGCCCGAACGCGCTCATCACCAGACCGCCGACGGTGTCGAACTCGTCGTCGGAGAATTCGCTGTCGAAGAACTCGTTGAAGTTCTCGATCGGTGTCAGGGCCTTGATCAGGAAGTCACCACTGGGCAGCGGCTTGATGTAGCTGTCTTCTTCGACGTCGTGCTCGTCTTCGATGTCGCCGACGATCTGTTCCAGCACGTCTTCAATCGTCACCAGGCCGGCGACGCCGCCGTATTCGTCGATGACGATGGCCATGTGGTTGTGGTTGGCGCGGAATTCACGCAGCAACACGTTCAGACGCTTGGACTCCGGCACGAAGGTGGCCGGGCGCAGCAGGTCCTTGATGTTGAAGCTGTCGCCGTTCTCCTTGAGGATCAGCGGCAGCAGATCCTTGGCCAGCAGCACGCCCATCACGTCGTCGTGGCTTTCGCCGATGACCGGATAGCGCGAGTGGGCCGAGTCGACCACGGCCGGGAGGAATTCACGGGGTGTCTGGTTCGCCTTGATGCTGATCATCTGCGAGCGCGGCACCATGATGTCGCGTACTTGCAGGTCAGCCACCTGAATGGCGCCTTCGACGATGGCCAGCGCTTCGCTGTCCAGCAGTTTGTTCTGATGTGCATCACGCAGCAGCTCAAGCAGCTCCTGACGGTTCTTCGGCTCGTGGGCAAAAGCCTGGGTCAGTTTACCCAGCCATGACTTCTGCCCGTTGCTCGATCGATCTTCGCTCATAGCGATTACTCTGAATCCTTTGTTGTAACGATAGGGGATGTTTCGGCTTCGTCGTCCGCGTACGGATCGGGATAGCCCAGTTCGGCAAGCAACTCGCGTTCCAGTGCTTCCATTTCTTCGGCTTCGTCGTCATCTATATGGTCGTAACCGAGCAGATGCAAGCAGCCGTGAATGACTAGATGTGCCCAATGGGCCTGGAGTTCCTTGCCTTGTTCGGCAGCTTCGCGCTCGACCACGGCCACGCAGATCACCAGATCGCCGAGCAGCGGGATGTCGAGAAACTCGTCCGGGACTTCGGCCGGGAACGACAGGACGTTGGTCGCGTAATCCTTATGGCGCCAGGTGTGATTCAGCTCACGACCTTCTTCCTCGTCAACCAGACGAATGGTCATTTCCGAGTCGGCGCTGCGCTGGCGCAGGGCCAGTTCGCACCATTTGCGGAAGTCGGCTTCACTCGGGGCGTTCGCTTCGGTAGCGATTTGCAGATCCAGCTCAAGCATCGCGCGAGGTTTCCTTGGCGGCGTCGGCACGGGTCTCGAAGCGCTCGTAGGCCTCGACGATCCGCTGCACCAATGGATGGCGCACGACGTCTTTGGGCTGGAAGTGGGTGAAGCTGATGCCCGGAACATCCTTGAGCACTTCGATCACATGGTGCAGCCCGGACTTGGTGCCGCGCGGCAGGTCGACCTGGGTGATGTCGCCAGTGATGACTGCGGTGGAGCCGAAGCCGATCCGGGTCAGGAACATCTTCATCTGCTCGACGGTGGTGTTCTGGCTTTCGTCGAGAATGATGAAGCTGTTGTTCAGCGTACGACCGCGCATGTAGGCCAGCGGCGCGACTTCGATCACCTGGCGCTCGATCAGCTTGGCCACGTATTCGAAGCCGAGCATTTCGTAGAGGGCGTCGTACAGCGGGCGCAGGTACGGGTCGATCTTCTGGGCGAGGTCGCCGGGCAGGAAGCCGAGCTTTTCACCCGCTTCAACCGCCGGACGCACCAGCAGGATGCGGCGGATCTGCTCGCGCTCCAGGGCATCGACGGCGCAAGCCACGGCCAGATAGGTCTTGCCGGTACCGGCCGGACCGATGCCGAAGTTGATGTCGTTGCCGAGGATTTCCTTCACGTAGCGCAGCTGATTCAAGCCGCGTGGGCGAATCATGCCTTTCTTGGTGCGCAGGGCGACGGAGGCTTCGGCGGGGGCGTGGTTGTCCAGTTCGACCACGGCCGATTCCTGGAGGAACAGGTGCACCATGTCCGGCGACAGCTCGGTACCCTTGGTTTCGCGGTACAGGCGGCGCAGCAGGTTTTCCGCAGACGTGGTGTGCTTGGGGTCGCCGATCAGCTCGAACTGGTTTCCGCGATTGCGGATCTCGATGGCCAGGCGCTGTTCGATCAAGCGCAGGTGCTCGTCGAATTGCCCGCACAGATTGGCGAAGCGGCGAGCCTCAAAGGGCTCGAGGATAAAACGATGTGGTTCTATGGGTGCGTTCAAGGTCGTATTTAGCCGCCCTGGGGCAATTAAGATGAAATCAAGGATAACGCCAGTGGCGTGGGTGCGAAAGCTCTTAAATATCGATGCGAGTCTGGAAAGCCTTTCTGTGGCGGGTGGAGTTATCTGTGGCGAGGGGATTCATCCCCGATGGGCCGCGGAGCGGCCCCAAAACCAGAGCTTTCGGTATGGCAGATTCACCACAACTTCAGCTTTGGGTCGGCTGCGCCAACCATCGGGGATAAATCCCCTCACCACAACAGCCCTACTATAGAAGACGCGCGGTGTTATTGGATCAGCGAGCCGCGCAGCGAGTGCGGTTGCGCCGCGTCGATGTGCACGTCGGCGAACTGGCCGATCAGGGTCGGATTATCGCAGCGGAAGTTGACGATACGATTATTCTCGGTACGCCCTTGCAGCTCGCCCGGGTCTTTCTTCGAGTAGTCGGTGACCAGAATGCGCTGAATCGAGCCGACCATTTGTCGGCTGATCTCGAACCCTTGCTGATTCAAACGATGCTGCAAGGCGTTCAGGCGTTCTTTCTTCAGCTCCTCCGGGGTGTCATCGGCCAGATCGGCCGCCGGGGTGCCCGGGCGCTGGCTATAGACGAACGAGTAGGAGAAGTCGAAACCGACATCGGCAATCAGCTTCATGGTCTGTTCGAAGTCTTTCTCGGTCTCGCCAGGGAAGCCGACGATGAAGTCCGAACTGATGCAGATGCCCGGCACGGCAGCGCGCAGTTTACGCAGCTTGGATTTGTACTCCAGCGCGGTGTGGTTGCGCTTCATCGCCGCGAGGATCCGGTCGGAACCCGACTGCACCGGCAAGTGCAGGTGTTTGACCAGCTCCGGCACTTCGGCGTGGGCCTGGATCAGGCTGTCGGAGAACTCCAGCGGGTGCGAAGTGGTGTAGCGGATGCGGTCCATGCCGTCGACAGCGGCGACCACGCGGATCAGCTCGGCCAGATCGGCCAGACGTCCATCGTGGGTCAGGCCGCGATAGCCGTTGACGTTCTGCCCGAGCAAGGTCACTTCACGCACGCCGTTCTCGGCGAGGTGGATGATCTCGGCAATCACGTCATCGAACGGCCGGCTGACTTCTTCGCCACGGGTGTAAGGCACCACGCAGAACGTGCAGTACTTGCTGCAACCTTCCATCACCGACACGTAAGCGCTCGGGCCGTCGATGCGCGGCTCGGGCAGGTGGTCGAATTTTTCGATTTCCGGGAACGAGACGTCGACCTGCGGCAACTTGCTGCTGCGTGCGGCGTCGATCATTTCCGGCAGGCGGTGCAGGGTCTGCGGGCCGAAGACCACGTCGACATACGGGGCGCGATCACGGATCGCCGCACCTTCCTGGCTGGCCACGCAACCACCGACGGCGATCACCATGTCCGGGTTGGCCAGTTTCAGTTCGCGCCAGCGGCCGAGCTGCGAGTACACCCGATCCTGAGCACGTTCGCGGATCGAGCAGGTGTTGAGCAGAATCACGTCGGCGTCTTCGGCACGGGCGGTGACTTCCAGGGCCTGATGTTCGCCCAGCAGATCGACCATGCGCGAGCTGTCGTACTCGTTCATCTGGCAACCGTGGGTTTCGATGTAAAGCTTCTTGGCCATGGAGTAAGGTCGTCACCTGATTCAAAGAACCGCGCATTATAGGGAACAAGCCCTCAGGTTCCTACCGCTGTGCGTCCGGTGGCTATGCTATAGTTTGCGCCCTCATTTTTATCCCCGATGTTATCCCCCCGCCATGACCAAACGCGAAGCTCCAATCTATAAGGTGATTTTCCTCAACCAGGGCCAGGTGTTCGAAATGTACGCCAAGCAGATCTATCAAAGTGATCTGTGGGGTTTTCTGGAAGTGGAAGAGTTCGTCTTTGGCGAGCGCACGCAAGTGGTGGTCGATCCGAGCGAAGAGAAGCTCAAGGCGCAGTTTGAAGGCGTGGTGCGCAGCTTTGTGCCGATGCATTCGATCGTGCGCATCGACGAGGTGGAACGTCTGGGCACCCCGAAAATCAGCGAAGCCCGTGGCGCGGTCGGCAATGTGATGCCGTTTCCGATGCCGATGCCTGAGAAGTAAGCCCGGATCTGGATTTGAAATGATTTGTGGCGAGGGGATTTATCCCCGATCGACTGCGAAGCAGTCGCAAGTCCATTCAGCAAGGTATGTCAGAAGGAGCTTGATTGCAGGGTTTTGGGGCTGCTTCGCAACCCATCGGGGATAAATCCCCTCGCCACAAAAGCTCCTATGGCAATGGCGAAAACGGCGTACGCCCATCGGCGCTCTGCAGTTCCATCAGGTATTTACGGAAAATTTGCCCGAGCACCTGGGTCGCGGTTTCGAGGTCTTCGCGGGACATTTTTTCGGAGACTTCGTCGGCGGTGTCCAGCGCATCTTCGGCGCCGTTGACCGCAGCCATCTTCAGCACGATGTACGCCTGAATGTTGTTGGCCTGCACGCCTTCGCCGTGGAAGAACATGGTGCCAAGCTTGAACTGCGCCTGAGCGTGGCCTTGCAGCGAGGCCTTTTCGAAATAGCTCAGGGCTTGATTGAGATCGCGTGGCGCATTCTTGCCGTCGTAGTAGAACTCACCCAACTCGTATTGCGCTTGCGCATCCCCTTCGTCGGCCGCTTTCTGGCAGGCGGCCAGTGCCTGCGTGACGTCTTGCGGCTGAGTGTTGAGGGTGCAACGACCCATCGCCGGGATCAACAACGAGTTGCCGCCTGCTTGTGCATGCGCGAGCAGGGGCTGAAGGAGCAACAGGCAGCCCAAGGCAAGGGTGCGGCCGGTGCGGTTCATGGGAATCGACTTACCTCTGAAGGGCACGCGGACCCATCGAGGGATCCAATAAGCGCGCATTATGAAATAAGCAGGGCCAACCTTACAAAGTCTTTACTCGTTTTTCTGCTGCGCGGGGAATATATCGGCCACTTTCTGGCGGATTTTTAGCAGGGGCGTGGGAAAAACAGCGTGGGTGTAGGTGAAAGCTGACGCTGGCCATGGCCAACGTCAGCGGTACGGCGATTACTTCAGTGCAGCGAAGGCACGTTCGGCAGCGTCCAGAGTGATTTTCAGCTCGGTTTCGCCGTGGGCGATCGAGGTGAAACCGGCTTCGAATGCACTCGGTGCCAGGTACACGCCACCTTCCAGCATCAGGTGGAAGAAGCGACCGAACAGTGCTGCGTCGCTGGCCATCACGTCTTCAAAGGTGACGATGTCGTCGGCGCCGCTGAAATACAGGCCGAACATGCCACCCGCTTGCGTGGTCACGAACGGAATGCCCGCGGCATCGGCGCGTTGTTGCAGACCGTCGAGCAGGCGCGTGGTGTAGTCGGTCAGTTCGGCGTGGAACCCCGGACGGCTGATCAGGCGCAGGGTGGTCAGACCGGCGGCCATCGCCAGCGGGTTACCCGACAGGGTGCCGGCCTGATACACCGGGCCCAGCGGCGCGATGCGTTCCATGATTTCACGCTTGCCGCCGAAGCAGCCGACCGGCATGCCGCCGCCGATGATCTTGCCGAAGGTGGTCAGATCCGGGGTTACGCCGTAGTGCGCCTGGGCACCGCCGAGGGCGACGCGGAAACCGGTCATCACTTCGTCGAAAATCAGCACCACGCCATGCTTGTCGCACAGCGAACGCAGGCCTTCAAGGAAACCCGGTGCCGGCGGTACGCAGTTCATGTTGCCAGCGACTGGCTCGACGATGATGCAGGCGACGTCCTGACCGACTTCGGCGAGCATCTTCTCCACGGCGTCGATGTCGTTGAACGGCAGAGTCAGGGTGTGTTTGGCGAACGCGGCCGGGACACCGGCGGAGCTTGGTACGCCCTGGGTCAGCGCGCCGGAGCCGGCCTTGACCAGCAGGCTGTCGGAGTGGCCGTGGTAGCAGCCTTCGAACTTGATGATGCTGTCGCGACCGGTGTAACCACGGGCCAGACGAATCGCACTCATAGTCGCTTCGGTGCCGGAACTGACCATGCGCACCATGTCCATCGACGGCACCAGCGAGCAGACCAGGTCGGCCATCTCGGTTTCCATCGCGGTCGGCGCGCCGTAGGACAGCCCGTGTTGCAGTTGATTGCGCACTGCGTCGAGCACGTCCGGGTGGCTGTGGCCGAGGATCATCGGCCCCCACGAACCGACGTAATCCACATAACGCTTGTCGTCTTCGTCAGTGACGTAGGCGCCTTCGGCATGTTTGAAGAACAGCGGCGTGCCGCCCACGCTCTTGAACGCGCGAACCGGCGAGTTCACGCCACCGGGAATGTGTTTCTGGGCATTGGCAAACAGGGTTTCGGAACGAGACATGTTCGGGCTCTCAAATCAGATTTTCAGAAGTTCGTTGAAGGCGCGGGCGCGGCGGGTCACTTCGGCGGTGCTTTCGGCACCGAACAAACCGTGGACCACCGCCAGCAGTTCGACCCCGTGGGCCACCAGCGGCGCGGCGTTGTCGAGGGTGATGCCGCCAATCGCGCAGACCGGCAGATGCAGCTTGCGTTTGGCCTCGTCGAGCAGATCGAGGCTGCAGCTTGGCGCGCCGGGTTTGGTGTTGGAATTGAAGAAGCGACCGAAGGCGACATAGCTCGCGCCTTCCTTGGCGGCCTGTTCAGCCAATTCAAGCTGCGCGTGGCAGGTCGAACCGATGATGGCTTTTGAACCAAGCAGCGCGCGGGTCGGAGACAACGGGCCGTCAGTCTGCCCCAGGTGCACGCCGACGTTGAGGCGCGCGGCCAGTTCGGCGTCATCGTTGATGATCAACTGCGTCTTGTAGCGCTCGCACAGATCACGTAGCGCTTCGGCCTCGCGCAGACGGCGGGCCTCGTCGCTGCTTTTGTCGCGATATTGCAGCAGGGTGACGCCGCCTTCCAGCGCCGCCTCCACATACGACAGAAACTTGCCCGCCAGCAATTGGCTGTCGGTGATGGCGTACAGGCCACGGAGTTTCATCAGGCAGACCTCACGACGTTACGAGCAAAAATCCAGCGGCAGGCGACGCGGCACGAACTGGCCTTTGCCCAGTTGTTCGGCATCGCGCAGGGTGCGCCAGGTGTAATCCAGTGCCGTACGCACGGCGCTGGCGAGGTTTTCACCCTGGGCCAGCCGACCGGCGAGGGCGCTGGCCAATGTGCAGCCGGAACCGTGATAACTGCCCGGTAAACGCTGGCAATAGAAGGTTTCACGCAGGCCGTCACGGCTGTACAGGCGATTGTGGATTTCAGTTTCGTCGCCATGGCCGCCGGTGATCAGCAGGTTTTTGACGAACGGCAGGAGCTTTTCCGCGCACTCGTCCGCAGTGCCTTCGGGCAGTTCGGCAAGGATTCGGGCTTCGGGCAGGTTGGGGGTGGCAATGATCGACAGCGGCAGCAGACGCTCGCGCATCGCATAACCGACTTCGTCCTTGCCCAGGCGTCCGCCGCCGCCGGCACGCAGCACCGGGTCGCAGACCACTGGCAGATGCGGGTGCGCCGAAAGCAGTTCGACCACGGTGTCGACCATTTCCAGCGAACCGAGCATGCCCAGTTTGACCGCTGCGACTTCGGAGTCGTTGAGCACGGCATTGGCCTGGGCCAGTACCCACTCACGGTCGAGGACGCGGAAGTCAGTGACGTTGACAGTGTCTTGCACGGTCAGGGCGGTGACGGCCGGAGCCGCATGGCAACCCTGCGCAAGCAGGGCTTCGATATCTGCCTGCAACCCGGCGCCACCACTGGGGTCGTGGCCGGAGAGACAGAGGACAACGGGGCGGGAGCTGTAGATATTCATGGTGCGCGAGCTTACCACCAAACCTGATTTTGGGGTTCAGTCCTGAAAGCGTTTGGCTAGAGATTGTCTGACACATTGCGGCCATTAGTCGGGTAGCAATTGTGGCGAGGGGATTTATCCCCGATGCGCTGCGAAGCAGTCGCAAATCCATTCTATGAATCGTGTCTGAAAGAATCTGGTTGCATGGTTTGGGGCCGCTTCGCGACCCATCGGGGATAAATCCCCTCGCCACAAGAGGTATTTACAACATCCGTCGTTGTAGTGAGCTGACCAACTCAACAGCTCTAGCCCGCAGCTTTGCTCTGAAACGCCCGTTCTAGAGCCTTTGTAGGAAAAATTTCGATGGTGCTCAATGGCCATCAACGGCTATGCTAGTCTGGATCCAAACCAATAACAGGTAATACCGGTTTTACGTCTACTCAAAGGGAATGGGGGGCTTCCTGACACAACCGGACGAGCCACGCTGGGGCTTCAATGCGCTATTTGCTGATGTTGCTGTTCTGCTTGCCCCTCCTCGCAAGCGCCGTCGAGTTCGACGAAAATACCCAGAGCCTTCCCCTGGGCCGCTCCTTGCAAGTGTTCGAAGACCCGAGCGGTCAGGCGAACATCGCCGACGTCCGTGCTCAAGCGGCGGCGGGCAATTTCAAACCCCACGACAAAGCCACGCTCAATGCCGGTTACTCGCGCTCGGCGTTCTGGCTGAAGATCGACCTGCATTACCGTCCGAACAACCCGGCCGCGCAGCGCACCTGGCTGCTGGAGCTGGCGTATCCGCCGCTCGATCACCTCGACCTTTATATGGCCGATGCCAATGGCGACTACCGCCTGATCCGGCAGACCGGCGACGCCTTGCCGTTCGCCAGTCGCGAGATCCGGCAGAACAATTACCTGTTCGACCTGACCTTCGCCCCTGACCAGCAAAAAACCGTATACCTGCGCCTGGCCAGTGAAGGTTCGATTCAGGCGCCGGTGACGTTATGGTCGAGCACCGCGTACCTCGAAGACCAGCCGGTGCGCCTGTATGTGCTGGGGATCATCTATGGCGTGCTGCTGGGGATGCTGGTCTACAACCTGTTCATCTACCTGAGCGTGCGCGACACCAGCTACCTCTATTACATCTTTTACATCGCCTCGTTCGGCCTTTATCAACTGTCGGTAAACGGCGCGGCGGTCGAGTATTTCTGGCCGCACAATCCGTGGTGGGCCAACGCCGCCACACCGTTTTTCATCGGTTGCGCCGGGTTGTTCGGCAGCCAGTTCGCCCGCAGTTTCCTGCAGACCAGAACCCACAGTCGCTGGCTCGACTATCTGCTGATCGCCCTGATCGCGTTCGGCGCGCTGGTGGTCGGGCTGTCGCTGATGACCAGTTACGCATTGTCGCTGCGCCTGGCGACCCTGTTGGCGCTGGTGTTCACCGTGGTGATCTTCGCCGCCGGGATTCTCGCCTGGTGGCGCGGCTTGCGGGTGGCGCGTTATTTCATCATTGCCTGGTCGGCATTCCTGCTCGGCGGCATCGTCAATACGCTGATGGTGCTGGGCCTGCTGCCGAACGTGTTCCTGACCATGTACGCCAGTCAGATCGGTTCGGCGATCGAAGTTGCGCTACTGTCGCTGGCGCTGGCCGACCGCATCAACGCGATGCGCGAGCAACAGGCGCAGACCCTGTTCGACGCCGGGCAGAAGCTCGAAGTGCTCAACCAGCAACTGGCCCACAGCAACAAGCTCAAGGATGAATTCCTCGCGACCCTGACCCACGAATTGCGCACGCCGATGAACGGTGTGATCGGTTCGCTGGAACTGATGCAGACCGTCGAGCTGGAGCCTGAATTGGAGCAATACCAGCAAACCGCCGCCGGCTCCGCCCGGGACATGATGCGCATGGTCAACGGCATCCTCACCCTCACCGAATTGCAGGCCGGCAAGCTCAAGGCGACGCCGGGCAGCTTCAGCCTGCGCGCGGTGGTCGAGGCCTTGCGCGTGCAGTTCGACGGCAACGCGGCGAGCAAGTCGCTGGACTTCAAAGTCGAGGTGCTGCCGACCCTGCCGGATCGCTTGCACGGCGACAGCGCAAAACTGGCGCAATGCCTGGAGTGCCTGCTGGACAACGCGATCAAGTTCACCCGAGTCGGTGGTCTGGCGCTGCGAGTGACCGGCAAACCGTCGGCGGGCAATCGCTTGGCGTTGTCGTTTGCGGTGATCGACACCGGCATCGGTTTCACCGATCTGGGCGAGGCGACGATGTATCAGCGCTTCTTCCAGCTTGATGGCTCGATGACCCGCGAATACGGTGGGCTGGGCGTGGGGCTGGCGATCTGTCGGCAACTGGTGGAACTGCTCGGCGGCAAGCTGACTCACCGCTCCCAGCCTGGCAGCGGCAGCCGTTTTCAACTGGATGTCGAGTTCGAGCTGCCGGAAGTCGAAGCGGCGCCAACCGCGGACGCGCTGCACGAGCGCAGCCGTGCGCCGCAGGATTGCACGGTGTTGCTGGTGGATGACAACAGCGTCAACCAACTGGTGATGCGCGGCATGCTGCTCAAATTGGGGTTCCGCGTACGCACGGCGGACAACGGCGCGGCGGCGCTGGACTGTCTGCAACGGGAAACCTTCGACGCGGTGCTGATTGATTGCCAGTTGCCCAATCATGAAGGCGCGTCGTTGTGCTGCCAGATTCATGGGTTGCCCGGCTGCGCCAATCTGCCGGTGTTCATGCTGGCCATGGGCACGGATCGCGAGCATTGCGCACCGGGCACGCGCATCGATTACCTGAACAAACCGGTGAAATTCGAAGACCTGCAAACGGCGCTGGAGCGTCGGGTGCTCAGCGCGTAATAGGGTGAAAGCGCCGACAGTTCGGCGCATATGACACTTTGATCAACCACGGGGCGGTGCTTAACTGGATCCCTTGGCTGACCAAAGGAGCCCCGTCATGAACCTGCATCAGTTCGCCGAAACCCACGAAGTCACCAACCAGCCGCCATCGCTGGACGGTGCCAACCTGTACCGCATCGACCTGCCATTGCAGGAGTGGTCGCGCCGCTTTGGCGCCGGGTGGGCCGAGTCGCGAATCGACACCTATGGCGCTCTGGCCGGTGGGCCGCTGATGGCGGCCGGGTTCCTTGCCAATCAGAACAAACCGGTTTTTGTCAGTCATGACCGCTACGGTCATCGCATCGATCTGGTGGAATTCCATCCGGCCTATCACGAGCTGATGCGCACCGCGATCGAACATGGCCTGACTTCATCACCCTGGACTCATCCGCAGGACGGCGCACATGTCGCCCGCGCCTCGATGAGCTATCTGCACAGCCAGGCCGAGGCGGGCAGCGGTTGCCCGTTGACCATGACCTTCGCCAGCGTACCGGCCATGCGTTTGCAGCCGGATCTGGCCGAACAGTGGCTGCCGAAGATCCTCGCCACCGAATATGACTCGCGCAACATCGGCATGGCGCACAAGGCCGGCGTGACCATCGGCATGGCGATGACCGAGAAACAGGGCGGCACCGACGTGCGGGCCAATACCACCAAGGCCTATCCGGTCGGTGCCAGTGGCCCGGGGCAGGCCTATGAACTGGTCGGGCACAAGTGGTTCTGCTCGGCGCCAATGTGCGATGCGTTCCTGACGCTGGCGCAGACCGACAAGGGCCTGACCTGCTTCCTGCTGCCGCGCCACCGCCCCGACGACACGCGCAATCAGTTCTACATCCAGCGCCTGAAAAACAAACTCGGCAACCAGTCCAACGCCTCCAGTGAAGTGGAGTTCCGTGGCGCTTTGGCGTGGATGGTCGGCGAAGAGGGGCGCGGTGTGCCGACCATCATCGAGATGGTGGCGATGACCCGTTTCGATTGCATGGTCGGCTCCAGCTCGCTGATGCGTCAGGCGCTGACCCAGGCCAGCCACCACTGCGCGCACCGCAAGGTCGGCGGAAAACTGCTCAGCGAGCAACCGTTGATGCAGAACGTGCTGGCCGATCTGGCGCTGGAAAGCGAAGCCGCACTGGCCCTGAGTCTGCGCATGGGCGAGGCGCTGGATCATCTGGATGATCGCCATGAAGCGCAATTCGCCCGGCTGGTGACGGCGGTGGGCAAATACTGGATCTGCAAACGTGCCCCCGGAATGATCAACGAAGCCGCCGAGTGCATGGGCGGTGCCGGGTATGTCGAGGAGAGCATCCTGCCACGGCTGTATCGCGAAGCGCCGGTCAACTCGACGTGGGAAGGCTCGGGCAATGTGCAGTGCCTGGACGTGCTGCGTGCGCTGTCGAAAGAACCGGGTGTGCTCGACGTGTTGTTCAGCGAATTGGGCGATGGCCATGGCGACAAGCACCTGGCCGCGCATATCCAGCAGTTGCAGGCGCAGTTCAAGGACACCAGCGACATTCAGTATCGGGCGCGGCAACTCACCGAAGACATCGCGCTCGGTTTGCAGGCCAAGCTATTGCTGGAGGCCGGCAACTCGGCGGTCAGCGACGCGTTCATTGCCAGCCGCCTGAACGGTGGCGGCCGGGTCTACGGTGCATTGCCGCGTGGGCTGGACGTCGAAGCCATCGTCGCTCGCGCAACCCCCCAGGGTTTCTGACCCAACACAAATCCCCTTGTGGGAGCGGGCTTGCTCGCGAATGTGGTGTGTCAGTCAATGGATAGGTCGACTGACACAGCGCATTCGCGAGCAAGCCCGCTCCCACAGGGGATCTCCATTGACAGGGAGATTTGGGTACAGCCACAACGCCACTGTTCCCGTGAGACCACGATGCAGGCAAGATGAAGCTCTGCAAGTCAGAACACAGGAAGCTGATCGTGACCGAAGCGTTTATTGTCGTTCAAACCGCCGAACAAGCCGTGGATCGTCTGGCCGAGCTGCATGAGCGGGCCACCACTGCGCTCAACTCGGCGCTCAAGCGTTACCTCAAGGATCGCGTCGAGCCTGACGCTGAACAGCGTGCCCTGTTTCGTTATCCCGAACTGCGTCTGACCTACCTGTGTCAGGGCGAAGTCCCACAGACCACCCGCGCCTACGCCAAGGTGCAACTGCCGGGCACCTACAGCGTCACCGTCACCCATCCCAAGGCGTTCCGCAAATACCTGCTGGAACAACTGGTGCCGTTGATGCACGACTTCACCGTGACCGTGGAAGTCGGTGTCAGCCAGCAGAATATTCCGTACCCGTACGTAGTCGAGCAGGGCGATGAGCTGGCCGGCTCCGGCGTTACCGCTGCGGTGCTGGCGCGGGTGTTCCCGAGTACCGATCTGTCCGCCGCCACCGATGGCATTGCCGACGGTCTCTACGACTGGGAAAACACCGATCCGCTGCCACTGGCGCTGTTTGACGCCGCGCGCGTCGACTTCTCCCTGCGGCGCCTGGTGCACTACACCGGCAGCCACTGGCGCCATGTACAGCCGTGGATTCTGCTGACCAACTATCACCGCTACGTCGACCAGTTCATCGTTCATGGCCTGGAACAACTGCGCAACGACCCGCGTTTCGTGCGCATGGTGCTGCCGGGCAACGTGATCATCGAGAAGGGCATGGATCACGGCGAAGCGTCGGCGATTGCCGCCGGCGTGGTCTGGCACCGCTACCAGATGCCGGCCTATCACCTGATCGCCAATGACGGCCACGGTGTGACCCTGGTCAACATCGGCGTCGGCCCGTCCAACGCCAAGAACATCACCGACCACCTGGCGGTGCTGCGCCCGCATTGCTGGCTGATGATCGGTCACTGCGGCGGGCTGCGTCAGTCGCAGACCATCGGCGACTACGTGCTGGCTCACGCCTACATGCGTCGCGACGGGATTCTCGACCGCGTGGTGCCGCCGAACATTCCGATCCCGGCACTGGCCGAAGTGCAACTGGCGCTGCAGCAAGCCGCGGCCAATATCACCGGCGAGAAGGGCGAGGAGCTGAAAAAACGTCTGCGCACCGGTACCGTGCTGACCTACGACGACCGCAACTGGGAACTGCGCTGGGCGCAGGAACGTCCGCTGATCAACCTGTCCCGCGCCGTGGCGGTGGACATGGAAAGCGGCACCATCGCCGCCCAGGGTTATCGCTTGCGGGTGCCTTACGGCACGTTGCTGTGCGTTTCGGACAAACCGCTGCACAGTGAAATCAAGCTGCCGGGTTCGGCCAACGCGTTCTACGAGCGCGCGGTCAGCCAACACTTGAAGATCGGCATCGCGGCGGTGGATCTGCTGCGCACCGAACTCAACTCGCTGCACTCGCGCAAACTGCGCAGCTTCGACGAGCCGCCGTTCCGCTAACGGTTAGTCGTGGTCATTTGGCGGTCGGGGCACTAGCATTAGCAGCCCTGATCGCTAAATGTCTGTTCTCTTATGTCCCGTCCCCCGCGTCCACCTTCCCGCCGTCCCGGTGCGAAGCCATCCTCCTCGGCTCCACGTCGTGTCGCCAAAGCGCCGCCGGCCGAGCCGAAGTTGATCCTGTTCAACAAACCGTTCGATGTGCTGACGCAGTTCAGCGACGAAGGCGGGCGGGCGACGCTCAAGGATTACATTGACGTGCCCGGTATCTATCCGGCCGGACGCCTTGATCGCGACAGCGAAGGCTTGTTGTTGCTGACTAATGACGGCCAGTTGCAGGCGCGCATCGCTGATCCGAAACACAAACTGGCGAAGACTTACTGGGTGCAGGTCGAAGGCGTGCCGACAGGCGAGCAGTTGCAGCGTCTGCGCGAAGGTGTCGAGTTGAATGACGGCAAGACTTTGCCTGCCGAGGCGCGGCAACTGGAGGAACCTGAACTGTGGCCACGCAATCCGCCGGTACGCTTTCGCAAAAGCGTGCCGACCAGTTGGCTGGAGTTGGTGATTCGTGAAGGGCGAAACCGTCAGGTACGGCGGATGACCGCAGCGGTGGGGCTGCCGACGTTACGGCTGGTGCGGGTCAGGATTGGCGATTGGACGCTCGACGGGCTCGATCAGGGCCAGTGGAAAGAAGTGCCGGCGCGGTTATAGAGCGCCGGATTCGATCAGGCCGATCACCACACTCTTGATGATGAACGCGGCCACGCCCAGGCCCAGGACGAAAAACAGAATGAACGAGCCGAAACGCCCGGCCTTGGACTTCTTCGCCAGATCCCAGACGATGAAACCCATGAAAATGATCAGGATGCTGACCAGGCCAGTCATCATCCACTCTTCGAATACTGCAGGATCCATCGGGCATCTCCGGCGCGCACAGGGCTGAAAGGGCTGGGCGATTATACGCCGAGGGTGGCAGGGCCGCATTGACCTGTGTCGGTGTGCCGCGGTTATGGGGTGCCTGTACCGGCCTCTTCGCGAGCAAGCCCGCTCCCACATTTGCAATGCATTTCCCTGTGGGAGCGGGCTTGCTCGCGAAGGCGATGTCAGTTGCGCAGATGGGTCAGCGGCAGTTCGGTGCTGTTGAGCACCTGATTCAGTACAAAACTCGAACGCACGCTGGTCACCCCTTCAATCCGGGTCAGATGCCCCAGCAACAGCTTCTGATAGTGATCCATGTCCGGCACCACCACTTTCAACTGATAGTCGGCATCCACGCCGGTCACCAGGCTGCATTCCAGCACTTGCGGCAGAGTGCGGATTGCCGCTTCGAAATTCTCGAAACGCTCCGGTGTGTGCCGGTCCATGCCGATCAGCACGTAGGCGGTCAGGCTCAGGCCGAGCATCTTGCGATCGAGCAGGGCGACCTGGCGCGAGATGTAGCCGTCGTCCTCCAGTTGCTTGACCCGGCGCGAGCAGGGCGAGGGTGACAGACCGATGCGCTCGGCCAGTTCCTGGTTGGAGATGCGGGCGTCGCGCTGCAATTCCGCCAAAATACTCAGGTCGTAACGGTCGAGTTTGCTCATGAATCAGTCCTTGGTTGTAACTATTGCGGCGGATTATCTATCCAGGGTTAAAAATTGCGCAAGCAGTGTTTATTTGAGCAATATTCGCAATCCTCTGTCGCGCCTCCCGGCCTATTCTTATCACCAGAATCACTGCTCGGTAACACAGTCCACTGCGGCCCGCCCAATCAGGCCCGCCGCGGCCGCCACCCCCACCGGGGCTGGGCCGGCCCCCGAGCTGCACACTGTCCAGAAGACGGCGTGAGGTGAGCCGACGTCAAAAGCGTCGAGCCAGGACGAAGTTCTCTAAAGGGAGGCCGACGGGTCTCCCTTTTTCTTGCCTGCGATTTTTGTGCCTCGATGCACAGCCTTCCTCAATAAATAAGTTTCGTGACTGATAACCTGTCGCAGAACCCGGTGTGCGTATTCCCGGTCTTAGCTACAAGCCCTCTTAATACCCGCAGTGAGGAAAAGCATGAAGTCGCGCATCTGGCGTCTGGCCGGTGTTGGTTTGCTGTGTGTGAGCGTCAGTGCGCAAGCGCTCGCCGACGATCCGGAGAGCCGCAGCCCTAATGGTGGACGCGGCCCTGAGCATCAGGGAAATAACCAGGGCCATGGGGGCGATCATCAACCCCACGGGCAAAACAATCCGCCGCCGCAAAATCAGCCGCGGCCGCAGAACAACGAAATCATTCGGGGCGACAATAGCCGTCAGTTCGAGCACAACGGCCAGCAGCACAACAATGGCCAGTGGCAGAACCAGAACCGCGCGCCCAATCAGCCTGCTCCGGTGCATCAGGCGCCCCCGTCGAACAACCTGCCGATCCAGCCACGGCCCGACACCGTGCGCCAGACTCAGGAGCCGCGTCAGGGCTACTACCGCGACGAGCGCCCGCAGAACGGCTACCACAACCAGCAATGGCAAACCGGCAACCGGCCCAATGACAATCGCTGGCCGGGTCGCCCGGACGGACATGGCAACGGTTGGGGTCCAGGCCCGCAATACCGCCCGGGGCATGTGATCGACCGCTTCCCGGATCGCGAATACCGCGTGCCGTATCGCGGTCAGGATTACTTCTATTCCGGCGGCTACTGGTATCGCCCGCAAGGCCCGCGCTACATCGTCGTGCAGCCGCCACGAGGGATTCGCACCCAGTATCTGCCGGACTATGCCCGTGAAGTGTGGATCGGCGGTGCGCTGCTGTTCCTCGCTGCCGGTTCCTACTATGCGTATCAGGAAGCCACTCAGGATTACGTCGTAGTCGAACCCCCGGTGCAGCAACCGCCGCAACCGCAGCCACAATCCCAGGGCTATGACGTCGAGGCTTATCCGGCCAACGGGCAGTCGCCGGAACAGGTGCAGCAGGACGGTTATCAGTGCTACCAATACGCTGTGCAGCAGAGCGGTTTCGACCCGCGTACCGCGACCTATCAACCGGCGCCTGAGGTGGTGCAGGCTTACCGTCAGGCGCAGGGCAACTGCCTGAGCAGTCGCGGTTATCAGGTGTCTTACTGAATCCGGGTTTGCGCCCGTTCGGTCTTGACCACTTCCTGCGGGTCGGCGTGCACCAGCACCTCGGCTCGCGGGTAGGCGGCGTGAATCGCATCCGCCGCCTGATCGCTGATGCCGTGAGCCACTGACAAGGTCAGCTCTCCTGGCAATTCCAGATGCAGCTGCACAAACCAGTGGTTACCCGAGATCCGTGTGCGCAAATCATGCGCGCCCAATACGCCAGGTACCGCGCAGGCCAGTTCGAGCATGTGCTGACTGACGTCCGCCGGCAGCTCTTCATCCATCAGCACCGAAAAACTTTCCCGGGCGATCTGGATCGCGCTCCACAAAATGTACCCGGCAATCCCCAGACCGAACCATGCGTCCAACTGATGAAAGCCCATGCCGGCGAGAATCAGCGCGATCAGAATGCTGCCGTTGAGCAGCATGTCCGAGCGGTAATGCAGCGAGTCGGCGCGCACGGCGTTGGAGCCGGTCTGCTTGATCACCCGATGTTGCAGCGTCAGCAACGCCGCGGTCAGCAGCAGCGAGAACACGATCACGCCGATGCTTAGCCAAGGCGCGCCGAGCGGCTCCGGTTGCTTGATGCGTTCATACGCCTGGAACGCAATCAGCACCGCACTGCCGCCGATGAACAGCGCCTGTGCCATGCCCGCCAGCGATTCGGCCTTGCCGTGGCCGTAACGGTGATCGTCATCGGCCGGACGCAGCGCGTAATGCACCGCCAGCAGATTGAGCAGCGAAGTGACGCCATCCAGCGCCGAGTCGGTGAGGCCGGCGAGCATGCTCACCGAGCCGCTCAGCCACCAAGCGATGGCTTTGGCGATGATCAGCGTGCAGGCCACCGCCACCGAAGCGCGGGTTGCCAGCCGCAGCAGGCGGGCGTGTTCGGGGCTGGTGGTCATGTGATTTCCTTATGCGGCGGGTTGCAGGCCAAACATCGCCAGTTGTTGAGTGCTGCCCTTGTGCTGGATCAGGCGTGGATCGTCCAGCGGCAGGTTGCGGCCCAGTTCTGTTTCGAGAATAGCCTGCAACTTGAGGTTATCGACCTGACCGTCCGGGCCGACCGCCTGTTTGAGCTTGGCCGGATCGACCTGAGCGGTGTGGCCCGGTTCGAAATAGATCGCACCGGTGGTGAAGTCGACCGCGAACGCGATCAGCCCTGGAATCACGTAGAACAGCAGGCCCACGGCGTCGAGCACGGCAATCGCCGGGTCAATCTTGCCGTCGATCTGGCCACGACGGTCCGGATAGAAAATCGAACCGCAGGCCGTGAGTTGAGTGAGCAGGGTGGCAACCAGAACACCGCCGATCAGGCGAGAAGGTAAGCGCATGGAAAATCTCCTGAGTCATTTGAAAACGAAGCGTCGTCATTTGAAATTAAGACCCTGACAAACGCCCGGCAGTTCGCCGTTATACTCGCCCTCGGCAGGGCGCGCCCACAGTAAATTGCGGCCTCGTCTCACCCCTACCGAAATATGTTGAGGATTGAAGTTGTTTTCTCCAGATCGACACCGCGTGAAGGTTGATGAATCCTGGCGGGGTTCGGCCCTCCGGGCTAAAGCTGTGAACGCGCCATGCTGCGTTGCGGAACTTGGCAAGGAAACGACCCTTGCCTGCGTCCCGCGCCTTGCCTGGCACGCTCACAGCTTTAACGCGACTCGCAATTTACTGTGGGCACGCCCTGGGGAGCCAGCATGATTTCTTTGCCGATCGATGAAGTTTTACCCGCCCTGCGTGAAGCCTTGGCGACACGCCACGAAGCCGTGCTCGAAGCACCGCCCGGCGCCGGTAAAACCACCCGCGTGCCTTTGGCCTTGCTCGATGAAGCGTGGCTGGCCGGGCAGACCATTCTGATGCTCGAACCGCGCCGTCTCGCTGCGCGTGCAGCCGCAGAACGTCTGGCCAGCGAACTGGGTGAGAAGGTTGGCGAAACGGTCGGCTATCGCATCCGCCTCGACAGCAAGGTCGGCCCCAATACCCGTATCGAAGTGGTCACCGAAGGCATTCTCACCCGGCGTCTGCAGGATGATCCGGCGCTGGAAGGCGTCGGTCTGCTGATCTTCGACGAATTCCACGAACGCAGTCTTGATGCCGATCTGGCCTTGGCCCTGAGTTTGAACGGTCGTGAACTGTTCCGAGCTGAACAGCCGCTGAAGATTTTGCTGATGTCCGCCACGCTGGAAGGCGAGCGTCTGGCCGGGTTGCTGGATGACGCGCCGATCCTGCGCAGCGAAGGGCGTATGTACCCGGTGACGATGCGCTGGGGGCGGCCGTTCCAGCCCGGCGAATACATCGACCAGCGCGTGACCCAGACCGTCCTCGAAGCGTTGCACGATGAAACCGGCAGCCTGCTGGTGTTTTTGCCGGGGCAGGCGGAAATCCGTCGGGTGCATCAGCAACTGAGCGATGCCATCGGCGAGCGTAAAGACGTATTGCTCTGCCCATTGCACGGTGAACTGGACCTGAATGCCCAACGCGCTGCCATCGACCCGGCGCCGGCCGGCCAACGCAAAGTGGTGCTGGCGACCAACATCGCCGAGACCAGCCTGACCATCAACGGCGTGCGCGTGGTAATCGACGCCGGGCTGGCGCGGGTGCCGCGTTTCGACCCCGGCAGCGGCATGACCCGCCTCGATACTCAGCGTATTTCCAGGGCCAGCGCCACCCAGCGTGCGGGCCGGGCCGGACGTCTGGAGCCGGGTGTGTGTTACCGCTTGTGGTCGCAGGATCAGCACGAGCAACTCGCCGCTTACGGCAGTGCCGAAATTCTGTCGGCGGATCTGGCGAGTCTGGCGCTGCAACTCGGACGCTGGGGCGTGACTCCGGGCGAACTGGTCTGGCTCGATATTCCGCCGGCAGCAGCCTACGCCCAGGCGCAGGATTTGTTGCAGCGCCTGGGCGCACTCGAAGGCGAGGCGCTGACGTCCCACGGTCAGGCCATGGCCGAGTTGCCGGCGCATCCGCGCATCGCCCATCTGTTGCTGCGCGGTCAGGCGCTGGGGCTGGCAAACATGGCGTGCGACGTCGCGGCACTGCTCGGCGAGCGCGATATCCTGCGCGGTGCCGGTGCGGATCTGCACAGCCGCCTGGTGCTGCTCTCCGGCGAAGAACGCGCGGCACGCGGTGCTCAGGGCGGCGTGCAGCGTGCGCGGCAACTGGCGCGGCAATATCGCGGTTACCTGCGCGGCAAGGCCAGCGCGCCGGTCAGCGATCCTGATCACCCGCGCTGGCTCGGTGCGTTGCTGGCGCTGGCTTACCCGGATCGGGTTGCCCAACAGCGGCGTGCCGGTGGCGCCGAATATCGTCTGGCCAATGGGCGCGCAGCACTGTTCGCCGAAGCCGACAGCCTGATGAAGGAGCCGTGGATCGTTATCGCCGATCTCGGCAGTCGTCAGGGCCAGCGTGAGGAACGGATTTACCTGGCGGCGGATTTTGATCCGGCGCTGTTCGATTCGGTGCTCGCCGAGCAAGTGCGCGCTGTCGATCAACTGGACTGGGATGAGCGCGAAGGCGTGCTGCGTGCCGAGCGTCAGCGCAAGGTTGGCGAACTGATCCTCAGCCGCGAACCGTTGACCGGTCTCGACGAAGCGGCGCGCAGTCAGGCGCTGGTCAATCTGGTGCGGCGCAAGGGACTGGAGTTGTTGCCGTGGACGCCGGAGCTACGGCAGTGGCAGGCGCGGGTTGCCCTGTTGCGGCAATTGGATCTGGCCACGCAGGATGACAGTCGTTGGCCGGATGTCAGCGACGCAACGTTGCTGCAAACCCTCGAGCATTGGTTAATGCCTTACTTGGGCAAGGTCTCGCGGCTCAGTCATTTCGCCAATCTGGACCTGTCGAGCATCGTCCGCAATCTGCTGCCGTGGCCGCTGCCGCAGAAGCTTGATGAGCTGGCGCCACATCACATCAGTGTGCCGTCGGGTTCATCGATTCGTCTGGATTACACCGAGTCTCCGCCGATTCTCGCGGTGCGTCTGCAGGAGTTGTTCGGCCTCGCCGAGACGCCGCGAATTGCCGGCGGCCGGCAAGTGGTCAAGCTGCACCTGTTGTCCCCGGCACGGCGGCCGGTGCAGGTGACGCAGGATCTGGCCAACTTCTGGCGCAGCACCTATGCCGAGGTGAAGAAGGATCTCAAGGGGCGCTATCCGAAGCATTATTGGCCGGATGATCCGTTGGTGGCCGAGGCGACCGCGCGGGCCAAGCCGCGCGGCACCTGAAGAGCAAAACATCGCAGCCTGCTACCCCATCACGGTACGACATCAATCTATTGTGGGAGCGGGCTTGCTCGCGAAGGCGGTGCGCCAGGCACGGATGCATCAACTGACGCGACGCCTTCGCGAGCAAGCCCGCTCCCACAGGGGGATATCGTGTTAACTGGCTACGGGGCTGCGGGCAGCAGGAACCGCGCAATCACCGGCAAGTGATCGGAAATGCGCAACGTATCGTCCTGCCGCACCCGCGCTTCGACCCGTTTGATCTTCGGGCTGTAGAAGAGATAGTCGACCGTGCGATCCGGGCCATTCAGGCCGGGGTCGTTGGGGTAGTGGGTCAGCCAGTGGGCGCGGTCGATGCCGCTGGCTTCGTTATTGGTCGGGATCATCGGGTACTTGTCCCACAACAGATGCAGGGCGCTGTCGATCGAGTAAGGCGTGCGCTGCTCGGCGGGCAGACGCTGATACTGGCCCAGCGGCAACAGATTGAAGTCGCCGCCGATCAGCCACGGCAGGCCCTGGCTTTCGTACTTGTCGAGTACCTTGGTCACCGCTGTCACCTGCGCCTGCAAGGTCTCGTCCGGTTGGCGGGCGCGATCCAGATGGGTGTTGAACACCGTCAGTTGCCCGCCGTCGCTCAGCGGCAGCTTGGTCGCGAGCAGGGCGTCCTTGGGTTCGAACTGGCGGGAGATGAAATTCGTTGGCGGCACCGGCAATTGCAGACGCTCGGCATGTTCGATGCGATAACGGCTCAGGGTCGCCAGTTGCCGGCCAACGCTGCCGAAGACGTGCGGATCGGGGACAAAATCGGCCTTCCAGTCGAAGGCGTGGGCGCTGCATGGGTAAAGGTCGGTGACCCGTTCTTGCAGCAACTTGAGCTGATTCTGGTAATCGCTGGCCTTGGCGCCGTCATCCAGTTCCTGCAGCAGCACCACGTCGGGTTGTTCGTCGCGGATCACCCGTGCCACTTCGTCGAGACTGAAGGCCATGTCTTCCGGGGACGGCGCTTCATCGGAGCCTTGGGCGAGATCGTTCCAGAACACGTAGCGCTTGCCCGCGAGGTACTGCACGTTCCAGGTCATGACTTTCAGCGCTTGCCCCGGCACCAGGGTCGGCGGCGTACCGCTGCAGGCGACCGGCAGGGTTTCCCGTGCGCCGGGGCGCCAGGTCAGGCTGTAGAACAGCCCGCCGATCAGGACGATGGCGAGCACAATCAGCAACAGGGTGTAGCGCAGCAGACGGGGCATGGCTCGGCTTATCGCGTTACAAAAGTGGCTCCGAGCATACCTGAGCGCAGAGCCTTGGCCCAAGGGTCGCGAAGTCAGACCGCTCCTGTACGTTTGTCAGGCAATTCGCTGATCAGCATGAACAGACGGAACAGCACCACACTGGTGAACAGCTGCAGGAAACTGTGCGCGCTGTCGATCATTACCGCGATCAGCGGATTCTGCGGGTCGGGGTACGCCGCCAGCGTTGCACCCTTGAGCAGCCACAACGGCCCCATCACACACAGAATGCACAGCAGGATCCGCCAGAAATGCCCACGGGTCAGGCGCAGACTTTCCTTCATCGCCTGCAACGGCCCCATACCGCGCAACACCAGCAGGTATTCAGCGAATGCGAGCATGACCATCAGCATCAGCCCCGGCAGGAAATACAGCGACAACCCCAGCAGAATCAGCAAGGTATTGAGCGCCGTGAGCAAGGCGAAACGCGGCCACAGGCGCGCGGACATCGCCAGCAGATCGAGATTGCGCGGAGCTTCGCCACGGGTGCGAGCATCGAGGAACAGAATCAGCGCGGCGGTGTACAGCGGATACACCAGCAGACCGACGACCACGCTGGCGGCGGAGAAACTGTCCGGGTCGGTGACGTGATCCACCACTTGTTGCAGCGCCGCCTCGAAGATCACCAGCGGCAGGCACAGCTGCACGATGCTGGCCAGATGGCGTTTGAAAAAATACAGAGAGTCGCGCAGTACATCGAAGGCATTCATCAGTCGGTATCGCAGGTCGAAAACAGTGGCTCACTTTAACCGATGATGGGCGGGCGGACACAAACGTAAACATTCGGTAAAGGTCGTTGAAACATCCTGTCACTGCCTCCATTACAGAGGTGCGCCATGTCCACCGTGGACACGGGCAACGTTATCCCCGGCAATCTACGAGGTCGCCATGAACAGCGAAGAGCAAACCCTGATCGATGGACTGTTTTCCCGGCTGCAACAGGCCGAAACGGAGGCAGCCCCGCGCGACGCCCAGGCCGAGGCGCGGATCAAGGAACACCTGACCCGCCAGCCGGCGGCAGGTTATTTCATGACCCAGGCGATTCTGGTGCAAGAGGCGGCCATCAAGAGCCTCGACGAACAGAACAAGCAGCTGACCCAGCAAGTCCAGCAATTGCAGGCTGAACTGCAAGCGGCCAAGTCCCAGAGCGCGGCCCCGGCGCCAAGCGGCGGCGGTGGTTTCCTGTCGAGCATCTTCGGCGGCAGCTCGCGTCCAGCGCCGACCCAGAGCGCTCCGGCTTCTACCGGCGGCTGGCGTGAGCCGGCACCGCAGCAGAACTACGCTGCGCCAGCGCCACAACAGAACTATGCCGCACCACCGCCCAACTACGCGCAGCAAGCAGCTCCGGCTGCGGGCAGCAGCTTCCTCGGCGGCGCCCTGAAAACCGCCGCTGGCGTGGCCGGTGGCGTGATGCTGGCGCAGGGCATCAGCAGCCTGTTCCATCACAACCAGCAGCCTGAAGAAATTGTTGAAGTGATCAAGGAAGAGCCGGCGCAAGTGGCTGACCAGAGCGGCAACGATTGGGGCAATGACCAGCGTGTGGCCGATAACGGTTTCTCTGGCAATGACCAGGGCGGATTCACTGATACTGATTACAGCGATGACAACTCGTCGTTCTTCGATGACGACGATTCGTTCGTCTGACGGATCAGTCGCCAGTATCAAATCTGTGGTGAGGGGATTTATCCCCGATGGAGTGCGCAGCAGTCCCATTTTCGGGGCCTCTGCGCTGCCCATCGGGGATAAATCCCCTCACCACAGTCCACCATCCGTCTGGAGTGGTGGGTTGATTATTCGCGCCACCTTCCTGTGGACTGGCATACTGAGCGCCTTTTTCGGGCCCGGCGCCTGATCCCGCTTCGTGCGCTATGCGCTCACAGGAATCCCGGTGAAAAAAATCGCAGTGTTCGCCGATGTGCAGAACCTCTACTACACCGTGCGTCAGGCCTATGGTTGCCATTTCAACTACGCCGCATTGTGGGCTGACATCAGCAAGGATGGGCAGATCGTCGAGGCCTATGCCTACGCAATCGACCGTGGCGACAGCAAGCAGCAGCAGTTCCAGCAGATACTGCGCAACCTCGGTTTCACCGTGAAGCTCAAACCCTATATCCAGCGCAGCGACGGCTCGGCCAAGGGCGACTGGGACGTGGGCATCACCCTCGACATCATGGACGCCGCCGACCACGTCGACGAAATCGTCCTGGCCTCCGGTGACGGTGACTTCGACATGCTGCTCGAACGCATCATCAGCAAGCACGGCGTACAGGCAGTGGCCTACGGCGTGCCGGGTTTGACCGCCAACTCGCTGATCCGCGCCGCCAGCCGTTATGTGCCGATCGAAGGCGCACTGCTGTTGAAAAACTGAGCGTTGCTCAAGAATTGATTTGAACGGAGTTGAACCCGGTTTGGAACGCATTGCAGTCATCGACTTTGAAACTACCGGCCTGTCGCCGAACAGCAGCTGTCGCGCCACGGAAATCGCCGTGGTCATGCTGGAAAACGGCCGTATCGTCGAGCGTTACCAGAGCCTGATGAACGCCGGCGTGCGCGTTCCCGCGTTCATCGAACAACTGACCGGCATCAGCAACGCCATGCTGCGCAGTGCACCGTCGGCCGAGCGGGTCATGGAAGAGGTCAACGAATTCGTCGGCTGCACGCCGCTGGTGGCGCACAACGCCTCGTTCGACCAGAAGTTCTGGGACTTCGAACTGGGGCGGATCAAACGCACCCGTCTGCAGAATTTCGCCTGCTCGCTGCTGCTGGCCCGGCGCCTGATGCCGGCGGCGCCGAATCACAAGCTCGGTACGCTCACCACCTTCGCCCGCCTGCCACACACCGGCCAGGCGCACAGGGCGATGGCGGATGCCGAGATGGCGGCCAACCTGATGGCGCATCTGGCTGAAGAACTGCGGCACAAGCATGGGGTGCGTGAGCTGAACCACGACCTGCTGTGCAAACTGCAGAAAGTCCCCGCCGCGAAAGTCAGCGAACACCTGCAGCGCTACCGCTGATCTTGAAGTCACCCAAAATCCCCTGTGGGAGCGGGCTTGCTCGCGAAAGCGGTGTGTCATTCGGCAACTATGTTGTCTGACACTCCCTCTTCGCGAGCAAGCCCGCTCCCACATTTGGATCTTCTGAGTTCCTGATTACTTACCGTTGCCTTCGATGTGGCTGAGCGGCACGCGCTTCTCGATCGCGCTCGACAACACAATCGAAGTCTTGCTGAAGCCGAACTTCGCCACGCGATTGATCAACTCTTCCAGCTCCGTCATCGAGCCCACCGCGCCTTTCATCATCACGCACGGATCGCCCGTCACCCGAAAGCATTCGGTCAGCTGCGGGATTTTCACCAGTTCGTCGTAGACCTTCTGGCTGCCGTTCTGGTGCAGGCGCAATTCGATCATGCACTGAATCGGCAAGCCGATTTTCGACAGGTCGATGTTCGCCTGATACCCGGTGATCACGCCGGCGGCTTCAAGCTTGGCCACGCGCTCGGCCACTGCCGGGGCGGACAGGTTCACTTTGCGCGCCAGATCGGCGTAGGACGCACGCCCGTTTTCCAACAGGGCGCTGAGCAGCATGCGGTCGTATTTGTCCAAGGCCGGACTCCTGAAATTGCCAGACTTTCGAAATCGTGGTTTATCCCGTCGATCTCCGTTGTTTCAAAAGTGTACCGGCGCGATAAACAGGTTTTGTAGCTTATTTTTGCTCGCGGGCCTTTCTAGAATAATTCACACCCTGCCTCTGACTGTCGAGCTGCCCATGCCTGCCTTGCGCCGTTTTTCTCTGCCGCTGATCGCCGCGTTTTTTGCGCTGTACGTGATTTGGGGATCGACCTATCTGGTGATCCGCCTCGGCGTCGAATACTGGCCGCCACTGATGCTCGGCGGGGTGCGCTTCGTGATTGCCGGCAGCCTGATGTACGCCTTCCTGCGCTGGCGCGGGGCACCGGCGCCGACCTGGGCGCAATGGAAAGCGGCGGGGATCATCGGGATTCTGCTGCTCAGTTTCGGTAACGGCGCGGTCAGTGTCGCCGAGCATACTGGCGTGGCTTCCGGTGTGGCGGCACTGGCGGTGGCGACGGTGCCGTTGTTCACCTTGCTCTTCGGCTATTTCTGGGGCGCGCGCAATACGCGCCTCGAATGGGCCGGGGTGGCGTTGGGAATTGTCGGCATCGCCATGCTCAACATGGGTTCCAACCTGCAATCGAGCCCGCTGGGCGCGGCGCTGCTGATTTTTGCGGCGGCGACCTGGGCGTTCGGCTCGGTGTGGAGCAAACACCTGCCGCTGCCGCAAGGGGCAATGGCCAGTGCCGTGGAGATGCTGGTGGGTGGCGTGGTGCTGTTGATCGGCAGCGCAGTGAGCGGCGAACACCTGCAAGCCTTGCCGCCGATGGAAGGCTGGCTGGCCTTGGGTTATCTGATCTTCTTCGGGTCGATCATCGCCTTCAATTCCTACATGTACCTGCTCAAACACGTACGTCCGGCGGCGGCCACCAGTTATGCCTACGTCAACCCGGCGGTGGCGGTGTTGCTGGGGATCGTGTTTGTCGGCGAGACCATCGGTATGGAAGAAGCGCTGGCGATGCTGGTGATCATCAGTGCCGTGGTGCTGATCGGTCTGCCGCAGTGGCGGCGGCCGGCGCAGCCGCTCGTCGCGGAGCCACCGAAGACCGCCGTTCCAGCAGAACAGCGTGTGAATTAGGGTAAACTGCGCGCCATTGCACACTCGTGTCGCACAATTGCGCTGAATTTTCCTACGGTATTCCCATGACTTTCGCCACCCTTGGCCTGATCGAACCCTTGCTGCGCTCCCTCGAGACGCTCGGCTACCAGACTCCAACGCCGGTCCAGGCGCAAGCCATTCCGGCCGTTCTGGCCGGTCGCGACCTGATGGCTGCGGCCCAGACCGGCACCGGCAAGACCGCCGGTTTCGCCTTGCCGCTGCTGCAGTTGCTGGCCATGGAAGGGCCGAAAGTGGCCGCCAATTCGGCGCGTGCACTGATTCTGGTGCCGACCCGCGAGCTGGCGGAGCAGGTTCATGAGTCGGTGCGCCAATACGCTGAAAACCTGCCATTGCGCACGTATGCGGTGTACGGCGGCGTCAGCATCAACCCGCAGATGATGAAGCTGCGCGGCGGCGTTGATGTGCTGGTCGCCACGCCTGGTCGCCTGATCGACCTGTTCCGCCAGAACGCGTTGAAACTCGATCAGTTGCAAACCCTGGTGCTCGACGAAGCCGACCGCATGCTCGACCTGGGCTTCTCCGAAGAACTGGCGAACATTTACCGCATGTTGCCGAAGAAGCGCCAGACGCTACTGTTCTCCGCGACCTTCTCCGATGACATCCGCCTGCTGGCCGGGCAGATGCTCAACGATCCGCTGAGCATCGAAGTCAGTCCGCGCAACGTGGCGGCCAACACCGTCAAACAGTGGGTGGTGACGGTGGACAAGAAGCGCAAGCCGGAACTTTTCGTGCACCTGATGCGCAAGAACAAGTGGAAGCAGGTGCTGGTGTTCGCCAAGACCCGCAATGGCGTCGATGCGCTGGTGGAAAAACTCCAGGGCCTAGGCATCAACGCCGACGGCATCCATGGCGACAAACCGCAGGCGACCCGTCAGCGTGCGCTGGATCGTTTCAAACTCAGCGAAGTGCAGATTCTGGTGGCGACTGACGTCGCCGCCCGTGGTCTGGATATCGAAGATTTGCCGCTGGTGGTCAACTTCGACCTGCCGATCGTCGCCGAGGATTACATCCACCGCATCGGTCGTACTGGCCGTGCGGGCGCGACGGGCGAGGCGATCTCGCTGGTGTGCGCGGATGAAGTGAACATGCTCTCGGCAATCGAGATGCTCACCCGCCAGACCTTGAAGCGTCAGAACGAGCCGGATTTCGAACCTGAGCACCGGGTGCCGGATACCGACGCCAGCGGTCAGGTGATCAAGAAGCCGAAGAAACCGAAAAAGCCGAAAGCATCCGGCGGCGGTGGCAAGCGCAATCTGGGCAAGTGGGTCGACAGTGGCGACACCCAGGCGCCGGAGCCGTCGATCAAGCCTGTGCGTAAAGTGCCGGTGTTCAATACCGGGCCGCGTAAGCGCAAGCCTTAAAGCCAAAAGCCCCTCACCCTAACCCTCTCCCGGAGGGAGAGGGGACTGATTGGAGGATGCTTGAATTCTACGCCGACCTGATTCTGCTGCTGTGAATCCACAATCGACTCGGTCTTTCAGGTCGATGTGTTACGCCAGACACCTCGGTCGGCTCCCTCTCCCTCGGGGAGAGGGTTGGGGTGAGGGTTCAGGCAGGCACCTCGGACTTGAGCCACTGCAACATTCCAATCCCCGCCGCCCGCCCGCTGGCAAAACACCCGGTCAGTAGATAGCCGCCCGTCGGCGCTTCCCAATCCAGCATCTCGCCCGCACAGAACACCCCCGGCAACGCCTTGAGCATCAAACGCTGATCCAGCGCTTCGAACATCACGCCACCGGCACTGCTGATCGCTTCATCCAGCGGCCGCGTTTTTACCAAAGTCAGCGGTAACGCCTTGATCGCCCGCGCCAACAGCGCCGGATCAGCAAACGTTGCTGCATCGCTCAGCTCTCGCAACAACGCCGCTTTCACCCCATCAATTCCGACCTGACTGTGCAGATGCTTGGCCATCGAACGCGAGCCGCGGGGTTTGCTCAACGCGGCCTGTAATTTATCCACAGGACGGCCGGGCAGCAGATCGATGTGCACCGTGGCTGAACCCTGCGTATTGATCGCCTCGCGAATCGGTGCCGACAGCGCATAGATCAGGCTGCCTTCAACCCCGGTTGCGGTAATCACGCATTCGCCCAAGCGCGGGATATCGTCGTTCAAACCGATGGCGACATTTTTCAGCGGTGCGCCGGCGAATTTGCTGACAAGGAACTCGCTCCAGGCCTGCACTTCGAAGCCACAATTGCTTGGTTGTAACGGCGCCAGCCCTACGCCTTTTTGTTCCAGAGGCAGCATCCACGCGCCATCCGAACCCAGGCGCGACCAACTGCCGCCGCCGAGGGCGAGCAGGGTGGCGTCGGGTTTGACGGTGATTTCGCCGTCGGGGCTGGCGATGCGCAGCGCATCGTGTTCATCCCAGCCGAGCCAGCGATGGCGGGTGTGGATAACCACGCCGCTGTCGCGCAGGCGTTTGAGCCAGGCGCGCAGCAGCGGCGCGGCTTTCATGTCGGTGGGGAACACCCGGCCGGAGCTGCCGATAAAGGTTTCGATGCCCAGTTCATGAATCCAGCGGCACAACGCGTCGGCGTCGAAACCGCGCAGTAACGGCGCGATCTGCGGCGCGCGTTCGGCGTAGCGCGCGAGGAACGCCGGGTAAGGCTCGGAGTGGGTGATGTTCATGCCGCCGACCCCGGCCAGCAGAAACTTGCGACCGACCGAGGGCATGCCGTCATACAGATCGACGCGCACGCCGGCCTGGCTCAGCACTTCGGCGGCCATCAGGCCGGCGGGGCCACCGCCGATGATGGCGACGTGAGCGGGGAGGGGGGCGGAGGTCTGGGTCATGGCGTGCGCTGCGGTATGGCGGAATAAGGCGCGCATTCTAACAGCGCAGACCAATGTGGGAGATCCCTGTGGGAGCGAGCTTGTTCGCGAAGACGTCGGTAGATTCAACATCTATTGACTGACCCACCGCTTTCGCGAGCAAGCTCGCTCCCACAGTGGATTTTTAGTGAATTCAATACCTGGTTAAAAATTAGTCAGTGTGCTGCAGGCCATGAGCGGTATGGGCTGTAGTCCCTTTCGCTCAGGTTATCCACAGGCCGTTCCACAGCGATTGTGGGTAACGCAGCACAGCTTAGTGACATCCGTGTGACGTCCAGACCCGTTGCGCGCTGTGATGCAGGATGCCGTGGCGGCGGGCGAGGGCGTGGCGATCCTTGCTGTAGCCACCGCCGATCACGCCAACCACCGGAATGTCGCGGCCCAGGCAATGGCGCATCACGCTTTCATCGCGGGCGGCCACGCCTTCGTCTGTCAGCTGCAGATAACCGAGGGCGTCGTCCTTGTGCACATCGACCCCGGCGTCGTACAGCACCAGATCCGGTTGATAAAGCGGCAGCAGGTAGTTGAGCGTGTCATCCACCACCTGCAGATAGTCGGCATCGCCCATGCCTTTGGGCAGTGGGATGTCCCAGTCGCTTTCGGCCTTGCGTGCAGGAAAATTCTTCTCGCAGTGCAGGGAAACGGTAATGGCCTCTGGGGTGTCATGCAGGATCCGCGCGGTGCCGTCGCCCTGATGCACGTCGCAATCGAAGATCAGCACACGGTTCACCCGACCGCTTTGCAGCAGGTAATGGCTGATGATTGCCAGGTCGTTGAAGATGCAGAAGCCGGCCGGGTAATCGTAGTGGGCGTGATGGGTGCCGCCGGCCAGGTGACAGGCCATGCCATGCTCCAGAGCTTTTTCTGCCGCGAGAATCGAGCCGCCGACCGCCCGCACCGTGCGCCGCGCCAAGGCTTCGTTCCACGGCAGGCCAAGGCGCCGCTGGTCTTCGCGAGACAACTCGCCGCTCATGTAGCGTTCGATATAGCGGCGGTCATGCGCCAGGGCGAGGATGTCGTTGGGGCAGATCTCGGGACGCAGCAGGTCGGCGTCGCGGGTCAGGCCGCTGTCGACCAGGTGGTCGCGCAGCAAGCGGAATTTGTCCATCGGAAAGCGGTGATCCGCCGGAAACTCGGGGCTGTAGTCTTCGTGGTAGATCAGCGGCAGTGGCATGGCAACTTCATGTCGGAACGATGGAAAGAGTGAACGATCCTACCAGCGATGTAGACTTGCGGCATGGAAATGGAGGGGCATGATGGAGCCGATTCAGCAACTCGAAAGCGCACGCCTGCTGATGCGTCAGTGGCGCGACGAGGATTTGCCGGAATTTGCGGCGATGTGCGCCGATCCTCAGGTGATGCGCTACTTTCCGGCCCCGCTCAGCCGTCTGGAAAGTGCGTCGATGATTGGCCGGGTGCGCGGGCATTTTGCCGAGCACGGTTTCGGACTGTGGGCGCTGGAGCGCAAGGACAGCGGTGAGTTCATCGGTTTCACTGGCCTGGGTGTGGTCGGTTTTGATGCGCCGTTCACCCCGGCGGTGGAAATCGGCTGGCGTCTGGCCCGCGAGCATTGGGGGCTGGGCTATGCCAGTGAGGCGGCGTGGACGGCATTGCGCGCAGGTTTTGATCGGCTGGGGCTGAAGGAAATCGTGTCTTTCACCGCCCAGAGCAATCTGCCGTCGGAGAAAGTCATGCAGGCGATTGGCATGCAGCACGATCCGGCCGATGATTTCGATCACCCCAAACTTGCCGTCGATCACCCGTTGCGCCGGCATTTGTTGTACCGAATTACCAGGGAGCAATGGCTGCAAACCCTGCATGGCTAAGCCGACACGGACGTTTACAATGGCGCGACAGTGGCTCGCGCCAGAACCTGAATGGGCCGCCGCAGCCAAGACTGCGCGGCATAGCGTTGTGTGAGGAGAGTCTGAATGAGCCAAGTGTTGGAAGATCTGGTCGACCTGCTGACCCTGGAACCGATCGAGGAAAACCTGTTCCGTGGCCGCAGCCAGGACTTGGGTTTCCGTCAGTTGTTCGGTGGCCAGGTACTCGGTCAGTCGCTGTCGGCGGCCAGTCAGACGGTTGAAGAGGCGCGTCACGTGCATTCGATGCACGGCTATTTTTTGCGCCCGGGCGACGCCAAGTTGCCGGTGGTGTATTCGGTGGATCGCGTGCGTGATGGCGGCAGCTTCAGCACCCGGCGGGTCACGGCCATCCAGAAGGGTCACCCGATTTTTACCTGCAGCGCGTCGTTCCAGTACGACGAGGCTGGCTTCGAGCATCAGAGCCAGATGCCAGTGGTGGTCGGCCCGGAAAACCTGCCGTCGGAGCTGGAACTGACCCAGCAACGCGCGCACCTGATCCCCGAGCACATGCGCGAAAAACTGCTGTGCCCGAAACCGATCGAAGTGCGCCCGGTCACTGAAAAAGATCCGTACAACCCGCAACCGGCCGATCCGGTGAAGTATGTGTGGTTCCGTGCCGACGGTGCACTGGCCGACATTCCGGCGCTGCACAAATACCTGCTGGCCTACGCCTCGGACTTCGGCCTGCTGACCACCTCGATGCTGCCGCACGGCAAGTCGGTCTGGCAGAAAGACATGCAGGTCGCCAGCCTCGATCACGCGCTGTGGTTCCACAACGATCTGCGCGCCGATGACTGGTTGCTCTACGCGATGGACAGCCCGTGGGCCGGCAATTCCCGTGGATTCTCCCGTGGCAGCGTGTACAACCGCGCCGGGCAACTGGTGGCGTCGGTGACCCAGGAAGGCCTGATTCGTCACCGCAAGGATTGGGCATGAGCCTGAGCGATGTGAAGCACTGGGTGTTCGACATGGACGGCACCCTGACGGTCGCCGTGCATGACTTTGCGGCGATTCGCGTGGCGCTGGCGATTCCGCCCGAGGACGACATTCTTACGCATCTCGCGGCACTTCCCGCCGAGGAAGCTGCGGCGAAACATGCCTGGTTGCTGGAGCATGAGCGCGATCTGGCGCTGGGTTCGAAACCGGCTGCCGGTGCGGTGGAGCTGGTGCGTGACCTGCACGGGCGCGGTTATCGCCTGGGCATTCTGACCCGTAATGCGCGGGAACTCGCGCATGTGACGCTCGACGCCATCGGTCTGGCTGACTGCTTTGCTGTGGAAGATGTGCTGGGCCGCGATGAAGCGCCACCGAAGCCGCATCCCGGCGGGTTGCTGAAACTGGCCGAGGCCTGGAGCGTGCCGGCCAGCGAAATGGTGATGGTCGGGGATTACCGCTTTGATCTGGATTGCGGGCGGGCGGCCGGGGCACGGACGGTGCTGGTGAATCTGCCGGACAACCCGTGGCCGGAGCTGACGGATTGGCATGCGCAGGATTGTGTCGAGTTGCGGCGGATGCTTTTGGCCTGAGATCTTCGGTGCCTGTCAGATTGCCTTCGCGAGCAAGCTCGCTCCCACAGGGGAATGCATTCCAACTGTGGGAGCGAGCTTGCTCGCGAAGAGGCCAGATCATCCACCGCACAACTTACTGCTCAAACAGCGCTTTCAGCCCCTCCGGCGACGTCAACATCCCATCGCCGTTATGCCCGACCCCGGGCACTTCAACCAGCCGCTGATTGACCCCTTCCGGATGCCGGCGCAGCAGGTAGCCGAAAAACAGCTTGCCGCGTTCCAGCCGATACGCGCCTTGTGCCTCGGCGGCGCAACTCTTGTCCAGCGCCGGATGTTGCGGGTCTATGTCCTGCTGCCCCAGCAGATAAATCACTTCGCGTTTGATGTAGCTGCTTTCAAGCTGCAACGGCGTTTGCCCACCGGCGTACACCGGCATGTCTGCCAGACCGTACTTCCAGCGATTGAAACCCGGGCACTGTGCGTGATCGAACGCTACCGGCCGCTGTTCGTTGAAATACGCGTACGACGACGGATTGGCCACCACATAGCGCAGGCGAATGCCATTGGCCTTCAGCGCCGGTTGATCCTTGGCCAGCAAGGCATAGCGCTGCACCACTTGACCGCCACCGGAATGGCCGAAAATCACGATCTGCTTCACGTCCGGAAACTGCTTGCGGTCGCTGACCCGGGCGACGATGGCGTCGAGTGCGGCGTAGGAACTCAGCGGCTTCGGCCCTGTGGATAACCCGCCGCCCATCCACTCGTTGCCTTTCCAGCGCAGCAATGTGTTGGGCAGGGAGTACAGCGCGACGTCGCTTTCGTTGAGAAACTGCGGCGCGATCACCAGTGTGTGCGCCGTTTGCCCGGCCAGTTCGGTGGCGCGCTCGGCACTCTTGCGATAGGTCTCGGCATTGCGCAGCCGTCCGTGAATGACGATCAGCACCCGTTCGATTTTCTCAGGTGCCGGGCTGATGCCGACGGCCATTTCGCCGGCCTCGAATTGCAGGCGTCCGGGGCTGATGGCATCGACGCCCGCCGCGTGGGCGTTGCCGCCGATGATCAGTAAAGCCAGAAGCCATTTGCGCATTTACAGGTTTTTCGCTGCGAAGGTATCGCACTGGCCGACCTGGCCTTGGGCGAAACCGGTTTTGAACCAGCGCACCCTTTGCGCCGACGTGCCATGGGTAAACGAGTCCGGCACCACACGGCCCTGACCCTGTTGTTGCAGGCGATCATCACCGATGGCGTTGGCCGCATTCAAGGCCTCTTCGACGTCACCCGGTTCCAGCCAGTTCAGGCGCTTCTGCGCATGGTAGGCCCAGACGCCGGCCAGGCAGTCGGCCTGCAATTCCTGACGCACCAGCAAACCGCCGTCGCCCTGCATCTGCCGGCCCTGCTGACGGGCCGTCTGAATTTTTGCCGAGACGCCGAGCAGCGTCTGCACATGGTGGCCGACTTCGTGCGCGATCACGTAGGCCTGGGCGAAGTCACCGGCGGCCTTGAAGCGCTGGGCCATTTCCTGGAAGAAGGCCATGTCCAGATAGACTTTCTGATCCGCCGGGCAGTAGAACGGGCCGGTCGCCGAAGTCGCCAGCCCGCAAGCGGAATTCACCCGGTTGCTGAACAGCACCAGGGTCGGGTCCTTATATTGGCGCCCGGCCTGCTGGAAGATGGCGCCCCAGGTGTCTTCGGTATCACCAAGGATCGAACGCACGAATTCGGCTTGCTGGTCGTTGGCCGGTGGCGCCTGGCGGGTTTGCGTCGAGGCCGGTGCCGATTGCTCGGTCATTTGCCCAGTGAGCTGGCCGAGGATCTGCAACGGATCCTGTCCGGTGATCCAGCCGATGCCGACGATCAGCAGGATCGCCCCCAGGCTCAGGCCTTTGCCGCCACCGAACCGCATGCCACCACCGCCGCCGCTATCATCGCCACGGGCATCGACGACGTTGTCACTGCGTCGGCCTTTTTTCCATAGCATGTGGGAATCCTCTTTCTGTACGTGGTGATGAGTGTTGCTGGTGTGAGAGTGTGGCGCCAGTCCGGTCGTCCGTCTATTGGCGTACACGCAAACAGGCCCGGCCTCGGGTGACGAGGGCGGGCCTGTTATTGACGAGCGTGTGGGCGACTAATTCAATCCGTTGGCGGATTTCTCCTTTCGCACTGTGCGTCAGCGATCGAAGGCGTCCCACACCGGGGCGAAATCCGGGCTGACCTGACGCTGATTCTTCGGCAGGGCGGCGATCAGTGCGCGGTCTCCAGCGTCCAGTTCAACCTGCAGCGAAGCCAGGTTCGCCAGTTGATTGGCGCGGCTGCTGGCTTTGGGAATCGCCGCGACGTTGGGCTGATCCAGCAGCCATTTCAACGCCACCTGAGTCGGCAGCACGCCGTGTTTTTCGGCAATCTGCTGAATCTGTGGAATCTCCGAGACCTTGTTACGCGCCAATGGCGTGTAGGCCGTCAGTGCCAGATCGTGTTGGCGGGCATAGTCGAGCAGGGCGTTTTGTCCGAGCAGGACGTGGTACTCGACCTGGATCACTGACAGAGGGATGCCGTATTCCTCGACGACAGTGCGCAGCAGCGGCAGCGGAAAATTCGCCACACCGATGTTGCGCGCCAGACCCTGTTCCTTGAACGAGGCCAGGGTGTCGAGAGTACGCGGCAGATCCCAATCGGTACTCGGCCAGTGGATCATGAACAGGTCGACGTACTCGCTGCGCAAAGCCTTGAGGCTTCGTTCCATCGAGTGGCGCATGGCGTCGGGTTGCAACTGATCCCACCAGACCTTGGTGGTGACATGAATCTGCTCGCGGGGTGTCGGTGTATTCGCCAATGCTTGTCCGACCGCGTCTTCGTTGTTGTAGGCCGCTGCCGTGTCGATGTGCCGGTAGCCGAGTTCCAGGGCCTGCTCGACGGCACGGGTGCATTCGGCGCCGAGCATCGGCCAGGTGCCGAGGCCGAGTTTCGGCATGTTCAAACCCTGGGCGTTAACGATGTGCTGCATGGTCGATCTCCTGTTCGAAAGCAGTGATGCCGGCGATATGCCGAGCGGCGATGTAACCGAAAGTCAGCGCCGGGCCGAGGTTGATCCCGCCTGCCGGATAGTGCCCGCCCATGATGCTGGCCATGTCGCCACCGGCGGCGTAGAGCCCGGCGATGGGGCGGGCATGGGCGTCGAGCACTTGCGCCTGCGGGTTGACCTTGAGCCCGGCAAAGGTGCCGAAGCAGCCCGGTTGGACTTTCACGGCATAGAAGGGGCCTGTCTCTATTGGGGCAACGCAAGGGTTGGGAAGGTTCGCCGGATCGCCCTGTTTGCGGTTATAGGGCGTTGCGCCGCGACCGAACGACGGGTCCTCGCCGTGGCGTGCATGGCGGTTGTAGTCCTCCACCGTGTGGCGCAACCCGATGGGGTCGATACCGCAGACGCTGGCCAATTCTTCAAGGGTGTTGCCGGTTTTCAGATAGCCGCTGCGGATAAATCCTGACACCGGTACGGGAAATGGCCGCGACATGCCCAAGCCATAACGCCGTTGAAAGGCGCGGGTGCAGATCAGCCAGGAGGCGACTTCTTCGCCTTCAGGCGTGGCGGCAACCATGGCGCTGACGTAGTCGTAGTAACCGTTGGCCTCGTTGACGAAGCGCTGGCCGTTGCGCAGTACGCCGATGATTCCCGGTTTGCCGCGTTCGATGATGTGTGGGAAATGGCCGATGCTGCCGTCAGCATGCGGCACTTGCGAGACCGGCGCCCAGGCCACGGGCGACGCCAGCTCGGTATTGACCGTGGCACCGACGCTTTCGCCCAGACGCAGGCCATCGCCATTCACCGCCAGCGGCGGCAGTGCCCAGTGTTCATGACCCGTGGGCGTGCGCGGAAACAAGGCCTTGCGCCGTTCGACGTCGTTGGCGAATCCGCCGGCGGCGAGCACCACGGCTTTGCGTGCATGAATGCGGATCGGGCCTTTGGCGCTGCTGACCACTGCGCCGCAAACCCCTGCTTCATCACGCAGCAGCTCGGTCACGGGTGCCGACTCCCATAACAAAACGCCAAGGTCCTCGGCGGACTTCGCCAGCCTTGCGACCAACGCCACCCCGTTGACCAATTGCATGGCCCGGCCGTGTACCGCGAGGTCAAGCAAGTGCCGGGTAAAACGCCGGGTTACGTGCCACGCGGCTTTCAGCGAACGGGTGAGATTGAGGAACGCCGAAAGGTCGGCGCCGGCCATGATCGGCATGCCCATGAAGGACGTTTCGCGCATTGTTGTACGCAGGCGCCTGAGCAGGCGTCCGACTGTTCGTCCGTCGTAAGGCGCCGCGATGACCGAGCGACCACCCGTGCCCGCGCCGGGCGTATCGCCATGAATGTCGGCAATGGCGTTGCCGTCGGCAAATTGCAGAGCAGTGTGCTGTTCGAAAAACGCGACCATGTGCGGCCCGGCGGTGAGGAAAGCGTCGACCATTGCCGGGTTGTAATGCTCGCCGAGTTCATGGCGCAGGTACGTGCGCGGCTGCTCGACGTCTTCGATAATGCCGGCGCGTCGGGCCAGCGGATTGCACGGCACCCATGCCCAGCCGCCGGACCACGCGGTGGCACCGCCGAACACCGGATCTTTTTCAACCACGATGACCTTCAGGCCGTGCCATGCGGCAGTGACCGCTGTGGATAAACCGGCGGCACCGGAGCCGACGACCAGAACGTCACAGTCGATTTCGGGAAGTTCGGCAGGCATCAGGCAAAGCTCCGCAGCTGGGTTTTATTGGAATCAGGTTCCGGAAATTAACCAATGATGTGCAGCTGCAACAAGGCATGGTTTAGTAAAGTGGGCGGTTATCGCACGCCAGTTCCGGATTTCGCTTTGTCTCGGATGTCTTCTAGAATCGGCAAAATTTCACTTGGACCTTCCCATGGCCGGCAGTCAGATCGAACGGGTTTTCAGCGTACTGGAAAGCCTCACCAGTGAGTCGCGCGGGCTGCCGATGCAGACGCTGGCCGAGCAACTGGACATCCCGAAAAGTGCCACGCACCGGATGCTCACGGAGCTGATTCGGCTGGGCTACGTGCGGCAGAATGCCGACACTCTGCGCTATCACCTGTCGACCAAACTGGTGGCGATGGGGTTTCAGTACCTGTCGAGCAGCGGTGCCGACATCGTGCAGCCGGTGCTGGATCGACTGGCGCAGGAAACCGGTGAACTGGTGCGTCTGGGGGTGATCGATGGCGAGCGCCAGACCTGGATCGCCAAGGCACAGGGCGCACGCACGGGCTTGCGTTATGACCCGGACATGGGTCGCGATGCGCCGCTGTTCTACACCGCTTCCGGGCACGCGTGGCTGGCCTGCATGAGCGATGCCGAAGCGTTATCGATGGTTGAGCGCCAAGGCGCGGAAGTTCCGGTGGGCGTCGGGCCGAATGCGCCGCGCTCCAATATCGAACTGCTGGAGCGCCTGCGCCTGGCGCGGGAACAGGGTTATGCCTGTGTCGAGGAAAGTTCGGCGGTGGGCACCTCGGCGATTGCCGCGGTGGTCAAGCATCCGGTTGACGGGCGAGTGATCGGCGTACTGAGCATTGCCGGGCCGAGCGCACGGATGCCCGGCGCGCGACTGCACGAATTGGCGCCGCTGCTGATGAAGTTCACGGAGGAATTGTCGGCGGCGAGCCTGGCGTCCGAATTGTTCGTCTGACTCGCACCGATCCCTGTAGGAGCTGCCGCAGGCTGCGATCTTTTGGTCTTGAAAATCAAAGTCAAAAGATCGCAGCCTTCGGCAGCTCTACAGGTTGAGCATCAAGTACGAAGTTGTGCGGTGTCCGCACGGTTTTCCCATCACTGGGTGTTTGATTGTGGAACGCGGTTCTAAATTGTTGCTGGAGTGACATTTCCAACAACAATCACAAGAGGATCGCCCCTTGACTTCGCCCCTTCGTATCGCCCTGATTGGCGCTGGCAACATGGGCCAGCAGCATTACCAGCACCTGCAAACCCTAGAAGAAGCCCGGTTGTGCGCAGTGGCCGATCCCGGTCCGCAGGCTCCCGCGCTGGCGGCGCAGTGGGGCGTGGCGTATTTCGCCGATCACCGGCAGATGCTGGAGCAGGTACGGCCCGATGCGGTGATCGTGGCCAATCCGAATAATCAGCACGCCAGCACGGCGCTGGATTGCCTCGCCGCCGGGGTTCCGGTGTTGCTGGAGAAACCGGTCGGCGTGCACCTGGATGAGGTGCGTGAGCTGGTGGCGGCGGTCAAACGCTGTGGCGTGCCGGTGCTGGTCGGCCATCATCGGCGGCACAATCCGTTGATCGTGCGTGCCCACCAATTGCTGCGCAGCGGCGCGCTCGGGCGGCTGACCACGGTTACTGCACTGTTCCAGTTACGCAAACCCGACCGATATTTCGAGGTTCCGTGGCGCCGTGAACCGGGGGCGGGCCTGTTGCTGACCAATCTGATTCACGACCTCGATCTGCTGCGTCACCTTTGCGGTGAAGTGCAGGCGGTGCAGGCCGTCACCGACAACGCGGTGCGGGGTTTTGCCAACGAAGACAGTGTCGCGGTGTTATTGCAATTTGCCGGCGGTGCACTGGGCACGCTGAGCGGTTCCGATGCGGTCGCCGCGCCGTGGAGCTGGGAGCTGAATTCCGGAGAGAACCCGGTCTATCCGCGTCAGGTCGATCAGCCGTGTTATCTGCTGGCGGGCACCGCCGGGGCGCTGAGCATTCCGCAACTCAAGCGTTGGCACTACGCTGCCGATCAAGTCGATGCCGGTTGGCACGAGCCTTTGCTCGCGGTGCAGGAACATTGCGCGGCCGGGGATGCTTTGCGTTTGCAGCTGCAGCATTTTGTGCAGGTCGCGCGGCGTGAAGTCGAACCCTTGGCCAGTGCCGCCGATGCCGCGCGAACATTGGCGCTGGTCGAGGCGATACGTGAGGCGGCGGCCAGCGGTCGTGCCTGTTCCCCGGCAGCGGTCGAGGCTTGAGCATGAACGAACGAATCCTGTCTCTGGCCAGTCTCACCGTGCTCGAGTTGTCACCGCCGCAAATGGTCGAAGTAGCGGCGCGTGCCGGTTACAGCCATGTCGGTCTGCGCCTGGAGCCGGCGACGCCGGAGGAATATCACTTTCCATTGGTGGCCGATGGCGGATTACGGCGTCAGACGTTGGCGCGTTTGCGCGACACTGGCATCGCTGTGCTCGATGTGGAAATTCTGCGTCTGAAACAGCTAACCGTGGTCGCCGATTTCGACAAGCTGCTGGCCGTCGGCGCGGAGTTCGGCGCCAGTGAATTACTGGTCGCCGGCAATGATCCTGACGAGCATCGGCTCACCGACAACTTTGCCGCCCTATGTGATCTGGCGGCGCCTTACGGTTTGCATCCGCATCTGGAGTTCATGCCCTGGACCGATGCGTGCAACCTCGAACAGGCGTTGCGCATCGTTGCCAATGCCGACCGGGAAAACGCCGCGGTGCTGGTCGATGCCTTTCATTTCGATCGCTCCGGCTCACGGCTGGAGGATCTGGTCAGCGTTGCGCCCGCGCGCCTGCGTTATGCGCAATTGTGTGATGTGGCGGGACCGAGACCGGCGGACATGGCCGAGATCTTGCGTCAGGCGCGCAATGAGCGGCGGTTTCCCGGCGAGGGCGATTGTGATTTGCACGGTTTGTTGCGCAGTCTGCCAGCTAATATTCCACTGAGCCTGGAGATCCCCACGGTAAAACTGCTGGAGCAGGGTGTAAGCGGATTGCAACGAGCACAGATGGCGCTCGACAGGACGCGGGAATTGTTGGCGCAGTTGTAAGTCAGTTTTGGTGGCGGGGCGCCAGCGTCCTCGCCACTGTTTATTTTTCCTTCAGAGATATCCAATGACCGTCAGCACCCCGCTCTCCGGTGTCAACCAACCCTTCAAGGGGATCTTGCTGATTGTCGTGGCGACTTTCCTGTTCTCCAGCCACGATGCGCTGTCGAAATACCTCTCGGGTTTCTACCCGATCGTCATGGTGGTCTGGGCGCGGTATCTGGTGCACACCTTGCTGATGGCGGGAATTTTCCTGCCGCAATCAGGGTTGCGTGTGCTGCGCACCAAACGGCCGTTATGGCAGTTGGCGCGGGCGCTGTGCCTGCTCGGCACCAGTCTGTTTTTCACCACTGCGCTGCTGTACATCCCGTTGGCCGAGGCCACGGCGGTCAACTTTCTCGCGCCGGTGCTGGTGACGGCGCTGTCGGTGCCGTTGCTCAAGGAACGGGTAACGCGCGGGCAGTGGATCGCGGTGATCTGCGGTTTTATCGGGGTGCTGATCATCGTCCATCCGGGAGGCGAGTTGTTCACCCCGGCGGTGCTGCTGCCGTTCTGCTCGGCGTTGTTTTTCTGCTTCTATCAACTACTGACGCGCAAGCTCAGTGAGGTCGACAGCCCGACCACCAGCAACTTCTTCGCTGGTCTGTGCAACACGCTGGTGATGAGTGCGTTGGTGCCGTTCTTCTGGCAGGTGCCGACCTTGTCGCACGCCGTGTTGATGCTGGCGCTGGGCAGTTGCGGGATGACCGCGCACCTGTTTCTGACCCAGGCGTTCCGCCATGCCGCGCCGGCATTGCTGGCGCCGTTCGGCTACTGCCAGATCGTGTTTGCCGGGCTGTTGGGGTGGGTGGTGTTCAACCACACGCCGAGTCTGTTGACGGTGATCGGCATTGCGGTGATCTGCTGCAGCGGCCTGGCGGCGGCTTGGCAGCAGAGCCGCAGATGAGAGAGATAAATAACCCTGTGGGAGCGGGCTTGCTCGCGAAGGCGGTGTTTCAGTCGACATCTTCAGTGACTGACTGGACGCTTTCGCGAGCAAGCCCGCTCCCACAGGGGGGAGGGGTGCAGGCCGGTTACTCGGTGACGTCTGGAATCTTGCGCGGGGCCATGAAGTACATCCAGGTCAGGGCAATGAAGTACATCGCCGGAATCAGCGTGAACAACACGGTGTAGTTGTTATGGGTGACGGTCAGGATGTGGCCGACGATCTGGGTCATGAACATCCCGCCGATCGCGGCGCACATGCCGCCGAAACCGAACACCGTGCTCATCATGTGCTTGGGCGTGTAGTCCATCACCAGGCTCCAGATGTTCGCAGTCCAGGCCTGATGCGCGCCGATGGCCAGGGAGATTGCCGCGACGGCGACCCACAGATTGCTTGAGCCGGCGGCCATGATCACGCCGATGATGCAGCAGGCGAACAGGAACATCGACAGCAGCCGCGCCTTGATCGAGTTCATGCCGCGACCGATCAGGAACGAAGACAGAATGCCGCCGCCGACACTGCCGAAGTCGGCCGTCACGTAGATGATGATCAGCGGAATACCCATCTGGGTGACGTTGATGCCCAGGTTGTATTGCTGATTGAGAAACGGCGGCAGCCAGTACAGGTAGAACCAGAACACCGGCGCAGTCAGCGAGTAGGCGAGGGCGAAGGCCCAGGTGCCGCGCATGCGCAGGATTCGCGAGAACGGTACGCGGGCCTGTTCCGGTTCGACTTCTTTCTGGATGTAGTCCAGCTCGGACTGTTTCACGCTCGGGTGATCTTCCGGGTTGAAGTATTTCAGGCCCCAGAACAGCAACCAGATCCCGCCCAGTGCGGACATGCACAGGAACGCCGCCTGCCAGCCCCATACGTGGAGAATCAGCGGCAGCAGCATCGGCGTGAACATGGCGCCGACGTTGGTCCCGGCGTTGAAGATGCCGGTGGCCACGGCGCGTTCACCGGCGGGGAACCACAGGCGCGTGGTTTTCACGCAGGCCGGGTAGTTGGCCGCTTCGGTCAGGCCTAGGATGAATCGGCAGACCATGAAGCCGACGGCCGAAGTCGCCAGACCGTGGGCGCCGGTGGCCAGGCTCCAGAGCAGCACTGCGCAGAAGAACACGCGTTTCACGCCGACCCGGTCGATCAGGCGTCCCTGCAGGACGAAGCCGATCGCGTAGCCGACCTGAAACCAGAAGTTGATGTTGGCGTAATCCATCGCCGTCCAGCTCATTTCCTTGGCGAGGATCGGCTGCATGACGCCGAGGGCGGCGCGGTCGATGTAGTTCAGGGTCGTGGCGAAAAACACCAGCGCCAGCATGCCCCAACGGGTCTTGCCGACAGCCATGGCGCCGCGGATCTTGTCGCCGATGCCACCCGTGGCAGTGCTCATGGCCGGGGCCATGCGGGAAGTCTGTGAAGGAATCATTGTTCCACCCGTTTTTGAATTTGTTATGTGGTGTTGTTTGCACGCACTGCGACCGAAGGTTCATTTCCGGACTCAATGTGAAGTCGATGGTGGGCAGTGGACGAAAAATCGTCAATTCGCCGAAACGCCATAGTGTTCGATAATCGCACGCAAAACTAACCGGCTGGTACACTTTAAATTGCTGCTGAAGACGATGCAGCCAATAATTTCCTCACGATAAAAAATGATCCCCTGTAAAAAAACTGCAGCGCAGTCCGGGAGTAGCAACATGCAGCGTTCCATTGCCACCGTTTCCCTGAGCGGCACCCTGCCGGAAAAGCTCGAAGCCATTGCCGCCGCCGGGTTCGACGGCGTCGAGATCTTCGAGAACGATCTTCTGTATTACGACGGCAGCCCGCGGGAAATCCGGCAGATGTGCGCTGACCTGGGGATCGCCATCACCCTGTTCCAGCCGTTCCGCGATTTTGAAGGCTGCCGCCGTGATCGGCTGGCGCGCAATCTGGAGCGGGCCGAGCGCAAATTCGACCTGATGCAGGAACTGGGTACCGATCTGGTGCTGGTCTGCAGCAACGCTTCGGCGGACAGCGTCGGCGACCGGCAGATTCTGGTCGATGACCTGCGGCTGCTGGCCGAACGTGCCGGCGCTCGCGGGTTGCGTATCGGCTATGAAGCGCTGGCCTGGGGCCGGCACGTCAATACTTATCAACAGGTCTGGGACATCGTCCGCCAGGCCGACCACCCGGCACTCGGCGTGCTGCTCGACAGTTTTCACACCTTGTCGTTAAAAGGTGATCCAAGCGCGATTGCCGACATTCCTGGCGACAAGATCTTCTTTGTGCAAATGGCCGACGCGCCGATCCTCGCCATGGACGTCCTGGAGTGGAGCCGGCATTTCCGTTGCTTCCCGGGGCAGGGCGAATTCGATCTGCCGGGGTTCCTCGCGCCAATCATCCAGAGCGGTTACACCGGGCCGTTGTCGCTGGAGATCTTCAACGATGGCTTCCGCGCCGCGCCACCACGGGCCAACGCCGCCGATGGTCTGCGTTCGCTGCTGTATCTGGAAGAGAAAACCCGTCAGCGCCTGGAACAGCAAGCAACGCCGGTGGTCAACCGCGACATCCTCTTCGAAACGCCGCAAGCCAGCGAGTACAACGGCATCGAGTTTCTTGAGTTCGCCGTCGACGAAAGCCTCGGCGCCAAACTGAGCAACTGGCTGGAGCGCCTGGGCTTCGTCAAGGCCGGGCAGCACCGCTCCAAGAGTGTGAGCCTGTTGCGCCAAGGCGATATCAACCTGATCCTCAACGCCGAGCCGTATTCGTTCGGCCACAGTTTTTTCGAGGCCCACGGCCCGTCGCTGTGTGCCACCGCTGTGCGGGTCAAGGACAGCGCCAGCGCCCTGGCCCGCGCCGTCGCCTACAAGGGCCAGCCCTATCGCGGCCTGGTCGGCCCCAACGAACTGGAACTGGCCGCGGTGCGTGCGCCGGACGGCAGCCTGATTTATCTGGTGGATGAGGCGGCGGACGTTTATGGCACCGACTTCAATCTGCTGCCGAACGCTCAGGCCCGTGGCGGCCTCAAGCGCATCGATCACATGGCCATGGCGCTGCCGGCCGACAGCCTCGACAGCTGGGTGCTGTTCTACAAGAGCCTGCTGGATTTCGAGGCCGACGATGAAGTGGTGCTGCCCGATCCGTACGGTCTGGTGAAAAGCCGGGCGTTGCGCAGCCGCGACAGCTCGATCCGTCTACCGCTGAACATCTCCGAGAATCGCAACACCGCGATCTCCCACGCGCTGTCGAGTTATCGCGGCTCCGGTGTGCATCACATCGCCTTCGATTGTGATGACATCTTCGCCGAAGTCAGCCGCGCCAAAGAAGCCGGTGTGCCGTTGCTGGATATCCCGCTCAACTATTACGACGACCTCGCCGCGCGCTTCGATTTCGACGACGAGTTCCTCAGCGAGCTGGCGTACTACAACGTGCTCTACGACCGCGACGCGCAGGGCGGCGAGTTGTTCCACGTGTACACCGAGCCGTTCGAGGGGCGCTTCTTCTTCGAGATCATCCAGCGTAAAAACGGCTATGCCGGTTATGGTGCGGCGAACGTCGCGGTACGTCTGGCGGCGATGGCCAAATCACGCAGCGGTGCGGTGCGTCAGGCGAAGTTGTAGGAATTTCGTAAACGCGGGATTAAACACGAGCCGCGTGGCTTCCTTCACTGTGCAGCGCGGCCCATAATCGCCAACCTGTGCAGTGATGGCCGTGAGCCCGCAATGACAATGACTTCAGAACTCCCCGCCGCTCCCGTCGAATCCGGTATCGAGCCGCGCAAGAGTCGCAAGAACAACCCGGAAAAAACCCGCGAGAACATCCTGCAGGAGGCGATCGTAGAGTTCGTCCAGCAGGGCTTGTCCGGCGCCCGCGTCGACGCGATCGCCGAGCGTATCCACACCTCCAAACGCATGATCTATTACTACTTCGGCAGTAAGGAGCAGTTGTACGTCGAGGTACTGGAGAAACTTTACGGCGACATCCGCAGCACCGAAAACCGCCTGCACCTGGCCGAGTTGCCGCCGGTGGTGGCGATCCGCCGACTGGTGGAGTTCACCTTTGATCACCACGACCGCAACGTCGATTTCGTGCGCATCGTCTGTATCGAAAATATCCACAACGCCGAGTTCGTGAAGCGTTCGGACACGATCAAGGCGATGAACAATACGATCCTCGATTCACTGGGCGAGATTTTGCGTCGCGGTGCCGAGGAGGGTGTCTTCCGCGCCGGGCTGGACGCGCTGGATGTGCACTTGCTGATCAGTTCGTTCTGTTTCTACCGCGTCTCGAACCGCCATACGTTCGGGGAGATTTTTCAGATCGATTTGCCGGACGAAAGCATCAAGCAGCGTCATCGCGAGATGATCTGCGAGTCGGTGTTGCGCTACTTGCAGCCGTGACACCTATCCAATGTGGGAGCGGGCTTGCTCGCGAAAGCGGCGTGTCAGCCTATACATCTGCTGCCTGACACACAGCCTTCGCGAGCAAGCCCGCTCCCACAGGATCGATGTTTATCTTCAGCCATTCATGCTTTGAAAATGCGCCAGCATCCGCTGTGCGTCCGGCACCACGCCGCTGAACAGTTCAAACGCCTTCACCGCTTGAAACACCGCCATGTTGCCGCCGTCCAGCGTGCGGCAACCCAGCCCGCGGGCGTTGCGCAGCAGTTCGGTTTCCAGCGGGAAGTAAACAATCTCCGCGACCCACAGTTCCTTGCGCAGCAACTCCACCGGCACCGGCATCCCCGGCAGTTTGGCCATGCCCATCGGCGTGGTATTCACCAGACCATCGGCCTGATTCAGCGTGCCCGGCAGATCTCGCCCGGCGACGGCGCGACCGACGCCGAAATGCTGGTTGAGGTTGTTCGCCAGACTCTCGGCGCGCTCGCGGTCGACGTCGAAAATGCTCAGTTGCTGTACGCCTTCGCTCAGCAGCGCGTGGGCCACCGCCGCCCCGGCACCACCGGCGCCCATCTGGACGACACGCTCACGCGCAGCGTCTTTCAGGCCCCGACGAAAACCTTCGGCAAAACCCAGGCAATCGGTGTTGTGGCCGATGCGCTTGCCATCCTTGAGCACCACGGTGTTGACCGCGCCGATGCCTCGGGCTTCCGGCGACAGTTCGTCGAGCAGCGGGATGATCGCCTGCTTGCACGGGAAAGTAATGTTCAGGCCGGTGTAGTTCATCCGCTCGGCCGCCTGCAGCAAGTCGGGCAGGGCGTTGCTGTCCAGATGCAACTGATCGAGATCAATCAGCCGATACAGGTAGCGCAAGCCTTGGGCGTCGCCCTCATGTTCATGCAGTGCTGGCGTGCGCGAGGCTTGAATACCCGCACCGATCAGGCCAGCCAGTATTACCGGTTTACGGGTCATGCTGCGCGCCCCTTCAGTCGCTGACTGAAATGCTCCAGGGCCAGGCGATAGCCATGGCTGCCGAAGCCGCACATCACCGCCGTGGCGATGGCCGAGACGAACGAGTGATGGCGGAACGGCTCACGCGCATGCACGTTGGACAGGTGCACTTCGATCACCGGCAACTCACTGGCCACCAGCGCGTCGCGGATCGCCACCGAGGTGTGCGTCCACGCCGCCGGGTTGATCACGATACCGGCGCAACGGCCGCGTGCCGCATGAATCCAGTCGAGCAATTCGCCTTCGTGATTGGTCTGGCGAAACTCCACGGCCAGGCCAAATTCTTCGGCAGCGCGGCCGCACAGAGCAGAAATATCAGCCAGGGTTTCGTGACCGTAGGTTGCCGGTTCACGAGTGCCGAGCAGGTTCAGGTTCGGGCCGTTGAGCACCAGAACGATAGGGGGCATGGGGGCAAACTCCACTTATTGTTTTTGGCTTGGGCCGAAGGTTTCAGCCTGTGGAGGTAAAATGTACCAGATGGTTACCATGGTCAATTGAACCGCGTTGCCTCCGACGTTTTATGTTCGGTGATCGCACAGATCAAGAAACTGCACCCACAAAAAAGCCGTCAATCAAGACGGCTTTCTCGTATCCGGCATTCGCCATCAACGCCGGGTCAGCAACACCCCGGACTCCATGTGATGTGTCCACGGGAACTGGTCGAACATCGCGCAGCGGGTGATGCGGTGCGTGTCGTGCAGTTGGGCGATGTTGGCCGCGAGGGTTTCCGGGTTGCAGGAGATGTACAGGATATTGTCGAAGCGCCGCGTCAGCTCGCAGGTGTCCGGGTCCATGCCGGCGCGCGGCGGGTCGACGAATACGCTGCCGAACTCGTAGCTTTTCAGGTCGATGCCTTGCAGGCGACGGAACGGGCGCACTTCGTTCAGCGCTTCGGTCAGCTCTTCGGCGGACAGGCGCACCAGCGTGACGTTATCCACAGCGTTTTCGCTGAGGTTGCTCAGTGCGGCGTTGACCGAGGTCTTGCTGATCTCGGTGGCCAGTACGTTGCGCACACGGGTGGCGAGCGGCAGGGTGAAGTTGCCGTTGCCGCAGTACAGCTCCAGCAGATCATCGCTGCGATCGCCCAGCGCTTCGAATGCCCAGTTCAGCATCTTCTGGTTCACCGTGCCGTTGGGCTGGGTGAACGCGCCTTCTGGCTGGCGGTAGCTGAAGGTGCGACCACCGACGTCGAGTTTCTCCACCACGTAATCGTGGCCGATGACTTCGCGTTTGCCCTTGGAACGGCCGATGACGCTGACGTTGAGATCAGCCGCCAACTTCGACGCGGCCGCATGCCAGTGCTCGTCCAGCGGACGGTGATAGCAAAGGGTAATCATCGCATCGCCGGCCAGGGTGGTCAGGAACTCCACCTGGAACAGCTTGTGGCTCAGCGCCGAACTGGCCTGCCATGCCGCCTTGAGCTGCGGCATCAACTGGTTGATGCGCAGGCTGGCAATCGGGAACTCTTCGATCAGGATCGGCGTGCGCTTGTCGTCCTGGGAGAACATCGCGTAGTGCCGCTCACCGGCCTCGCGCCACAGGCGAAATTCCGCGCGCAGGCGGAAGTTCTGCAGCGGCGAGTCGAACACGGTCGGCTCTGGTGCATCGAACGGGGCCAGCAGGTCACGCAAACGCGTGACCTTGTCTTCGAGCTGAGTGGCGTAGGCCTGGGAATCGAAAGTCATGCGTTGAACCAACCCAACTTGATCACAAACAGAATCGACAGAATCACCAGCGCCGGGTTCAGCTCACGGGCGCGGCCCGACAGCAACTTGATCACGGTCCAGGAGATGAAGCCGAAGGCGATGCCGTTGGCGATCGAGTAAGTGAACGGCATCGCCAGCGCGGTAACCACCACCGGTGCGGCCACGGTGATGTCTTCCCAGTCTATTTCCGCCAGACCCGACGTCATCAGCACGGCGACGAACAGCAGCGCCGGTGCGGTGGCGAAGGCTGGAACGCTGGCCGCCAGTGGCGAGAAGAACAGCGCCAGCAGGAACAGGATCGCCACGACGACCGCCGTCAGGCCGGTACGCCCGCCAGCGCTTACGCCAGCCGCGGATTCGATGTAGCTGGTGGTGGTCGAAGTACCCAGCAGCGAGCCGGCCATCGCCGCGGTGCTGTCGGCGATCAGTGCACGACCCATTTTCGGCATGTGGCCGTCCTTGCCCATCAGTCCGGCGCGTTTGGCGACGCCGATCAGGGTGCCGGAGTTGTCGAACAGGTCGACGAACAGGAAGGCGAAGATCACGCTGACCAGACCAATGTCCAGCGCGCCCTTGATGTCCAGTTGCATGAAGGTCGGGGCCAGCGAAGGTGGCATCGAGGTCACTCCGCCGAACGGGGTGAAGCCCATGGCGATGGAGATGATGGTCACTGCCAGAATGCCGATCAGCACTGCGCCGCGCACTTTCAGCGCTTCGAGGGCGACGATCAGGGCGAAGCCGAGGGTGGCGAGGATCGGCGCCGGGGCTTTCAGGTCACCGAGGCCGACCATGGTCGCCGGGTTGCTGACCACGATGCCCGCGTTGTGCAGGGCGATCAGCGCCAGGAACAGGCCGATACCGGCGGCAATCGCCGAGCGCAGCGGCAGCGGGATGCTGTTGATGATCCATTCGCGGATGCGGAAGATCGACAGCAGGAAGAAGCACACTGCCGAGATGAACACCGCGCCCAGCGCCACTTGCCAGGTGTGGCCCATGTGCAGGACCACGGTGTAAGTGAAGAAGGCGTTCAGGCCCATGCCCGGGGCGAGGGCGATCGGGTAGTTGGCGATCAGGCCCATGATGGTCGAGCCGATGGCGGCTGCGAGACAGGTGGCAACGAACACTGCGCCCTTGTCCATGCCGGTCTCGCCGAGGATGCTCGGGTTGACGAACAGAATGTAGGCCATGGCCAGGAAGGTCGTGACGCCCGCCAGAATCTCGGTACGCACGTTGGTGTTGTGTGCCTTGAGTTGAAACAGCCTTTCCAGCATGTCTGCTCCCCGTGGCGCGCGCGGCGCCGTGAATGTATCGACCTCAACAGCAAAGCACAGACCGTCGCAAGCGCCTGGGAATTTGTGGTGGGCCGGAAAAAGCCGCGCATCATACCAGCAGCGTGAGGAATATGGCGGTTGTTGGTGCCGAACGTCGTCGAAGTTTTGCCACAGGACTAACTGCGCCATACTGCGCGCTGAATTTTTCGGGGAAACGTGATCACATGGGCAAGCGCTGGATAAAGGCTTTCTGGGTAATGGCCGGGCTGATGACCGGGTCGACGGCGGCGCTGGCAGCCTCGGCGCCACCATTGACTGAAGTGAAGGTGATCAAGGTTCAGTCGCCGGCCTGTGGTCTGGAAGACATCGGCGATAACCAGCCGCAAACCCAATGCAATCACAGCGGCCCGAGTATCAAGGTGTATGTGCTGGAAGTCGGCTATGGCCAGAACCAGCCGCATGCCACGCTGGACGGTTTTGAAGTCAACGGCACCCGGGCGCCGGTGTGCGCCTTTGATAACGGCAACCTGACCGAGTGCAAGCCCGGCAGCAACACCGTCGGCTCACTGTATACCTTTGATCTGGCGGGCAAGCAGGAAGGCACCTTCATCTTCAGTAACACCTCGATCAACGCGCCACGCAACACCCTGTCGACCCAGCTTTACATCAAGTAACGGCTGTCATCGAACAGGCAGGGCAAAGCTGACTACGCTTTAAAGATCACCCAGCGGATAGCGCCCATGACCTTTAGAGCCCTGATTACCCTCGCCGAGGGCATCGATGATCTGCAAAGCGTGACCCTGGTCGACGTGCTGCGCCGCGCCGGCGTCGAAGTCGTGGCGGCCAGCATCGAAGGCCGGCGCATGCTGACCTGCGCGCGCGGTACGCGCCTGACGGCGGATGGCATGCTGGTCGATGTGCTGGCACAGACTTTTGACCTGATCGTCCTGCCCGGCGGGGTGGTCGGTTCACAACATCTGGCGGCACATCAGCCGCTGCAGCAATTGCTCAAGGATCAGGCCAGCGCCGGACGCCTGTTCGCCGCCATAGGCGAAGCCCCGGCCATCGCCCTGCAAGCCGCTGGTGTATTACGCCAACGGCGCATGACCTGCCTGCCGACTACCAGTCATCAACTGTCGGGTTGTACGTTTGTTGATCAACCGGTGGTGATCGACGGCAATTGCATCACCGCCCAAGGCTCTGGTGGCGCACTGGCGTTTGCCCTGACGCTGGTGGAGCAGCTTGGTGGCAAGGCGTTGCGGGCGAAAGTGGCGGGGGAGATGTTGGTTTGACGAGAGTCAGACCTTCGCCTCTTCCACCGGCACATGCATCCGGTCGCGTTTGGCCAGGGTCGGGAACAGTTTGATCCAGGTCCCGGTGACCACCAGCGTGCCGATCCCGCCCATCACCACCGCCGGGACGGTGCCGAACCAGTGCGCGGTGAGGCCGGATTCGAATTCGCCCAACTGGTTCGAGGCGCCGATGAACAGGCCGTTCACTGCGCTGACCCGGCCGCGCATTTCGTCCGGGGTTTCCAGTTGCACGAAGGAGGCGCGGATCACCATGCTGATCATGTCCGCCGCGCCGAGCACCACCAGCACCGCCAGCGAGAACCAGAACGAGGTCGACAGACCGAAGGCGATGGTTGCGACGCCGAACACGCCAACGGCGGTGAACATCACCCGGCCAACATTGCGCTCGACGGCAAATCGCGCCAGAAACAGTGACATCCCCAACGCACCAACCGCCGGCGCCGAGCGCAGCAGGCCCAGGCCCCACGGCCCGGTGAGCAAGATGTCCTTGGCGAACACCGGCAGCAACGCCGTAGCGCCACCGAGCAACACCGCGAACAGATCCAGCGAGATCGCCCCGAGAATGTCCGGGCGGCTGCGAATGAAGCGGATACCCGCCAGCAACGAGTCCAGCGTGGCTTTGCCTTTGTTCAGTGGCGTCTGTCGCGCGGGCAGGTTGAGCATCAAGGTGCAGGCGATGACATAGAGCAATACCGTCGGGCCGTAGACCCAGACACTGCCAAACGCGTAAAGCAAGCCACCGAGGGCCGGAGCGACAATGGTGGCTGACTGTTGAGCCGACTGCGCTGCGGCGACCGCCCGTGGAAACAGGGCGCTGGGCACGATGCTCGGCAGCAGCGCCTGGGTCGTCGGCATTTCGAAGGAGCGCGCCGCACCGAGCAGGAAGGCGAGGATAAAGATCATTTCCCGGGTGACGTGGTCGGTCGCACTGCCGATGGCCAGTGCCAGGGCAATCAACGCCTGCAACGACTGACAGATCGCCGCAACACGGCGCCGGTCATAGCGGTCGGCGACATGCCCGGTGTGCAGCATGAACAGCACCCGAGGCGCGAACTCGACCAGCCCGACCAGACCCAGGTCGAGCACGTTGCCGGTCAACTGATACAGATTCCAGCCGATCGCCACCGTGAGCATCTGAAAGCCACTGGCGGTGAAGATTCGGGCGAACCAGAACGCAAGAAAAGGACGATGGTGACGTAACAGCAGGGGCTCTTGGCTGGGCATCTGAAGGCAGGTCTGGCTCTTGGGGGAACCGCGAGGTTATCACCAGTCTGTAACAGGAAGTTGCTATGACAAAAAATTTAGTTAGCCAGACATCTATCGTTCCCTGGCACCTCTCACCCCAATGTGGTGAGGGGATTTATCCCCGATCGGCTGCGCAGCAGTCGTAAAAAATTGACGACGCAACGAAACATCTGGGGCTGCTTCGCCGCCCATCGGGGATGAATCCCCTCACTACAGGTCGTGCAGCTCTGAGGAGTGTCTTTCAGAACGTTGCCCAGGCAATGAGGCAACTTGTCACGCGGCAAACGACCACGCCGTTCTTCGTCGGAAATGGGACTACTCTTTTAACGTTGCTTGATCCAGATCAAGACCCTCCCGGGCCATGTTCTGGTGGCCCGTTGGCCAGACTCCCTGCGTTGCGATGGCTGTTAAAAAAGAACGAATCAGAATTCGCCGCACTCCATATCCGTGGGGGCAGTAGGCAGGGGCCACAAGCCCCAATGCCGGTATTACCTGACAGAGGAAGACTTATGTTCGGTTTAGAGGCACTCGATCTCGCCCGAATTCAGTTCGCGTTCACCATCTCGTTCCACATCCTGTTCCCGGCCATCACCATTGGTCTGGCGAGCTACCTGGCGGTGCTTGAAGGGTTGTGGTTGAAAACCCATAACGACACTTACCGGGATCTCTACCACTTCTGGTCGAAAATCTTTGCCGTCAACTTCGGCATGGGTGTGGTCTCCGGTCTGGTCATGGCTTACCAGTTCGGCACCAACTGGAGCCGTTTCTCGGACTTCGCCGGTTCCGTCACCGGACCGTTGCTGACCTACGAGGTGCTCACGGCGTTCTTCCTTGAGGCCGGTTTCCTCGGGGTGATGCTGTTTGGCTGGAACAAGGTCGGACGCAAACTGCACTTCTTCTCCACAGTGATGGTGGCGATCGGCACGCTGATCTCGACATTCTGGATTCTCGCTTCCAACAGCTGGATGCAGACGCCGCAAGGCTTCGAGATCGTCAACGGTCAGGTGATCCCGACCGACTGGCTGGCCATCGTGTTCAACCCATCGTTCCCGTATCGCCTGATGCACATGGCGACCGCTGCGTTCGTCGCCACGGCATTTTTCGTTGGCTCGTCGGCGGCCTGGCACCTGCTTCGCGGCAAGGACAACCCGGCGATCCGCACCATGCTGTCGATGGCGATGTGGATGGCGCTGATCGTCGCGCCGATCCAGGCGGTTATCGGTGACTTCCACGGCCTGAACACCCTTGAGCACCAGCCGGCGAAAATCGCTGCGATCGAAGGTCACTGGGAAAACAAAGGCAACGAAGCGACCCCGTTGATCCTGTTCGGCTGGCCGGACATGAAAGAAGAGAAAACCAAATTCGCCGTAGAGATCCCGTACCTCGGCAGCCTGATCCTGACCCACTCGCTGGACAAGCAGGTGCCGGCACTCAAGGAGTTCCCGCCTGAAGACCGGCCGAACTCGACCATTGTGTTCTGGTCGTTCCGGGTCATGGTCGGCCTCGGCTTCCTGATGATCTTCACCGGTCTGTGGAGCCTGTGGCTGCGCAAGCGCGACTCGCTCTACACCTCGCGCCCGTTCCTGTATCTGGCGTTGTGGATGGGGCCGTCCGGCCTGATCGCGATCCTCGCTGGCTGGTTCACCACTGAAATCGGTCGGCAGCCGTGGGTGGTCTACGGGCTGATGCGCACGGCGGATGCCTCGTCCAATCACAGTTTCATGCAGATGAGCATCACCCTGATCATGTTCGTCGTGGTGTATTTCGCGCTGTTCGGTGCGGGGCTTGGCTACATGATGCGCCTGGTGCGCAAAGGGCCGAAAACCGACGAAGGCAAGGAAACCAACGAAGGTGGTCCTGGCCAAAAACGCACTCCGGCTCGGCCGTTGTCCGCAGCCGATGATGAAGGTACCGACGCCGACTCGCAGCGTAGCCTGGAAAAGGAGATTTGACTCATGGGTATTGATCTTCCGCTGATCTGGGCCGTGATCATCATCTTCGGCATCATGATGTACGTGGTCATGGACGGCTTCGACCTGGGGATCGGGATTCTCTTCCCGTTCATCCCGGGCAAGACCGACCGTGATGTAATGATGAACACCGTCGCCCCGGTTTGGGACGGCAATGAAACCTGGTTGGTACTGGGCGGCGCGGCGTTGTTCGGCGCGTTCCCGCTGGCCTATTCGGTGGTGCTGTCGGCGCTGTACCTGCCGTTGATCTTCATGCTGATCGGCCTGATTTTTCGCGGTGTTGCGTTCGAGTTCCGCTTCAAGGCCAAGGACGACAAGCGCCACCTGTGGGACAAGGCGTTCATCGGCGGTTCGGTGGCGGCGACGTTCTTCCAGGGCGTGGCACTCGGGGCTTTCATCGACGGTTTGCCGGTGGTCAATCGGCAATACGCCGGCGGTTCACTGGACTGGCTGACACCATTCACCCTGTTCTGCGGCGCCGCGCTGGTGGTGGCCTATGCCTTGCTCGGTTGCACCTGGTTGATCATGAAGACCGAAGGCAAGTTGCAGGAGCAGATGCACAACCTCGCGCGGCCGCTGGCATTCGTGCTGTTGGCGGTGATCGGCATCGTCAGTCTGTGGACGCCGCTGGCTCACCCCGAGATCGCGACACGCTGGTTCAGCATGCCAAACCTGTTCTGGTTCATGCCGGTGCCGATTCTGGTGCTGGTGACGCTGTACGGGCTGATCCGCGCGGTGGCGCGCAATGCCAACTACATGCCGTTCCTGCTGACCCTGGTGCTGATATTCCTCGGCTACAGCGGTCTGGGCATCAGCCTGTGGCCGAACATCGTGCCGCCGTCGATCTCGATCTGGGACGCCGCCGCACCGCCGCAAAGCCAGGGCTTCATGCTGGTCGGTACGCTGTTCATCATCCCGTTCATCCTGGGTTACACCTTCTGGAGCTACTACGTGTTCCGCGGCAAGGTCACCCATGAAGACGGTTACCACTGATCTCTCGCTCTGCTCACCTTGTGAGAGCAAGCCGTCTCGCGGTGGCGTCCTCAGCGACGCCATCGCCCAAGAGGAACGATGCAATGAACAGCAAACATTCCCTGCACGAGATTGAAGAAGCCGAAAAAAAGCCGCTGTGGCAGCGGCTCGGCTGGTTGGCCCTGATCTGGATCGGTAGCGTCGGCGCGCTGTTCATTGCCGCCAGCCTGATGCGCCTGTTCATGAGCGCGGCCGGCCTGACCACACACTGAAACATCCCGTCCCGCTGCCCTTGGGCACGGTTTTATGACCCTCCGCATTGCGGAGGGTTTTTTTTGCCTGACGCTTTACTTGCGGGCTTTGAGAATCACGAATTTCGGTGTGGCAGCCACTTGCTCGACGCCACGGAACAGCCGCGCCAGTTTGCTGTGATAACCCAGGTGCCGGTTGCCGACGATGTACAACGCACCGCCCACCACCAGCGCCTCGCGGGCCTGCTGGAACATGCGCCAGGCGAGGAAGTCACCCACCACCTGTTGTTGATGGAACGGCGGATTGCACAGCACTACGTCCAGCGATTGCGGCTCCTGTCCGGCCAGACCATCGCCAGCGCGCACGAGCACTTCGCGCTCGCCCAGCGCGGCGCGCCAGTTCTCGGCGGCCGATTGCACGGCCATGAACGATTCGTCGACCAGCGTGTAGTGCGCGTCAGGGTTGTGCAGGGCGCTGGCGATGGCCAGGACGCCGTTACCGCAACCGAGGTCGGCGACGCGGGCGCTGCCGAGGTTCTTGGGCAGGTGCGGGAGAAAAGCTCGGGTGCCGATATCCAGGCCTTCACGGCAAAACACATTGGCGTGGTTGAGCAATTCGATGGCCGGCTCGTCGAGCTGATAGCGCGAAGGGTAGGGCGAGGTCGCCGGGGCTTTGGCTTCAGGCGTTGCGATCAACAGGCGAGCTTTCTTCACCGCCAGTGAAGCCTGTACCGGGCCAATGTAACGCTCCAGCAGATCACCGGCTGCGCGCGGCAAATGCTTGACCATGGCCGCTGCCACCACTTCAGCGCCGGGTGCCAGTTGCCCTTGCAGGCGGATCAGTTGCTCTTCCAGCAATGCCAGCGTCTTGGGCACGCGGATCAGCACTCGGTCGAACGGCCCGACCAACGGCTCACTGGCCGCAATTCCGCGCACGGCATCAAATGCCAGGCCGTTGCGTACCAGGTTCTTTTCCAGGCCCTGGAATGCGAGAAACGAGTCGCCACTGCTGCTGACCTGAACCTTGCCCGCCAGACTCGCCGCCAGCGCTCCGAAGCTGTCATTGAGTACCAATACCCGAGTGTCTGCCGTCGGTTGTTGCGCGGCCAGATGATTGAGCAGGTATTCGTCAGCCGCATCGAACGCTTGCAGCGGTTCATTCTGCTGCTCGGGCTGGCGTATCAGGTCGAGTTGGGCAAAGGGCGTTTCGAGCAAGGGCATGGTACGGGAACTCTGGTTATTCAACAGGTGGCCCGCAGCCCAGGGCATCGCGCAGCGGAACCGTCCGAGTGAAATACAACGTCAAGGTTCACGTCATCACTCAGGAAGGTCGCAGATGGTACGTTTTTTTCCGTTGAAATACTCGCAGCTTTTAGTGGGCAGGCATGTCGAGAAGGCCGCAACTCTTGGCAGCAATGACCGCAGAAATCTTGTTGCAGACGTTCAGTTTGAGAATCACGTTTTGCACGTGGTAATTCACCGTCCGCTCGCTCAGGCAGAGGATCCTGGCAATCTCATAGGCCGTCTTGCCGAGCGCCGATAGCTTGAGCACTTCCAGTTCTCGCGGTGAAAGGCGTGGGGGGGCGGGCTTTTTGACCGGTTTGGGCAAGGTTTTGGCGAACAGGTCACTCAGGTGGCTGGTCGCGTAAAACATATAGCCAAAATGCTCGTACAACTCGAGCGGACTTAATGGACCGTTTTTCCTGGCGAGGCTCAGGGTGCTGCACAGCCCGCTGTCTTCGTGGTGGAACGACTGGGACCAACCGTGTCGCAATCCATGTTTCTGTTGGGCGTCCCACAGCGACAAGGTTTGCGAAAACACGTCCTCGGTCCAGACAATCGGCAGCATTGAACGACTGCAGTGTGCTATTACCGGATCGATTTTCCGGTAGTTTTGTCTTTCATAAAGTTGGTTCCACTCTTTCGGATAGTTATTGATTTGCAAGGTCTTTAAGTCAGCGTTCCGATTGTTTGATGTCAATGAGATGGCACAAAAATTGAAGCCAATATTTTGAGCGAATCGCAGCAAGATCGGATAAGCGGTCTCTATTTCTCTTGCGAAAGTCAGTTGCTTTAATTGCGACTCCTTCCACATTTCCATCACTCACTCTCCATGAGTCGTTCGTAGGGTGCTTTTTATGGATCCAATCGGATCCCGCACGCAACCGAGTGTAGGACAGGTCTTACAAATGGCGTTGAATTTTTTTGCTCTTGGAGGGGGCGGTTAGTTGCTGGAAAGGTTATTAGTCATCAATAACGCGTTGGATTTAACCTGTCATTCAATCGGACTTTGAATACCGCTGTATTAACGGCATTTGGGTTTAATTCTCATTTTTTCGGGCGGTCTGAACGGTAAACCACTACAAAAGCAGTGGTGTTTATGCTCTGAGTTTGCGCGAGACTGTCAGGGTCTTTTCCGTGGAGTGCCCCCATGACTGTCAGCGCAGATAAATTTACTGCCCAGACCTTGCTCGACGTGCAGCCTTTGACCCCCAGTCTGTTTACCCTGCGCACCACGCGCGATACGGGCTTCAGGTTTCGCGCGGGACAATTCGCTCGCCTGGGGGTGACAAAGGCTGATGGCAGCACGGTCTGGCGTGCTTACTCGATGGTCTCTTCACCCTTCGACGAGTTTCTCGAGTTCTTCTCCATCGTGGTGCCAGGTGGCGAATTCACCAGTGAACTTAGTCGCTTGCAGGTCGGCGATACCCTGCTGGTGGAACGCCAGGCCTTTGGTTACCTGACGCTGGATCGGTTTGTCGACGGTCGGGATTTGTGGCTGTTATCCACCGGGACCGGGGTTGCGCCGTTTCTGTCGATTCTGCAGGACTTCGAAGTGTGGGAGCGATTCGAGCGGATCATTCTGGTGTACAGCGTGCGCGAAGCGCGGGAACTGGCCTATCAGTCGTTGATTGCAGAACTGTCCGAGCGTGATTACCTGGCAGAACACGCCCATAAACTGCAGTTCATTCCCACCGTTACCCGAGAAAAGGTTCCTGGTGCCTTGCATGGCCGTATTACCAGCCTGATTGAAAGCGGCGAGCTGGAGCGTGAAGCCGGCGTTGAACTGGCCCCCGAGCACTCGCGCGTCATGCTGTGCGGCAATCCGCAGATGATCGACGACACCCGGGCACTGCTGAAGAAACGCCACATGAGCCTGAGCCTGACGCGGCGGCCGGGACAGGTGGCGGTGGAAAACTACTGGTAAAAAAACGGCGCCATCAGGCGCCGTTCTTTATTCATCAAGCAGTCAAGGCCGGTTGTTCTGGGCCTTGAGCAGATCGCGGATCTCCCCGAGCAACTCTTCTTCCTTGGTCGGAACCGGTGGCAGGGAAGGGGCTACGGCTTCTTCGCGTTTAAGGCGGTTGATGGCTTTGACACCCATGAAGATCGCGAAGGCGACGATCACGAAGTCCAGAATGCTCTGGATGAATTTACCGTAAGCCATGACCACGGCAGGGGCGTTGCCCTCGGCGGCTTTAAGCGTGATGGCCAGATCACTGAAGTCCACCCCTCCGATCAACAGGCCGATTGGCGGCATGATCACGTCGCCGACAAACGACGAAACAATTTTGCCAAAGGCGGCACCGATGATGATACCGACGGCCATGTCGACCACATTGCCTTTGACCGCGAAGGCCTTGAACTCACTAAGCACGCCCATAGGTTATTTCCTTGTTACAGATGAGGTTGGTGTACGCAGTGTAAATCAGCAAACGCGTCCTGCGCGAAACACCTTCTTACAATGCCCGTTTTTATCGACCGATAAATCTGCAATTAGTTTGCAAAGTGCCACTAATCGCGCGCGAAATACGCCGTAACACGCTGATCGGGAAGCCAAAATTTTCAATCGTCGGGTTACGAACTTTCTATTTATGTTCGCGGACTTAGCCCTCTAGCCTCTGGTTGGCGCACCTGGATGCGCCCAAAAGAACCAGAGGAACCTGATATGAATTCCACCCTTGGACTGGGGGCTTTTCCCCATCGCCGTACGCTCGGCGTACTCACCGCCAGCCTGTTGACCTTCTCCGTGCACGCCGCGCCCCTGACCCGGGATAGTGGTGCAGCGGTGGGCGACAATCAGAACTCGCAAACCGCCGGCGCCAACGGCCCGGTGCTGCTGCAAGACGTGCAACTGATCCAGAAACTTCAGCGTTTCGACCGTGAGCGCATTCCCGAGCGTGTGGTGCATGCCCGCGGTACCGGTGCCCATGGCACGTTCACCGTGACCAACGACCTCAGCGACCTGAGCAAGGCCAAGGTATTTGCTGCCGGGCAGGTGACGCCAGTGTTCGTGCGCTTCTCCGCAGTGGTTCACGGTAACCACTCCCCGGAAACCCTGCGCGATCCACGGGGCTTTGCCACCAAGTTCTACACCGCTGATGGCAACTGGGACCTGGTCGGCAACAACTTCCCGACCTTCTTCATTCGCGACGCGATCAAGTTTCCGGACATGGTCCATGCGTTCAAACCCGATCCACGCACCAACCTTGACGATGACTCGCGTCGTTTCGACTTCTTCTCCCACGTGCCGGAAGCCACTCGCACGCTGACCGAGCTGTATTCCAATTCGGGTACTCCAGCCAGTTATCGGGAAATGGACGGTAATGGCGTGCATGCCTACAAGTTGGTTAACGCCAAAGGCGAAGTGCACTATGTGAAGTTCCACTGGAAAAGTTTGCAGGGCATCAAAAACCTGACACCTGAACAAGTCGAGAAAGTTCAGGGCAAAGATTACAGTCATATGACTAATGATCTGGTCAGTCATATCAACAAGGGTGATTTCCCGAAATGGGACTTGTACATCCAAGTGCTGAATCCACAAGATTTGTCCAAGTTTGATTTCGATCCATTGGACGCTACCAAGATCTGGCCGAATGTTCCTGAACGAAAAGTTGGACAAATGGTGTTGAACCGTAATCCGGCCAATGTATTCCAGGAAACCGAACAAGTTGCCATGGCCCCGGCCAATGTTGTGCCGGGTATCGAACCTTCAGAAGATCGTCTGTTGCAAGGTCGAGTGTTTTCTTATGCCGATACGCAGATGTATCGCCTGGGTGCAAACGGCCTGCAACTTCCGATCAATGCGCCAAAAGTTGCGGTCAACAATGGCAATCAGGACGGTGCGATGAACTTCGGTGCCACGGCGTCTGGCGTGAACTATCAGCCAAGCCGCCTGCAACCGCGTGAAGAGCCGCAGAGCGCGCGTTACAGCCAGCTGGCACTGTCGGGCAGCACCCAGCAGGCGAAGATTCAGCGTGAGCAGAACTTCAAACAGGCCGGGGATCTGTATCGCTCGTTCAGCCAGCAGGAGCGTCAGGACCTGATCGCCAGCTTCGGCGGTTCGCTGGCGACCACCGATGACGAGAGCAAGCACATCATCCTGTCCTTTCTTTATAAGGCAGATCCGGAATACGGCACCGGTGTGACCAAAGTGGCCAAGGGTGACCTGAGCCGGGTCAAGGCGCTGGCAGCGAAACTGGTCGACTGATCTCGACGCCATGCAACGCGGGGCCTGATTCAGGCCCCGTTCTGCTCAAGGAGAAGGCTGATGCGATTTTGTCTGTTATTGCTGCTCGGTTGCCTGTCATTTACAGCGCTGGCCGAACAGAACCCCGAGGCGATCAAGGCGCAGTTGCAGGATTACTATTTCGATGCCGCCCGGCGTGGTGATGTGCCGATGCTCGAGACCTTTATCGAGTCCGGTTATTCCCTCGATACCCGCGACAGCAAGGGCTACACCGCACTAATTCTGGCGGCGTATCACGGCCAGGGCGCGGCAGTTGACCGGTTACTGGCGGCAGGCGCTGATGCCTGCGCGCAGGACCAACGCGGCAATACGGCGCTGATGGGGGCGATTTTCAAAGGCGAGATGCAGATTGCTCGAAGGCTGATGGCCACCGATTGCAGCCCCGATCAGCGCAACGGCGCAGGCCAGACTGCGGCGATGTACGCCGGGTTGTTCAAGCGTGTCGAACTGCTCGATGCGCTCAAGGCCAAAGGCGCCGATCTCAATGCCGAAGACCCGCTGGGCAATAGCGCCGCGCGTCTGGCCAACGGCGAAATCCGTACCGCCGCGCCGCGCTGAGCGGTGGCTGCGTTATCATCGCGTTTTTTGCCGAGGGATCCAGATGGCCAAGGCCAAGCGCATGTACGGCTGCACCGAGTGCGGCGCAACCTTTCCCAAGTGGGCGGGCCAGTGCGGCGAGTGCGGCGCCTGGAACACCCTGACCGAAACCATGATCGAAAGCGGCGGGGCCACGGCGCCTACCGGGCGTACCGGCTGGGCCGGGCAGCAAGCACAGATCAAGACCCTGGCCGAAGTCAGCATCGAGGAGATTCCGCGCTTCTCCACCGCGTCCGGTGAGCTGGATCGAGTCTTGGGCGGCGGTCTGGTCGACGGTTCGGTGGTGTTGATCGGTGGTGACCCAGGCATCGGCAAGTCGACGATTCTGTTACAGACCCTGTGCAACCTCGCCAAGAGCATGCCGGCGCTGTACGTCACCGGCGAAGAATCCCAGCAGCAGGTGGCGATGCGCGCCCGGCGTCTGGGGCTGCCCCAGGATCAACTGCGGGTGATGACCGAAACCTGCATCGAAACCATCATTGCCACCGCCCGTCAGGAAAAACCCAAGGTGATGGTGATCGACTCGATCCAGACCATTTTCACCGAACAGCTGCAATCAGCGCCGGGTGGCGTCTCGCAGGTACGTGAGAGCGCGGCGCTGCTGGTGCGTTATGCCAAGCAGAGCGGCACGGCGATCTTCCTCGTCGGTCACGTCACCAAGGAAGGCGCGCTCGCCGGCCCGCGGGTGCTGGAGCACATGGTCGATACCGTGCTGTATTTCGAAGGCGAATCCGATGGCCGTCTGCGTTTGCTGCGGGCGGTGAAAAACCGTTTCGGTGCGGTCAATGAACTGGGCGTGTTCGGCATGACCGACAAGGGCCTGAAAGAAGTCTCCAACCCGTCGGCGATTTTTCTCACCCGTGCCCAGGAAGAAGTCCCGGGCAGTGTGGTGATGGCCACCTGGGAAGGCACCCGGCCGATGCTGGTGGAAGTGCAGGCGCTGGTCGATGACAGCCATCTGGCCAATCCACGGCGCGTGACGTTGGGCCTTGATCAGAACCGATTGGCGATGTTGTTGGCGGTATTGCACCGTCACGGTGGTATTCCGACTCACGACCAGGACGTGTTCCTCAACGTGGTCGGCGGGGTGAAGGTGTTGGAGACCGCATCGGATCTGGCGTTGATGGCGGCGGTGATGTCGAGCCTGCGCAACCGGCCCTTGCCGCATGATCTGCTGGTGTTTGGCGAAGTCGGTTTGTCTGGCGAGGTGCGTCCGGTGCCGAGTGGGCAGGAGCGTTTGAAGGAAGCGGCCAAGCATGGCTTCAAACGGGCGATCGTGCCCAAGGGCAATGCGCCGAAGGAGGCGCCGCCGGGCCTGCAGATCATTGCCGTGACCCGTTTGGAGCAGGCGCTCGACGCACTGTTCGAATAATCTTTCAGATACGCCGCATACCCTGTGGGAGCGGGCTTGCCCGCGAAAGCGGTGTATCAGTCGAAATGAATGTCGACTGACATGGCCTCTTCGCGGGCAAGCCCGCTCCCACAGGGATTTGTAGTGGTTTCTAGATTTCGATCAGGGCGCCCAGTTCGCGCTCCAACTTCTGCGGATCGCCCAGGTTGAACTCGATCAACCGTCGCAGGCGCTGGATCGACTCCAGGCTGATATGCCGGCAGACGAAGCCTAGTTGTCCGTGATCTTCGTGAGCCAGGTGTACATCCATCTCGATATCGACATCTTCGCTCAGATGAATGTCGACGAAAAAATCCTTTTCCCGATCGCCCAGCCAAGGCTCCGGCCGTTCGATCAACAGCCCCTTCAGCGACAGGTCGATCAGTTTCACCGGCCAGATATATTCACCTTGGCGCAACTCGGTTCTGGCATCGAACGCAATACGTTTGAAGCGACGACGGTTGGCTGGGTGCTCGCTCATGGCGCAATCCTCGGGAGAGTTCGCTGACTATAGACCCGACCATTGGGTGGCTGCCAATCAACAAGCTGTCTAGACCTATGTCGGGGTATGGTCTTTACCGCCAGTAGCGCTAAACTCGGGGTGGCTGTCTTTCTTGTCCACCCTGGCTGGAATAATAAAATGAAAAATAATAATAGCCTGCTACGCCACTTACCCTGGCTAGTGCTGGCAATCGTAGGAGCGTGCGCCCTGGGCGTAGTGGCATTGCGCCGAGGAGAGGCGATCAACGCCTTGTGGATCGTGGTCGCGGCAGTGGCCATCTATCTGGTTGCGTACCGTTACTACAGTCTGTTCATCGCCAACAATGTGATGCAACTGGATCCGCGTCGGGCCACCCCCGCCGTGCTCAACAACGACGGTCTGGACTACGTTCCAACCAACAAACACATTCTTTTCGGTCACCACTTCGCCGCGATCGCGGGCGCCGGACCTCTGGTCGGCCCGGTATTGGCGGCGCAGATGGGTTATCTGCCCGGCACGCTGTGGCTGATTGCCGGGGTGGTGCTGGCGGGCGCGGTGCAGGACTTCATGGTTCTGTTCATGTCGACCCGGCGCAACGGCCGTTCCCTGGGCGACATGGTGCGTGAAGAGATGGGCCGCATCCCCGGCACCATCGCCCTGTTCGGCTGCTTCCTGATCATGATCATCATCCTCGCGGTGCTGGCGCTGATCGTGGTCAAGGCACTGGCTGAGAGCCCGTGGGGCATCTTCACCGTGATGGCGACCATCCCGATCGCGATGTTCATGGGCATCTACATGCGCTACATCCGCCCGGGCCGCATCGGCGAGATCTCGGTCATCGGTGTGTTGCTGCTGCTCGGTTCGATCTGGCTCGGCGGGCAGATTGCCGCTGATCCGGTGTGGGCCAAGGCCTTCAGCTTCACCGGCGTGCAAATCACCTGGATGCTGATCGGTTATGGCTTCGTCGCCGCCGTGTTGCCGGTGTGGCTGATCCTCGCGCCACGCGACTACCTGTCGACGTTCCTCAAGATCGGCACCATCATCGCCCTGGCGATCGGCATTCTGGTAACCATGCCCGAGCTGAAAATGCCGGCGCTGACCCAGTTCGTCGACGGCACCGGCCCGGTGTGGAAGGGCGGTCTGTTCCCGTTCCTGTTCATCACCATCGCTTGCGGTGCGGTGTCCGGGTTCCACGCACTGATCTCTTCGGGCACCACGCCGAAGCTGCTGGATAACGAAACCAACGCGCGTTACATCGGTTACGGCGGCATGCTGATGGAATCGTTCGTGGCGATCATGGCCATGGTCGCCGCTTCGGTGATCGAGCCGGGCGTGTACTTCGCCATGAACAGCCCGGCCGCCGTGGTCGGCGGTGACGTCGCATCGGTGGCGCAGATGGTCAGCAGTTGGGGCTTCGCGATCACGCCGGAGGCGCTGCAAGCCGTGGCTCACGACATCGGCGAAACCACCATCCTCGCCCGTGCCGGCGGTGCGCCGACCCTGGCGGTCGGTATCGCGCAGATCCTGCACAGTGTCCTGCCGGGTGAAAACACCATGGCGTTCTGGTACCACTTCGCGATCCTGTTCGAAGCGCTGTTCATCCTGACCGCTGTGGACGCCGGCACCCGTGCCGGGCGCTTCATGCTGCAGGACCTGCTCGGCTCCTTCGTTCCGGCGCTCAAGCGCACCGAATCGTGGACTGCCAACCTGATCGCCACCGCCGGTTGTGTGGCGATGTGGGGCTGGTTGCTGTATCAGGGCGTGATCGATCCACTGGGCGGCATCAACACCCTGTGGCCACTGTTCGGTATCTCCAACCAGATGCTGGCCGGTATCGCGCTGATGCTCGGCACGGTTGTGCTGATCAAGATGAAGCGCCAGCGCTACATCTGGGTCACCCTGCTGCCAGCCGCCTGGCTGCTGATCTGCACCACCACCGCAGGCTTCATCAAGCTGTTCGACGCCAACCCGGCGATCGGCTTCCTGTCGCTGGCCAAGAAGTACAGCGATGCCCTGGCCGCCGGCCAGGTGATTGCCCCGGCCAAGAGTATCGAGCAGATGCAGCACGTGATCTTCAACGCCTACACCAATGCAACGCTAACTGCGCTGTTCCTGTTCGTGGTCTTCAGCATCCTGTTCTATGCGCTCAAGGTCGGCATCGCTGCCTGGGGCAAAAAAGAGCGTACGGATAAAGAATCGCCATTCCAGGCCCTGCCGGACGCGTAACCAGAGGATTGCACCATGTTCAATGACCTGAGTCGCCTCGGTAAATACCTCGGTCAGGCCGCACGCCTGATGGTCGGCATGCCCGACTACGACACCTACGTCGAGCATATGCAAACCAAACACCCGGACAAACCGGTGATGAGCTACGAGATGTTCTTCCGCGAACGTCAGGAAGCGCGTTACGGTGGCAAGGGTGGGCCGAAGTGCTGTTGAGCTGACAGCCTGCGGTTGAGGTAATTCCCCCGTGGGAGCGGGCTTGCTCGCGAATACGGAGTGTCAGTTGATACGTGTGGTGACTGACACACCGCTTTCGCGAGCAAGCCCGCTCCCACATTTGTTTTGTGTTTCTTTAAGGAGATCGTGTTTTGTCTTCTCCCATACCCGTAACGGTACTCAGCGGTTTCCTCGGTGCCGGCAAGACCACCTTGCTGCGCCATCTGCTCAAAGCCGAGCATGGCCTGAAGATCGCCGTGATCGAGAACGAATTCAGCGACGCCGGCATCGACACCCAGTTGCTCGGCGACGAACCGGTGCAAGTCATGACCCTGGCCAACGGCTGCGTCTGCTGCACCATCCACACCGATCTGACCAAGGCCCTGTACCTGCTGCTCGAACGCCTGGACAGCGGTGAAATCGCCTTCGACCGTCTGGTGATCGAGTGCACCGGTCTGGCCGATCCGGCCCCGGTGGCGCAGACCTTTTTCATCGATGAAGAACTGCGCGAACGCTATCTGCTCGACGGCATCATCACCCTGGTAGATGCCGCTCACGCCGACCAGCACCTGACCCAGACCATCGCCCAGGCGCAGATCGGTTTCGCCGACCGCCTGCTGGTGAGCAAGACCGATCTGGTGGATGAGGCCACGTTCACCGCGCTGAGCGAACGCCTGACGCGGATCAATCGTCGCGCGCCGATCCGCGTGGTCGAGCATGGCAACATCGATCTGGCCGAACTGCTCGACGTGCGTGGCTTCAATCTCAATGCCGACCTCGGCGGCGGGGTGAGCCTGCGTCCGGTGAGCAAGGCGCCGTCCATCGACCGTATCTCCAGCCTGGTGCTGCGCACTGACCAGCCGCTGGATATCGATCAACTCAGCGAATTCATGAATGAGCTGCTGGAAGAACATGGCAAGCAGTTGTTGCGCTACAAGGGCGTGTTGAACATCGCTGGCGAGGATCGGCGGCTGGTGTTTCAGGGCGTACTGAAACTTTACGGTTTCGACTGGGACACCGAGTGGGCCGAGGGTGAGGCGCGGGAAAGTGTGATTGTGTTTATTGCCGATGATTTGCCGGAAGAGAAGATTCGGGCGGGGTTTGCCAAAGTGACTTCCGCCTGATGATTCTTCGGCGCCAGGGCTGACGCCTTCGCGAGCAAGCCCGCTCCCACAGTAGGCCGCATTCTGTCAGGGGGAATGCAATTCACTGTGGGAGCGGGCTTGCTCGCGAAGGCGATCTAACCGGCGACACAATGCTCAAGGGCTGTACCCAGCAAGGTCTGCTCAAGATGATCCAGGTGTTGATTCATCAGTCGCTCAGACATGGACATATCCCCGGACGCGACCGCCTCGACAATCGCCAGATGCTCCTGCCACGCGCAGCAACCCGGCGTCGATCCATCACACCGCGCAATCGCCAGCGACGTCAACGGCACCAGACTGCCAAGAAAATGCGCCAACGGTGCATTCCCCGCCATTTGTGCCAACTGCAGATGAAACTCGCCGGACAAACGAATCGCCGCCGCACGGCGTTCCTGTGTCACGGCCAGACGTTCGCGTTCGACCAGCGTGCGCAAGCGTTTCAAACTCTCCGCTGAGGCATTCTGACAAGCCAGACGCACCAGCGTCGCTTCGGTCAGGCGCCGGGCGTGCAGGGTTTGCCGGGTCTGCTCGGCATCCGGTGTGGCGACCCGTGGCCGGTGGTTGGCACGCAGCACAATCACCTGCTCATGGGACAACTGCGTCAGCACCCGGCGCACATCGGCGCGGCTGACGCCAAACATCTGCTTGAGACTGTCTTCGGTGAAGCGGCTGGCCGGGTCGATTCGCCGGTCCAGAATCGCGTCGAACAGCCGCGGGTACAGATCGTCTGCCGACGCCTGCAGGCGGGAGAAGGGCAGGGGGGCCGACATCTGACGAGTGTGCGGCGACGTGGCAAGGCTGTTCATGGCCGGTCTCCAGTGTGAATCAATCAGTGGCTGAGGTTGTCATCCGGAATGTTCAGTTCAATGCCCATGCGCTGGCCTTCACGCAGAATGTGCCGACGCATTTCGGCGCTGGCCTGAGCGCTGTTCTTGCTGCGGATTGCGCGCACCACCGCTTCGTTTTCTTCCAGGCGTTCGGCCAGATGCTCAGGCGAATTGCGCAGCACTTCGGCGCTTTGCTTGAGGGCATTGCTGGTTTGCTGCACCACACTCTGGAAGATCGGGTTCGAGGTCAGGGTGAACAGCTCCTCGTGGAAGGCGATGTACGCGCTGACCCCGGCTTCACTGTCACCGGCTTCAAGGGCTTCGCGCATGTCCATCAGGGTCAGACGCAATTGCCCGACTTCTTTGCTGCTGATCGACTGCGCGACCAGACCGACGATGAACGGCTCTAGGGTGTAGCGCAGTTGCAGCACGTCTTCGAGGCTGGCGCCGGCCACCGCGCTGTCGTGGCTCTGGCTGTCACTGAGCTGGGCGTCGAGCACCACCACGCCTTTGCCCGGCATCGAACGCACCAGGCCAAGGGTTTCCAGGACGATCACCGCTTCGCGCAGGCTCGGACGGCTGATGCCCAGTTGTTCGGCCAGTTCACGCTGGCCCGGCAGCATGTCGCCGGAGCGCCACTGACCACGGGCGAGGGCGGCGCGCAGTTTTTCTACGACTGAGTTGACGACGGTTGATGTGGTGATCACTTGTCTTGCTCCGTGAGCCCGTTGGGGCTGCCGCAAACAGGATCAAAAGATCGCAGCCTGCGGCAGCTCCTGCAGGGTTGAAAATCAGAACTCTTGCTGGTGCGCCGGAGTTCCGGTTTTACGCGGTTGAAAGGTGTAGCCCTGCTGACCGCTGAGTACTTTGTTTGCGCGTTGCACATCGATGTCCTTTTCCCAACGGGCGATGGCCACGGTGGCGACGCAGTTGCCGATCAGGTTGGTCAGTGCCCGGCCGATGCCCATGAACCAGTCCACCGCCAGTACCAGCACCAGACCCACGACCGGAATCGCCGGGATCGCCGTCAGCGTCGCCGCCAGAATCACCAGCGCCGAGCCGGGAATGCCGTGGGCGCCCTTGGAAGTGATCAGCGACACCAGCAGAATCGTCAGCAGATCGGTCATCGCCAGTGGCGTGCCGGTGGCGTTGGCGATGAACACGATGGCCAGGGTCAGGTAGATCGAGAAACCGTCGAGGTTGAACGAATAGCCGGTGGGAATCACCAGCCCGACTGTCGAGCTGCCAATCCCCAGGTGTTCAAGTTTGCGCATGATCTGTGGCAGCACGGCGTCGGAAGAAGCGGTGCCCATGACGATCAGCAATTCTTCGCGCAGGTACTTGAGCAGGGGCCACAGACGCAGGCCCGAGGCGCGCATTACCACGCCGAGGATCACGCTGACGAACGCCATGCAGGTCAGGTAAAACAAGCCCACCAGACTGCCCAGGTGTTGCAGCGAATCGAGGCCGTACTTGCTGGTGGTGAAGGCGATGGCGCCGAACACGCCGATCGGCGCCAGGCGTACGATCATGCCCATGATCCGGAAGATCACATGGCTCAGCTCGTTGATCAGCCGCGAGATTCCGGAAGCCGCTTCGCCCACCAGATTCAGCGCGCTGCCGAACAGCACCGAGAACAGCAGTACCTGCAGGATGTTGTTGTCGGCGAAGGCTCCGAGCACCGAGGTCGGAATCAGGTCCATCAGGAACTGCGTGGTGGTATGCATGTGCTGGCCGCGTTCGGCGATGTCGCCCATGTCGGCGGCGGACAACTGCTCCAGATGGATATTCGCGCCGCTGCCGATGCCGGTGCTGAAGGCGAATACCAGACCGATCACCAGGGCGATGGTGGTCAGCACTTCAAAGTAGATCACCGACTTGAGGCCGATGCGCCCGACCTTCTTCAGATCACCTGCGCCGCTGATGCCGCTGACCACCACGCAGAACACGATCAGGCCGATGAGCATCTTGATCAGTTTGATGAAGCCGTCACCCAGCGGTTTGAGCTGAGCGGAATATTCGGGAAGGGTCAGCCCGCAGACGATGCCGAGCACCAGTCCGAGAACCACTTGGAGGAAGATTGAACGCGAGCACCATCTGAGCATGGGAGGAATCCTGGTCGGTGTCCTGGCTGCCGTGTGCGGAGCACATCAGATTCAGGACTTAATTATTGTGGTCTTACCGGTATGTCCAGTGCGGGTGCAGTCTAGGCGCTGGTTTTCCAGGATCGCAAGTGAAAAATGACCAAATGGCATGACCGGTCTGACCAGTTGTGCGGTGAGTCCCATTCTTGAGCGGTTCAGGCGTTTGAAAAAAATGCAGGCATAAAAAAACCGGCCAATCACTTGGCCGGTTTTTCATGCTGCGGATTTAACGTCGCATCAAGCGCCGTATACCGGCAGTTTCTTGCAGATGGCTTTGACTTTCTCACGAACGGCGTCGATCACCGCTTCGTTGTTCAGGTCAGCCAGGATGTCGCAGATCCAGCCGGCCAGCTCTTTGCACTCTGCTTCTTTGAAGCCGCGAGTGGTCACAGCCGGAGTACCGAAACGCAGACCGGAGGTCACGAATGGCGAGCGTGGGTCGTTAGGCACGGAGTTCTTGTTCACGGTGATGAACGCTTTGCCCAGCGCGGCGTCGGCGTCTTTACCGGAGATGTCCTGCTTGATCAGCGACAGCAGGAACAGGTGGTTCTTGGTACCGCCGGACACCACGTCGAAACCGCGCTCGATGAACACTTCGGCCATGGCCTGGGCGTTCTTCACCACTTGTTCCTGGTAAGCCTTGAACTCAGGCTGCAGCGCTTCCTTGAAGCAGATCGCTTTAGCGGCGATCACGTGCTCCAGCGGGCCGCCCTGGGCGCCCGGGAATACCGCGGAGTTCAGCTTCTTCTCGATTTCGGCGTTGGCGCGCGCCAGGATCAGACCGCCACGAGGACCGCGCAGGGTCTTGTGGGTGGTGGTGGTGACCACGTCAGCGAATGGCACCGGGTTCGGGTAGACGCCAGCGGCGACCAGACCGGCCACGTGAGCCATGTCGACGAACAGGTAGGCACCGACTTTGTCAGCGATGGCGCGGAAGCGTGGGAAGTCGAGGATCTGCGAGTAGGCAGAGAAACCGGCCACGATCATTTTCGGCTTGTGCTCAACCGCCAGACGCTCGACTTCGTCGTAGTCGATCAGGCCGTTGGCGTCGATGCCGTACTGCACGGCGTTGTACAGCTTGCCGGAGGAGGAAACGCTGGCACCGTGAGTCAGGTGACCACCGTGGGCCAGGCTCATGCCCAGGATGGTGTCGCCACCTTGCAGCAGGGCCAGGTAAACAGCGGCGTTGGCTTGGGAACCGGCGTGCGGCTGAACGTTGGCGTAATCGGCGCCGAACAGCTCTTTGGCGCGGTCGATGGCCAGCTGCTCAACAACGTCGACGTACTCGCAACCACCGTAGTAGCGCTTGCCCGGGTAGCCTTCGGCGTACTTGTTGGTCAATACCGAGCCTTGAGCTTCCATCACCGCAGGGCTGGTGTAGTTTTCCGAAGCGATCAGCTCAATGTGCTCTTCCTGGCGCTGAGCTTCTTGCTCCATGGCGGCAAAGAGATCGGCGTCGTACTTGGCAATAGTCAAATCACGGCTGAACATGGCGGTCCTCAAGGATCGGGGGCAGAAAAGGGGGGCATTCTAACCCAATGGGTTTTGGATGGCATATGAAACGACATCATGTCGCAGACAAGTGGCGTTCATGCCAGATGTGCGGTGCTTTTGCTGGCTCCACAATGGCCGCGTTTCAACCGGAGAATACTGATCCACGGCAAGTCCCTGTGGCAGCCAGCCTGCTGGGGATGGCTGCACCGCAGATTTTTCCGGCGTCTGTACCGACCCTTTCGCGAGCAAGCCCTTTCCCACAGTGGACCGCGTATATCCTGAAGAAACCGGGTCAAATGTGGGAGCGGGCTTGCTCGCGAAGGCGTCATTGGCGGTGCTGCAAAAAATCAGTCGAACATGAACAGCGCGTCATTGCTGAACTGCGCTTCAAACCGGCTCGCCGGCATTGGCCGTCCGAACAGATAGCCCTGAACCTCATCGCAGCCATGTTCGCGCAGGAAGTCCAGTTGCTCATGGGTTTCCACGCCTTCGGCGATCACCGCCAGATTGAGGCTGTGGGCCATGGCGATGATCGCCCGAGCGATCTGCGCGTCCTGCTCGCCGGACGGCAGGCCGTCGACGAAGGTACGGTCGATCTTCAGCACATCGATCGGAAATTGCTTGAGGTAGTTCAGCGACGAATAACCGGTGCCGAAATCGTCGACCGCAATGCTCAGGCCCAGGTTTTTCAGCCCGGCCAGAATCTGCATTGCTTCGCTGACTTCGCGCATCAGGATACTTTCGGTCAGTTCCAGCTCCAGACACGCCGGTGGCAGCCCGGTTTCGCGCAGGATCGTCGCGATGCGCGTACCGAGCTGGCCATCGGAGAACTGCCGCGCCGAAATGTTCACCGAGACCTTCGGCACGCGCACGCGGTTCTGGTGCCAGGTCTTGAGCTGGCGGCAGGCTTCGCTGATCACCCAGTCGCCAACGTCCACTACCAGACCGAGCTCTTCCAGCACCGGAATGAAATCCCCCGGCGGCACCAGCCCGCGACGCGGATGACGCCAACGCAGCAGCGCTTCGGCGCCAGTCAGGCGTTTGCCGTCGCCGCTGAATTGCGGCTGGTAGTACAGGACAAATTCGTTCTGCTCCAGCGCATGACGCAGGTCGCTTTCCAGCTCCAGACGTTCCAGCGCACTGGCGTTCATGTCGGCCTGATAGAACTGGAAGTTGTTCTTGCCGCGCTCCTTGGCGTGGTACATCGCGGTGTCGGCGTTCTTCATCAACTGGCTGAGTTCGTTGCCGTCCTGCGGGCTCAGGGCGATGCCGATACTGGCGGTGACGAAGAACTCGCGACCTTCCAGCACAAATGGACGCACCAGGCTGGCGAGAATCTGCTCGGCCACATGAATCGCTCGGTTCAGCGCCATTTCGCGGCTGGAGCGGTGTTGCAGGAGCAAGGTGAACTCGTCACCGCCCATGCGCGCCACGGTGTCGTCATCGTCGACGCAGGCCAGCAACCGCGTGGCCATGTCTTTCAACATGCGGTCGCCAGCCGCGTGGCCGAGGGAGTCGTTGATCGGTTTGAAGCGGTCGAGGTCGAGGAACATCAGCACCACCCACGACTTCTGCCGTTCGGCCGATTGCAGCGCGGTGTGCAGACGATCCTGGAACAGCGTGCGGTTCGGCAGGTGGGTCAGGGCGTCGTAGTAAGCGAGACGATGGATGCGTTGTTCGCTGGCCTTGCGCTCGCTGATGTCGCTGAAGAAGCACACGTAACTGGCCAGATCGCCTTCATCGTCGAGTACTGCTGTGATGCCGACCCACGCCGGGTAATGCTCGCCGTTACGGCGCTTGAGCCAGACTTCGCCTTCCCAGGTGCTGTGCTGATGCAATTGCTTGAGCACGTAGCGCAGGTGCGCGTCCTGTTGCTCGTCGACGGTGAGCATGTTCGGCAACTGATCGAGCACCTCCGACACCGCGTAACCGCTGACCCGGCTGAAGGCTTCGTTGGCCTGCACGATGTAACCGGCGGGGTCGGTGATCAGAATCGCCGAAGTCGAGTGCTCGAATACCGTGGCGGCCATGCGCAGGTCTTTCTCGGCGCGGCGCTGCTGGCTGATGTCGCGACCGACGCCGAGCACGCCTTCGAACGCGCCGTGTTCGTCCCACACCAGCACCAGCCGCAGCTCGATCGGGATCTTGCGGCCGTCGGCGCGCAGGCAGTCGAACAGGAACATCTGCGTCTGTACCTGGCTCCGCAGTTGCGCGAGTTGCTCAGGCTTGTCGAGCGCTTTGCTGACCCGATCCATCAAGGTGTAGATGCCGGATAGCTGCTGCGGGTTGGCAATGGTCGATTGCCAGCCATTCTGGAAGATCCACTCGGCGTCGTAACCCAGCACCGCCTGCACCGACGGGCTGACGTAGTTCAACGACAGCTTGCTGTCGGTGGAGAAAATCACATCGCTGATGCTTTCGGCGAGCATGCGGTAGCGCTGCTCGCTGTCGCGCAGCGATTCGCTGGCCTCGATCTGCTCGGTGATGTCCTTGGCCACGCCGATGATCCGCGTGACCTGATCATGTTTGTCACGGGCCAGCGCCTGCTCACGAATATCGAAGCGCCGCCATTTGCCGTCGCGATGGCGGAAGCGCAATTGGCACTGCAACAGCTGGCTGTACCCGGCGTGCCGCTGCATCTGCCGTGAGCGGTGGTAATAGTCGGCGTCTTCCGGATGCAGGAGGATTTCCCAGAAGTACTCGCCCATCTGGTGCAGCTCGGAGCGGTCGTAACCGAGGGTCTGGCCGAGGTGGTGGTTGCTGAAAATCATCCGCTGGCTGATCACGTCCTGCACATACAGATGATCCGGCACGGTGCGCACCACGTCCGACCAGAAACCTTCGCGCTCCAGCAGCGACAGTTCGATCAGCTTGCGGCTGGTGATGTCGTTGATGCTCAGAATCACCGCTTTATAGTCGTGCAGCTCCTCAGGCAGGCGCAGGACCATCCACAGGTGCTGATCGCGGCCGTTGATGTCCGGCAGTCTGATTTCCAGCTCCAGCTGTTTTTGCTGCTGCAGAACCGCGTCGAGCACCTGGTTGCCGATGGCACACTGGCTGTGCGGATGACCGTCGATCAGCAACTGCCAGGCGTGCTCGCAGGAATTGACATTGAGCAGTTGCAGCGCCACCTGATTGACCTCGGTGACGCGCAGTTCTTGCAGCAGTTGCTGGCGCTGGGCCGGTTGGTCGAGCCAGGCCTTGAGCTGGTCGCTGGTCTGGATCTGTGCTTTGTCGAATACCTGCTTGAGGCCGGACAGATCGAGCACGCACAACGCAACGCCAGTGCCTTCGAAGATGTCCTGATAGCGCCGGCGGCCTTCATGCAACTGGCGCTGGCGGCGACGCATGTTCAGCAGCGCGATCACCGGCAACATCGAGAACGCCAGGCCTAGAAGGCATTTGCCGATGAACGCTGGCAGCAGTTCTTCGAGCACCCGCTGACGATCGAACAGCCCGCGCAACTGCCAGTCGCTGCTGCTCAGTGGCACGGTCAGCACGGTGTTGGCCATGTCGTCCGGGCTCAGCACCCCGGGCCGGGCAGAAGACAGCGCTTCGTCGCGGCTGATGATCTGATGGTTGAGACGGTTTTCCACCAGCCACAACGGGCGGATGCCGGTTTCGCCCAGCTTGGTCAGCGAGTCGAAGAAGGTCGGGGTCAGGCGCAATACCCAGTAGCCGCGCGTGCTGCCGCTGGCCTGATGCAACAACAGATGCACCACCGAGCCGTCGTCGGCGTTACTGAAGTAATGCGCCTGGGCGCGGCTGCGGCGCACCAGTTCAGCGAGGTAATCGGCGTCGTGGCTGTCGCTGGCGCTGTCGTTGAGGATTTTCCCGGACGGGCTGAGCAGGGCCAGGCTGCGCAGGTCCGGCAGCGATTGCTGGAGCTTGCGCAGCAGCGCCTGCTGTTCGTCGGACGACTGCGGTTGTTCGACGATCGGTAGCAGGTTGAGGGCGATTTGCGCATTCAGCGACATGTTCAGGCTGACCTGCGAGGCGAGGTCGGCGGTGTAGTCGATGGTGTACTGGCGCTGATTTTTCTGGGTCTCGCGCAATTGATCGAGCAGTTGCCAGAACAGCAGGGCCAGCAGCAAAAGTACCAGCGTCGCCAATGCCCCCTTCAATGTTCCGCGCAGGGGCGAGCCGGTCCCCGGATTGGACGCGCTCACAGAAGCTGGCGGGGTAACGTTGGACAAGCTGAAATCCTGCGGTTTGGCTGGACTGGCGCGACGTGCACTATAAGCCGGACGCCCGAAGGGCGGCTAGCATGCCTTGAGTTGTGGCGAAGTGCCAGCCCCACTCGGCTGGACTGCCACCGGTCATTAAGGTAGCTTTGCCGGTTACGCGGGAGCGTTCCAGCTCCTAGAATCAGACTTTTTTCCGCGCGCACGCATTGATGACCATCAAGTGAACGACGCGCATCGGTCTGGCCGGGCATCGCCTGCGCTCCAATCATTCATCTGTCACTGACCCAAGGTTCTCCATGGCTCAATACGTCTTCACCATGCATCGGCTGGGCAAAGTTGTTCCGCCGAAGCGGGAAATCCTGAAAAACATTTCGCTGTCGTTCTTTCCCGGCGCCAAGATCGGCGTACTCGGCCTCAACGGTTCGGGTAAATCCACGCTGCTGAAAATCATGGCTGGCGTCGACACCGAGTTCGAGGGCGAAGCCCGTCCGATGCCGGACCTGAACATCGGTTATCTGCCGCAAGAGCCACAACTTGATCCGACCAAGACCGTGCGTGAAGTGGTCGAGGAAGCGGTCAGCGTGATCAAGGATGCGCAGGCGCGTCTGGACGAGGTCTACGCCGCTTACGCCGATCCGGATGCCGACTTCGACAAGCTGGCAGCCGAACAGGCCAAGCTCGAAGCGATCCTGCAGGCCAGCGATGGTCATAACCTGGAGCGTCAACTGGAAGTCGCTGCCGACGCCCTGCGTCTGCCGGCCTGGGACGCCAAGGTCGAACACCTGTCCGGTGGTGAAAAACGTCGTGTGGCCCTGTGCCGTCTGCTGCTGTCCGCTCCGGACATGCTGCTGCTCGACGAACCGACCAACCACTTGGACGCTGATTCGGTAGCGTGGCTGGAGCACTTCCTGCACGACTTCCCGGGCACCGTGGTCGCGATCACGCACGACCGTTACTTCCTCGACAACGTCGCTGGCTGGATTCTGGAACTCGACCGCGGCGCGGGCATTCCTTACGAGGGCAACTACTCGGGTTGGCTCGAAGCCAAGTCCGATCGTCTGGCGGCCGAATCCAAGCAGCAGTCGGCTCACGAAAAAGCCATGAAGGAAGAACTGGAGTGGGTGCGCAAAGGCGCGAAAGCCCGTCAGTCGAAATCCAAGGCACGTCTGCAACGCTTCGAAGAAATGCAATCGCAGGAATTCCAGAAGCGTTCGGAAACCAACGAGATCTACATCCCGGCCGGTCCGCGTCTGGGCGACAAGGTCATCGAGTTCAAGAACGTCACCAAGGGTTACGGCGATCGCGTGCTGATCGACAACCTGTCGTTTTCCATGCCGAAGGGCGCCATTGTCGGCGTGATCGGTGGTAACGGTGCCGGTAAGTCGACCCTGTTCCGCATGCTGATGGGCAAGGAAACTCCGGATTCCGGCACCATCGAAGTCGGCGAAACCGTGCAACTGGCCTGCGTGGATCAGAGCCGCGAAGACCTCGACGGCAGCAAGACCGTGTTCCAGCAGATCTCCGACGGTTCCGACCAGATCCGCATCGGCAACTACGAGATTCCGTCGCGCACTTACGTCGGTCGCTTCAACTTCAAGGGCGGCGACCAGCAGAAGTTCGTCAAGGACCTGTCCGGTGGTGAGCGCGGTCGTCTGCACCTGGCGCTGACCCTGAAGGAGGGCGGCAACGTCCTGCTGCTCGACGAACCGTCCAACGACCTCGACGTTGAAACCCTGCGTTCGCTGGAAGAAGCCCTGCTGGACTTCCCGGGCGCCGCCATTGTGATCTCTCACGATCGCTGGTTCCTGGACCGCGTCGCGACTCACATCCTGGCGTACGAAGACGACTCGCAAGCGGTGTTCTTCGAAGGCAACTACACCGAGTACGAAGCCGACCGCAAAAAGCGCCTCGGCGAAGCGGCGGCGCAGCCACACCGGGTACGCCACAAGAAACTGGCCTGATTCGGGTTGGTTGCATCAAAAGCGGAGCCTTCGGGCTCCGTTTTTTTTGCCTGGTTTTTCAGATGCAACCGAGTCGAACCCTTCGCGAGCAAGCTCGCTCCCACAGGGGAGCGCATTTCAAGTGTGGGAGCGAGCTTGCTCGCGAAGGCGGTATAACTGTTGGTGCATCACTTCAATTTGAACTCCCCATTCAGGTGCAATATCAGTCCAAAAAGCCCTCTGATTTATATCCTGTGCACCATTTAATTTCATAACTGCGACATTTTGCGCTGTTCCTGTGCGCAAATCGTTTGCTACAGTCCGGCTCAATCGCTTCCAACGACAATAAATTTGCCGAGACTTTTCCCATGATCGAATCCGTCGAATCCTTCCTCGCCCGCCTGAAAAAACGCGACCCGGATCAACCCGAATTCCACCAGGCTGTCGAAGAAGTCCTGCGCAGTCTGTGGCCGTTTCTCGAAGCCAATCCGCGTTACCTGACCTCGGGCATTCTGGAGCGCATCTGCGAGCCGGAGCGTGCGGTGGTGTTTCGCGTGTCGTGGGTCGACGATCAGGGCAAGGTCCAGGTCAATCGCGGTTTCCGCATCCAGATGAACAGCGCGATCGGCTCGTACAAGGGCGGCTTGCGCTTCCATCCTTCGGTGAACCTGGGCGTGCTGAAGTTTCTCGCCTTCGAACAGACCTTCAAGAACTCCCTGACCTCGTTGCCCATGGGCGGCGGCAAGGGCGGTTCGGACTTCGATCCTAAGGGCAAGAGCGACGCCGAAGTCATGCGTTTCTGCCAAGCGTTCATGAGCGAGCTGTACCGCCACATCGGCGCGGACGTTGACGTGCCGGCCGGCGATATCGGTGTCGGGGCGCGGGAGATCGGTTTCCTGTTTGGCCAGTACAAACGCCTGAGCAACCAGTTCACCAGCGTGTTGACCGGTAAAGGCATGACCTACGGCGGCAGCCTGATTCGCCCGGAAGCCACCGGTTTCGGTTGCGTGTACTTCGCCGAGGAGATGCTCAAGCGCCGCGGGCAGACTGTCGAAGGCAAGCGTGTGGCGATCTCCGGTTCCGGCAACGTCGCCCAATACGCGGCGCGCAAGGTCATGGACCTCGGCGGCAAGGTGATTTCGCTGTCCGACTCCGAAGGCACGCTGTACTGCGAATCGGGACTGAGCGAAGAACAGTGGCAGGCACTGCTGGAACTGAAAAACGTCAAACGCGGACGCATCAGCGAACTGGCCACGGCGTTCGGTCTGGAGTTCCGCGCCGGTCAGTTGCCCTGGTCGCTGCCGTGTGACATTGCGCTGCCATGCGCCACGCAGAACGAGCTCGACGCCGACGCCGCGCGTACGCTGCTGCGCAACGGCTGCGTATGCGTGGCCGAAGGCGCGAACATGCCGACCACGCTGGCGGCTGTGGATATCTTCATCGAGGCCGGCATTCTGTTCGCCCCGGGCAAGGCGTCGAACGCCGGCGGGGTCGCGGTCAGTGGGCTGGAGATGTCGCAGAACGCCATGCGCCTGCTGTGGACGGCGGGTGAGGTGGACAGCAAGCTGCACGCGATCATGCAGTCGATCCACCATGCCTGCGTGCATTACGGCGAAGAGAATGGACGGATCAACTACGTCAAAGGCGCGAACATCGCCGGCTTCGTCAAAGTCGCCGATGCGATGCTCGCGCAGGGTGTGGTTTAAGCCGGTTCGATGCGAATCACTTCAATCATCTGATCGCCGGCGGGGCGTTGCCACAGCACTTCGTCATTGAGCCGGGCACCGAGCAATGCCCGGCCCAGCGGCGAAGCCCAGTTGATCAGGCCCTGGCTGGCGTCGGCCTGATCTTCGCCGACCAGTTGCACCCGACTTTCGGTGTCGTGTTCGTCGGCGTAGGTCACCCAGCTGCCGATCTGCACTTTATCGGTCGAGATCGCCGGGGCCGCGACCTGTGCGCTGGCGAGGCGTTGGTTGAAGTAGCGCAAATCTCTTTCAAGATCGGCCTGGCGCTGCTTGTCGGCCTGTTCGCCCTTGGCCGATTGCTCGGCGTGCAGGGCTTGCAGTTCGGCGACCTTGGCCTGCAACTGCACCAATCCTTGGGGGGTGACGTAATTGGGCTGCGCACTGACCTGCCGTTCGACGGGCTGATCGGCTTGCGCAGCGGCGTTATCTTCGTTGACGAAAGCGCGGCTCATGCTGTCCTCCTCTGCAAAGAGTTTGGGCCATGGTCGCCGGCATTTGGTTTCACTGGATGTCTGGAAGCGACCTATTGCGAGCGATAAGCCCGCCCGGCGTCCTGATCTTTCTGCTGCTGCCAGGCGCGCTCGCGTTCGTCCCAGTGCTCGTTGCGATACTCTTCGCGATCCTTGTTTTCCAGCATTGCCTGGCACTGGCGGAAGCCGTCGGTCCAGCCTTCGGCGTATTGCTTGTCCTTGAGATAGCGCGGCACGTTCTTGCGAAACTCGCCACTGATCGAGCCGGCGGCTTGCCGGCCACTGACGCAGCCATCGTCAAAACCGTCGGCGAAGGCCGGTGGATAACCTTTGGCGATCAAGTCTTCGTGGGTGGTCTGGCAACCCCCGAGCAACAGCAAAACACCCAACAACCCCGCACACCGCCACATCGCACTCTCCCGCGCCGATTCTCGGCTGATAGGGAAAGTCTAGAAGCGGATTCGTCGGACGTAGGTGAAAGGCATGTGAGTAATTCGTTAAACACCGGAGGGCCCTGTGGGAGCGGGCTTGCTCGCGAAAGCGGTGGATCAGTCGAGATTTGAATCGCCTGACACGACGCCTTCGCGAGCAAGCCCGCTCCCACAGGGGTTATGGATTAGGCTTTAGATCAGTAGTGGTACCACTTCACCTCAAGCATCACTTCGGTTTCCGGTGTCGCCACATGACTGAACTCACGCTGTGCCGTCAGGCGCAAACCGAGGTTGCGCGACAATTCCCACTGCTGGTTCAGGCTCAGGCTGCGGCGTACTTCGCCGTTGGTGAAGTAGTCGCCCTTGGCCTCGACGCTGAGATTGCCCAACGGGTTTTTCCACAGCACGCCGGTGTTGAAGCCAGTTGCCGGCGTGACGAATCCGGCGAAGTCATTGTTGTGCTCGATGCGCACGGTGCCGAGGGCAAAACCCAATACGTCATCACCTAACGCCCAGGTGCCGCCGCCGCCACCGTTGACGTGGCTGACCAGCGTCTCGTCATCATGCTTGCCCGGCACCCGCTCAAGGCCACCGGTGACTTGCCACGACAGAGGCTGCAGCAGTTCATTGCGCGGGGTCAGCGAGCGGATGGTCGCCAGGTCCAGTTGCTGGAACTGCCACTGGTTGCCTTCGTATTGACGCAGCTTCATCTGCAGGATTTCGATCTGCGCGCCAAGGGGGAAGCTTTCGGCGTTGTCATTGAGATCGTGATAAGCCATGCGCAAACCGTACTCACCGAATGCCCGATCACCGCGGGTGCCGATGCCGGCCTGCCAGGTGCGCGATTCATGGCCGTCTTCGGGCAGGCCCGGTTGTGGAATCTGCAATTCCGGCGCCGGGTTCTTGTTGATCGCCCGCAGCAGTTCGAAGCTGCGCTGTGCACGTTGCGCATCACGTTCCTGCCCGTTGGCGCGGTAACGCTCCAGACGATAGGCGGCGTCGATGATCAGCGCCTGACGATCCCGGGGCAGGGCCTTGAAGGTCGGCTCCTGCAACACCTGTTGATCGGCGCTGACCTTCAGCACCCATTGCTGTTCTTCCTTGTTCAAAGGCTCGGCGCGGCTGAGCAGTTCACGCTCGCGGGACGGGCGATATTCGATGCTTTCCACCAGCCCGGCTTCTTTCACCGCTTTGACCGTATCGGTAGGGATGGCGGTCAGCGGGAATTGCTCGGTCAGGCGCAGGCTCGGACGTGCCACTTGCAGCAGTTCGAGCAGGCGATAGGAGCAGTTTTCGTCGAAGAAGAAATAGTCGAACTGGATCTGCTTCAGCTCCCACACATGCTCGACCATGCGTGCGGTTTCTTCTTGTGTCAGGTTCAGCCGGTATTCCCACAGGTCGCGGTTTTCCAGGCTGCGGTACTCGGAGAGTTTTTCCTGATACGGCACCAGCGCGAACAGCCCGGGATAGCCACCCATCAAGCCCTTCCAGGCGTAGAGAATGCTGTTGTCCGAGCCTTCGATGTAGGCGCCGAAATTGATCGCGTAACTCAGCAGCGAAGTCTTGTCGCTTTGCACGTCAGCCTGGTCGATGCGCAGCAGGGTGTGGCCGAACATCGACGACGGGCTGTTGAGGTAGGCCGCCGGGAAGATCATCACCGCGCTGTGCGGCGAGACGTCCTTGAACCACTTCTTGAATTCGGCGCAATCGGGGGCGGGCAGATCGCTGAGATTGAGCTGGGCTTTCAGCCAGCGCGTACGCGCCGGGTAGACGCACTGCGCATGCTGTTCGCCGAGACTGGCCGGGGCGTACAGCGCCTGCACGGTGGCGGCCAGCTCATGGTCGGGGTGTTCGTTGCCATCGGGCGCCAGAAAGAATTTCCTGTCGCTGACATAGCTGCGCCAGCCGCCAAGCTTGGCGGTTTCGTAATGACCGAGGGAAATCCAGAAGCGGTCGTTGGCCAGTTGCTGTAAACGTTGAGGGTCGACGTGAGGCGCGGCGGACAGCGGGGCGCAGACACAGAGCGCCAGCCAGGCAAGGCGTTTGAGCATAAGTGGCAACTTAAGTCGAAAGAAAATAAAACCCGGATCGGGCTGCGATCACTCCCCTGTGGCGAGGGGATTCATCCCCGATGGGCTGCGAAGCGGCCCTCATACCTGCAAAACTCGGTGTATCAGATACACCGAATTGAATGGTTTCACGACTGCTTCGCAGCCGATCGGGGATAAATCCCCTCACCACAGGTTCAGCGTCACATTCGAGTGATTGCACTCAAAACAAAACCCGCTTCCCGAAAGAAGCGGGTGGGGTCGAGCTTAAGCCTGAGTTGCGTACTTGGCCAGACGTGGGTCCGACTTCAGCACGGCCAGGGTGTTGGTATGCACGTCTTCTGCGGTCACGTCAGCCTTGCTGAAGATTTGCTGGAAGTGCTCGTGAGTGACAGCAGCGAAGTGCGCACGGTCTTCCGGCGCCACGCCCAGTACCACGGCGTAGGTCGTCAGCGCTTCGCCGTTGCCCTTGGCCATGTCTTCGGACAGCTCGTTCATCATGCCATTCATGGCGAACCAGGATTTACCGCCGTAGGTCAGCGACGCGTTGGTCGAGCAACCGTTGGTGCCGGAAGTCATACCGAACGTAGCGTTACCGGAGGTGCCGTTAGTGGTGGATGCCAGGAAGTGTGCCGGGGTGCCACGCTGACCTTCGAACAGCATGTTGCCCCAACCGCAATCCGGGCCACCCGGGGCTTGCGCCATGGCGTTGATGGAAACAGCGGTGAAGAGAGTACCGAGAAGAATCCGTTTCATAGCTTTGTTCTCTTTGTGTGCATACCAATGGACAGGGTTCTGGCCCCCAGGCTCCGTGATAACAGACCCTTGAAGCGCCAGTGGGCCGGTATTAGTTCCAGCCGCGCAGTTTGGAGTTTAGGCACGTTCCGGGGGTTCCGTGATTTTTTACAAAAGATTTGGCGATAACCCCGGATTCACGGGGGACGGGGCGGGGTGGCCCGGTTGACTATGCTTTGTCGTGTGGCGCGCCTTGCCAGTGGGGCACGGGCAGCGCCAGAATGCCGCTATCCGCCCCGCCTGATTGTTAAGGAAGCCCGATGCCTGATCCTGTTGCTGCCAGCCTGCGTATAGCGCCCGAAGCGCTGACTCGTCCGTTTTCCGCTGAACAGTTCAGCTTCACTACCACCAATGATCTGGAGCCCTTTCGCGGTGTGCTCGGCCAGGAACGTGCGGTCGAAGCCTTGCAGTTCGGTGTGGCGATGCCACGCCCCGGTTACAACGTCTTTGTCATGGGCGAGCCCGGCACTGGCCGCTTCTCGTTCGTCAAACGCTACCTGAAGGCCGAAGGCAAGCGCCTGCAGACCCCGGCGGACTGGGTCTACGTCAATAATTTCGATGAGCCGCGCGAGCCCCGCGCGCTGGAATTGCCTTCTGGCTCTGCGGCTTCGTTCATCGGTGACATCAACGGCCTGATCGATAACCTGCTGGCAACCTTTCCGGCAGTGTTCGAACACCCGTCCTACCAGCAGAAGAAAAGCGCCATCGACCGCGCCTTCAACCAGCGCTACGACAAGGCCCTCGATATCATCGAACGGCTGGCGCTGGAGAAGGACGTCGCCCTGTACCGCGACAGCAGCAATATCGCCTTCACGCCGATGCTTGAAGGCAAGGCGCTGGATGAAGCGGAATTCGCCCAATTGCCGGAAGCCGAGCGCGAACGGTTTCACGAAGACATCTCCGGCCTCGAAGAGCGTCTGAACGAAGAACTCGCCAGCCTGCCGCAGTGGAAGCGCGAGTCGAACAATCAGTTGCGTCAGCTCAACGAAGAAACCATCACCCTGGCCTTGCAGCCGTTGCTCTCGCCGTTGTCCGAGAAGTACGCGGAGAACGCTGCGGTCTGCGGTTACCTGCAAGCGATGCAGGTGTACTTGCTGAAAACCGTGGTCGAGCAACTGGTCGACGACAGCAAGACCGACGCCGTGGCGCGCAAGCTGCTGGAAGAGCAATACGCGCCGAGCCTGGTGGTCGGCCATCCGGCCAGCGGCGGGGCGCCGGTAGTGTTCGAGCCGCACCCGACTTACGAAAACCTGTTCGGGCGCATCGAGTACACCACCGATCAGGGCGCGCTGTACACCACTTACCGGCAGTTGCGTCCAGGTGCTTTGCATCGGGCCAATGGCGGTTTTTTGATTCTTGAAGCGGAAAAAATGCTCAGCGAGCCGTTCGTGTGGGACGCGCTGAAACGCGCCCTGCAATCGCGCAAGCTGAAAATGGAATCGCCGCTGGGCGAGATGGGCCGTTTCGCCACGGTGACCCTCAACCCGCAACACATTCCGTTGCAGGTCAAAGTCATCATCATCGGCGCGCGGCAGTTGTATTACACGCTGCAGGACCTGGATCCGGACTTCCAGGAGATGTTCCGCGTGCTGGTCGACTTCGACGAAGACATCCCGATGGTCGACGAAAGTCTGGAGCAATTTGCCCAGTTGCTGAAAACCCGTACTTCGGAGGAAGGCATGGCGCCGCTGACCGCCGATGCGGTGGCGCGTCTGGCGACCTACAGCGCACGGCTGGCCGAGCATCAGGGGCGTTTGTCGGCGCGGATCGGCGATCTGTTCCAACTGGTCAGCGAGGCGGACTTCATTCGTCATCTGGCCGGTGATGAAATGACCGATGCCGGGCATATCGAGCGCGCATTGAAAGCCAAGGCCACTCGCACCGGTCGGGTCTCGGCGCGGATTCTCGACGACATGCTCGCCGGGATCATCCTGATTGACACCGACGGCGCGGCGGTCGGCAAGTGCAACGGGCTGACTGTGCTCGAAGTGGGTGATTCGGCGTTCGGTGTGCCGGCGCGGATTTCCGCCACGGTGTACCCGGGCGGCAGCGGTATCGTCGACATCGAGCGCGAGGTCAACCTGGGTCAGCCGATCCACTCCAAAGGCGTGATGATCCTTACCGGGTACCTGGGCAGCCGTTACGCTCAGGAATTCCCGCTGGCGATCTCCGCGAGCATCGCGCTGGAGCAATCCTACGGTTACGTCGATGGCGACAGTGCGTCGCTGGGCGAGGCTTGCACGCTGATTTCGGCGCTGTCGAAAACTCCACTGAAGCAGTGTTTTGCGATCACCGGTTCGATCAACCAGTTCGGCGAAGTGCAGGCAGTCGGCGGGGTCAACGAGAAAATCGAGGGCTTCTTCCGTCTCTGCGAAGCACGTGGGTTGACCGGCGAGCAGGGCGCGATCATTCCGCAGGCCAACGTCGCCACGCTGATGCTCGACGAGAAGGTGCTGGCGGCGGTGCGTGCCGGGCAGTTCCACGTGTACGCGGTGCGTCAGGCCGATGAAGCGTTGAGCCTGTTGGTCGGCGAACCGGCCGGTGAGCCGGATGCTGACGGTCAGTTCCCCGAGGGCAGCGTCAATGCACGGGTAGTTGAGCGTCTGCGGGTGATTGCCGAGATGATCAGTGAAGACGACCTCAAAGAGGCGGAAAAGGAACTGGCGCAGGAGGCACTAGCCGAAGCCAAACCAGCCTGACCGCAAACGCGGTAAAAACTGTGGGAGGGGGCTTGCTCCCGAAGGCGGCGTACCAATCGACACATTAGTTGATTGAGACACCGCCTTCGGGAGCAAGCCCCCTCCCACAGTTGTTTTTCCAGATTGATTTTTGTGGTGATCTTCGGGAAAAGTGCCACTACTCTGGCGTCAGAATTCACACAATGACCATTCGGCGCCTTCTGGTTCTATCCAGCTTGCGCGGCGGACTTTTCTTCTATTCTCTGCTCAAGGACATCGACAGTATCACTGGATCGAAACAGCCTTCGCGTGAAGGCTGAATACAGGCTTTACCGAGGGTCGCCGCCATGTCGCGCAACCTCTGCCTCACCCGTCAGTGCCTGGGTCTTGTGACCCGCATCGAATGCGCCATCAAACCGTTGGCCGGCGATAACGGCATGTGGACCTTGCTCTTCGCTGCCGGCATGGCCGGCGAACAACCCTCCGCCATCAAGGCCCAGGGCCCGTTTCACGGGCCGGTCGCCGCCGAGTCGATTCTCGACACTATTGTGGAAAGCCTGACGATGCACGGCTACGAGCTGGCCGACGATCCGCAGATCTGGAGCCTGCACCTGCAGGCACAGCTGCGCCAGATCAATGGTGGACGTGGGCGTACGGTCGGCGTGTTCGACCACTAGGCGCAATCATGGCGCGGTGTCGGACTGCTGCGCCTTGTCGAGTTTGACCTCAAAGCCGTATTGCACGGTATTGAGCTCGGTCCGCTGATAGGTCTCCACGTGCGTTGGACGACCATAGAAGTAATGCACGCCGAACAGCGCCGGGCCATCCGCACTCGCGTCATGACTGACCGAGAGAATCTGTTTCAGGTAGTTGCCGCTGTCGTCCTTGACGAAGAATCGCCAGGCGTTGGCCGGAAACAGTTTCAGGTCCACCACCAAGGTGTTGTTCTTGATCTCCAGGCCTTTGGGCAGGGATTTGGCGTCGTAGGCTTTTTTCTCCACGCTGGCGAGAAACAGCGGCATCGACCCCACGGCAATCGCCGGGGTTTCCGGAAACAGGTTCAAATCGTAAGTGATGGTCGCCTGCAGTGGATCGACCTGATACGCCTCGGGCGGCAGTTCGATCGGCTCATCGAGTTTGCCGCTGCGTTTCTCGGTGAAGAACGTCACGGGACTCTCGCCGGGGCTGAAATCATCACCGAGCAATTCATCGTTGAAAGTTCGCCGGTGAGAGAACTCGATGCGTGCAGCGCTCGGATCCTCCACGGACTGATGGATGCGGATGCCGGCCTTCAACGCTTCCTCGGTGAGGCTCGCGCCCTTGAGCCAGTTCGGCGCCAGATCGTCATAGACGACCACCGCCGGGTCCAGCGGTTGGATGGCTTTTTCGGTGGTGTGCTGGCTGAAAGTGCGCACTGGCAGATCCAGTGTTTTGCGGGTCACGGTTGCCGATGAGAAATCCAGCACGCTGACTTCGAGGGTGTCGATGGGGCCGTTGAAGTAGACCTTGTTGTAGCGGCGCGGATGCTGCTGCTCGAAGGTCTGCTGTTCGTCTTCGAGCTGTTTTTCCAACGCCTCGCTCCAGGTTTTCTGCTGTTGCAGATACGCCAGTTGTTTCTCGTAGAAGGCGACTTGTGCCGGGCTCTCATTGATTGAGCCTGCGCGCACCAGGTATTGCCCGCTGGTGTCACGGGCCTGAACGATGACTGGATTGAGCTGCGCACCCTCGACCTCAGGGGCCAGTGGCAGGCTGTTGCTGAATTCGACTTCGGCGTAGTTCTTTTCAAGCTTCAGCAGGGTGACGCTGAGGTTGTCATCGGTGCGGGTCTGGCCGACGTCCTTCTGGCTCAGGTTGAAGCTGAACAGGCGGCGCGGCGCGATGACTTCGACTTTGCCTTGCAGGCTCACCGGTTGTGGCTGGCTCTTCTTGTCCACGTCCAGCCCTTCGATGAACGGGTAGGTCACGGTCAGGTCATCGGGGTTGTTGACGTTGGAGCTGGACGGGCTCAACTGAATGCCGGGATCGGTTTCCGACCACTCCGGCTGATAGGCGATCACGCGCTTGTTGCTCAGGGTCACCGACTGCCATTCCACCCCGTGGGGAAACAGGAAGCCGCCGGGAATGTTGAGATTGAAGGGGAACACCGGTTGCAGGTCGGTGAGGTAGTCGGAGCTGGCGTCCTTGTGCAGCACGAACAGTCCGTTGATAAAGGTATCGACCAGCGCCTGCGGCGAAGGGTAGTGCTTGAGGATGCCGAGGGTGTCTTCGCCGTAGACGGTTTTCAGCGGGGTGCTGTCGAGTTTGAGTTGCGCGCGTTCGAGCAGCAGCAGCGAACCACCGAGTTCGGTCACGGCGTCCTTGAGTTTCGGGTCGGTAATGGCGTCCAGTGAGTGTTCGAAGGTTGCCGTCTTCGCGTCGAGGCTGACCGAGGGCTTTTTCTCATCGCCGGGTGAGCAGCCACCCAGCAGCAGAACGAGGCAAATTCCGGCAGTCGTCAACGGTAATCGCACATGCATTTCCAGTCGTCCTGTCCACTTTCGCTAGGCGGTCAATGGTTTGGACAGTAGCAGAAAAAAATTCACACACACATGCAGGTTGCGGTGATGGGAGGTGCGAGCCGGGCGGTTTCTGGCGGTCACGGGCGGCTGGTATACTCGCCGCCGATTTCAATCCTTATTGTGTGAGAGTCAATGGAACGCTTTATCGAAAATGCAATGTACGCCACGCGCTGGCTGCTGGCGCCGATCTATATCGGGCTGTCCCTCGGGCTGCTGGCGCTGGCATTGAAATTCTTCCAGGAAGTGTTTCATGTCATTCCCAACGTGTTTTCCATGGCCGAATCGGATCTGATTCTGGTGCTGCTGTCGCTGATCGACATGGCGCTGGTGGGCGGCCTGTTGGTGATGGTGATGATTTCCGGCTACGAAAACTTCGTGTCCGAGCTGAACATCGACGAAGGCAAAGAGAAACTCAGCTGGCTGGGCACCATGGACTCCTCGTCGCTGAAGATGAAAGTGGCGGCGTCGATCGTGGCGATTTCCTCGATCCACCTGCTGCGGATCTTCATGGATGCCAAGAACGTCGATCCCGAGCACCTGATGTGGTACGTGATCATCCACATGACCTTCGTGATTTCGGCGTTCGCGATGGGTTATCTGGACAAGCTCACCAAGCACTGATCATTGTTTGATCGCTGCAAAAACACCGCCCGTCTGTTGCGAAACAGACGGGCGGTGTCGTTTGTGGCTTGTGCTTTGGTGCGCGCGGGCATATCCCTGTAAGGGTCTTCGCTCGCCACCGCGTGAGGTGCGTTCATGAACCTGCAAGAATTGAATGCGTTTGCCATTGCCAGGAAGGTCGATGAGCTGAACCTGATCTCCATGGAGGGCGGGATTTATCTGCTCGAAGCGCGGATGCACGGGGCGGCGTATCCGCTGAGTGATCTCAAGGGCGAAATGCTGCAGCTGCGCTCGGTGGAGCATGCGCGGGATTTGCTGCATAACTTTCCGGTGCTGCCGTTCAACCTTGTACACACCTCGGTGCACGACGAAATGTGCGGCCTGGGCGTCAGTGACGAGGAAAGCCTGAAAGTGCCGCTGGCCTGGCGCTCGGCCCTGTAGGCGTTGCGCCCCATCGCCGGGCATCTGTGCTAGTCTGCTCGCCCTTTTGGTTCCGGGCGCGCCGGGACGCGCTGTGCACGCACGGCAAGTCTGATGGCCGTCCGCACAGCGGAGCAGTGTCATGTCCGAAGTAAATCTGTCCACCGACGAAACCCGCGTCAGCTACGGTATTGGCCGTCAGCTGGGTGACCAGCTGCGCGACAACCCGCCACCGGGTGTCAGCCTGGACGCCATCCTGGCCGGTCTGACCGACGCATTCGCCGGCAAGCCAAGCCGTGTCGATCAGGAAGCCATGTCCGCCAGCTTCAAAGTGATCCGCGAGATCATGCAAGCCGAAGCCGCTGCCAAGGCTGAAGCGGCTGCCGGTGAAGGCCGTGCTTTCCTGGCTGAAAACGCCAAGAAAGAAGGCATCACTACTCTGGCTTCCGGTCTGCAATTCGAAGTGCTGACCCAGGGCGAAGGCGCCAAGCCATCCCGTGAAGACACCGTGCGTACTCACTACCACGGCATGCTGATCGACGGTACCGTGTTTGACAGCTCCTACGATCGTGGCCAGCCAGCAGAATTCCCGGTTGGTGGCGTGATCGCTGGCTGGACCGAAGCTCTGCAACTGATGAATGCCGGCAGCAAATGGCGCCTGTACGTGCCGAGCGAACTGGCTTACGGCGCTCAAGGCGTTGGCAGCATCCCGCCGCACAGCGTTCTGGTATTCGACGTCGAGCTGCTGGACGTTCTGTAATACTTGGCCTGTCCCGGTGACAGGTCAATAATGTGGGAGCGGGCTTGCTCGCGAAGGCGTCCTTTCAGGCAATCATCCGTTGCCTGACACAGCGCTTTCGCCAGCAGGCTGGCTCCCACAGTTTTTTCCGCGCTACTCATATTTCGATCTTGTGATGCAGCTCATTGGTCGGGCGCAAGGCCCGGGCATAGCAGAACAGGAACAGATTGCGCACCAGCTCCTTGAGCACCAGCGGTTCGCTGGAATTCAGGCTGCTGACGTCCAGATCACCCTGATCCTGCAGCTCATGCAGGGCTTCTTCTTCCAGTACCGCACAGACTTCGCCGGTTTCCCGATGCAGGATCCTGAGGTACGGGTGTGGGCGATCCAGCCAGGCGTCGATCAAATAAGTCATGGGTCTCATCTCCTTGAAAGGTTTCAATGAGAATAATTCTTATTCGTCAAATAGCAAGTGCCTATTGGCGGAATGCGATTTTTTCCGGGTAAAGATTGCGTAAGGTCAAAACGGCTGGCGTCTGGCTATTACGCGAGAATGCGGGGGCTGGCGGGGAGGGTGACGCACCATCCCGCGGCGGGCACGGGATGGCTGACAGCAGGATCAGACCTTTCTGACGAACTCGGACTTGAGCTTCATCGGGCCGATGCCATCGATCTTGCAGTCGATGTCGTGGTCGCCATCGCACAGGCGGATGTTCTTGACCTTGGTGCCGACCTTGACCACCAGCGAAGTGCCCTTGACTTTCAGGTCCTTGATCACGGTGATGGTGTCGCCGTCCTGCAGCACGTTGCCGACTGAATCTTTCTTCACGGCATCATCGGATGCCACTTCGGCTTCGCCGTTGGCCGACCACTCGTGGGCGCACTCAGGGCAGATCAGTTGGGCACCGTCTTCGTAGGTGTATTCGGAATTGCATTTCGGGCAGGGTGGCAACGTGCTCACTAAGGCTCCTTGGGATGTGGATCGCTAAAAGTCGCACATTGTATAAGGTTTTACGCGCAGGAGGGCATAGAGCAGAAACAACTGTGGGAGCGGGCTTGCTCGCGAATGCGGTGTGTCATTGAACATTAATGTTGAATGACAGGTTGCTTTCGCGAGCAAGCCCGCTCCCACAGAAGGCAGATCAGTGCGTGCGGGCGACCGCAAATTCGCTCAGTTCCACCAGTGCATCGCGGTATTCGCTGGCCGGCAGCGCGTCGAGGCACTTGATCGCACGGGCCACGTAGTCGCGGGCCAGTTGCGCGGTGTACTCCAGCGAACCCGAGGCTTCCACGGCGATGCGGATGCTTTCGAGGTCTTCGATCCCGCCTTTCTGGATCGCCTGACGTACCAGAGCAGCTTGCTCCGGCGTACCTTCGCGCATGGTGTAGATCAGCGGCAGGGTCGGCTTGCCTTCGGCCAGATCGTCACCGACGTTCTTGCCCAGAGTCTCGGCATCACCCTTGTAGTCCAGCAGGTCGTCGACCAGCTGGAACGCCACGCCGAGGTGATCACCGAAGGTGCGCAGGGCTTCGCTCTGCTCGGCGGTGGCACCGGCCAGTGCGGCGGCGCTGTGGGTCGAGGCTTCGAAAAGCATCGCGGTCTTGCCGCGGATGACTTCCATGTAGGTTTCTTCGGTGGTGCTGGCGTCGCGTACCTTGGACAGCTGCAACACTTCGCCTTCGGCGATGATGCGCGTGGCCTGGGACAGGATCTTCATTACCGGCATCGAACCCAGTTCGACCATCATTTCGAACGAGCGCGAGTACAGGAAGTCGCCGACCAATACGCTCGGGGCGTTGCCCCACATGGCGTTGGCGGTCGAGCGGCCACGGCGCATGCCGGACATGTCGACCACGTCGTCATGCAGCAGGGTCGCGGTGTGCAGGAATTCGATGGTGGCGGCCAGCAGGCGCATGTCGTCGCCTTCGCGACCCAGGGCCTTGCCGCACAGCAGCACCAATAAAGGACGCAGGCGTTTGCCGCCGGCCGAGGTGATGTAATCGCCGATTTTCGATACCAGCGGCACTCGGGAAGTCAGCTGCTTCTTGATGATGCCGTCGACGGCGTTAAAATCGTCCGCCACCGCGCGGTAGAAAGCTTGGGGTTGCATCAGCGACAGTTGCTCCAGAAGGGTTGCGCGGCATGCTAGGACCCACACCGGGGCCTGTCAAGGCGCGATGGACGGCCACTTGCGTGACTCTCGCGGCTTGCGTACAATCGCGCACCCTGAACTTCCTGGGCAGCACCTGCCTTACGCAATTGCACTTGGGCCGTTCCAGCCCCATGCAGCCATGCCAGCCAATACCTCTTCTTATAAAGAGCTGGGTGAGCAGGATTATCGGAGAAATACCATGTACGCAGTAATCGTTACCGGCGGTAAGCAATACAAGGTCGCTGAAGGTGAATACCTGAAGATCGAAAAACTGGAAGTCGCTACTGGCGAATCCGTGACTTTTGACCGCGTTCTGCTGGTCGCCAATGGCGACGACGTGAACATCGGCGCACCTGTTGTTGCTGGCGCAACCGTCAAGGCTGAAGTGATCTCCCAAGGTCGTCACGATAAAGTCCGCATCATCAAGTTCCGTCGCCGTAAGCACCACATGAAGCGTATGGGCCACCGCCAGTGGTTCACCGAGATCAAAATCACCGGTATTCAGGCTTAATTACAGCCTAATTCCTCACTAGGAGAATTGAACTCATGGCACACAAAAAAGCTGGTGGTAGTACCCGTAACGGTCGCGACTCAGAAGCCAAACGCCTTGGCGTGAAGATGTATGGCGGCCAGGTCATCAAGGCCGGCAACATCATCGTGCGTCAGCGCGGCACCCAATTCCACGCTGGCTACGGCGTTGGCATGGGTAAGGATCACACCCTCTTCGCGAAAATCGAAGGCGTGATCAAGTTCGAAGTAAAAGGCGCCTTCGGTCGTCGTTACGTGAGCGTTGTCGCGGCTTAATCGCGAGATCGCTGGAAGAGCCCTGTCTTGCGACGGGGCTTTTTCGTTTGTGGGGTGAGTCTCTTGCAAAACTGTTTGTATGGGCTGTCGGCGTGCGATGCAGGTCGTGTTTTGGGGTCGCTGCGCTCATTTTTGCAAGAGTCTTATGTCTTGATTGTTTTTCGGCTCGTCCGTATGGCGAGAGGCGTTGAGTTATGAAGTTTGTAGACGAAGTATCGATCCGCGTAAAAGCTGGCGACGGCGGCAATGGCTGCATGAGTTTCCGTCGGGAAAAATTCATTGAAAACGGCGGCCCGAACGGCGGTGATGGCGGTGACGGCGGTTCCATCTACATGATGGCCGACGAAAACCTCAACACCCTGGTCGACTACCGTTACACCCGGCACTTCGATGCCGAGCGTGGCTCCAACGGCGGCAGCACCGATTGCACCGGCAAGAAAGGTGAAGACCTGATCCTGCGCGTGCCGGTCGGTACCACCGTGATCGACTCGGCCACCCAGGAAGTGATTGGCGACCTGACCAAGGCCGGCCAGAAACTGATGGTGGTGCAGGGCGGTTGGCACGGTCTGGGTAATACCCGTTTCAAATCCAGTACCAACCGTGCGCCGCGCCAGACCACTCCGGGTAAGCCGGGTGAGCAGCGCGACCTGAAACTGGAAATGAAAGTGCTGGCTGACGTCGGTCTGCTGGGCTTGCCGAACGCCGGTAAAAGTACCTTTATCCGTTCGGTGTCGGCGGCCAAGCCGAAAGTCGCCGACTACCCGTTCACCACGCTGGTGCCGAACCTGGGTGTGGTCAGCGTTGACCGCTGGAAAAGCTTCGTCATCGCCGACATTCCGGGTCTGATCGAGGGCGCTTCCGACGGTGCCGGCCTGGGTATTCGCTTCCTCAAGCACCTGGCGCGTACGCGTCTGTTGCTGCACCTCGTCGACATGGCGCCGCTGGATGACACCAGTGCACCGGACGCGGCTGAAGTGATCGTCAACGAGCTGGTGAAATTCAGTCCGTCGCTGGCCGAGCGTGATCGCTGGCTGGTGCTGAACAAGTGCGACCAGATTCTCGAGGAAGAGCACGAAGAGCGCGTCAAGGAAATCGTTGATCGCCTGCAGTGGGAAGGTCCGGTCTACGTGATCTCGGCCATCGCCAAAGAAGGCACCGAGCGCCTGACCCGCGACATCATGCGTTATCTGGAAGATCGTGCCGATCGCCTGGCCAACGATCCTGCGTACAAGGAAGAACTGGCCGATCTCGATCAGCGCATCGAAGATGAAGCCCGTGCACAGTTGCAGGCGCTGGATGACAAGCGTGCCCTGCGTCGCAGCGGCGTGAAGTCGGTCCACGACATCGGCGACGATGACTGGGACGAAGAAGATGTGGATGATGAAGACGGTCCGGAAATCATTTACGTGCGTGACTGATTCGTTGCAGTAAACTTAAGCGCCGCTCAATCGAGCGGCGTTTTAGTATCTGGAAATCGATCGTTGGTCACCAATAGCCACGATTAACGTCACGGGCAGCGCTGGGTCGCGCTGTCCTCAAGCTAAGGTTGAAGATGATGCGGAGCAAAGTGACAGGTGCGCAGCGTTGGGTCGTGAAGATCGGCAGCGCTTTGCTGACAGCTGATGGCAAAGGGCTGGATCGTGCGGCAATGAGTGTCTGGGTCGAGCAAATGGTCGCCCTGCATGAGGCAGGTGTCGAGTTGGTGCTGGTGTCCTCCGGGGCGGTGGCTGCCGGCATGAGCCGTCTGGGCTGGACCGCACGACCCAGTGCGATGCACGAGCTCCAGGCTGCCGCGGCAATCGGTCAGATGGGCTTGGTGCAGGCCTGGGAATCGAGCTTTGCCGAGCATGGCCGGCACACCGCGCAGATTCTCCTGACTCACGATGACCTGTCCGACCGCAAGCGCTACCTCAACGCCCGCAGCACCCTGCGTGCGCTGGTCGAGCTGAAAGTCATTCCGGTGATCAATGAAAACGACACAGTTGTCACCGACGAAATCCGTTTCGGCGACAATGATACGCTGGCGGCGCTGGTGGCCAATCTGGTCGAGGCCGATCTGCTGGTGATCCTCACCGATCGCGACGGCATGTTCGACGCCGACCCGCGCAATAACCCTGATGCGCAACTGATTTACGAAGCGCGCGCCGATGATCCGAAGCTTGATGCGGTGGCGGGCGGTACTGGTGGCGCGCTGGGGCGTGGCGGCATGCAGACCAAGCTGCGTGCGGCGCGGCTGGCGGCGCGGTCTGGAGCGCATACGATCATCGTCGGTGGTCGCCTGGAGCGAGTGCTTGATCGTCTCAAGGCTGGCGAGCGCATTGGCACGCTGCTTTCGCCTGAGCGCGGCATGCTGGCGGCGCGCAAGCAGTGGCTGGCCGGGCATCTGCAGACTCGCGGCACGCTGGTGCTGGACGAAGGCGCGGTGTCGGCGTTGTCGCAAGGCAACAAGAGCCTGTTACCGGTCGGCGTCAAATTGGTCCAGGGCAGCTTCCGTCGCGGCGAGATGGTGGTCTGCGTGGCACCGGACGGTCGCGAGATTGCCCGTGGCCTGGCCAACTACAGTGCGCTTGAAGCGCAAAAAATCATTGGTCAGTCGTCGGATGCAATTGTCGGCGTGCTGGGCTACATGGCTGAGCCGGAACTGGTTCATCGTGACAACCTGATTCTGGTCTAAGGAAAAACGCGATGCGCATGGCAAAAGGATTGATGGGTCTGCTGATGGCGCTGCCATTGTTGGCCTCGGCCGAGGAAATCGGTCAGGTGTCGACGGTGTTCAAGTTCGTCGGCCCGAATGACCGGATCGTGGTCGAGGCTTTCGATGATCCGAAGGTCGACGGTGTGACCTGCTACCTGTCTCGCGCCAAGACGGGAGGGGTGAAGGGTGGTCTGGGTCTGGCCGAGGATCGCGCCGAGGCGTCGATCGCCTGTCGTCAGGTCGGTCCGATCAAGTTCAAGGGCGAACTGAAGGATGGTGATGAGGTGTTCAAGGAGCGCACATCGCTGGTGTTCAAGACCATGCAGGTGGTGCGTTTCCTCGACAAGAAGCGCAATACGCTGGTGTACCTGGTTTACAGCGATCGCGTGATCGAGGGTAGCCCGCAGAATGCGGTGACCGCGATCCCGATCGTGCCGTGGGTTCCGGTCCAGCAATAACACTGCAAATCCAGAATGTGGGAGCGGGCTTGCTCGCGAAGAGGTCGTGTCAGTCGCTAGAGATGTCGGCTGACAGATTGCATTCGCGAGTAAGCCCGCTCCCACTTTTTTCATGTGCTGGATTTACTAAATCGCAGGCAATAAAAAACCGACCCTAAGGTCGGTTTTTAATGACTACGTCGATTAAGCAGCTTCTTTCAGTGCTTTGACGTGGCCATTCAGACGGCTCTTATGACGAGCAGCCTTGTTCTTGTGGATGATGCCTTTATCGGCCATACGGTCGATAACTGGCACAGCCAGAACGTATGCAGCTTGAGCTTTTTCAGCGTCTTTTGCGTCGATGGCCTTAACTACATTCTTGATGTAGGTACGAACCATGGAACGCAGGCTGGCGTTGTGGCTGCGACGCTTCTCAGCCTGTTTTGCACGTTTTTTGGCGGAAGGTGAGTTGGCCACCGTCGAGCTCCTCGAAAGACTTTTTAGGAAATAGCAAACAAAATAGGCCGCGAATCATGCCGATGAAGAGAAGTCTTGTCAAGGGCGCTTGAAACGTTCCGCTAAGTGGTAGGTGTAAAGAGGCGGGATATTTATTTCCGGCGCTTGACCTGTAAACTCGCGAGCTTTGGCTCTGTGCTGTTGCGGCGCAGAGTATCGCACAAGTAGGCGCATTGTTCGCCTGCTGTTTATCGACAGGCACACATTCCCTCAATGAATCTGCTCAAATCGTTGGCCGCCGTCAGCTCTATCACCATGCTTTCCCGGGTTCTCGGGTTCGTCCGTGACACGCTCATCGCTCGCACGTTCGGCGCCGGAATGGCCACGGACGCCTTCTTCATTGCCTTCAAATTGCCCAACCTGCTGCGGCGAATCTTCGCCGAGGGCGCGTTCTCGCAGGCCTTCGTACCGATTCTGGCGGAATACAAAAGCCAGCAGGGTGAAGAGGCGACCCGTACTTTTATTGCTTATGTATCGGGCCTGCTGACGCTGGTGCTGGCATTGGTCACCGCGCTGGGCATGATCGCCGCGCCGTGGGTGATCTGGGCCACGGCGCCGGGTTTTGCCGACACGCCGGAAAAATTCCAGCTCACCTCCGACCTGCTGCGGGTGACGTTCCCTTATATATTGCTGATCTCCCTGTCCTCGCTGGCCGGGGCGATCCTCAATACCTGGAACCGCTTTTCGGTGCCGGCCTTCGTGCCGACCCTGCTCAACGTCAGCATGATTGTGTTCTCGCTGTTCCTCACGCCGTATTTCGATCCGCCGGTGATGGCCCTCGGCTGGGCGGTACTGGTCGGTGGTCTGGCGCAGTTGCTCTATCAACTGCCGCACCTGAAAAAGATCGGCATGCTGGTGCTGCCGCGCTTGAATCTGCGCGATAGCGGCGTCTGGCGAGTGATGAAGCAAATGCTGCCGGCGATCATCGGCGTTTCGGTCAGCCAGATTTCGCTGATCATCAACACCATTTTTGCCTCGTTTCTGGTCGCCGGCTCGGTGTCGTGGATGTATTACGCCGACCGTTTGATGGAATTGCCGTCCGGTGTGCTCGGCGTAGCGTTGGGCACCATTTTGCTGCCTACGCTGGCCAAGACTTATGCGAGCAAGGATCGCCACGAATATTCGCGGATCCTCGACTGGGGGCTGCGCCTGTGCTTCGTGCTGGTGTTGCCGTGTGCACTGGCTCTGGGAATTCTCGCCGAGCCACTGACCGTCTCATTGTTCCAGTACGGTCAATTCAGCGCGTTTGATGCGTCCATGACCCAGCGTGCGCTGATTGCCTATTCTGTCGGTCTGCTCGGAATTATCGTGATCAAGGTGCTGGCGCCGGGCTTTTATGCGCAACAGAACATCCGCACCCCGGTAAAAATCGCAATCTTCACACTGATCGTCACTCAACTGTTCAACCTGGTGTTGATCGGGCCGCTGGCTCATGCCGGTCTGGCGCTGGCGATCAGTGCCGGTGCCTGTCTGAATGCCGGGCTGTTGTTCTATCAACTGCGCAAGCAAAAGATGTATCAGCCGCAACCAGGCTGGTACACATTTGGCTTCAAACTGGTGGTGGCAGTGGCGGTGATGTCGGCGGTATTGCTGCTGGGCATGCATTTCATGCCGGCCTGGGATCAGGGGCACATGCTGGAGCGCTTTCTGCGTCTGGGGGCGCTGGTGGTTGCTGGTGTGGTGGCGTATTTCGGTATGTTGCTGCTGCTCGGTTTCCGTCTGCGCGACTTCAATCGCAAGGCTTTGAGCTGAGGTTTCAGCCTTTATAACCGGGCACGGGCCGGCAGTTTTGTCGGCTCGATCACTTTGCGTTACGGTGTTGCCTGTCGTCGACCGTCGGGTGTGGTTATAATCGACCACTTTATGAGCAAGAAGCGCGTTATGCAGCTGGTTCGAGGCCTCCACAACTTGCGCCCCCAGCATCGGGGCTGCGTCGCCACTATTGGCAACTTTGACGGTGTTCACCGTGGTCACCAGGCTATCCTGGCCCGTCTGCGTGAGCGTGCGCTGGAGTTGGGCGTACCCAGCTGCGTGGTGATTTTCGAGCCGCAGCCACGGGAATTCTTTGCCCCGGAGACCGCGCCGGCGCGTCTGGCCCGCTTGCGTGACAAGCTGCAGCTGCTGGCCGCCGAAGGCGTCGACCGGGTGTTGTGCCTGGCTTTCAATCAGCGCCTGAGCAAGCTCAGCGCCAGTGAATTCGTCGATACCATCCTCGTGGACGGTCTCGGCGTGCAGCATCTGGAGGTCGGTGACGATTTCCGCTTCGGCTGCGATCGCCTCGGCGATTTCGATTTTCTGCTGCAGGCCGGGCAGGTCCACGGGTTTACCGTGGAAGCCGCGCAAACCGTCGAGCTGGACGGCATTCGCGTCAGCAGCACTCAGGTGCGCAACGCGTTGGCCGCGGCCGATTTTGCCTTGGCCGAACGCTTGCTCGGCCGCCCGTACCGGATCGCCGGTCGCGTGCTGCACGGTCAGAAACTGGCCCGGCAACTGGGTACGCCCACTGCCAACATTCAACTCAAGCGCCGTCGCGTACCGTTCACCGGGGTTTACCTGGTGGATGTGGACATCGACGGCAAGACCTGGCCCGGCGTCGCCAATATTGGCGTGCGGCCTACGGTCCAAGGTGATGGCAAAGCCCACCTTGAAGTTCATCTACTGGATTTTGCCGGCGATCTGTATGACCGGCGTCTGACGGTGGTTTTCCACCAAAAGCTGCGTGAAGAGCAGCGTTTCGCCTCCCTGGAGGCACTGAAAACGGCGATCAACGCGGATGTCGCCGCCGCCCGTGCACTAGCCGCACCTAGCGCCCATCGCTAATGAAGAGCCTTAAATGACCGACTATAAAGCCACGCTAAACCTTCCGGACACCGCCTTCCCAATGAAGGCCGGCCTGCCACAGCGCGAACCGCAGATCCTGCAGCGCTGGGACAGTATTGGCCTGTACGGAAAGTTGCGCGAGATTGGCAAGGATCGTCCGAAGTTCGTCCTGCACGACGGCCCTCCGTATGCCAACGGCACGATCCACATCGGTCACGCACTGAACAAGATCCTCAAGGACATGATCATCCGCTCGAAGACCCTGTCGGGCTTCGACGCGCCGTATGTTCCGGGTTGGGACTGCCACGGCCTGCCGATCGAGCACAAGGTTGAAGTGACCCACGGCAAGAACCTGGGCGCGGACAAGACCCGCGAGCTGTGCCGTGCCTATGCCACCGAGCAGATCGAAGGGCAGAAGAGCGAATTCATCCGTCTCGGCGTGCTGGGCGACTTCGCCAACCCGTACAAGACCATGGACTTCAAGAACGAGGCCGGTGAAATCCGCGCCCTCGCCGAAATCGTCAAGGGCGGTTTCGTGTTCAAGGGCCTCAAGCCGGTGAACTGGTGCTTCGATTGCGGTTCGGCGCTGGCCGAAGCCGAAGTCGAGTACGAGAACAAGAAGTCCTCGACCATCGACGTGGCGTTCCCGATCGCCGACGAAGCCAAACTGGCCGCCGCGTTCGGTCTGCCGTCGCTGAGCAAACCCGCTTCGATCGTGATCTGGACCACCACCCCGTGGACCATCCCGGCCAACCAGGCATTGAACGTTCACCCTGAGTTCAATTACGCGCTGGTTGATATCGGCGACAAGCTGCTGGTGCTGGCTGAGGAGCTGGTTGAATCCTGCCTGTCGCGTTACGGCGTTGAAGGTTCGGTCATTGCGACCACCACCGGTAAAGAGCTGGAACTGATCAACTTCCGTCACCCGTTCTACGACCGCCTGTCGCCGGTGTACCTGGCTGACTACGTCGAACTGGGCGCTGGCACCGGCGTGGTTCACTCCGCCCCGGCCTACGGTGTGGACGACTTCGTGACCTGCAAGAAGTACGGCATGGTCAACGATGACATCCTCAATCCGGTACAAAGCAACGGCGTGTACGTGCCGTCGCTGGAGTTCTTTGGCGGCCAGTTCATCTGGAAGGCCAACCCGGCCATCGTCGAAAAACTGACCGAAGTCGGTGCGCTGCTGCACACCACCGTCATCGAACACAGCTACATGCACTGCTGGCGCCACAAGACCCCGCTGATCTACCGCGCCACCGCGCAGTGGTTCATCGGCATGGACAAAGAGCCGGTCAGCGGCGACACCCTGCGCGTGCGCTCGCTCAAAGCCATCGAAGACACCAAGTTCGTTCCGGCCTGGGGCCAGGCGCGCCTGCACTCGATGATCGCCAACCGTCCGGACTGGTGCATCTCCCGTCAGCGTAACTGGGGCGTGCCGATCCCGTTCTTCCTGAACAAGGAAAGCGGCGAACTGCACCCACGCACCGTCGAGCTGATGGAAGAAGTCGCCAAGCGCGTTGAAGTCGAAGGCATCGAAGCCTGGTTCAAACTCGACGCCGCTGAACTGCTGGGCGACGAAGCGCCGCTGTACGACAAGATCAGCGATACCCTCGACGTGTGGTTCGACTCGGGCACCACCCACTGGCACGTGCTGCGCGGTTCGCACCCGATGGGTCACGAAACCGGCCCGCGCGCCGACCTGTACCTGGAAGGTTCCGACCAGCACCGCGGCTGGTTCCACTCGTCGCTGTTGACCGGTTGCGCCATCGACAACCACGCGCCGTACCGCGAGCTGCTGACCCACGGCTTCACCGTCGATGAGTCCGGCCGCAAGATGTCCAAATCGCTGGGCAACGTGATTGCGCCGCAGAAAGTCAACGACACCCTGGGCGCCGACATCATGCGTCTGTGGGTCGCGTCGACCGACTACTCTGGCGAAATGGCCGTGTCCGAGCAGATCCTGCAGCGCAGCGCGGACGCCTATCGTCGCATCCGTAACACCGCGCGCTTCCTGCTTTCCAACCTGACCGGTTTCAACCCGGCCACCGACCTGCTGCCGGCTGAAGACATGCTCGCACTGGATCGCTGGGCGGTGGATCGCACGCTGCTGCTGCAACGCGAATTGCAAGAGCACTACGGCGAATACCGTTTCTGGAACGTTTACTCGAAGATCCACAACTTCTGCGTGCAGGAGCTGGGTGGTTTCTATCTCGACATCATCAAGGATCGCCAGTACACCACCGGCGCCGACAGCAAGGCACGTCGCTCGTGCCAGACCGCGCTGTTCCACATCTCCGAAGCGCTGGTGCGCTGGATCGCGCCGATCCTGGCGTTCACCGCCGACGAGCTGTGGCAGTACCTGCCGGGCGAGCGCAACGAATCGGTGATGCTCAACACCTGGTACGAAGGGCTGACCGAGTTGCCGGAAGGCTTTGAGCTGGGTCGCGCGTACTGGGATCGCATCATGGAAGTGAAGGTAGCGGTCAACAAAGAGATGGAAATCCAGCGTGCGGCCAAAGCCGTCGGTGGCAACCTGCAGGCCGAAGTGACGCTGTTCGCCGAAGAGGCGCTGAGCGCCGACCTGGCCAAGCTGAGCAACGAGCTGCGCTTTGTATTGATCACCTCGACTGCCAGCGTGGCACCTTTCGTTCAGGCACCTGCGGACGCGGTAGTCACCGAAGTCAGCGGCCTGAAACTGAAGATCGTAAAATCGGCCTTCCCGAAATGCGCGCGTTGCTGGCATTGCCGCGAAGACGTCGGCGTGAACCCGGAGCATCCGGAAATCTGCGGCCGTTGCGTCGACAACATCAGCGGCGCCGGCGAGGTTCGTCACTATGCCTAACGCCGTTGGCCGTTTCGGACGGTTGAGCTGGCTCTGGTTGAGTTTGCTGGTTCTGGTCATCGACCAGGCCAGCAAGTTCTACTTCGAAGGCAAGCTCGAAATGTTCCAGCAGATCGTGATCATTCCCGATTACTTCAGCTGGACCCTGGCCTACAACACCGGCGCGGCGTTCAGCTTCCTGGCCGACAGCTCCGGCTGGCAGCGCTGGCTGTTCGCCCTGATCGCGATTGTGGTCAGTGCGGTGCTGGTGGTCTGGCTCAAGCGTCTGGGGCGCAACGATACCTGGCTGGCTGTCGCTTTGGCGCTGGTGCTGGGCGGCGCGCTGGGCAATCTGTATGACCGCATTGCCCTGGGCCATGTGATCGACTTCATTCTGGTGCACTGGCAGAACCGCTGGTACTTCCCGGCGTTCAACTTCGCCGACAGCGCCATCACCGTCGGTGCGGTGATGCTGGCACTGGACATGTTCAAAAGTAAGAAAACCGGAGAAGCCGTTCATGACTGAACAGGTATTGGCTGAGCAACGCATCGGCCAGAACACGGAAGTCACTTTGCACTTTGCATTGCGCCTGGAGAACGGCGACACGGTCGACAGCACGTTCGACAAGGCTCCGGCGACCTTCAAGGTCGGCGACGGCAACCTGCTGCCGGGTTTCGAAGCAGCATTGTTCGGCTTCAAGGCCGGCGACAAGCGTACGCTGACCGTCGAGCCGGAAAACGCTTTCGGCCAGCCGAACCCGCAAAACGTGCAGATCATCCCGCGTTCGCAGTTCGTTGACATGGAGTTGTCGCCGGGTTTGCTGGTGATCTTCAATGATGCGGCCAATACTGAGCTGCCGGGTGTGGTGAAAGAGTTCGATGACGCGCAAGTGACCATCGACTTCAACCACCCGCTGGCCGGCAAGACACTGACCTTTGACGTCGAGATCATCAACGTCAAAGCGATCTGAGTACATCGCAGAACAATGGTGGGAGCGGGCTTGCTCGCGAATGCTGACTGACATTCAACATAGACGTTGTCTGACACACTGCTTTCGCGAGCAAGCCCGCTCCCACATTGGATTTTTGCTGTATTTGAGCAATGTGCTCGATCAGCAGGACGTAAATTTATTTCGCGCGCAAGACACGAGGCACAGCATGCAAATCAAACTCGCCAACCCCCGTGGCTTCTGCGCCGGTGTGGACCGGGCGATCGAAATCGTCAACCGCGCCCTGGAAGTCTTCGGGCCGCCGATCTACGTGCGTCATGAAGTGGTGCACAACAAATTTGTCGTCGAAGACCTGCGCAGCCGTGGCGCGATCTTCGTCGAGGAGCTGGATCAGGTGCCGGACGATGTCATCGTGATCTTCAGTGCCCACGGCGTTTCTCAAGCCGTACGCAGCGAAGCCGCCGGCCGTGGCCTGAAGGTATTCGACGCCACTTGCCCGCTGGTGACCAAGGTGCACATCGAAGTCGCGAAATACAGCCGCGACGGCCGTGAGTGCATCCTGATCGGCCACGCCGGTCACCCGGAAGTCGAAGGCACCATGGGCCAGTACGACGCCAGCAATGGCGGCGCGATCTACCTCGTCGAAGACGAGAAAGACGTCGCCGAACTGCAAGTGCGTGACCCGGAAAAACTGGCGTTCGTGACCCAGACCACCCTGTCGATGGACGACACCAGTCGCGTGATCGATGCCCTGCGCACACGTTTCCCGGCCATCGGTGGTCCGCGCAAGGACGACATCTGCTACGCCACGCAAAACCGTCAGGACGCGGTCAAGCAACTGGCCGACGAATGCGATGTGGTGTTGGTGGTGGGCAGTCCGAACAGCTCCAACTCCAACCGTCTGCGTGAACTGGCCGAACGCATGGCCACGCCGGCCTACCTGATCGACGGCGCCGAAGACCTGCAGAAGAGCTGGTTCGAGGGTGTCGAGCGCATCGGCATCACCGCTGGTGCCTCCGCACCGGAAGTGCTGGTTCGCGGCGTGATCCAGCAGTTGCAAGCCTGGGGTGCGACCGGTGCCGATGAACTGGCCGGTCGCGAAGAGAACATCACCTTCTCGATGCCGAAAGAGCTGCGCGTCCGTTCGATCTGACGCTCTTCGCCTTCAGGCACAGCGCCTGCTCAGCCTTTGCGCTGGTCAGGCGCACCCGACCGGTTGCCGCCAGCACCACCTGGCGCTGGCTGACCGGCTCGCGTGCCGAACAGATATGTAATGTCCCTGCCTGAAACGCCCGCCCGGGCATCAGCGGTTGTCCCAGACTGCTGAAGCGCACGTAACGACTGACCGCCCAATTACCGACAATCGGTGTCCGCCCGTCACTCGTATGCTCCACCAGCAGCGGGTTGCTGCTGTCCAGCGACCCCTTGCCGCTGATATCCAGAATGATCCGCCAGCCCTGACTCCAGTCGCCATTGATGCCATGGATAACCACGCTCTGATTGCGCGTGATGGCCAGGGTGCGGGCGTTGCGAATGCCTTCAACCAGTGACCGCGCCGCCTGGTCGCGCTGAGTCGACTCGGTGAAGGCGGCGAACGCCGCACTGACCAGCGCCAGAACAATTGCGCCAATTGCCAGTCCCATAAGCAATTCGAGCAGGCTGAAACCCTGTTGCGGCATGACGACTCCCTCCGTGGAGCATGAAGCCCGGGGCGATCCTTTTCGCCGGGCAGGGCAAATCAACCGACGCAGGCCGGTTGAATGTTCTAGTTTGTAGAAGCAGGTATAGCCGACGGCAACGGAGGGCATCGATGGATCTTCGTACAAAAGGTTTCACGCTACCCGAGTTGTTGGCTGCGGTAGCGGTGATGGTGATCCTCATCACCCTGGCGGTGCCGGGTTTTACCCGCTCGATCCAGAGCAGCAAGGCCGACACGGAAATGGGCGACCTGCAGCGCGCCATCAACTATGCCCGGCTGGAGGCGATTGATCGCGGCGTGACCACGCGCTTGCGCCCGAGCGCCGGCGGCAGCGTGTGGACCGGCGAATTGTCGGTCTACGACAGTACTGGAACACCGGCCAATGTATTGCGGGTTGTTCCAGCGATGAGCAGCGGCGCGACTCTGACGCTACCCTCAGGAGTGACCGCACTGGATTTCAATAATCTGGGTGGCCTGGCGGCGCCGTCGACAGCGGTGGTCATCAGTTACGTACTGGGAACGCAAAGCAGGACGCTGAACGTGTGTCTGAATGGACGAATTCAATCGGGTGGAAGTTGCGGATGAGGGCAGGGAGTACACAGGCACAGGAGGGCATGTCGCTGATCGAAGTGCTGGTCGCGTTGCTGATTCTGACGGTCGGGATATTGGGCGCGGCAGCCGTTCAAGTGAATGCGCTGAAGTACACTGACAGTTCGCGAATGACCAGTCAGGCCAGCTTCATCGCCTACGACATGATGGACCGCATCCGTGCCAACTCCGCCGCTGATTACACCGTCACGCCGCCTACCTCGGGCAACCTCAGCGTGGCGCGCGATCAGGATCTCTACGATTTCACCACTAACATCGTCAATTTCGGCGGGCCGACCGCCACCGGTACGATCACCCTCAATCAGCGGGTGTACACCATCACCATCAACTGGAATGACTCACGGGCCGCGAATGCCACCGGTACCACCCGCAGCTTCGTTCTGACCAGTCGCGCCACGGTCGATCCGGTGGCCACGCCATGAAGCATGATCAGCGGGGGTTCGGCCTGATCGAAATGCTCATCGCGCTAGCGCTTGGGCTGATCATCGTACTGGGGGTGGTGCAGACGTTCCTTGCAGCCAAAAACACTTACGTCAGCCAGAACACCGCCGCTGCGATGCAGGAAGACGCACGTTTTGTCCTGAGCAAGATGATTCAGGAACTGCGCATGGTTGGCATGTTCGGCTGTCTGGGCACGATTACTGACGCGAGCTCGGCGGGGGATTTCAACGCGGCGCAGATCATCCCGATCAGTTGGGACAACAGCAACCTCAAGCTGACCCTGGTCACTGCCGATGTCGGTGGCAATGGTGGTACGCCAACCTGGACGGTGGTCTCCGATTGCCGCAACAGCGCCACGGCCTATACCGGGTTGCGGGCGGCAGCGAGCGGGCAGATCGCTTTTCCGATCCGCCGCTTGATCTACAGCTTCAGCAACAACCAGATTCTCATGGGCACCGGCAGCGGTACCCCGACCCAACAGGTGCTGGTGAACAATGTCAGCGCCTTCACTGTGATGTTCGGTCTGGCGACGTCCGCCACCGATGTCGCGGCGTCCTCCTACAGTGCCAACCCTAGCGATCCGGCGCGCATCCGCAGTGTGCGACTGAGCCTGACCCTCACTGACCCGAACAACCGGGTGGCCAATCAAACCTTCAACGTGGTTGCCGCTTTGCGCAACCGCTTGCAGTGAGGCCGGAATGATGAGGATCACGTTCAACCAGAGGCAAACCCAGCGCGGAATGGTGTTGCTGGTCAGTCTGGTGTTTCTGTTGCTGCTGACCTTGATCGGGCTGTCCTCGATGCAGAGCGCCAACCTGCAGGAAAAAATGGCCGGCAGCGTCAGCCTGCGCAATCAGTCGTTCCAGACCGCCGAGGCAGCGTTGCGCATCGGCGAGAGTGCGGTGCAACTCGACAGTTATTCGCTGGCGGTGTGCGCCAGCACTACACAGTGTGCACCGCCGGCAGAGTCTTCGGTGGTCAGTGCGGCGGGGCTCAATTCGACTTCCGGGGTCACATGGATCGCTGCCGGTAATGGCTTTTATGGGGTGCAGAACATTGGCACCACCCTGACGGCGGTCAACGTGCCGAGCAACACGTCGGCGACCCTGTACCGAGTGACCGCTGTCGGCATTGCTGGTACTTCGCGCAGTGTGGTGGAGAGTGTCTATGCGAAGTATTGAGCGCTGCCGGACGTTGTTGGCGGGGATGCTGCTGAGCTTGTATCTGGCGGCGCCGGCGTATGCGTTCACGCCGTCCGATTCGCCACTGTTGAGTGCTGCGGCGGTGCCGCCCAACGTGATGTTGCTGATCGATGATTCGGGCAGCATGAACAGCATCATTTACGCGGCAGGATTCGACCCCGACGTCACGCGTACACCGGCCCGGCAATGTAATGCGTTGCTCGGGCTGTGCCTGAGTTCAACGGCGATCACTGGCGATCCGGTGTTTCTCTCGAACCTGCCGACCTCCGGTTGCTCCGGCGGCGCCTTCGCCTTCTACAACAACAGCGTCGCGCCGTTGTGCCTGAAACTGCCGGATCCGGTGGGTGGCGGCAACACCCGCTACACCGGGGATTACATCGCCTATGTGGTCGGGCTGGCGATCAACAACGGCACTCGCGACTTCACCACCGGGGCGATTCCCAACGACTATCGGATCAACGTCGCGCGCAACGTGTCCACGGCACTGGTCACCAGCAACCGTAACTTGCGCATGGGCCTGTCGACCTTCAACCCGGTGACCAGCAACAACCCCGGGAACGGTGGATACATCGCTCGTTCCATCAGTGATCTGTCGCCGGTCTCCGGCAGCGTGACCCAGGCGCAGGCCGACGCCAACTACAATGCGTTGATTTCGGCGATCGGTGGTTTGGGGGCCGTGGCCAACACGCCGCTGGCAGAAACCTATTACGAAATCACCCGGTACATGCGCGGCATGACGCCGTACTACAACAGCACACCCACCACTTACACCAGTCCGATCCAGTACCGCTGCCAAAAGAACTACGGCGTAGTGATCACTGACGGTTTGCCGACCTACGATCGTACCTTCCCAACCAACGATCCGTTGGGTGGCAGTCGTCTGCCGAACTGGGATGGCATCAATAATGATGGCAACAATCTCAATGGCGATAACGAGGGTGACACGCTGTATCTGGATGACATTGCCAAGTTTGCGTTCGACATCGACATGCGGTCGACAGGTACCGATCTCGCGGGCAAGAGCTGGGGCTCGGCGGATTTTCCCAAGCAGAACATGAACACCTACACCGTCGGCTTTACTGCCGACAACGACATGCTTTCCGACGCCGCTGCCTATGGGCAAGGCAAGTATTACCAGGCCACCGACAGCACCGGCCTCAACACCGCGCTGTCCTCGGCCTTGAGCGACATCACCTCCAAGGCCGGGTCCGGGGGCAGCGGCGTCACCAGCGGCACTACGCTGGCCAGTGGCACCAGTTATTTCCAGACCAGCTACGACCCCAAGGACTGGCGCGGCACGATCAAATCCTTCGGCTTCACCTCGGCCGGCGCGGTGAATACTTCGACAGCCCTGTGGACCACCGATACCACGATCGTGCCGGGCGCGACCGCTCCAACCTATCAATCGTGGAACACCTCCAGTAACGCCGCCGTTACCCTGGCCTATGGCAACTTTTCCGCAGCCCAACAGACGACGCTCAGCCAGAGCCTGCCCACCGGTATCAGCGGCAGCGACCTGGTGGAGTGGAGCAAGGGCACCAACAAGACCGGGCTGAAGGTGCGCAGCGTATTGCTCGGCGACATCATCAACTCGCCGCTGGTGCTGGCCTCGCCCAGCGATAAAACCGCCTCCGACCTCTCGGGTGACACCACCTACACCACGTATCTGACCACCAAATCGGCGAACATGAATTCAAGTCTGGTGGTGAATGCCAACGACGGTTTCGTCAATGTGATCAACTCGGCCAACGGCACCCGGCGTTATGCCTACATGCCGTCCAGCGTGTTGCCGTCGCTGCGGCTGATTGCCGACCCGGCGTACATCAATGGCGTCAGCCACAAGTTTCTGGTGGACGGTCAGGTCGGTGTGTACGACGCGCAAATCAACAGCGCCTGGAAAACCCTGGCCATCGGCGGTACCGGTGCTGGCGGCAAGACTTTCTATGCGCTGCAACTGTTCGACGCGTCGGCGGGCAATGTGCTCAATGCCCTGTGGGAAGTCAGTGCACCTGCCACGGCGAACACCGCCAACGCTTTCAATGATCTGGGTTATGCCTATGCCCGGCCGGAAGTGGCACGCTTGGCCGATGGTCGTTGGGCGGCATTCATTGCCAATGGTTATGGCAGCAACTCCGGGGTGGCGGCGTTGTATGTGCTGGATGTGCGTGACGGTTCGTTGATCAAGAAAATCGTGATCGACAGCACCGAAACCACCAATGGCCTGTCGTCGGTGAAGCTCAAGGTCAATTCTTCCAACGTGGTGCAGGCCGCTTACGGCGGTGACCTGAAAGGGCGATTGTGGAAGTTCGATCTGAGCGCGACGTCGACCGACAGCTGGGGCGTGGCGTTTTCCGGTAAACCGTTGTTCACCACGGCGGGCGGGGCGACCCAGCCGATCACCGCGCAGCCGCTGCTGGCGGATAATTCGCTGGGGGGCAAACAGATCTTTGTCGGCACCGGCAAATTCAACGAGACCGCCGACAAGACCAACAAGGATTTGCAGGCGTTCTACTCAGTGTGGGACGCCGATGGTGGTTCCGGCCAGTTGACCGTCAGCAGCTTGCAGGCGCAAGCAGTGACCGGGGTGTTCTCCGGCAGCGCCGGACAGTTCATCACCACCAGCCAGAATGACACGACCTATCCGGGGGAGAAGGGCTGGTACCTGCCGTTGGTGTACAACAACGTGCTGACCGGCGAGCGGGTGATCAATCAGGCCAGTCTGGTGCTCGGACGCATCGTGTTTACCACCGCCAGTGTCGATACCACCGACCCGTGTGCCAGTTTCGGTACCGGTAAACTGGTCGAACTGGATGCGTTCAGCGGTAAGATGCTCAACTACGCTGTGCTCGATACCAACGCCGATGGCGTGGTCGACAGCAACGACACGATTTCCAGCGGCGTGGTGTTCACCGGCGGGATCCCCACCCTGAACGCCATCGTCAACGGCGCGACGCGCAAGATCGTCAACGATTCCAGTGGCACCGTCACCACTCTGGTGGAAAAATCCGGCGGCGGCAGCCGTCGTATCATGTGGCGACAAATACAGTAAGTGAGAGTTTGAGGCATGCGCAGATTCAACCGAGGCTTCACCCTGATCGAAATCATGATCGTGATTGCGATCATCGGGATCATCATCACCATCGCCGCACCGAGCTACACCGAATACCTGAAAAAAGGCCGCCGCGCCGAAGTGGTGTCGCTGCTCTCGGAACAGGCGCAAATCCTCGAGCGCTTCTACACCAAGAACAATGTTTATACCGGCATCACCGGTCTGAGCACGGGCAATGATTTCTACACCATCACCCCGACGATCGCTGACCAGACCTTCCTGCTGACGGCCACCCGCAAGGCTGGCACGACCATGGCCACCGACAAGTGCGGGGACTTCACCCTGACCAACACCGGCGTCAGAAGTATGAACAACGCAACCACCGGGCTGACCACCAAGGATTGCTGGGGCCGCTGAGGTACCTTCTTAAGGGCGCCTTTTGCGCCCACTGTCTTTTTTACGGTTGGATCAAACATGACCAGGCAACAGCAAGTGGTGATTGTCGGTGGCGGGGTGATTGGCCTGCTGACCGCCTACAACCTCGCCTCCGAAGTGCGCAGCGTGGTGCTGCTGGATCGCTCGAACGTCGGCCAGGAATCGTCCTGGGCCGGCGGCGGTATCGTTTCACCGCTGTACCCGTGGCGCTACAGCCCGGCAGTCACCGCGCTGGCGCATTGGTCGCAGGATTTTTATCCACAGCTGGGCGAGCGGCTGTTTGCCGATACCGGGGTTGATCCTGAAGTGCACACCACCGGCCTGTATTGGCTGGATCTGGAGGATGAAGCCGAGGCGCTGGCCTGGGCCGAGCGGGAAAACCGTCCGCTGCGGGCTGTGGATATCTCGGCGGCGCACGACGCAGTGCCGGTGTTGGGCGGCGGGTTCTCCCGGGCGATCTACATGGCCGATGTGGCCAATGTGCGTAACCCGCGTCTGGTCAAATCATTGAAAGCCGCTTTGCTGGCGCTGCCGAACGTGACGATTCACGAGCAATGCGAAGTCAGCGGGTTTGTTCGCGAAGGCGAGCGGGTGGTTGGCGTCGAGACGTCCAAAGGCGTGATCAGTGGCGATCAGGTGGTGCTGACGGCCGGGGCATGGAGCGGTGATCTGCTCAAGACGCTGAACCTGACGCTGCCGGTGGAGCCGGTCAAGGGCCAGATGATTCTCTACAAATGCGCAGCGGATTTCCTGCCGAGCATGGTGCTGGCCAAGGGGCGTTATGCGATTCCGCGTCGCGACGGGCACATTCTGATCGGCAGTACGCTGGAGCACGAAGGCTACGACAAGACGCCGACCGATGTCGCGTTGCAGAGCCTCAAGGCTTCGGCGGTCGAGCTGCTGCCGGCGCTGGCGGAGGCCGAAGTGGTGGGGCACTGGGCCGGTTTGCGCCCGGGCTCGCCTGAGGGAATCCCGTATATCGGCCGCGTGCCGGGGTTTGAGGGGTTGTGGCTTAACTGCGGGCATTACCGCAATGGCCTGGTGCTGGCGCCGGCGTCGTGTCAGTTGTTTGCCGATGTGATGCTGGGGCGTGCGCCGATTATTGATCCGGCGCCGTATGCGCCTGAAGGTCGCATTTAGTCAGATATTTCTATGGTGGCTGGCAGAGCGCTTTCGCGAGCAAGCCCGCTCCCACATTGGATCTGCGGTGAACACAAATTGTGTGAACAACCGAGATCTACTGTGGGAGCGGGCTTGCTCGCGAAGGGGCCTCAATCCAGACCGAGTTTCTTCAGCCTGTAGCGCATCGAGCGAAACGACAGACTCAACCGCTGCGCTGCCGCCGTACGATTCCAGCGCGTTTCCTCCAGCGCCTGCAGGATCAGCTTGCGCTCGACGTTCTCCAGATAATCCTCAAGGTTGTCGATCTGCGTCAGGTCGGCAATGCCATCCTCGACTGCGCAATTGCCTTCGCTCAAGCGCAAATCCGCAGCCTCGATCACCTGGTTTTCGCACAGCGTGTGCGCGCGTTCGAGGACATTCTCCAGTTCTCGCACATTTCCGGGAAAACGATAACGCTTCAGTGCTTCAAGCGCTTGCGGGTGCAATTGGGCTGCCGGCTGGCCACTGTTGCTGGCCAGACGCTGGAGCATGTGCGTGGCCAGCACTTCGATGTCGTCGCGCCGTTCGCGCAGGGATGGCACGCGCAGTTCGATCACATTCAAGCGGTAATAGAGGTCCTGGCGAAAGCGCCCGGCGGCGACTTCCGCTTCCAGGTCTTTGTGTGTGGCGCACAGAATGCGCACATCGACCACGGTTTCTTGCTGGCCGCCGACGCTGCGCACGGCTTTTTCCTGAATCGCCCGCAGCAGCTTGACTTGCATCGACAGCGGCAGATCCGCCACTTCATCGAGAAACAGGGTACCGCCGTGCGCGGCCTGAAACAGCCCGGGTTTATCCTCGACCGCGCCAGTGAAGCTGCCCTTGCGGTGGCCGAAAAACTCGCTTTCCATCAGTTCGGACGGAATTGCCCCGCAATTGACCGGCACGAACGGCTTGCTGGCGCGCGGCCCTTGTTCGTGGATCAACCGCGCGACCAGCTCTTTGCCGCTGCCCGATTCGCCGCTGATGTAGACCGGGGCCTGACTGCGCGCCAATTTGTCGATCTGTTTGCGAAGGTCGCGCATGGGCTGCGAGTCGCCGAGCAGGCGCCGATCTATCGACGATGCGACGCCACCCGCCACTGGCATGCGCAATGCGGTGCTGACCAGTTCGCGCAGGCGCGTGAGATCAACCGGCTTGGTGAGGAAGTCGAAGGCGCCGGCCTTCAGCGCATTGATCGCGGTTTCCAGGCTGCCATAGGCGGTGATCATCGCCACCGGCAGTTGTGGATGACGTTGCTGGATGTGCTGCACCAGGTCCAGCCCCGTGCCGTCGGGCAGGCGCATGTCGGTCAGGCACAGGTCGAACGCATTGCGTTGCAACAGCGCCTGGGCTTCGCCGAGGTTGCGAGCACTGAAGGTGTCGAGTTTCATCCGTCCCAGGGTGATTTCCAGGAGTTCGCGGATATCCGGTTCGTCGTCGACGATGAGGATTTTTTGCCGTGGGCTCGTGTTCAACTTTGTTTCCGTCCGTGAGCAAAGGTGATGCGAAAGCAGCCGCCGCCTTGGCGTGGTTTGAAGTCTAGGCGCGCCTGGTTGCTTTCGCACAGCTCACGGGACAGATAAAGCCCAAGGCCGGTGCCTTGGCTGCTGGTGGTGAAGAACGGTTCGAACAGATGCGCCTGCTGATCGGACGGGACACCGGGGCCGTTGTCCTGTACTTCGAGCACCGCCAGCTGGCTGTCGGGGTCGACGAACAGCGCCAGCCAGACCTCGGCCTGCTCGTGCAGCAGGGCACTGTGCCGCCAGCCGTTGCGTAACAGATTGTCGAGAATCTGCATGAGCTGGTCGGGATCCATCAACGTGATGAAGTCCCCGGAATTGATCCGCAAATGAATCGACTGGCGCTCGCTCGCCTGCTCGCGGCTCTCGGCAACAAAGTGTTCCAGCCACGGTTTGAGATCCAGCCGTTGCGGAGCGCTTTGCTGGCGGCGCGACAGTTGCAGGACGTTTTCGATGACTCGGTTCATGCGCTGGGAGTGGTCTTGAATGATCTGCGTCAGACGCCGATCGGCGCTATCGAGTTCCTCGGACTCCGCCAATAGCTGCGCGGCATGACTGATGGCGCCCAGTGGATTGCGGATTTCATGGGAGATGCCGGCAGTCAGACGCCCCAGTGCGGCGAGTTTGAGCTGCTGGGCTTGCTGAGCGATTTGCGCCAGATCTTCGAGGAACACCAGGGTTTGCTGGTTGGGACTCTGGTCGAGGGCGATGAAGCTGGGTTGCAGTTCCAGGCCGTTGCCGGGGATCTTCAGGCTCTGCGGGCGCAGGGTCGGGTTGCTCAGCCACAGCTGCAGACGCTCGACTAATGCCGGCGAGTAGTCGCTGATCAAATGCCCTTCAAGATGCGACTGGGCCAACAGATTTTTCGCGCTGTGATTGGCCAGCTGTACCCGGCGCTGTTCGTCGAGCACCAGAATGCCGGTGCGCATGCGTTGCAGAATCAGGGCGTTGAGGGCTTCAAGACTGGTGACTTCGCTGGCACGCTGTTCGGCGAGATTTTCGCTGACTTCCAGACGCCGGATCAGGCCCTGGACCAGCAACGATGCGGCAAAACACAAAGCGCCGAGGGTCCCGGCTTGCAGATAGTCATTGGCACTCAGGGGGTGACTGAAGCCCAGCAGAAAGCTGGAGCCGACTATGCCGAGTGCGCCGATGGCGGCAATCAGCAGGCCGATGCGCCGGCGCAGCAGGGTGTTGGCGATCGCCACCGAGACAATCAACAGGTTGCCGATGGCGCTGGCCACGCCGCCCGCCGCGTAGAACAGGCCGCACAGCAACAGCACATCGACCAAGGCCAGGGTGAACAACTGCGCCGGGCGGCGGGTGTTCTCCAGGAACACCACCAGCAGAATGTTCAGCACCAGATACAACCAACTGCCGCTGCGCAGCAGATCGTCGTCGGCTGACGTCAGCAGGCGGTTGTCCATGTTGCTGGAGATCAGCAGCACCAGGGTGATGCCGACGCTCAAACGGTAGAGATGATACAGGCGCAGCAGGCGCTGTGCCTGTTTACGGTCGGCGTTGGCGACCTCAGCGATCACTGGCACCCGGGCCTTGCTCAAGGTGAGCCTGGCTGCAATACCATTGTTGCTGAAGGTTCAACGCGCGGTCGCGGGGCAGGTGCACGCCGCAGTGAGCGCAGCGCACCATCGGCGCGGCGTCTTGCTCGCGGGGCGATTGGGCAGACGAGGCGGGCGCCTTGAATTTGCGCCACAGCCATACCGCAGCGAAAATCAGGACAATCCAGAACAGTAAACGAAGCATGATGGGCGGCTTTTCGGCTAATGATTCGGCAGTTTAGCCAAGGCGCCGGCAAGCGCACAGACTATTAATGCGCAGCCATGAAAAAGGGAGATCCGCAGATCTCCCTTTTTTGTAACGCCCGGTGTGATCAGTCGAACACGCCGAAGGTCATGTAGCTGAACCACGAACGGTCATCGTTGTTGCCTGCGGCTTCGTGATGTTCTTCTTCGATCACGTCACCGTTTTCGTCTTTAGGCTTGAGCTCGTTCGGAATCGCGTCTTTCGCGTCCTGGAACTGCTTCTGCACGTCCTGGTTGGCGCGGGTTTCTCCCGGCGGCAGCGGTGGACGCGATTCGATCAGACCCAGAGTCGCCTTGCTCAGGAACGAGCGGTTGTCGGCTTCGGCGACCGATGGCACGAACTGACCGTCCTGCAGGCTTGGGTGGTTCGGGTAGTTGAGCTTCAGGGTTTCCAGACTGGTGGCGGCCAGATCGTCCAGGTGCAGACGCTGGTAAGCCTCGGTCATCACCGCCAGGCCGTCGCCGACCGATGGGGTTTCCTGGAAGTTTTCCACTACATAACGGCCACGGTTGGCGGCGGCGACGTAGGCCTGACGAGTCAGGTAGTAGTCGGCTACGTGGATTTCGTACGCGGCCAGCAGGTTGCGCAGGTAGATCATGCGCTGCTTGGCGTCCGGCGCGTAGCGGCTGTTCGGGTAGCGGCTGGTCAGCTGTGCGAACTCGTTGTACGAGTCGCGGGCTGCGCCCGGGTCACGCTTGGTCATGTCCAGCGGCAGGAAACGCGCCAGCAGGCCGACGTCCTGGTCGAAAGAGGTCAGACCTTTCAAGTAGTACGCGTAATCCACGTTCGGATGCTGCGGATGCAAACGAATGAAACGCTCGGCGGCGGACTTTGCAGCTTCCGGTTCGGCGTTCTTGTAGTTGGCGTAGATCAACTCCAGCTGTGCCTGATCGGCGTAGCGACCGAACGGATAACGCGACTCCAGGGCCTTCAGCTTGGCTGTGGCGCTGGTGTAGCTGTTGTTGTCCAGGTCAGTCTGAGCCTGCTGATACAGCTCGGCTTCGCTGAGGTTTTCGTCTACGACTTCCTTCGATGAGCAAGCAGCGGTCAATGCGAGGATGGCGATCAGCAGCAGGTGTTTCACTTGCATGGCGGCTTGCGTCCCTATGACGGCCGCTGTCTTGGGCGGGGCCGTCCTGTTATGATGAGCGCCCCGTTGAAAAGCCTCGGGGCAAAAGACGCCGTATTTAACCACAAGCGCGCAGCCGAAACCAAAGGCTGTGCCGACGCCCAGTCAGAGCATGTCCGATAAAATTGAACTTCGCGCAGAGGTGCCGTCCGATTTGGGCGGCCAACGCCTCGATCAAGTCGCCGCCCAACTCTTCGCTGAGCACTCACGCTCGCGCCTTTCCGCCTGGATCAAAGAAGGTCGCCTGACTGTGGACGGGGCGGTCATCCGCCCGCGCGACATCGTGCATGGCGGTGCCATTCTTGAGCTGACTGCCGAGCAGGAAGCCCAGGGCGAGTGGATCGCCCAGGACATAGAGCTCGACATCGTCTATGAAGACGACGACATCCTGGTGATCAACAAGCCTGCGGGCCTGGTGGTGCACCCGGCTGCCGGCCACGCCGATGGCACCTTGCTCAATGCCTTGCTGCACCATGTGCCGGACATCATCAATGTCCCGCGCGCCGGTATCGTGCATCGCCTGGACAAGGACACCACCGGTCTGATGGTGGTGGCCAAGACCATTCAGGCGCAGACCAAGCTCGTTGCCCAGTTGCAAAGCCGCAGCGTCAGCCGGATCTACGAGTGCATCGTGATCGGTGTCGTGACCGCCGGGGGCAAGATCAACGCCCCGATCGGCCGTCATGGTCAGCAGCGCCAGCGCATGGCAGTGATGGAAGGCGGCAAGCCGGCCGTCAGTCACTACCGCGTGCTGGAGCGTTTCCGGTCCCACACGCATGTGCGGGTCAAACTGGAAACCGGCCGCACCCACCAGATCCGTGTACATATGTCGCACATCAACTTCCCGTTGGTCGGCGACCCGGCGTACGGCGGTCGTTTCCGCATTCCGCCAGCCGCGAACCCGACCATGGTCGAGTCGCTCAAGCACTTCCCGCGTCAGGCTCTGCACGCACGCTTCCTCGAGCTGGATCATCCGACCACCGGTGAGCGCATGAGCTGGGAATCGCCGCTGCCGGAAGACTTCGTCTGGCTGCTGACCCTGCTCAAGCAGGATCGCGAGGCATTCGTCGGATGAACTGGCTGACGCCGGACTGGCCTGCGCCGGCCAGCGTCAGGGCCTGTGTCACCACCCGCGAGGGGGGTGTCAGCGAGGCGCCGTTCGACAGCCTCAATCTGGGTGATCATGTCGATGATCGCCCGGAAGCAGTCGCCGAGAATCGTCGGCGTCTGACCGAACACTTCTTGATAAAGCCTGCCTGGTTGCAGCAAGTACACGGGACTGCCGTGGCCCATGCTGATTCGGGCGTGGTTGCCACCGCCGATGCCAGTTGGACGGCGACTCCCGGGATTGCCTGCACGGCGATGACCGCAGATTGTCTGCCGGCATTGTTCTGCAACCGTGCCGGTACTCGCGTCGCGGCGGCTCACGCTGGTTGGCGCGGTTTGGCGGCGGGCGTACTGGAAGCCACTCTCGATCATCTCGACACCGCTGCGGCGGACGTACTGGTCTGGCTCGGCCCGGCCATTGGCCCGAAAGCCTTCGAAGTCGGCCCGGAAGTCCGCGAAGTCTTCGTCAATCAATTGCCGGAAGCGGCATCCGCCTTCGCCCCCAGCCACAATGCTGGCAAGTTCATGGCTGACATCTATCTGCTGGCGCGCCTGCGTCTGGCTGAACGGGGTGTCACTGCGGTTTATGGCGGCGGTTTCTGCACTGTGACCGATCCACGCTTCTTTTCTTACCGCCGTGCGTCGCGCACTGGCCGTTTCGCCTCCCTTGTCTGGCTTACCCGCTAGACTTGCCTGACCTGAATCAACTCGCTGACGCTTGAATCTCCCAGAATCGACCGCATCTACAGTGGTATCTGGCAGGTTTCTTTATTCAGGATGGTTTTTAGGTCCGGCCTGCTCAAAAGGAAGGTGACCCATGCGTATAGACCGTTTAACCAGCAAATTACAGTTGGCGTTGTCCGACGCCCAATCCCTGGCCGTTGGCCACGATCATCCGGCCATCGAGCCGGCGCATTTGATGCAAGCCATGCTTGAACAGCAGGGTGGTTCGATCAAACCCCTGTTGATGCAAGTCGGCTTCGACGTCAACAGCTTGCGCAAAGAGCTGACCAAAGAGCTCGACCAATTACCGAAAATCCAGAACCCGACCGGCGACGTCAACATGTCGCAGGATCTGGCGCGTCTGCTCAATCAGGCTGATCGCCTGGCTCAGCAGAAGGGCGACCAGTTCATTTCCAGCGAGCTGGTGCTGCTCGCCGCGATGGACGAGAACAGCAAGCTCGGCAAACTGCTGCTCGGTCAGGGCGTGAGCAAGAAAGCCTTGGAAAACGCGATCAACAATCTGCGCGGTGGTGAGGCGGTAAATGACGCCAACCACGAAGAGTCGCGTCAGGCGCTGGATAAATACACTGTCGACCTGACCAAGCGTGCCGAAGAAGGCAAGCTCGATCCGGTGATCGGCCGTGACGACGAAATTCGCCGCACCATTCAGGTTCTGCAGCGTCGCACCAAGAACAACCCGGTGCTGATCGGTGAACCTGGCGTGGGTAAAACCGCGATTGCCGAAGGTCTGGCCCAGCGCATCATCAACGGCGAAGTGCCGGACGGCCTCAAGGGCAAACGTCTGCTGTCGCTGGACATGGGCGCGCTGATTGCCGGTGCCAAGTATCGCGGTGAGTTCGAGGAACGCCTGAAAGCGCTGCTCAACGAGCTGTCGAAGCAGGAAGGGCAGATCATTCTGTTCATCGACGAATTGCACACCATGGTCGGCGCCGGTAAGGGCGAAGGCTCGATGGATGCTGGCAACATGCTCAAACCGGCACTGGCGCGCGGTGAGCTGCACTGCGTCGGCGCAACCACGCTCAACGAGTACCGCCAATATATAGAGAAGGATGCGGCGCTTGAGCGACGCTTCCAGAAAGTCCTGGTGGATGAGCCGAGCGAGGAAGACACCATTGCCATTCTGCGTGGCCTCAAGGAGCGTTACGAGGTTCACCATAAAGTGGCGATCACCGACGGCGCGATTATCGCCGCGGCCAAGCTCAGCCATCGCTATATCACTGACCGGCAGTTGCCGGACAAGGCCATCGACCTGATCGATGAGGCTGCCAGCCGTATCCGCATGGAGATCGACTCCAAGCCGGAAGTGCTGGATCGTCTGGAGCGTCGCCTGATTCAGCTCAAGGTTGAATCCCAGGCACTGAAGAAAGAAAGCGATGAAGCGGCGATGAAACGCCTGGAAAAACTCCAGGAAGAAATCGTCCGTCTCGAGCGTGAGTACTCGGATCTGGAAGAAATCTGGAACTCGGAAAAAGCCGAGGTACAGGGTTCGGCGCAGATTCAGCAAAAGATCGAGCAGTCGCGTCAGGAGCTGGAAGCGGCGCGCCGTAAAGGCGACCTCAACCGCATGGCCGAATTGCAGTACGGGGTGATCCCGGATCTGGAGCGCAGCCTGCAAATGGTCGACCAGCACGGCAAGAGCGAAAACCAGTTGCTGCGCAGCAAGGTGACCGAAGAGGAAATCGCCGAAGTCGTTTCGAAGTGGACCGGTATTCCGGTCTCGAAAATGCTCGAAGGCGAGCGCGACAAGCTGATGAAGATGGAAAGCCTGTTGCATCAGCGTGTGATTGGTCAGGACGAGGCGGTGGTCGCGGTCGCCAACGCGGTACGGCGCTCGCGTGCCGGACTGGCGGATCCGAATCGTCCGAGCGGCTCGTTCATGTTCCTCGGCCCGACCGGTGTCGGTAAAACCGAGCTGTGCAAGGCGCTGGCCGAATTCCTCTTTGATACCGAAGAGGCGATGGTGCGGATCGACATGTCCGAGTTCATGGAGAAACATTCCGTGGCGCGGCTGATCGGTGCGCCACCAGGCTATGTTGGCTACGAGGAGGGCGGTTACCTGACCGAAGCGGTGCGCCGCAAGCCTTACTCGGTGATCCTGCTGGACGAGGTCGAGAAAGCGCATCCGGATGTGTTCAACATCCTGCTGCAAGTGCTGGAGGATGGACGGCTGACCGACAGCCACGGACGCACGGTGGATTTCCGCAATACCGTGATCGTCATGACCTCGAACCTCGGTTCGTCGCAGATCCAGGAACTGGTCGGTGATCGTGAGGCCCAGCGTGCAGCGGTGATGGACGCGCTGACGTCGCACTTCCGTCCCGAGTTCATCAACCGGGTCGACGAAGTAGTGATCTTCGAGCCATTGGCGCGGGATCAGATCGCGGGCATTACCGAGATCCAGTTGGGCCGTCTGCGCAGTCGTCTGGCCGAGCGCGAGCTGAAGCTGGAACTGAGCCCGGAAGCGATGGACAAGCTGATTGCCGTTGGTTACGACCCGGTTTATGGCGCACGTCCACTCAAACGTGCGATCCAGCGCTGGATCGAAAACCCGTTGGCGCAGTTGATCCTGTCGGGGCATTTCCTGCCGGGCGATACAGCAACCGGCAAGGTCGTGAACGACGAAATCGTTTTCGACTGAGCGGCAACGCCAATGAAATAAGGAAGGCCTCGCTTTGCGAGGCCTTTTTTTCGTTAGGCTGTTGAAGTCTAAGGAAAAGGCTTGTAAAGTGCGCCCCGCAGTCAGTCACCCGCAGCATCTCAGCTCACTGAGCTGAAATCTGAAATAAGTTGCAAATCATTAACTTGAAAGCGATTTAGGGGGTTGACAGAGGTGTTCTAGGTTGTAGAATAGCGCGCCTCAGACACACGAACGCAGCGATGCGAACGGAAGTCTAAGAGCTGTAAGTTTCACCGTTGTAAATTGAAATATGTAGTTCCGTGATAGCTCAGTCGGTAGAGCAAATGACTGTTAATCATTGGGTCCCAGGTTCGAGTCCTGGTCACGGAGCCAATTTCAAACCGGGGTATAGCGCAGTCCGGTAGCGCGCCTGCTTTGGGAGCAGGATGTCAGGAGTTCGAATCCCCTTACCCCGACCATTTTTGGGTCGTTAGCTCAGTTGGTAGAGCAGTTGGCTTTTAACCAATTGGTCGTAGGTTCGAATCCCACACGACCCACCATTTTTGAAACCAGGTAACACTGGGATCGAATCTTAAGATCAGAGGCCAAAAGCGCTGATCGAAGAAGGCGATCTTTGATAGGTCGCCTTTTTTTTACCGGGGTATAGCGCAGTCCGGTAGCGCGCCTGCTTTGGGAGCAGGATGTCAGGAGTTCGAATCCCCTTACCCCGACCATACTAAAAATCCTCGTATCGAAAGATACGGGGATTTTTTTTGTCCTCGCGAAAGACAATTCCCTTCAAGTCATCGTACAACTTGCCGATAGCCCGCTAACGAGAGGGGACTGCCGCTGTTCGCCCCTTCAATCTGGCCAATACAAGAATAAGGGCGTTCGTCATGTTGCTTCGTCAGTTGAATATTGCTCCACGTGCCGCACTGGGTTTCGCCCTGATCGCGGTCCTGGTGGCGTTGCTCGGCGTATTCGCCTTGGGGCAGATGTCGAGCATCCGTGACAGTGAGGTCGCGGTCGAGAGCCAGTGGTTGCCGAGCATTCGCGGCGGTGACGAGATTCGCGAGCTGATGTTGCGGATCCGCACGATTTCCCTGCGCATGGCGCTTGATCAGGATCCGAAGAACGTCGCGACTTACCGCAGCCAGATGGATACCCGCGACAAGGAGCTGAGCGAGAAGATCGCCGCCTACGACAAACTGGTCACCACGGCGGAAGGCCAGCAGCTCTATGACCAGTTCAAAAAAACCTTTGCCGCATATCGCACCGGCATCGCGCAATCCTTCACCCTGGCCGATCAAGGCCAGCGTGATGAACTGACCAAATTGTTGCTGGTTGATATGAAGACCGTGGTCGACGGCTCCGGCAAGCAGCTCAATGACCTGGCGGATCTGTTCGCCAAACAGGTTGCTGCGGAGAGCCAGAAATCCGCTGACCACTATCAGACCTCACGCACCATCGTCAGTCTGTTCATCGCGCTGGCGGCGCTGGCCACGGTGGCGCTGGCCATGTTGCTCACCCGCAGCATCATTCGTCCGTTGAGCACGGCCGTCAGCGCTGCCGAAAGTGTGGCCCAAGGCGACCTGACCCGACCGATCGAAACCCACGGTAACGATGAAGTCAGCCGTTTGCTCAAGGCGCTGGCAACCATGCAGCAGAACCTGCGGGAAACGCTGCAAGGCATCAGCGGTTCGGCCACGCAATTGGCCACCGCTGCCGATGAGCTCAACGCGGTGACGCTCGACAGCACACAAGGCCTGCAGCAGCAGAACAACGAAATCGAACAGGCCGCCACGGCGGTCAATGAAATGACCACGGCCGTTGAAGAAGTCGCGCGCAATGCGGTGTCGACGTCCGATGCCACCCGCCAATCCAGTGAGTCGGCGCAACTGGGGCAGGCGCGGGTCAGTGACACCGCATCGGCGATCAATGCGCTGGCCAGCGATGTGCAGCACACCGGCGAATTGGTGCAATCGCTGGCCAACCAGTCGCAAGACATCGGCAAAGTGCTGGATGTGATCCGTGCGATTGCCGAGCAGACTAATCTGCTTGCGCTCAACGCTGCCATCGAGGCGGCCCGCGCAGGGGAGAGCGGACGCGGTTTTGCGGTGGTTGCCGATGAGGTGCGGGCGCTGGCCTATCGCACTCAGCAATCGACGCAGGAGATCGAGCAGATGGTGCAGGGCATGCGCACCGGTTCAAGCCTGGCGCTGGATTCGATGCAGGCCAGCGCTGCACGGGCCACGACCACGCTGGCGTTGGCCGAGCGCGCCGGGGAGGCGCTGGAAACCATCACCGCGTCAGTGCATGAGATTCATGAGCGCAATCTGGTGATCGCCAGTGCCGCCGAAGAGCAGGCGCAAGTCGCGCGGGAAGTGGATCGTAATCTGGTGAATATTCGCGACCTGTCAGTCCGTTCGGCAGCGGGAGCCGATCAGACCAGCGCGTCGAGTCACCAACTGTCGCAACTGGCCAACGCGCTGCAAGGCATGGTACGGCGCTTCCAGCTCTGATGTGCAGAGATCGATTGCTGGATTTTTGAGCTGCGCAAAACAGTGTGGGAGCGGGCTTGCTCGCGAAAGCGGTGTATCAGTCGACATGAATGTTGAATGACACAACCTCTTCGCGAGCAAGCCCGCTCCCACAGTTTTAGATCAATGCAGCTTCAAGCGTGGCTCGGTGCCGCGGCCGATCTTGCTGCCCAGCATCAGCATCGCCGTGCGGAACGGTCCGTACAGCGCCATCTGGTGCATGCGGTACAGCGACACGTAAAACATCCGCGCCAGCCAGCCCTCCAGCATCACACTGCCGGTCAGGTTACCCATCAAGTTACCCACAGCCGAAAAACGCGACAGCGAAATCAGCGAGCCGTAGTCGGTGTACTTGTACTCCGGCAGGGTTTTGCCTTCGATACGCAGCTTCAGCGACTTGGCCAGCAACGACGCCTGTTGGTGCGCGGCTTGCGCACGCGGCGGCACGTTGCGATCCGAACCCGGCTGCGGGCAGGCGGCGCAGTCACCGAAGGCGAAAATGTTTTCGTCGCGGGTGGTCTGCAACGTCGGCAGCACTTGCAGCTGATTGATGCGGTTGGTTTCCAGACCGTCGATATCTTTGAGGAAACCCGGTGCGCGAATCCCGGCGGCCCAGACTTTCAGGCTGGCCTTGATCACGTTGCCATCGGCGGTGATCAGGCTGTCGGCGGTCACTTCGCTGACCGCCGCATTGGTCATGACATTGACCCCGAGTTTCTCCAGGGTCTTGTGCACCGGGCCGCTGATGCGTTCCGGCAGGGCTGGCAGCACTCGCGGGCCGGCTTCGATCAGGGTGATGTGCATGTTCTCCGGTTTGATCCGGTCCAGACCATAAGCCGCCAGTTCATGCGCCGCGTTGTGCAGTTCTGCCGCCAGCTCGACACCCGTGGCGCCGGCACCGACGATGGCCACGCTGATCTGCTCGACCACATCGGTCTGTCCGGCGTGCGCGCGCAGATAGTGGTTGAGCAACTGCTGGTGGAAACGCTCGGCCTGTTTGCGGGTGTCGAGGAACAGGCAGTGCTGCGCCGCGCCCTGGGTGCCGAAATCGTTGGTGGTGCTGCCGACGCTGATCACCAGCGAGTCGTAAGGCACTTCACGCGCCGGTACCAGTTCCACGCCGTTCTCGTCGTAGGTGGCGGCCAGCTGGATTTTCTTCTGCGCGCGATCGAGCCCGCTCATGCGCCCGAGCTGGAACTCGAAGTGGTTCCATTTCGCCTGGGCAACATAATTGAGTTCATCCTCGGAAGAGTTCAGCGATCCGGCGGCCACTTCGTGCAGCAGGGGCTTCCAGATGTGCGTCAGGTTCGCGTCGACCAGCATCACACTGGCCGTGCCGCGCTTGCCCAGAGTCTTACCCAGACGGGTAGCCAACTCCAGACCGCCGGCGCCGCCGCCGACAATAACAATACGATGGGACATAGGGATCACTCGCAAGGTTTTTAAAGGAAATCGGTGCAATCACCTTCGCGAGCGCAATGCTGCTCATAGCGTCAGGTAACTGATAAGTCGGCTCAGCAGGCCCAGACCAATGGTCACTGCCAGCACCAGCACCAGGAGCATCCACGGCCGAAAAGGCCGGCGCTCGACACGGTGTTGGGACAGTTGCAGGTACTCTTCGACATGCTTTTGGTCTTCGGGGTTCAGGCGGCTGGTCATAAAGGCCTCGTCAGGTAGACGTTGCTGAATGTGCAGAAGCTACAGCGGTTTTCAACCGGGGTTGAACGCAGCATAGCCGCTGTCCGGAACCGGTTCGACAGACACACCGTCGTCGAGGCGAATGATCCCGCTTTGTAACACCCGCGCGGTAATTCCGCCATGCCCGCGCACCGCTTGAAAGGTGCCGGGACCGAGGTTGTTTTGCAGGCGCGCGCAGGGCTGGCACCAACCGGTGGTCTCGAATATTGCCTGACCGATGCGAAAGCGCCGACCCTTGAGACTAAACAGATTGATACCGCTGATCACCAGATTGCGCCGCAGGTCTTCAGCCCGCACGGGTTGATCTTCAGGTCGGCCCATGAGCGCGCTGATCACGGCCAAGTGTTCGAACTGAATCAACGTCACTTGCCGCGCATTGCGCACGCCGGGGCGGGCGTGGTCACCGGTCAATCCGGCTTCGAGCCGTGCCTCGACCGCGTCTAGCTCGATCATCGGGCCGCGAGACTCGGGGCGCACGCCGATCCAGCGTACGCGGCCAGTCTGCGGGACGTCGGCAATCAACTGCTGCAGCGGCGTCACAGGCTGATCCCGACATCGAAGACGATACTGCGACCGAGGTTGCTGCGCAGAAAGTCCGGCGCATCGGGATGGGCGAACAGCACCCGGGCGAAGGTCGGGCCGACCAGCGACAGCGAGCGCCAACCCTGACGCAGATACTCGGTCGGCGGTGGAAAATGGCTGTTGAGGTCCAGCACCTCGCGCTTGAGGCTGGCGAAGGCGATGATGTCCAGTTCGCCCAGATCCATGCCGCGTTCCTTGTAGTTGTGCGCTTTTTTGCGCAAGGTCGGCGCCAGTCGCAGTAAGAATTCATTGGCCGGGATCCGCCGTGGCTTGGCTTCACGACGCACCAACTGGCTGAGGGAAAACGCACTGCGGCGGCGTTGCAGTTCATCGCGCCATTCGTCGTTGAGCCGGCGCCCTTCATCGAGAACGAAGAACACTTCGAAATTGGCATCGCGAAACAGCACGTCCGGCGGCTCGCCGGCGGGGGCGAACTCATCGGCACGGTAGGGAATGTTCAAGCCTTGCAGCAGGCGCTGGCAGACCCAACGCTCACGCTCCCATTTGCGGGCATTGGACAGGAACGCGTTGGCTTGCTCGGCCGCAATGGTCAGCAGGCGTAAGTAATCTGAGTCATCCATAGGCCAAGCTTAGCGTTCAAATGCGACAAGCAGAAAGCTTTGCATCGGCTGATGCCCGGAAGAGGGCGGTGTAGACTCCGATGAAGGAATCAAACCCATGGAGAAGGTAAGGGATTCATGATCGGTGCAGAACTGCTGTCCTCGACGAGCCTGACACTCGGCTGGCTGATTTACCTGCCGGTGCTGTTGTGGGCGATCTGTCGTGCGCCGTGGGTCGAGTTGTTCACTGACAGTCGCCGCCAGCATCTGCTGTTCGGCACCGTGTTCGCGTTGTTTCTGCTGTGGATGGTACGCAGGGATTTCGACACCGGGGTTTCTTATCACTTCATTGGCATGACCGCCGTGACGCTACTGCTTGACTGGCCGCTGGCAATCATCGGCGGGCTGGTGGCGCAGCTCGGGCTGGTGTTGCTCGGACGTCAGGATCTGGCGGCGGTCGGGGTCAACGGTACGTTGCTGATCCTGTTGCCGGTGTTGATCACCGAGTGCGTGGCGATCCTCGTCGAGCGTGCCCAGCCGCGAAATCCGTTTGTGTACATCTTCTGTTCCGGGTTCTTTGCGGCGGCGTTGTCCGCATTGCTGTGTCTGACGCTGAGTCTGGGCCTGCTCTGGTACGACGGTCTGTTCGCCATGCCGGAATGGCTGGAAGACTTCATCGGCTACCTGTGGCTGCTGATCTTTCCCGAAGCGTTCATCAACGGCATGGTGATCAGCGCGCTGGTGGTGTTCAGCCCCGAGTGGCTGGAAACCTTCAACCGCACCCGCTACCTTTCGGCGCCCTGGAATGACGACGATCCCAAGTCTTGATCCACATCAAATCCGTCATCCACGCGGCATTTCATGCTCGGCCAAATTCCTTCAGGAGCAGCGGCATGAGTGTTTACGAGTGGGCGAGGCAGGAGACGCGGCAGAGTCTGGACATGGCGCTGGAGGTGGGCTTCGATCCGGGCCTGAGTCTGCGCGCCTTGCTCAGCGCGGTGGTGCAGCAGAGCAAGACGGTGCGCAACGCCGAAGACCTGGCCGACGAGTTGCGCTTTCTCGCGGAAAACCTCGACGACGATCAGGACTACGGCTTCATGCGGCCTTGATCGCGATCAGTGACGCGGGTCGAAATCGCCGGAGAACATTTCGTCTTCGGCATCCGGGGCGACCGGAATCTTGTGCTCTTCGGACGCCCAGGCGCCGAGGTCGATCAGCTTGCAGCGATCGGAGCAGAACGGGCGGAATTTGTTCTCGGGGGTAAATTCCACGGGGGCGCCGCAGGTTGGGCATTCGACGGTTGTAGGGCTCATGACTGGCCTCCGGATAAAGTCAGGTAAAAGTGATGCAGGCGCTCGACTTCGCTGTGCAACGAGGCGAGGTCGCGGTCGTTGACGACCACATCATCGGCACGGCTCACGCGGTCTTCACGGCTGGACTGGGCCTTGAGGATCGCCTGGACCTGCTGTTCGCTGGTCTGGTCACGCTGCAAGGTGCGTTCGATCTGCAGTTGTTGCGGGGCATCGATCACCAGAATTCTTTGAGTCATCGCGTACTGCCCGGATTCGATCAGCAACGGTGAAACCAGAATCGCGTAAGGCGATGTTGCCAGCCCCAGATGGTGCGCGATTTCCTCGGCGATCAACGGATGCAGCAGGGCTTCGAGCCAGCGGCGTTCTTCAGGCACTTCAAAGATCAACTTGCGCAGGGCCGCACGGTCCAGCGTGCCATCGGCTTGCAGGACACCGGAACCGAAGTGTTCAGCAATCTTCGCCAGAGCCGGGCGCCCCGGCTCGACCACCCAGCGCGCCGCATGGTCAGCGTCGACCACATGGATTCCGAGATCGATGAAGTGCTGGGCCGCGGCGCTTTTACCGCTGCCGATGCCGCCGGTCAGGCCGAGAATCCAGGGTTTTTCCACAGGGGTATTCATTTCAAACCGACAAACTGCCAATAGAAGTCGGTTATTTGACCACCCCAGAGCAAGGCAATCCAGCCGGCAATTGCCAGATACGGGCCGAAGGGCATCGGCGTCGAGGTTTTCTGCTCGCGCAGACGCAACAGAATCACCCCGACAATCGCCCCCACCAGCGATGACAGCAGGATCGTCAGCGGCAGAATCTGCCAGCCACCCCAGGCCCCGAGCAGCGCCAGCAGCTTGAAATCGCCGTGGCCGATGCCGTCCTTGCCGGTCAGCAGCTTGAACAGCCAGAACACCGACCACAGCGCCATGTAACCGGCCACCGCGCCCCACAGCGCCGCGTGCAGCGAGACAAACAGCCCGAAGCTGTTGACGATCAGCCCCAGCCACAACAACGGCAACACCAGCACATCGGGCAGCAGCTGATGTTCGGTGTCGATCAGGCTCATCGCCAGCAGCCCCCAGGTAAGGACGATCAACAGACCGGCGGGCCAGCCGAAACCCAAATGCCAGGCGACGAATGCCGAAAGCAGGCCGCAGGCCAGTTCGGTCAGGGGATAACGTTTGCTGATGGGCGCGGCACACGCCGAACAGCGTCCGCGCAGCACCAGGTAGCTGAGCAGTGGAATGTTCTCCCACGCCCGAATCCGGTGGCCGCAGTGCGGGCACTGGGAGTGCGGCAGCATCAGGTTGTAGGTCGGCAGTGGTGTTTCGCTTGGCAGACCGAGGACATCCTGCGCCTGCTGGCGCCAATCGCGCTCGAGCATTTTCGGCAGGCGCCAGACCAGTACATTGAGAAAACTGCCGACCACCAGACCCAGCAGCAGGGCGGTGCACACAAAGGCCAGCGGATACAGACTGAAGAGTTCGTCGATAGGCATGTCAGATCGCTGAGCCAAGCTGGAAGATCGGCAGGTACATGGCCACGACCAGCCCGCCGACGATGACCCCGAGCACCACCATGACGAACGGCTCCATCAGGCTGGTGAGGTTGTCGACCATGTTATCCACTTCCTCTTCATAAAAACCGGCGACCTTGTCGAGCATGTCATCCAGCGCGCCCGATTCCTCACCGATGGCGGTCATCTGCACCGCCATGTTGGGGAAGACGCCGGTGCTGCGCATCGAGAAATTCAGCTGCATGCCGGTGGCGACGTCCTGACGGATGCGCAGCACCGCGCGTTTGAACACCACGTTACCGGTGGCACCCGCCACCGAATCCAGTGCCTCCACCAGCGGTACGCCAGCGGCAAAGGTAGTCGACAGGGTGCGGGCGAATCGCGCCACCGCCGATTTGTACATCAGCGTGCCCACCAGCGGCAGCTTCAGCAGCCAGGTGTCTTTGCGGTCGCGCAAGGCCTGGGATTTCTTCAGCGCATGACGGATGCCGAACACCGCCGCAATCAGGGCGCCGAGCACTATCCACCACCATTGCTGCATGAACTCCGAAATGCTGATCACCATCAGGGTAAAGGCCGGCAGTTCAGCACCGAAACCGGAGAATACCGCCTGGAATTGCGGCACCACTTTCACCAGCAAAATCCCCGTGACCACCATCGCGACCAGTACCACGGCGCTGGGGTAGGTCAGGGCTTTCTTGATCTTGGCCTTGAGCGCTTCGCTTTTTTCCTTATAGGTCGCGACCCGCTCAAGCAACGTATCGAGGGCGCCGGATTGCTCGCCGGCATCCACCAGGTTGCAATACAGCTCATCGAAATACTGCGGTTTCTTGCGCAGTGCGGCGGCGAAGCTGTTGCCGGCGGCCACTTCCTGCTTCACCTCGTCTACCAGTTTGCGCATCGCCGGGTTGTCGAAGCCTTCGCCAATGATGTCGAACGACTGCAACAGCGGTACGCCGGCCTTCATCATGGTTGCCATCTGCCGGGTGAACAGGGCGATGTCCTGGGCCTTGATGCGTTTGCCGAGGCTGAGCAGGGAGGTGGATTTCTTGCGTACCTTGCCCGGATTGATTCCTTGCTTGCGCAGTTGGGCCTTGATCAGCGCGGGGTTCTGCCCGCTCAACTCGCCCGTGACTTTGCTGCCTTTGCGATCCGTGCCTTCCCAGGCGTAGATGCTGATTTTCGCTGCCTTGACCGCCATGTTCAGTCCTTGGTGACCCGGTTGATTTCTTCCAGGCTGGTGATGCCTTGCATGGCCTTGTGCAGGCCGGAGGTGCGCAGGTCGTCGAAGCCGTCGCGACGCATCTGGCTGTCGATTTCCAGCGAATTGCCTTCGGCCATGATCAGCCGTTGCAGGTCAGGAGTGTTTTTCACCACTTCGTAAATCCCCACGCGTCCCTTGTAGCCGCCGTTGCAGAGGTCGCAACCGACCGGCTCATAGATCGTGAAACTGCCGATCTGTTCCGGCGGGAAACCTTCCTTGATCAGTGTTTCGCGGGGGATCTCGATCGGTTTCTTGCAGTGGCTGCACAGCTTGCGCGCCAGGCGCTGGGCGATGATCAGGCTGACCGAGGTGGCGATGTTGAACCCGGGAATGCCCATGTTGTGCAGACGGGTCAGGGTTTCGGCGGCGCTGTTGGTGTGCAGCGTGGACAGCACCAGGTGGCCGGTCTGCGCGGCCTTGATCGCGATTTCGGCGGTTTCCAGGTCGCGGATTTCCCCGACCATGATCACGTCCGGATCCTGCCGCAGAAACGAACGCAGGGCCTGAGCAAAATCCAGCCCCTGTTTCGGATTGACGTTGACCTGGTTGATGCCTTCCATGTTGATTTCCACCGGGTCTTCGGCGGTGGAAATGTTGATGTCGACGGTGTTGAGGATATTGAGGCCGGTGTACAGCGATACGGTTTTCCCCGACCCGGTAGGTCCGGTTACCAGAATCATCCCTTGGGGCTGCTTGAGCGCGGCCATGTACAGGTCTTTCTGCGCCGGTTCGTAACCCAATGCATCGATGCCGATCTGCGCGCTGGACGGGTCGAGAATCCGGATCACCACTTTTTCGCCCCATAGGGTCGGTAAAGTGTTGACCCGGAAGTCGATGGACTTGGTCTTCGACAGGCGCATCTTGATCCGCCCGTCCTGGGGTTTGCGCCGTTCCGAGATATCCAGGCTGGCCATGACTTTCAGGCGTGCGGCGATTCGCCCGGCCAACTGGATCGGCGGTTTGGCCACCTCGCGCAGGATGCCATCGGTGCGCACCCGCACCCGGAAGGTCTTTTCGTAAGGTTCGAAGTGCAGGTCAGAGGAGCCACTCTTGATCGCGTCGAGCAGCATCTTGTGCACGAAACGCACGACCGGCGCGTCATCGGCGTCGAGTCCGCCGATGGCGTCCTGGCGGCTGTCGTCGACGGACTCGACATCCACGCCGTCGAGATCGACGTCGGCCATTTCTTCGAGGCCGCTGGCGTGGGTGTCGAAGAATTTCTCGATGGCCTCGGTGAGCTTGTCGTCCTCCACCAGAATGGCTTCGGTGCTCAGCCCGGTGCTGAACTGAATGTCATTGATCGCCTGATGATTGCTCGGGTCGGAAATGCCCACGAACAGCTTGTTGCCACGGCGCCACAAGGGCAGGGCGTGATGCTGGCGCACCAGTTTTTCACTGACCAGGCCTTTGGGCTGGGTTTCCTTGTCCAGGCAATTGAGGTCCATGAAGGCCATACCGAAATGCTCGGAAGCGATCTCGGCCACCTGTGAGCTCTTCACCAGTTTGTTCTGCACCAGGTAGCTGACCAGCGACAGCCGATTGCGCTGCGCCTGTTGCCAGGCCTGCTGGGCGCTTTTTTCCGTAAGCAGTTCGGCCTGCACCAATTGCTTGGCCAGACCGCTCAGAGCGATGTCATTCATGGGGATTCCGGATGCTGACAGTTCATGACTTATAGCCTAGTCAAGTGACAGCGCCAAACACGCCCGGTACAGGTGACAAAAAGTGTCAGATAGTGCGGTTGCAGGTTGTAGGAAAGCGCGACACGGCGCCTTTATGCCGAGCGCATGGGGTCTGCAAGCGGTTGGCACGGCCTATGCTGAGCCCTTTGCAGATCATGAGATTCCGACTCATGCATGGAGAGCCTGTCTATGAACAACCAAAAGGGTTTCACTCTGATCGAGCTGCTGATCGTGGTGGCGATCATCGGGATTTTGGCGACGATTGCCCTGCCGCAATACACCAAGTATCAGGCACGCTCGAAAGTCACTGCCGGGCTGGCGGAAATCAGCGCGCTAAAAGTGCCTTTCGAGGACACCATTAATCAAGGTACGGACCCGACGCTGACGCTGGTGGCAGGTAGCGCGTCGTTTACTACCACCAATTGCGGCACCGTGACCGCGTCCGGCACGGCGTCGACTGGCGCGGGGACCATCGTCTGCACCTTGGCCAACGCCCCGGCTCCAGTGCTGGGCAAAACCATCACGCTGACTCGTTCTTCGGGGACCGGCTCGGCGGCGGGTGTCTGGAGCTGCGCTTCGACGGTGAACGCCGACTACGCGCCTAAGGGTTGCCCTGGCAGCGGTGCCTGATTGACTCGACAAGCGTCACCGGATGCCCCGCTTTGCGGGGCATTTTTTTGTCTTTTGACGCTGGAAAAAAGCTTCAAGAATTTCAGCGTGTTAGGAACTTTCCGAAAAGCCGCAACTTGCATGTCGATAATGCACTTGTCATGCAAATTGCATGATTCCGAAAATTTGCTTAATTCGTAAATCATTGATTTAAAAGGATTTATTGTCTTTCGAAAAGTTGGCACAGCCTTCGCAATATACCCAGTAACCCTGCTGACAAGACAACCAGCAGACTTTCCAGAAAAACAGGAGTTACTCGTATGAAGAAGTTCGCTATCACTGCCGCTGCTGCTACCGCGCTGACCCTGACCATGGCTTCCGGTGCCTTTGCACAATCCACCCAGGCTACTCAGGCTCCAATGACTCTGGCTGCTGGTGAAATGACCAAGGCTAAAGAAGCTACTTCCGATACCTGGATCACTACCAAAGTCAAAAGCGACCTGGTAACCGAAAAAGGCATCCCAGGTACCGATATCAAAGTTGAAACCAACAAAGGCGTTGTATCCCTGTCCTCCACTGTTGCAGTGACCGAGGCTCAGAAAACCACCGCCGTGGCTATCGCCAAGAAAATCAAAGGCGTCAAAGCGGTCTCCGCTGACGGCCTGAAAGCCGAGTAAGGCATGACTTCTCGCCTGGACCGGGAGAAGGCGCGACAGACGGGCCGAGCAATACGTCTGCCGCAACTTTAGAGTTCATGCGAACGGTCACACGGACGTGACCATTACGGGCCCCGGCACTTGTGTCGGGGCCTGTTCTATTTTCAGGTGATAGAAAACGAAATGTGGGAGCGGGCTTGCTCGCGAATGCGGTGTGTCAGCAGGCATATTCATTAACTGACCCACCGTATTCGCGAGCAAGCCCGCTCCCACAGGGATATAGGTTTTGGTTCAGTTACCGCGCTTGCTGTTGATCTGCCGCAGGCGATTGCCTTCAAAGCGCAGGTACTGGTACATGCCGTTGCTCGGGCCGTAGGTCCATTCCTCGACCTGAAATTCTTCGCGGCGGTTGGCGCTGCGCTTGTAGCCAAGGACATCGCGGCTGACCGGTTCGCCACACTTCTGCAGCACTTCGCTGGCGCGGTCGCCGAGACTGACCAACTGGCTGCCACAACGCAGCGTGTCAGAGGCCAGAGCCGGGCTGGCGGCGAGCACCAGCATCAGCGCAAGCAGCCACTTGTGGTTCATCATTCGGCGTCCAGGTGCATTTGCGTCACCACTCGGCCATCGCTCTCGGCTTCGCCCAGATTGGCATCGATGAAGTACACCCGATCATCGGCCAGTTGACCTTTGTCGACCAGATAGTCCTTGATGCTGCTGGCGCGTTCCTGACCCAGCTGCCGCAGCAGTACATCGCTGGAACTCCAGAACTTGATCACACCATCACGCATTTTCGCCGTGCGTTCTTCTTTGCCCAGATCCTTCCATTCGGCCGGTGGCTGGGTTTTCAGACGGGTACGGTAGATGCCTTCGAGCAGCGGGCCTTTCTCGCTGTCCGGCACTTGCAGCAGGGAAGCCTGAGCCGGGACCTTGTCGCCACGACGCTGGAGCATTTTGTAGTAGTTGTACTGGTATTCACGTTCCAGACGCTGCTCGGCGATCAACGGACCGTCGCTGCTCTGCGCGGCGGTGCCTTCGATTTCCAGGCGCAGGGCCGGACGTTCCTTGAGGGCTTGGGACAGTTTATCCAGCGCTGCTTCGGCATCCTTGCTCAAATCGCTTGAGCCCGCAGCAAAGGACACGGTACCGAGGTCTTCGGAGCCGCCACCGTTGATCAGCCCGCCAATCATCTTGAACGGTGCGGCGGCGGCCTTGACGATCAGGTTGCGCAGGGTCTGCCAGACAATCGGCATCACGCTGAACTGCGGGTTGTTCAGGTCGCCGGTCACTGGCAGTTCGATGGAGATCTTGCCGTCTACGTCCTTGAGCAGGGCAATCGCCAGTTTCAGCGGCAGGCTCACGGCATCCGGGCTGTCGACTTTCTCGCCGAGTTGCAACTGCTCGACCACCACTTTGTTTTCAGCCTTCAACTGGCCCTTGGTGATCAGGTAATGCAGGTCGAGGTTGAGCCGGCCCTTGCGGATGCGGTAACCGGCGAACTTGCCGGAATACGGGGTCAGGGTAGTCAGCTCGACGCGTTTGAAACTGGTGGCGATGTCGAGGCTGGCCATCGGGTCGAATGGATTGACCGCGCCTTTGATGGTCACCGGGGCATAGCGGTCGACCTTGCCCTTGATGTCGACGCTGGCCGGTTTCGCCTGACGACTGTCGATGGTGCCGATCTGGCCGTTGAGCTGTTGGACCGCCGTAGCGAAATTCGGCGTCAGGCTGAAGTCGGCGAAGTTGGCCGACCCGTCGTTGATCGCAATCGCGCCGATGTGAATGCCCAGTGGTTTGTCTTTACTGGCCGGTTTCGCCGCTGCGGTTTTCGCACCATTGTCGGCGGGCTGCGGGATCAGCAGATCGTCGATGTTGGTGGTGCGGTCGTCGTTGATCATGAACCGCGCGTACGGCTGGAACAGGTTGACCTTGTCGATCGACAGGCTGTCACCGTGTTGATAGTTGATGCCTTCAACCACCACTTGCTGCCACTTGAGGAAGTCGCGGGTTTTCAGGGTGTCGAGGGTGTGCAATTGATCGATCTGCGCACGCCCGGTCACGCCGAGTGCCAGCGGGGCGGTGCTCTTGAGGTTGACCTTGAGGTCGCTGCCAAGCATGCCGCTGCGCAGTTCCAGGCGAATGAACGGATTGATGTAGGACTGTGCAACGCGCAGGTCGATGTCCTGGGTTTTCACATTGAGCTGGGCGGTGACCGGCGCGAGGTTGACCACCCCGTCGGCGTTGATCTTGCCTTGCTTGCCCAGGCCGCTGTCGAGCCTGACCTTGAAGGGCGAACCGTTGAGGCTGTCGAAATCCTGCAGATCAATGTTCAGCGGCGTCACATCCAGCGCCACCGGCGGGTTGGCCGAACGGTCGGCGAGATGCACGGTGTAGTTGCGTAGCTGGACGTCTTTGAGCAGCACTTGCCAGGGCTTGCTCGGCGCGACCGGTTCTTTCGGCGAGTCGGCGGCGGCCGGAGTGGTCTTGGGTTCGGCGGCGGCCTTGGCGGCAGGTTTCGATGGCTGGCTGGCGAACAGTTTCTGCCAGTCGAGCTGGCCGTCGGCTTCGAGCGCAGCCCAGGTTTCCAGTTTGTTGCTGCGGATCTTGCCGACCACTACTTGCTGTTTGGCCAGGTCCAGCGAGGTTTCGCTGACGTCGAGGCGTTCAAGTTTCGCCAATGGGCGTCCGTCCGGCGCCTTGATCGCGAATGGCGCAATGCTCACCGCGACGTTGTTCAACAGCAGTTCGGTTTCTTTCGACAGATTCAGTTTGTACTCGGTGCTGAGATTCAGCACGCCGTCTTCGAGTACCAGCGGCAGCGCGTCACGCACGTAGGGCCAGAATGACTTCATCTTGCCGTCGGTGACTTTCAGTGTGCCTTCGGAGGTGAACGGGATCAGGCTGAAGTTGCCCTTCCAGTCGATCTGCCCACCGGCCGGGCCGGCGGCGACCAGTGTCATGTCGGCGTTGTCGTCGGGCAGAGTGCTGAGGTTTTTCAGCTCGAAGTCGAGCTTGTCGTAGATGAACTCGATCGGTTCACTCGGACGGGCGTCCTGGAAATGTACATTGCCACCGGCCAGCTGGATGCGATCGATGCGCAGCGGGAACGGCTTGGCATTCGGATCGGCCGGGGTCGGTTCGCTGGCGGGAATTTTGAACAGGCCCAGCAGATTGAGCTGGCCGTCCTTGGCGAAGAGGATTTCGGTCTTGGGCTTGTCCAGCTCGATATCGGCCAGATGCAGGGCTTTGGTCCACAGGCTGTCGAGTTGCAGGTTGGCATACAGCCGCTCGAAGCCGACCTGCTCCTTGCCCGGCTCACCGACGACCAAGCCCCACAGGGTGACTTCAAGGCTGAACGGATTGAGTTCGATGCGCTGGATATGCGCAGGCACCGTGGCGTAGTTGGCCAGTTGCTGGTTGGCGATGCGCAGGGCAATGCCCGGCAAAATCAGAAACCCCAGCAGGCTGTAGAGCGCCAGAGCAGTCAACAAGGCGCCAATCGCGCGAATCAATCCTTTGGGCATGTGCGGCGTCATCTCTGAATCGGAGTGCCTTGGAGTATGGCACGCGATTCTGGTTCCGAAGTACATCGTGGGGGGCAGGATTGTTCAGATTGTTCTGTAGGACCAAGACACTGTGGGAGCGAGCTTGCTCGCGAAAGCGGCGGATCAGTCGAGAAATATGCTGACTGACGCGCCGCCTTCGCGAGCAAGCTCGCTCCCACATTGGATGGTTGCCAGTCCCGCAGGGGGGGGTTACAACTGCAGGATCAGGGTTTTCAGCGGTGGCTGTTGGTCCAGCGACGGGAAATCCGCGCCCGGAGTCATCACGCTCCATTCGCGGACCGGTCGCCCGGCTTTCTCGGCGCAGCGCAGGACCTGTTCGCGCCAGTCGTCCATGCTGACCTTCGCCAGGTTGTTGCAGCAGATCAGCACGCCGTTGTCAGCGGTGGTCAGCAGCGCTGGCTTGAACAGGCTCTGATAGTCGCGCAACAGGTCGACGGTGCCGAACGCACTCTTGGCCCAGGCCGGTGGATCGAGCAGCACCAGATCGTATTGACGCTGGTCGAGGCGCTGATAGCTCGGCAGTTTCTGCCCGCGCCGCTGGCTGATCGGCAGGCCGGCGAGCTGACGGATCGCCGGGAAGTAATCGGACTGGATGAATTGCATCTCGGGCAATTGCGGGTTGAGCAGGCCGTTTTCTCGGCCGACTGCCAGATTGCCTTCGGCGAAGTCGAGGTTACACACCTCGCGCGCGCCACCGGCAGCGGCACTCAGGCCGACGCCACAGGTGTAGGCAAACAGGTTGAGCACGCTTTTGCCCTTGGCGTGATCCTTGACCCAGCCGCGAGTGTTGCGCAGGTCGAGAAACAGCAGCGGATCCTGCCCGGCATGCCGCCCGCGCACGCGATAGTTCAGGCCCCATTCGTGGCCGACCAGATCCGCCAGTGCGGCGGCGTCGGCTTTGTAGACGCTGTCTTCGCGATCGATGCGCGAGTTGCCCCGGGAGCGGTCGTTGTAGACCAGCAGGGTGTCAAACCCCAGGGTCTGATTGACCATGGCGTGCAGTTGCAGCAGGTCGTCACGCTCCAGGGTCTGGTGAAAACTTTGCACCAGCAATTGCGGACCGTAGCGGTCGACGGTCAGGCCACCGGCGCCTTCCTGGCTGCCGTGGAACAGCCGATAGCAATCGGTGCCCTGGCTGTGCAGCTCAGCGAGCAGATCCTGGCGTTTATCGAGGGCGGCGCGCAGCGCCTGATTCAAGGAAGACATGCGTGCGCCTTGCTGGTGAGAATTGAGGCGCGGGAGTTTAGCAGTTACCGAAGCCCTGAGACATTGCGCAGATCTGTGGCGAGGGAGCTTGCTCCCGCTCGAGTGCGAAGCGCTCGCAACATTCCGAGGGTCGCTGCGCAACCCAGCGGGAGCAAGCTCCCTCGCCACAGGTTCTGTGTATAAATCAGGTGAGCAGTCCCATTCGGCGTTTGGCCCGCTGCACCGAACCGTTGCGCATCGCCCAGCGCAGCATCGGCGCACTGCGCTTCACGCTGGCTCGGATCAACTGGCGTTGCAGCGGGTTCTGCCGTATGCCGAACATGGCGCTGGCCCAGTCCGGCAACAGATCGATGCCGGCCTTCATCATCAAGTCGCCAAACGGTCGGGCCAGCACGCTCGGGGCCGGGGCATCGAGCAGCAGGCGCAGGACTTCGCGGCTGCGCTCATCACAGAGCAGTTGCGGGCGCATGCCTTGCAGATAGTCAGCCACGGCCTGCCGCGATTTCGGCACATGCCGCGCACCCAGGCGCTCGGCGACCACGGCGATTTCAGCGTAGTAACGATCCTGATCCGCCGCCGACAATTGCGGATTGCGGTAACGCAAATGCGCGGCGAGGAAGTTGCTGACTTCGGCCACATGCACCCAGGTCAGCAGGTCCGGATCGCTGGCCGCGTAGGGCCGGCCATCCGGTGCAGTGCCGACCACTTGCAGGTGAATGGTGCGCACTTTGTCGATCAGCCATTCGGCGTCGCGGCGCGAGCCGAAGGTGGTGCCGGAAACAAACTGGCTGGTGCGGCGCAGGCGTCCAAGCATGTCCTGACGAAAGTTCGAATGATCCCAGACCCCGGCCAGCGCCAGCGGATGCAAGGCTTGCAGCAACAGCGCGCTGATACCGCCGATCAGCATGCTGCTGAAATCGCCGTGCACTTGCCAACTGATCGAGTCCGGGCCGAACAGCCCGGGATCGCCCTTGGGATTTTCCAGGTCAAGCTGACCGAGCGACAGCCCGGTCAGGCTCATGAGTTGCTGTTCGATACGGCTGCGGATGAATTCCATGACAACTCATTGCGGGTGGACGGGCGCGGCCGGTTGACCGCGCCGCAGACGTTACTGATTCAGGCGTTTGTCGATCAAGCCTTGTACTACGCTCGGATCGGCCAGGGTCGAAGTGTCGCCGAGGCTATCGAGTTCGTTGCAGGCAATCTTGCGCAGGATCCGCCGCATGATCTTGCCTGAGCGGGTTTTCGGCAAGGCCGGCGCCCACTGGATCAGGTCCGGCTTGGCGAAACTGCCGATTTCCTTGCTGACGTGGGCGAGCAATTCTTTCTTCAGCTCATCGCTCGGTTCGACGCCGTTCATGGGGGTGACGAAGGCGTAGATGCCCTGGCCTTTGACGTCGTGCGGGTAACCGACTACGGCGGCCTCGGCAATGCTGTCGTGCAGCACCAGCGCGCTTTCCACTTCGGCGGTGCCGATGCGGTGGCCGGAGACGTTGATCACGTCATCGATACGTCCGGTGATCCAGTAGTCGCCGTCCTCGTCACGGCGTGCGCCGTCGCCAGTGAAGTAATAGCCGGGGTAGGGTTTGAAATAGGTGTCGACCATCCGTTGCGGGTCGCCGTAGACGCTGCGGATCTGCGCCGGCCAACTCGACTTGATCGCCAGCACGCCGCTGCCGGCGCCTTTGATTTCCTTGCCGTGCTCGTCGAGCAGCACTGGTTGCACACCGAACATCGGCTGCGTGGCGCAACCCGGCTTGATTCGTTGCGCACTGACCAGCGGGCTGAGCATGATGCCGCCGGTTTCGGTCTGCCACCAGGTATCGACAATCGGGCAGCGCTGCTCGCCGACCACGTTGAAGTACCATTCCCACGCTTCCGGGTTGATCGGCTCACCGACGCTGCCGAGCAATCTGAGGCTTTGGCGCGACGTTTCCTGCAGCGGCCCGGCACCTTCGCGCATCAGCGCACGCAGGGCGGTCGGTGCGGTGTAGAAGATGTTCACTTTGTGTTTGTCGATCACCTGCCAAAAGCGCGCGGTGCTCGGATAACTTGGCACGCCTTCGAAGATCAGCGTGGTCGCGCCGTTGGCCAGCGGGCCGTAGACGATGTAGCTGTGGCCGGTCACCCAGCCGACGTCGGCGGTGCACCAGAACACTTCGCCATCGCGGTAATCGAGCACGTATTTGAAGGTCATCGCCGCTTGCAGCAGGTAGCCGCCAGTGGTGTGCAGCACGCCCTTGGGTTTGCCGGTGCTGCCGGAGGTGTAAAGGATGAACAGCGGATCCTCGGCATCCATTGGCTCCGGCGGGCAGTCATCGCTGACGTCACGCACGGCCTGGTGATACCAGAGGTCACGGCCTTCGACCCAATCGACTTTGCCTTGGCTGCGTTCGACTACGACGACGGTGCTGACGTCCGGGCAACTTTGCAGGGCCTTGTCGACGTTGTGCTTGAGCGGGACGAACTTGCCGCCGCGTACGCCTTCATCGGCGGTGATCACGGTGCGGCAGTCGGCATCGAGGATGCGGTCACGCAAGGAGTCCGGGGAGAAGCCACCGAACACTACCGAGTGAATCGCGCCGATCCGCGCGCAGGCGAGCATGGCGTACGCCGCCTCGGGAATCATCGGCATGTAGATGCACACCCGATCACCTTTTTTCACCCCACGGCTTTTCAGCACATTGGCCAGGCGGCAGACATGATGGTGGAGTTTTTTGTAGGTGATCTGCGCCGATTCGGCCGGGTCGTCACCTTCCCAGAGGATCGCAGTCTGCTCGCCGCGCTGGGCGAGGTGGCGGTCGATGCAGTTGTAACTGACGTTCAGTTGGCCGCCGGCAAACCAGGACGCTTCACCGGTTTTCAGGTCGTAACGCTGAACGGTCTGCCACGGTGTGCTCCAGTCAAGGAAGCGCGTGGCCTGTTCGGCCCAGAAGGCGCTGGGGTGTTCAATGGATTCGCGGTACAGACGCTTATAGTCGTCCTGACTCAACTGCGCAGCCCGGCGGACGGCATCGGCTTTGGGGAACGTGCTGATATCGAACATGACGGTTCCTTATTCTTGTTGTGCGAAGAATAAAGATGCGCCGAGCAGCCGACAGGTTCAAGCCAGATTCGGAATCTGATTTTGAATGGACCTTAAACAACTGTGGGAGGGGGCTTGCTCCCGAATGCGGTGTTTCAGTCAACATTTCTGCTGAATGACACACCGCATTCGGGAGCAAGCCCCCTCCCACAGGGATAAGGAGGCGCTTTCAAATCACCCGCGGTGACGACCGCGGAAGTAGTTGATCAGGCCTTGGGTAGAAGCATCGTCAGCGCTGGTTTCATCGCTGCCGACCAGACGGTTGTAAACGCCTTTGCCCAATTCCTTGCCCAGTTCCACGCCCCACTGGTCGAAGGCGTTGATGCCCCAGACCACGCTCTGCACGAACACTTTGTGCTCGTACATGGCGACCAGCGCACCCAGACGACGCGGGCTGATGCGCTCGACCACAATGGTATTGCTCGGGCGGTTGCCCGGGATCACCTTGTGCGGTGCGAGTTTGTGCACCTGCTCTTCGCTCATGCCTTTTTCGCGCAGTTCGGCCTCGGCTTCCGGCAGGGTCTTGCCGAGCATCAGCGCCTGGCTCTGCGACAGGCAGTTGGCGTACAGCCACTGATGGTGATCGGAGACCGGGTTGAAGCTGACGATCGGCACGATGAAATCGGCCGGGATCGGTTGGGTGCCCTGGTGCAGCAACTGGTGATACGCATGTTGACCGTTGCAGCCGACGCCACCCCAGATCACCGGGCCGGTATCGGTCGACACCGAGGTGCCGTCCTGACGCACGCTCTTGCCGTTGGATTCCATGTCCAGCTGTTGCAAGTGCTTGGTGATGTTACGCAGGTAGTGGTCGTACGGCAGGATCGCGTGGCTTTGCGCGCCCCAGAAGTTGCCGTACCAGACGCCGAGCAGGGCCAGCAGCACCGGCATGTTCTGTTCGAACGGTGCGCTCTGGAAATGCTGGTCCATGGTGTAGGCACCGGACAGCAGTTCCTTGAAGTTGGACATGCCGATGGCCAGGGCAATCGGCAGACCGATGGCCGACCACAGCGAGTAACGACCGCCGACCCAGTCCCACATCGGGAAGATGTTTTCTTCACGGATACCGAACGCGACTGCCGCAGCGTTGTTGCTCGACACCGCGATGAAGTGCCGATACAGCTCGGCTTCCGAACCACCCTGAGCCAGATACCAGGCGCGGGCGGCCTGAGCGTTCTTCAGGGTTTCGAGGGTGTTGAAAGACTTCGACGAAACGATGAACAGTGTGGTTTCGGCGCGCAACTTTTGCGTCAGTTCGTGGAACTCACTGCCGTCGATGTTCGCCAGGTAGTGGCAACGCACGCCTTTCTGCGCGTAGGACAACAGCGCTTCGGAGACCAGCTCCGGGCCGAGGAACGAACCACCGATGCCGATGTTGACCACGTCAGTGATCGGCTTCTCGGTGTAACCACGCCACAGACCGTCGTGGATGCGGCCGACCAGATCGGTGATCTGGTTCAGCACCTTGTGCACTTCTGGCATCACGTTGACGCCGTTGACCGACAGCTTGTCGCCGACCGGACGGCGCAGGGCGGTGTGCAGCGCCGGGCGGCCTTCGGAGGCGTTGACGATTTCGCCGTCGAACAGCGCTTTGATCGCGCCTTTCAGATCGACTTCATTGGCCAGACCCACCAGCAGATTGCGGGTCTCGGCGTTGATCAGGTTCTTCGAATAATCGAGAAACAGTCCGCAGCTGCTGAGCGTGAATTGATTGAAGCGCTGCGGATCGGCGTTGAAGGCTTCGCGCATGCTGAAATCCTGCATGGCTTGGCGGTGATCTTTCAACGCTTGCCAGGCAGGCAGAGCGGTAACGTCATGAGGAGTGCGGTAGTACGCCATCGCTGCGGTTTTCCTTTTTACTTGAACGGCCTTTTGAACACAGAACAGACCGATACGCCATGTTTGGGCGAGGGTCAAATGCGTCGACACGATTTTTCAACGCAGGGCGAATACAGTAAACCTCGCGCTGCGATCTGTCTTGACTTCTTCTGACCTGTTCCCTGTACTTTTTTAACATCAATACCGGGAACGGGCCGACCAACGGAAGGGGAGTGGCGCCTCGAAGCGGCTCAGGCCACCTGAACCGGAATGGCGTTGCTGGTGTGGCTGAGCTCATTGCCCGGCGCCATGTACAGCATGCGCGGCTTGAAATTGAGCAGTTCCGCTTCGCTGTAATGGGCGTAGGCGCAAATGATCACGCGGTCGCCGACCTTGGCTTTATGCGCGGCTGCGCCGTTCACCGAAATCATCCGCGAACCCTCTTCGCCACGAATCGCGTAGGTGGTGAAGCGCTCGCCATTGTCGACGTTATAGATCTGGATCTGCTCGTACTCACGGATGCCGGACAAGTCCAGCCACTCGCCATCAATGGCGCAGGAACCTTCGTAATCGAGTACCGCATGAGTGACTTCGGCGCGGTGCAGCTTGGCCTTGAGCATGATGGCGTGCATGAGGGATTTCCCGGGTTGGAAGCAAACGGCGGGCAGTGTGCCCGAAGGCTTTGGGGGCGGCAATATGGTCTGTGTGGACACCAGAAACCAATGTGGGAGCGGGCTTGCTCGCGAATGCGGTGTGTCAGTCAACCTATCTGCTGAATGATGCACCGCATTCGCGAGCAAGCCCGCTCCCACAGGAGTATTGCGGTGTTTTTTAGACTGGGGTATCGAGGTTCAGGTGCAGGTTGTCGATCAACCGCGTGGTGCCGAGGAACGCGGCCACCAGAATCACCAGATCGCGGTCCTCAGCCGTAGCCGGACGCAGGGTCAGGGCATGACGGATTTCCAGGTAATCCGGACGCAGGCCGGCGGCTTCCAGCTGTTGCACCTGAGCGGCGATCAGTGCCGGGTAGTCGCGCTCACCTTGTTTGATCGACTCGGCAATCGCGCTCAGAGTGCGGTAGACCACTGGCGCCACCGCGCGTTGATCTTCGTTGAGGAAGCCATTGCGCGACGACAGCGCCAGGCCGTCGGCCGCACGCACGGTGGGTTCGCCGATGATCTGGATTGGCATGTTCAGGTCATGCACCAGCGCGCGGATCACCGCCAGTTGCTGGAAGTCTTTCTGGCCGAAGATCGCCAGATCCGGCTGAACCATGTTGAACAGCTTGCTGACCACCGTCGCCACGCCCTCGAAGTGCCCCGGACGGCTAGCGCCGCACAGGCCTTCGGACAGTTGCGGCACGCTGACCCGGGTCTGCCCGGCCATGCCGTCGGGATACATCTCTTCGACGGTCGGGGCGAACAGCAAGTGGCAGCCGGCTTGCAGCAGCTTTTCCTGATCCGCCGCCAGGGTGCGCGGGTACTTGTCGAGGTCTTCGCCGGCGCCGAACTGCAGCGGGTTGACGAAAATGCTCGCGACCACGAAGTCCACGCGCTGGGAGGCTTTGGTGATCAGCGCGACATGGCCGCTGTGCAGGTTGCCCATGGTCGGCACGAAGCCGATGCGCTTGCCTTCACTGCGGGCGCGCGCCACGGCGGCGCGCAGTTCGCGTACGGTTTTAACGGTGTTCATGCAGAGAATCCGTGTTCGATGCCAGGGAACGTGACGGCTTTGACTTCATTAACATAAGCCTTCAATGCTGACTGGATGCTGTCTTGGCCGTTCATGAAGTTCTTCACGAATTTCGGCACGCGGCCGGTGATCGACAGGCCGAGCATGTCGTGCAGCACCAGTACCTGGCCGTCGGTATCGCTACCGGCGCCGATGCCGATGACCGGAATCTTCACGGCCTGGCTGATTTCGGCGGCCAGTTCGCTCGGCACGCATTCGAGCAGCAGCATGGCGGCGCCAGCCTGTTCCAGCGAGATCGCGTCGGCACGCATCTGCCGCGCCTGGTTCTCGTTGCGGCCCTGCACTTTATAGCCGCCAAGAATGTTCACGGCCTGTGGGGTCAGGCCCATGTGCGCGCAGACCGGCACACCGCGTTCGGCCAGCAGGCGGATCGACTCCGCCAGCCACAGCGCGCCTTCGACCTTGATCATGTGCGCGCCGGCCTGCATCAGCGTGGCGCTGTTGGTCAGGGTTTGTTCGATAGTGGCGTTGGCCATGAACGGCAGGTCGGCCAGGATCAGGGCGTCGGTGTTGCCGCGTTTGACGCACGCGGTGTGGTAGGCCATTTCTGCGATGGTCACCGGCAAGGTGCTGTCGTGCCCTTGCAGAACCATGCCGAGGGAGTCGCCCACCAGCAGCACTTCGACACCGGCCTCGTTGCAGGCGTGGGCGAAGGTCGCGTCATAGCAGGTCAGCATGGTGATCTTTTCACCTTTCTGCTTGAGGCTCTGGAGCGTGGTCAGGGTGATGGCTGGCATGTAAAAAATCCTCGTTCAGGCGCTCTGGAAACTACTGCGAGTAACGCGCGTGATTCTTCGTCTACTCAGGCGCACGCTCTTTTGTCGTGCTTATAAGGCCTGGATTGCGCCCGTATGTGCCGGGTTGGCGGCAGCGGGACGCCTATAGTCGTGAGGAGCCAAGCGGAAGTCAATTGCGTGTGTTACCGCATTGTTACGAGGGGAGTGTTACCGGCGTTACTGATGCGATTCAGCGGCGCGGCGGGGCTGATTGGCGGGTTTTTTGTCCGACAAAAAATCAGAATTGGAATACTCGATGTGGGAGCGGGCTTGCTCGCGAAAGCGGTGGGTCTGTTGACTGATTGAGTGACTGACTCGACGCTTTCGCGAGCAAGCCCGCTCCCACAGGGGATTGTAATCAATCTGTCGGGAGGCGTTCCAAGCCTACGAACGGGCAGGCGGCGAGCAGATCGGACAGCGCGCGGCCATCGGCCAGGCGCAGATCCTCGGGAGCCAGTTCGGCCAGCGGATACAGAACGAACGCCCGTTCCTGAATCTGATAATGCGGGACTTTCAGGCGTGCCTCGTCGATAAGCCGATCGCCGAACAGCAGGATATCCAGATCCAGCGTACGCGGCCCCCAACGTTCCAGACGCTCGCGACCCTGATCGTTTTCGATCGCTTGCAGCGCATCGAGCAGATCGAGCGGCGCGAGATCACTGTCGAGGGCGGCGACCGCGTTGGTGTAACGCGGTTGCCCTGGCAGCAGTGAATCGCTCTGATAGAACGCCGAAACACCAGCAAGGGAAGTCTGCGGCAATTGCCCCAGCGCGTTGAGCGCGCTGCGCAATTGTTCGGCCGGGTCAGCGAGGTTGCTGCCCAGGCCGATATAGATGCGTTCCATGCCTTATTCGCCCGAGGCGCTCGGAGCTCCGGCGCGCTTGCGCTTGGAACCGCTGCTGCGGCGACGTTTGCGCGGCGCGCCGCTGGCGTCATCACCCTTGCCGCTGAGTTCGCGAATCATCTCGCGACGCTCGCTGTCGTTGGCGTCCTGATAATCCGTCCACCATTCGCCCAGGCCATCGGTCTGCTCGCCAGCGCTTTCACGCAGCAGCAGGAAGTCGTAACCGGCGCGGAAGCGTGGATTGTCCAGCAGCAGGTCGGCGCGTTTGCCGCTGCGGCGTGGCAAGCGTTCCTGCATGTCCCAGATTTCGCGGATCGGCATGGTGAAGCGCTTTGGAATGGCGATGCGCTGGCACTGCTCGGCGATCAGCTCGTGCGCACCTTCCTGCATCGCCGGAATCGGCGGCATGCCACGCTCTTGCAGACGCAACACGCGGGCCGGCAGGGCAGGCCAGAGCAGGGCGGCAAACAGGAACGCCGGGGTCACCGGTTTGTTCTGCTTGATGCGCAGGTCGGTGTTGGTCAGCGCTTCGCTGATCAGCGTGTGGGTGTATTCCGGGTTGTGCTCCAGTGCGTCGGCACTGGCCGGGAACAGCGGGGCGAACAGTTGCAGATCGACCAGCATCTCGAACGTGATCGCGCCATGGCCGGAGAGGAACAGCTTGAGCACTTCCTCGAACAGGCGGGCCGACGGGATCTCGCGCAGCATCGGCGCCAGTTCGCGGATCGGCTGCACGGTGTGTTTTTCGATGCCGAAATTCAGCTTGGCGGCGAAACGCACGGCACGCAGCATGCGCACCGGGTCTTCCTGGTAACGCTGCTTCGGATCGCCGATCAGGCGGATCAGGTGATTGCGGATGTCGTGTACGCCGTTGGCGTAATCGAGAATGCGCTCGCTGACCGGATCGTAATACAGGGCGTTGATGGTGAAGTCGCGGCGTTGCGCGTCTTCTTCCAGGGTGCCGTAGACGTTGTCACGCAGAATCCGCCCGCTCTCGTTGCGCGAAGACTGGTTGCTGTCCTCGTCGTCTTCATTGACCGGGTGATTGGCGCGGAAGGTCGCGACTTCAATGATTTCGCGACCGAAATGGATATGCACCAGTTTGAAGCGGCGACCGATGATCCGCGCATTGCGGAATTCGGCACGGACTTGCTCGGGGGTGGCGCTGGTGGCGACGTCGAAGTCCTTGGGCGTGATGCCCAACAGCATGTCACGCACGCAACCACCGACCAGATAGGCCTGGTAGCCGGCGCCCTGCAAGCGTTCGACGATATTGACCGCGTAGCGGCTGAATTGCCCCTTCTGCAGCGAATGTTGGCCGCTGTTGAGCACTTCAGGGGTGCTGCGGATGTGTTGCGTACGACGCACGGGAGTTCGGAATGACTGGAACAGCTTCTTCAGCATGGGATGCACTGTTTGAAGGAATGTTCGGCCATACCAAAGAATGACCGCATGATGGGCGCAGATTCTAGCATTTAGTCGGGGGATGGTGTAGGACGCAGCGGATTTGCGCTGTAAGTCGCAGGCTAAAGGCTTTGGGGGCGGGTTTTTGCGGGGGGGAAGAAACTACAAGGGGAGCCGAAGCTCCCCCAGAAGTAGTTGCGTGCTCTTTTTATTATTGATTCGGGCTTCTTGTTTTTGTTGAGTGCCCTCGCCATGAAGCTTTTCCTTCATGACCCTCCCAATCGGGAGCCAAGAGCAAACGGATTGCTTTGGTCGCTGTGTTGCAGTGATCTTGCGATCCAACCAGTACAGGCTCTGTCTTAGGACAGTTTTTGTTGTTCTCGGCCTGGTCGTGGGGCTAGCCCCAAATACAACGCCTCTCCAAAAGAATCAGTTAGCTGCGCCTCTCGCCGTCTTGTTTTTATTGTGCGTGAGTCGATTCGTCTTATTTTTATTGTCTTGTGCATTGCTTGTTATTGTTCTTGTACCAAACATATAGCAGGTGCCGTGCCAACTTTTGCGAAGCCCAATAAAACAAGGGGTTAGGTCGATATAACGGTTTTCTCGGGGCGAAAAAAAGCCGGGGTTTCGTTACCGATAACCCCGGCTTCTGTTACGTGAAAGGACTGAGGTAACAGTTTTTTCACATCCTCAAGCGTTACCCGCACACTCGACAGGTAACGTTCAGCTCTCGCTGGTGACCCCGGTCTTGCGCCGTGGAATGCCCAGGCGCTGACGGCGTTCCCACAGGCACTTGCGGCTGACGCCCAGTTTGCGCGCCAGTTCGGTCTCGGTCATGTGGTCCTGATGCTCAAGAACGAAGTGCTGGAAGTAATCTTCCAGCGACAGGTCTTCCGTCGGCTCATGGCTGCTGTTGCTGGTGTTACCTGCGGTTTGCGCAGGCAAGCCGATGAACTCGTCGTCTTCCAGATCGCTCAACTCGATGTCGATGCCCAGCAGGTCGGCAGAGATTTCCGGGCTTTCGCTCAGGATCACTGCGCGCTCGACTGCGTTTTCCAGCTCGCGCACGTTACCCGGCCAGGAATAGTGCCGGATGGCCTGTTCGGCATCGGCGGCAAATTTCAGGTCGGTACGGTTGATGCGCGCACTCTGGCGAGCGAGGAACGCGGTGGCGATTTCGTTGACGTCGGCGCCACGTTCACGCAGGGCCGGCAATTTCAGGGCAATCACGTGCAGGCGGTAATACAGGTCTTCGCGGAACTGGCCGATTTTCGCCAGGCTCTTGAGGTCGCGGTGGGTCGCGGCGATCAAGCGCACATCGACTTTTTGCGACTGCACCGAACCCACACGGCGAATCTCGCCTTCCTGCAGCACGCGCAGCAGGCGGGCCTGGGCTTCCAGTGGCAGTTCGCCGATCTCGTCGAGGAACAGCGTGCCGCCGTCCGCCGCTTCCACCAGACCGGCGCGACCGGCGCTGGCGCCAGTGAACGCGCCTTTTTCGTGGCCGAACAGTTCGGACTCGATCAGGCTTTCCGGGATGGCTGCGCAGTTCACCGAAATCATCGGTGCCTTGGCACGCTTGGACAGGTTATGCAGGGCGCGGGCCACCAGCTCTTTACCGGTGCCGGACTCGCCCTGGATCAGGACATTGGAATCAGTTGGCGCGACCTTGCGGATCTTGCTGTACAGATCCTGCATCGGCGGGCACGAACCGATGATGCCGATTTCACCGTTGCTGTTATCGACGGCGGACTTGCCGCTGCCACTGGCCGGTTTGCCGACAACGGCTTCGCCGGCGGCAGGCGCCGACTGGTGGTCACGCAGGATCCGCGCGACGGCCTGGAGCATTTCATCGTGATCGAAAGGCTTGGCGATGTAGTCCACCGCGCCCATCTTCATCGAGTCGACCGCCGAGCGCAGGCTGGCGTAGCTGGTCATGATCAGCACCGGTTTGCCCTGGCCAAGCTTGATCAGCTCTGTGCCGGGGGCGCCAGGCAGGCGCAGGTCGCTGACGATCAGATCGAATGTGGGAATACTGAAGCGTTCTTGTGCTTCCTGCACAGAACCGGCTTCGCTGACCTGATACTGGTTACGTTCCAGCAGGCGGCGCAAGGCGGAGCGGATAATGGTTTCGTCTTCGACGATCAAAATGTGCGGCATTGATTCGATACTCTCGACGGTCTCAGTTCACAGCGGACGTCGCTTCGACATGACGCGGTAAGGTCACCCGGATACGGGTGCCGCGCTGGCTTTGTACATCAGCCGGGCTGTCGATGGTGATTTGTCCATAATGCTCTTCAACGATGGAATAGACCAGTGCAAGGCCCAGACCGGTACCTTCACCCGGATCCTTGGTGGTGAAGAAAGGTTCGAACAATCGGTCCATGATGTTCTGCGGAATACCACTGCCTTCGTCTTCGACGATCAGATCGACCGTGTGTTCGCCGGCTTCACTCTTGACCCGTACGGCACTGTGCGGCGGCGAGGCGTCGCGGGCATTGGAGAGCAGATTGATCAGCACCTGGGCGAGCCGCTGCGGATCGCCTTCGACCCAGTGATCGGGGTCGCACAGGTTGTAGAACTGCACTTCGAAGTTGCGCCGGTTCAGCGCCAGCAGGCCAATTGCATCCTGCGCGACTTCGGCCAGACAGACGGGTTCGTCGCTGTGCTGGTGGCTGCCGGCGTGGGCGAAGCTCATTAGCGACTGCACAATGCGCGACACGCGCTTGGTCTGTTCGAGAATCTGCCCGCTGATTTCCGTCAGTTCGCCATCTTCTTCACGCTCTTCGCGCAGGTTCTGCGCCAGACAGGCGATGCCGGTGATCGGGTTGCCGATTTCATGAGCCACACCTGCCGCCAGTCGACCGATGCTCGCCAGACGTTCTGAGTGCACCAGTTTGTCTTCGAGCATCTGCGTTTCGGTCAGGTCTTCCACCAGCAGCACCAGGCCGCTGTTGCCCGGTGCCAACGGTTCATCGATCGCCGCTTTGTGCAGATTGAGCCAGCGGGTCTGGCCGTCGAGGGCCAGGTGCTGCTTGTGCAAATGTTCATCGGGCAGGTTGATGAAGCCTTGCAGCAATTGCTTCCACGGATTGGCGATGGTGCTCAGGCGCGAACCCACCACCCGTTGCGCGGCGATGCCGGTGAGTTCTTCCATGGCCTTGTTCCACATCAGGATCTCTTGATCCTTGGCCAGCGAGCAGACGCCCATGGGCAATTCCTGCAAGGTCTGGCGGTGGTAGCGGCGCAAGGCGTCGAGCTCAGCGGCCAGCCCGGTGAGGCGCGAGTGGTAGTCCTCGAGGCGGCTTTCAATGAAGTGGATGTCTTCGGTTACGTAGTTCTCGCCGCCAGCCTTGTACGGCAGGAAGGTTTCGACCATGTCCTGCGCCACGCTCGGGCCCATCAGGCCGGAGAGGTTGGCTTCGATGCGGTCGCGCAAGCGGCGCAAGGCATAAGGACGGCGTTCGTCGAACGGCAGATAGAGGTCGCGCAGGGCCTGCTCGACTTCTTTCTGCGCCGCCTTGGCGCCTAGCGGTTTGGCCAGTTGCGTGGCGAACTCCTGGGGCGAGGCGGCGTGCAGTTCACGACGTTGCGGACGGCGCACGTTATCCACCGCGCAGGCTTCGGCGGCGCTGGCTTCTTCAGGGCTGGCGTTGGTGAACAGAGAGATCAGGGTGAACATCAGCACGTTGGCCGCCAGCGAGGCGATCGCCGCCATGTGCCAGCTGGTGTCGTCCAGCACGTAGATCATGTTCAGCAGTGGAATGTAGAAACCCTGCAGGTTGCCGACCAGCGGCAACAGCATGGTCACCACCCACACCAGTATCCCCGCCAGCAAGCCGGCGATAAAGCCGCGACGGTTGGCGGTCGGCCAGTACAGCACCGAGAGCACGCCGGGCAGGAATTGCAAGGTTGCAACGAAGGCGACGATGCCGAGGTTGGCTAGGTCCTGTCCGGCGCCGAGCATCAGGTAAAAGCAGAAACCGGCCATGATGATCGCAACGATCAGCGCCCGGCGGGTCCACTTCAGCCAGCGATAGATATTGCCTTCGGCCGGCGGCTGATAGAGCGGCAGCACCAGATGGTTTAGCGCCATGCCCGACAGTGCCAGGGTGGTGACAATGATCAAGCCACTGGCCGCTGACAATCCGCCGACGTACGCCAGCAAGGCCAGCGGTTTGCTGTTGGCGGCAATGCCGATGCCGAGGGTGAAGTATTCCGGATCGGTGGTGGCGCCGAGCTTCAGGCCGGCCCAGAGAATCAACGGCACCGCCAGACTCATCAGCAACAGGAACAGCGGCAGGCCCCAACTGGCACTGACCAGCGAGCGCGGGTTGAGGTTTTCGGTGAAGGTCATGTGGTACATGTGCGGCATCACGATCGCCGAGGCGAAAAACACCAGCAACAGCGTGCGCCACGGCCCTTCCTGCAGCGGCGTGTGCAACGCGGCGAGGGCGGTCTGGTTTTGCAGCAGCCACAGTTCAAGCTGTTGCGGGCCGTCGAACACGCCGTACAGCGCATAGAGGCCGACGCCGCCGAGGGCTATCAGTTTGATCACCGATTCGAAGGCAATCGCGAACACCAGCCCTTCGTGTTTCTCGCGGGTGGCGATATGCCGGGAGCCGAAGAAGATCGTGAACAGAATGATCAGCGCACAGAACGCCAGCGCGACGCGGCTCTGGATCGGCTCGCCGGTGAGGATGCCGATGGAGTCGGCCACCGCCTGAATCTGCAACGCCAGCAGCGGCAGTACGCCGATCAGCATGAAGATCGTGGTCAGTGCGCCGGCCCAGGTACTGCGGAAGCGGAAGGCGAACAGATCCGCCAGCGACGACAGTTGATAGGTGCGGGTGATTTTCAGGATCGGATACAGCAGCACCGGCGCCAGCAGAAACGCGCCGGACACCCCGAGGTAACTGGAGAGAAAGCCGTAGCCGTACTGATAGGCCAGGCCCACGGTGCCGTAAAACGCCCACGCACTGGCGTAGACCCCCAGCGACAGGGTGTAGGTCAGCGGGTGGCGAATGATCGCTCGCGGGATCATGCCCCGTTCGCTGATCCAGGCGACGCCGAACAGCACCGTCAGGTACGCGGCGCTGACCAGGATCATCTGGGTCAGGCTAAAGCTCATCGGCATCTTTTTGGCTCTGCAGGATGAAGGTCACGACAATCAGGATCAACCAGAGCAGATACGGCCGATACCAGGCGCCCGTGGCGTCGATCCACCAATCCATGATGGCTGGCGAAAACAGATAGATTCCCACGACCAGAAGCAGGACCAAGCGATAGATGTACATCCCGGCCTCTCTTTTTTATGCGCGTGCCCGAAAACGTGCGGCGATGGTAACGGATGGGCGCGCCACTGCAAGTGTCGTCATTGCAGTTGCGCTTCGGGCAGGGTCAGTGTGCGCGGGATCTTTGTCGCATCCCAGTGGGCTGCGCCCCATTTGAGCAATTCCTCGGGTGTGGCATGGGCCAGTTCGGCACCGGGGTTTTGTCCCAGCGCTCGCAGGGCCCGCAGCAGCAAAGGAGTGGCCTGATCCGCCTCAAGCGGCGGCGAACGGTAGGATTTGCCGAGCTTGTTGCCGTCCGGCTGCGTGATCAAAGGCAGGTGCAGATAGCGCGGCTGACGCAGGCCCAACAGTTCTTGCAGGTAGAGCTGGCGCGGCGTGGAGTCGAGCAGGTCGGCGCCGCGCACGATGTCGGTGATGCCTTGCCAGGCGTCATCCAGCACCACGGCCAGTTGATAGGCGTAGAGGCCGTCGCGGCGGCGAATCACGAAATCGCCGACGTCGCGCCCCAGATGCTGGCGGAACTCGCCCTGCACGCGGTCGATGAAGTGGTATTCCAGTTCCGGCACGCGCAGGCGGATCGCCGCGTCTTGCTGCTCATGCCCGGCATTGCGGCACAGGCCCGGGTAAATGCCGTGATACGGCTCCAGTTGCTTGCGCGAACAGGTGCAGGCGTAGGCCAGGCCGTGATTGAACAGACTGTTGAGGACTTCGGCGTAGGCGTCGTGCCGGTCACTCTGGCGCACCAATTCGCCGTCCCATTCGAAACCGTAGCTTTCCAGCGCCTTGAGAATCGCCGCCTGCGCGCCGGGCTCCTCCCGGGGCGGATCGAGATCTTCCATGCGCACCAGCCAGCGCCCGCCGACCGCGCGCGCGTCGAGGTAAGAGGCGAGGGCGGCAACCAGCGAGCCGAAGTGCAGGTGGCCACTGGGGGTGGGGGCGAAGCGGCCGATGTAGGCGGGGGCGGTTTTGGCAGTCATGTGGACAATATAACTTTTCAGGATTCGCGCAGATTACCCCTGTGGGAGCGGCCTTGCTCGCGAAAGCGTCGGCTCAGACATCTTTGATGTTGAATGACACACCGAATTCGGGAGCAAGCCCCCTCCCACCAAAAGCGCAAACAGGGCAAAAGGTAGAAACATTACCCCTGTGGGAGCGGGCTTGCTCGCGAAAGCGTCAGTTCAGACAACCTGGATGTTGAATGGCCGGCCGCATTCGGGAGCAAGCCCCCTCCCACAAAAGCAAGGCAAAAGGGCAAAGGCAAAAGGCAGAAACAAAAACGGAGCGTTCGCACGCTCCGTTTTTCGTTCAGGTCGAGATTACTTGCCGACCTGCTTTTCCTTGATTTCAGCGAGGTTCTTGCAGTCGACGCACATGTCGGCGGTAGGACGGGCTTCGAGGCGCTTGACGCCGATCTCGATGCCGCAGGAATCGCACCAACCGTATTCACCGTCTTCGATCAACTGCAGTGTCTTGTCGATCTTCTTGATCAGCTTGCGCTCGCGATCACGGGCGCGCAGTTCGAGGGCGAACTCTTCTTCCTGACTGGCACGGTCGGCCGGGTCGGGGAAGTTGGCTGCTTCGTCCTTCATGTGATCAACAGTGCGGTCGACTTCTTGCATCAAGTCCAGTTTCCACTTGGTCAGGATCTTGGTGAAGTGCGCGCGCATGGGCTTGCCCATGTACTCTTCGTCTTTGGCCTGAACATAGGGTTCGAAGCCACTGATCGCCGTTTGCTGCTGTTGCTTTGCTTGGGTGGGCATGAAATGGACCGCCTCTACTCTTGTAATCCATTGCGCAGGATTGCTCCATCACCGACACCTGCCGGCCCTGCGGCTGCAAGCGGGCGAACTTACCAGATCAATTCGGCCTGCGCTACTCCCGGATGTCGAGGCCCCGGCGGGTGGCGCTTGCAGATGTTTGGCAAGCCGTGTCTGGCGCTGTTGAAAGCCTGTTCAATCACTGATTTTAGTCAATCCTGGAGCGTACGCTCATATCGTTACAGTCCAGCGTTCTTGAGGCTGTGACCGCGATGGGTTCTCGCTCGTTCCGGCAGATGGGTAGAATCGTCTCTTTTTCCCCGTCGAAGGAAAACCAATGGCTCAGCCTTACAGTGCGCGCAGTCGTGCGATCGAACCGTTCCATGTGATGGCGCTGCTGGCGCGGGCCAACGAACTGCAGGCCGAAGGTCACGACGTGATCCACCTGGAAATCGGCGAGCCGGACTTCACCACGGCCGAGCCGATCATCCGTGCCGGGCAGGCTGCGCTGACGGCGGGCAAGACCCGCTACACCGCCGCGCGCGGAATTCCCGAGCTGCGCGAGGCGATTTCCGGGTTCTATCAATCGCGTTACGGCCTGAACATTGATCCGCGGCGGATCCTGATCACGCCGGGTGGCTCCGGTGCGCTATTGCTGGCCAGTGCCTTGCTGGTCGATCCGGGCAAACACTGGCTGCTGGCGGATCCGGGCTACCCGTGCAACCGGCACTTTCTGCGACTGGTCGAAGGCGCGGCGCAACTGGTGCCGGTCGGGCCGGAGGTGCGTTACCAACTGACCCCGGATCTGGTGGCGCGGCATTGGGATCACGACAGCGTTGGTGCGTTGGTGGCATCGCCAGCCAACCCCACCGGTACCATCCTGACCCGCGATGAACTGGCCGGGTTATCCACCGCGATCAAGGCGCGGCACGGGCATCTGGTGGTGGACGAAATCTACCACGGCCTGACTTATGGCACCGATGCCGCCAGCGTGCTGGAAGTGGATGACAGTGCCTTTGTCCTCAATAGTTTCTCCAAATATTTCGGCATGACCGGTTGGCGGCTCGGCTGGCTGGTGGCGCCGGATGCGGCCGTCAGTGAGCTGGAAAAACTCGCACAAAACCTCTACATCAGCGCCCCGAGCATGGCGCAGTACGCCGCTTTGGCCTGCTTCGAGCCGGACACCATCAGCATTCTCGAAGAGCGCCGCGCCGAATTTGGCCGCCGCCGCGACTTCCTGCTGCCGGCGTTGCGCGAATTGGGTTTCAATATCGCCGTCGAGCCTGAAGGTGCGTTCTACTTGTATGCAGATATCAGTCAGTTCGGCGGTGATGCCTTCGCGTTCTGTCGACATTTCCTAGAAACCGAGCATGTTGCCTTTACTCCAGGGCTGGACTTCGGGCGTTATCAGGCCAGTCACCATGTGCGTTTTGCTTACACGCAAAACCTCCCTCGCTTACAGGAAGCGGTGGAACGTATCGCTCGCGGTTTGAAGAGCTGGCAAGGCTGATGCGCTTTTATCCGGCTCTGGAAGAGGCGCGGCTGATTCGTCGCTACAAACGTTTTCTGGCGGACGTTGAAACGGTCAATGGCGAGTTGTTGACCCTGCACTGCCCGAACACCGGCTCGATGCTCAACTGCCAGGTCGAAGGCGGGCAAGTGTGGTTCAGTCGCTCAAACGACCCGAAGCGCAAACTGCCCGGCACTTGGGAAATCGGGGAAACACCGCAGGGTCGACTGTTCTGCGTGAACACCGGCCGCGCCAACGCCCTCGTTGAAGAGGCGCTGCAGGCCGGTGTCATCAGCGAGTTGAACGGCTTCACGGCGCTTAAACGCGAAGTGGCATACGGTCAGGAAAAAAGCCGTATCGATTTCCGCCTTGAATACCCGAGCGGGCCGGCTTATGTGGAAGTGAAGAGTGTCACTTTGGGGTTCGACGGGACGAATGTCGCGGCCTTTCCCGACGCAGTTACCCAGCGCGGCGCCAAGCATCTGCGTGAGCTGGCGCATCTGGCCCGTGACGGTATTCGTGCGGTGCAGTTGTATTGCGTCAATCTCAGCGGGATTGAAGCGGTGCGACCGGCCGAAGAAATCGATTCGGCGTACGCGGATGCCCTGCGTGAAGCGGTGGCGTGCGGGGTCGAGGTGTTGGCCTACGGTGTGCGCTTGAACCACGAAGAGATGGTGATCGACCGGCGGCTGGACGTTTTGCTCAGCGGTTAAACATCTATCCACAGCCCCTGTGCGTCTTCGCGGCAGGGGATGGCGGTCAGGGATTGCCCGGCGCAGGGCCCGGCGACGCATTCGCCGTCCTCGATCAGAAACAGTGCGCCGTGGGTGGCGCACTGGATCAGGCTGTTGCTCGGGTCGAGAAACTGGTCGGGGTGCCATTCCAGACCGACGCCGCGATGCGGGCAACGGTTGAGATAAACATAGGCCTGACCATTGCGGCGCACGGCAAACAGTTTGTTGCCGTCGATGTCGAAACCGCGGCTGCCGGCCTCAGCGAGATCGGCGCCGGCGCACAAAAACTTCATGGCTATCCTCAAATGTCAGCTCGTTTCAGGAAATGTCCGAGCTTGACGTTTAAATGCAAACAATTATCAAATGGCCGCCTTCGCCCACTGCGCGCAACCGCCGTCAAGGATACTTGGCCCGCCGGTTCGCTGCCCGGGAAAACTTTTCAAGGAAAGCTGCGTATGCGCCTGATTACCCGCGTTGCCGTGCTGTGTTTCGGACTGCTCGCCAGCCTTCAGGCGACAGCTGCCGATTTGCCACAACGTTGGGTCAGTGCCGGTGGCGCGCTATCGGAGTGGGTGAGCGTGTTGGGCGGCGAATCCAAACTGGTGGGCGTCGACACCACCAGCCAGCATCCGCAATCGCTGAAGAAGCTGCCCAGCATCGGCTATCAACGCAGCCTTTCGGCGGAAGGCATTCTCAGTCTGCGCCCGGATATCCTCATCGGCAGCGAGGAAATGGGCCCGCCGCCGGTCATCGCCCAGGTGAAGAGCGCGAAGGTGCGGGTCGAACTGTTCTCGGCACAGCCGGATCTGCCGACCCTGGAAAAAAACGTCACGCATCTGGGGCAGTTGCTGGGCGCGCAAGCCCAGGCGGCGCAGTTGCTGGAAAGTTATCAACAGCAGCTCGCCGCGCAGAAAGCCCGAGTCGCCGAGTTGCAGACCAGACATAAAGCGCCCGGTGTGCTGGTGCTGATCGGGCATGCCGGCGGCAAGCCATTGATTGCCGGCAAGGACACTGCCGCCGACTGGCTGCTGCAACGGGCCGGCGGACATAACCTGGCGACGCATACCGGTTACAAGCCGTTCTCCGTGGAGTCGCTGGCCGGGCTCGATCCTGAGGTACTGGTGTTTGCTGATCGCGCGTTGAGCGGTGAGGCGGCAAAAGCGGCATTGTTCAAGGAAAACCCCATTCTCAATTCAAGCCGCGCGGCCAAGGCCGGACGGGTGCTGGAGCTGGATCCGACGCTGCTGGTCGGCGGGCTCGGGCCGCGTTTACCGGCGGCACTGAAGGATTTGTCTGACGGCTTCTACCCGACCGCGAGCGGCCAATGACCGTACTGGTCAAACCACGAAGCCTGTTTATCGGCCTGACGCTCCTGTGTTTGCTGGCCATCTGGCTGTCGTTGGCGCTGGGGCCGGTGAGCCTGCCGCTGTTCGATACGTTACGCGCTGCATTGCGCATGGTCGGTGTGCCGTTGGCGCCGGACGGTCTGGAGCAGGCCGAGCTGATCCTCGGGCAGATCCGTCTGCCGCGCACCTTGCTTGGATTGGCTGTCGGCGGTGTGCTGGCGTTGTCCGGTGTGGCGATGCAGGGATTGTTTCGCAATCCGCTGGCCGATCCCGGGTTGGTCGGGGTGTCCAGCGGCGCGGCGCTCGGGGCGGCGATTGCGATCGTCGGCGGTTCGTTTTTTGGCGGTTTGCCAGAGTGGTTTGGGCCGTACCTGTTGTCGGCGTGCGCATTTCTCGGTGGGCTGGGGGTGACGGCGCTGGTCTATCGACTGGGGCGACGCAACGGCCAGACCAATGTCGCGACCATGCTGCTGGCCGGGATCGCCCTGACGGCATTGGCAAGCTCGGCGGTGGGTCTGTTCACCTATCTGGCGGATGACGCGACTTTGCGTACGCTGACTTTCTGGAATCTGGGCAGCCTCAATGGCGCCAGTTACGCGCGTTTGTGGCCGTTGCTGATTATCAGCTCTGGCGTCGCGCTGTGGTTGCCGCGGCGTGCCAAGGCGCTGAATGCGTTGTTGCTCGGGGAGTCCGAAGCCGGGCACCTGGGGATTGATGTCGAACGGCTCAAACGTGAATTGGTGTTCTGCACGGCGTTGGGTGTTGGCGCGGCGGTAGCGGCAGCCGGGATGATCGGTTTCGTCGGGCTGGTGGTGCCGCATCTGGTGCGTTTATTGACCGGGCCCGATCACCGGGTGTTGCTGCCAGCGTCGGTACTGGCGGGTGCGAGCCTGTTGTTGCTGGCGGATCTGGTGGCGCGGTTGGCGCTGGCGCCGGCGGAGTTGCCGATCGGTATCGTCACGGCGTTTATCGGCGCGCCGTTCTTCCTCTACCTGTTGCTGCGAGGTCGTGCCTGATGCTGCGTGCGCACAATCTGCACATCCGTCGCGGGCGCAAGACCGTCCTCAGCGACGTCACCCTGCAGCTTGAACCCGGTGAGGTGTTGGGTGTGCTCGGACCGAACGGTGCCGGCAAAAGCACCTTGCTCGGTGCCTTGTGCGGTGAGCTGACTGCCAGTGACGGTGAGGTGTTGCTCGACGACAAGGCGCTGAGTCACTGGACAGGTACGCAGCGCGCTCAGCGCCTGGCGGTGTTGCCGCAGGTGTCGACGCTGGATTTTGCCTTTCGCGTGGAAGAAGTGGTCGGTATGGGTCGATTGCCGTATCAAAGCGGTCGGGTGCGCGACGACGAAATCATTGCGGCAGCGCTGGACGCTGCGGATGCCGGGCATTTGAGCGGGCGCAGTTATCTGGCGTTGTCGGGTGGCGAGCGCCAGCGCGTGCATCTGGCGCGGGTGCTGGCGCAGTTATGGCCGGGGCAGGCCGGGCAAACGCTGTTGCTGGATGAGCCGACCTCGATGCTCGATCCCTTGCATCAACACACCACGTTGCAGGCGGTGCGCGAGTTTGCCGATCGTGGCGCGGCGGTGCTGGTCATCCTGCATGATCTGAATCTGGCGGCGCGCTATTGTGATCGGGTATTGCTGCTCGAAGGCGGGCGCCCGGTGGCGCTGGGTACGCCGCAGCAGGTCTTGCGACCGGACGCGCTCAAAGCCGTTTTCGGTCTCGAAGTATTGGTGCAGCCGCACCCGGAGCGTGGGCATCCGCTGATCATCGCCCGCTGATTTCTCATCGAGGTGATGATATGCGCGGGATGTGGTTGTTAGCGGTGTTGCTGCTTACAGGGTGTCAGCATGTTGCCCCGCCCCCGCCAATCAGTGGCGAAATTCGTGATCTGCACAGCGGCCAGATACTGACGGCACAGGAACTGCTGACGCGTCTGTCGGGGTCGCAACTGCTCATCATCGGCGAGCAGCATGACAACGCCGATCACCACGCCGCGCAGTTGTGGCTATTGCAGGCACTTGGGGAGCAGCGTCCTCAGGGCAGTCTGCTGCTGGAAATGCTCACGCCGAAGCAACAGCCGAACGTTGACCAGGTTCGCCATGCAGCAGCGCCCCCTACTGATCTTCCCGCCGCACTGGCCTGGCAGGATGGCTGGGACTGGACTCTCTATGGACCGATCGTTCGGTTTGCCCTCACGCAACCCTATCCGCTGTTGGCGGCCAATCTGGACGACAGTGAAATCCGCGCTGTCTATCGTCAGCCGCCAGCTCTGAACGGTGTCCGCAGCAATGCGGCCTCGGTGAAAGACAGGCTGTTTGAGCAGATCAGCGATTCACATTGCGGCTTGCTGCCCAAATCACAGATGCCGGCGATGCTCGCGGTTCAGCAACAGCGCGATCGACGCATGGCCGAACGTTTGCTGGCCGCGCCGATGCCAGCCTTGCTGCTGGCGGGTGCCTGGCATGCGCGCAAGGATGCTGGCGTGCCGCTGCATGTGCTGGATTTGGGCGCAGCCCGGGCGCCAACAGTGCTGATGCTGGCCGAGCAGGGCGCCGAGGTGACTGCGGCGATGGCCGATTACGTCTGGTACACCCCGGCCACGCCCGCGCAGGATTACTGCGCGCAGATGCGCAAACAGTTCGGGCAATGACTTTTCCACAGGCAAAAAAAGACCCGGTAAAAACCGGGTCAAATAACCGTGATTAGCCTGATGAGGAGATAATCTGAGAGTCCGAACCAAGGGCTTTTCAGAATATCGACTGATCTCGCGACCAGTTGTGATAATCATAGCGATTCTCATTAGCGAGTCAACCACTGTTTTTCCATTCGCGTGATTTAGTCGTGCAAATGGCCGGAATGTCCCGGAAACAGGGGGCTTAACGCGCAGCCTTGATCGCATTCAGTTGCGTAATTTGCTGATTGAGCTGGCCAATACGCCGGGCCATGCTCTCAATCAGGCTGTGGGCAATCTTCGGATTGTTGCGGGTCATGCTCAGAAACTGCTCGCCAGGAATCAGCATCACCGTGCTTGGCTCGCGAGCGATGACAGTGGCATTGCGCGGTTCACCGGTGAACACCGCCATGGCGCCGAAAATCTCGTCCTTGGGTACGTCGCCGACCTTGTGTCCATCAACAAACGCTTCGGCATGCCCCTCGATGATCACGAAGACGTGATCAGCGGCATCGCCCTGCCGGATCAACACCTCACCACTCTCGACCCGTTTGAAGCCATTGGTGCTGCGAAACTCCCGTGGCTTCAGTTCGGCCACCGCGTGTGCCAGCAGCGCCATCTGCCCCAGCAGATACTCAAGCCATTGCTCGGCCCGGCCCGGCTCGGCGTACAAATGCTGGAACAAATCGGTTCGCCGATAGGGCAGCAAGCGCAATGGCCCGTCGCTGCGCAGTCGGCAATCGGCCCAGGCGTCACCTTGCTGTAGACCGATCAGATCGCCTTCCTGCGAGTAAAACAGCGCACGACCGCCGATATAGCCGTGGATCACGCCTTCTGTCAGCAGAAACAGCTGATCGTGTGGGAGCTGCTCCATCAGGTCGTCAGAGATTTCTGGCTCAAAGGCTGGCCCGCACGGCGCAAGGCCTTCCAGCCAGCGCGCGGGCAAGCTCTGCAAACGATTGATCAGTGCATCGACCGGTGCCGATTGTTCTCCGAGCAGATACATGGCCGTCAGTGCCTGTTCAGTTCTTGTGGCGCGAGGAAATGGCTTCGAGCTGCTTGTTCAAGGCGTCTTTGCGTTCGGCCGGGATGTCGTTCCAGTGCACATCCATCAGCGCCCCTTCGATCGCGTACAACAACACCTTTGATGCGCGAAACCCGCGGGTACGCACGGCCCGATAGGCGTCCACCGCCCCCAGGCGACGCAAGTCCGAGGCGCTGTGGATGCCCACGGCATGCAGCCACTGCGCCGACGTCTTGCCAAGATTCTTCAGGTGTTGCAGTTCATCATTCATCAAGCCTCCTTGCGACGGCCGAATGGTGCGTGGGCGATCTTCTCAGGAGTGTAGCCATCAGTAGGAAAAGCGTGGTTGTTTGGTCGGATTCGACGCAAACGCTTCTAAGAAAGGCGATGAGATCTGGCGAATGCAATAGTAAGGAGTGTGACGCATACAACTGTAGGAGTGAGCCTGCTCGCGATAGCGGCGTAACAGCCGACATCCATTTTGAATGTCAGTCGGCTATCGCGAGCAGGCTCACTCCTACAAGGGGAGGGTGTTGTGTCAGGGGCTGCCGATGGTGCTCAGCGAGTGCGATAGCGCAGACGGGTGCCGAAATTCATCGACATCAGGATCTCGTCGGCACTCAGTTCCGGCGGGAAGTACGCGCCGGAAATCTGCGCATGGGCCAGGCTCGCGCCTTCGAGTGATGCATTACGGAAGTCGATGCCACGCAAATCGGCAGAACGGAAGTAGGCGTCCCGGAAATCCACGCCATCGGCGTTCAGTTCACGTAGATCGAGACCACGGAAGTCGCCACCGACCATGTCGATCGGGCCGTCGTTCGGGCGTTCCTTGTTGAAGCCTGCGATGTCGTCTTTGTGCAGCAGGGCATAAAGCGGGGTGTCGAGAAGTTTCGGCTGGCTCATGTCACATCACCTGTTGGTTTTATGACGCCAGTATAGTGCCACTATTTGACGGCCGTGAAGCAAGCGAGGGCTTCACGGCCGAAATAGTTTCTTACAGGCCTGGCAGGCGCTGACGAATCTGCGCCACTACGGTGTCGAGGGTCCCGCTTTCATTGGTTTGTACGCGTTTGCTGCGCAGAATTTCTTCTGGCGTCAGCGCTTCGCGGCTGGCCTGCTGGGCCTCTATTACCGCCAGCGTGGCGTCGGAAGGATCTTTCTTGTCAGCCTGACGAATCGCCAGCCAGCTTTCGATCACGGCTTGCGGTGCGTTGCAGTCGAGGATCAGGAACGGCGTGCCGGTGGCCTCGGCCACTTGAGCGGCGTTGTCGCGTTGCTCGCGCTTAAGGTAGGTCGCATCGATCACCACCGGGAAACCGGCGTGCAGAATCACTCCGGCAATCTCATGCAGGCGGGCATAAGTGGCGGCGCTGGCATCGGCGCTGTAAATCCCCGCCTGCACGTCGTTAGCTACTGTCTGCTCGCCGAACAGGCGCTTGCGCTCGACGTCGGAACGCAGGCGAATCGCGCCCAGCGCTTCGACCAGACGCATCGCCACGTGGCTCTTGCCGACAGCCGATACGCCGTGGGTGATGGCCATGAAGCGCGAAGGAATGGTGCTGTAGCTTTCCGCCAGGTTGGCGTAGTTGCGGTACTGGCGCAGGGTGGTGGCGCGCTGCACTGGTGTGGCATCCGCCGGCATGCTGAACAGCGCGACTTTGGCGCGAACCAGTGCGCGGTAGGCTTTATAGAAGTTCAGCACTTCCAGGCCTTGATAATCGCCGGTCAGCTCCAGGTATTGGCTGATGAAGCGGCGGGCCAGGGATTTCAGGCCACGGTCTTCCAGGTCCATCGCCAGGAAACCGGTGTCGGCCCAGACGTCAGTGAAGCGGAACGGTTCGTTGAACTCGATGCAGTCGAAGATCACCACTTTGCCATTGATGACAGTGGCGTTGCCCAAGTGGATGTCACCGTGGCATTCGCGAGTGAAACCCTCGGCCTTGCGCTGGGCGAACAGTGGTTTGAGGCGTTCGAAGCTGCTCTCAGCCCAGGCTTGCAGGGCCTCGAGTTGCAGCAGATCGTTTTTGTCGCTGAGGAACGGCAGGATCTGCTCGAAGTTCTGGCGCACCGGGGCCATCACGCTGTCCGGGGTCCCGGCCTCGTGTTCGGCCGGGACTTTTGGCGCACTGAGGTGGAATTTGGCGATCTGCTCGGCCATTTCATCAATGTGCTGGGTGGTCAACTCACCGTTGGCTTGCAGGGTGCTGAGCAGGCCGGTCTGCGGGAATTGACGCATCTTCAGCACATACTCGATCACCGGGCCGTCGCCACCCAGTTGTGGCGCCTCGACGCTGCCGGTCACCGGCAACACGTCCAGATACAAATCATCGGTCAGACGTTGGTTCAGACGCAGTTCTTCAGCGCAGAAATGTGCGCGCGACTCCAGGCCAGTGAAGTCGAGGAAGCCGAAATTCACCGGCTTCTTCACTTTATAAGCAAACGGGCCGGTGAGGATCACCCACGAGATATGGGTTTCGATGACCTGGAACCCTTCGACGGGGTGCGGGTAGAGGGCCGGGTTTTGCAGGGCAGCGATCAGGGACTGGCTCACGGGCGATCCTTCAGAGACTGGGAAATTCGAGGTCGCCATTATGGCCGCTCGCCAGCCTGACGCAAACCTCGGAGCGCTCCTGTTGAGTATGAATAAAGTGCGTATAATCCGCCGCCATGACTCGAACTCGATCCCCCCGTACCAAGAAAAAACCAGTCTCCAAGGGCCTCAGCCCATGGTTGAGCTGGGCCATTAAACTCAGTCTGGTCGGCCTTGTGGTGCTGGCCGGCTTCGCCGTTTACCTCGATGCCGTGGTGCAGGAGAAGTTCTCCGGCAAGCGCTGGACCATCCCGGCCAAGGTATACGCGCGTCCGCTTGAGCTGTTCGTCGGACAAAAGCTCAGCAAGGACGATTTCCTCACCGAGCTCGATGCCTTGGGCTATCGCCGCGAAGCCGTGAGCAATGGCCCCGGTGCTGCTGCCGTCAACGGCAATACCGTTGATCTGAACACTCGTGGCTTCCAGTTCTATGAAGGCCTGGAAAAAGCCCAGCCGGTGCGCGTGCGCTTCTCCGGCGACTATGTGGCCGAACTCTCGGGGCTCAATGGCGGTAAATTGTCCGTGGTGCGGCTTGAGCCGCTGATGATCGGCGGCATTTACCCGAAAAACCTTGAAGACCGCATCCTGATCAAGCTCGATCAGGTGCCACCGTACCTGCTGGAAACCCTGGTAGCGGTGGAAGACCGCGACTATTACAGCCACTGGGGCGTGTCGCCGAAATCGATTGCCCGGGCCATCTGGGTCAATACCTCTGGCGGCAAGATGACCCAGGGCGGCAGTACGCTGACCCAGCAGTTGGTGAAAAACTTCTACCTCACCAACGAGCGCAGCCTCAGCCGCAAGCTCACCGAAGCGATGATGGCGATGCTGCTGGAGCTGCACTACGACAAGAAGGAAATTCTTGAGGCCTACCTCAACGAAGTCTTCGTCGGGCAGGACGGTCAGCGTGCGGTGCACGGCTTTGGTCTGGCCAGTCAGTTCTTCTTCGGTCAGCCATTGTCCGAGCTGAAGCTGCATCAGGTAGCGTTGCTGGTCGGCATGGTCAAAGGGCCGTCCTACTACAACCCGCGTCGCAACCCGGAACGTGCGCTGGAGCGGCGTAACCTGGTGCTCGACGTGCTTGAGCAGCAAGGCGTGGCGACTGCCGAACAGGTTGAAGCGGCGAAGAAAATGCCCTTGGGCGTGACCACGCGCGGCAAGCTTGCCGACAGCTCGTTCCCGGGCTTTATCGATCTGGTCAAACGCCAGTTGCGCGAAGACTATCGCGACGAGGACTTGACCGAAGAAGGCTTGCGGATCTTCACCAGTTTCGACCCGATTCTGCAGATGAAGGCCGAAGCGTCGGTGAATGACACCTTTAAACGCCTGGCTGGACGCAAGGGCTCCGATGACGTGGAAGCGGCGATGGTCGTGACCAACCCGGAAACCGGCGAAGTGCAGGCGATGATCGGTAGTCGTCAGGCCAGTTACGCCGGTTTTAACCGGGCGCTGGACGCCGTGCGGCCGATCGGTTCCCTGGTCAAGCCAGCGGTGTATCTGACCGCACTGGAAAAACCGAGCCGTTACACGCTGACCAGTTGGCTTTCGGATGATCCGCTGTCGATCAAAGGCGCGGACGGCCAGGTGTGGAAGCCACAGAACTACGACCGTCGCTCCCACGGCACAGTCTTCCTCTATCAAGGGCTGGCGCATTCGTACAACCTGTCGACCTCGCGCCTGGGTCTGGAAGTCGGTGTGCCGAATGTGCTCAAGACCCTTGCGCGTCTGGGCGTGACCCGGGAATTCCCGGCGTTCCCGTCGATGCTGCTCGGGGCTGGCGGCATGACCCCGATCGAAGTGGCGACCATGTATCAGACCCTCGCCAACGGTGGTTTCAATACGCCGATGCGCGGGATTCGCAGTGTGCTGACCGCCGATGGCGAACCACTCAAGCGTTATCCGTTCCAGATCGAGCAGCGTTTCGATCCGGCGTCCATCTACCTGATCCAGAACGCCATGCAGCGTGTGATGCGTGAAGGTACCGGCAGCTCGGTTTATAACGTGCTGCCCAAGACCCTGACGCTGGCCGGCAAGACCGGTACCAGTAACGATTCGCGTGACAGCTGGTTCGCCGGTTTCAGTCAGGATCTGCTGGCGGTGGTCTGGCTGGGGCGCGACGACAACGGCAAGACCCCGTTCACCGGGGCGACCGGTGCGCTGCAGGTGTGGACCAGTTTCATGCGCAAAGCCGATCCGCTGCCGCTGGACATGCCACAGCCGGACAACATTGTGCAGGCGTGGGTCGATTCGCGTACCGGGCAAGGCTCCGATGCCAACTGTCCGGGGGCGGTGCAGATGCCGTATATTCGCGGCAGCGAACCGCCACCCGGCGCCGCGTGTGCAAGCGAAACGCCTGCCTCCCCGGAGTCGGTGATGGATTGGGTCAAGGGCTGGATGAATTAAGCAAAGAGGGTTTCAAGTGAACAAGTGGTTGATTCCAGCGGTGACTGCCGTGGCTTTGCTCAGCGGCTGCTCTACCGTGCAGCGTGGTTCGATCCCGGTGGTGGACTCCGGCACAGCCGTATCCAACAGCGAACGGCTGTCGGCCAACGGCGGTTTCCGCAAGACGACGGTCAAACGCCCAGTCCAGGGCCAGGCGCAATCCCAGGCCATCCCGCAAGGCGATACCGGCGTGGTGGTGATGGTGCCGGGTGGTGGCGCCACGACATCGGCACCGATCAGCTCCTCGCCGATCGTTCCGGGCCCGGCTTCCGGCGGTATCACCGCGGGGCCGTACAACCCGTCGCCGGTCGAATCGGCACCGATCAACTCCGGCAGCTACAGCATGCCTTCGACGCCAAGCGGGATTCCTTCGGCCAGCAGTGGCGGTGGTCTGTCGGCGGACGAGCAACTGGATGGCCCGGTGCTCGCCTTGCTGACCACTGCGCAACAGCAGCAGGCCGGTGGCGACCTCAACGGTGCGTCTTCCAGCCTGGAGCGTGCTCAACGCGTTGCCCCGCGTGAACCGCAAGTGCTCTATCGTCTGGCGCAAGTACGCATGGCTCAAGGTGATGCGCCACAGGCCGAGCAGTTCGCCCGTCGTGCACTGACCATGGCCAACGGTCGTCCGGACTTGCAGGCCAACCTATGGGAAATCATCGCGCAGTCCCGTGAGAAACAAGGCGATTCCGCCGGCGCAGCGCTGGCTCGTCAGAAGGCCAAGGTTTCGCTGTGATGGATTCCCGTTTCCCGAAAATCGCCGATCAGTTGCTGCTGATCGAGCGTGAACTGCGCGCGCAGGGTTGGTGGGATGACGTTCAGCCATCGGCCGAAGCCCTGAGCAGTGTCGAACCGTTTTCGGTCGACACGCTGGATTTCGAGCAATGGCTGCAATGGATCTTCCTGCCACGGATGAAAATGATCCTTGAGCAGGATCTGCCGTTGCCCAACGCCTCGGGCATTCAGGAAATGGCTGAAATGGTCTTCGCCCAGCGCAATCTGCAGGGCAAGGATCGACAGCTGCAGGTGCTGCTCAAAGAGTTTGACCTGCTGATCACCGCTTCCCGCTAGAGCCGATCCCCTGTAGGAGCTGCCTGCGGCAGCTCCTACAGATTTTTATTCGCAGTTCTGCGCAATCTGCTTCTGCGCTTCGACAATGCGCTCCTGCCGCTGCGCATCATCCAGCCGCCGTAATTGTCCTTCCACTTCCTCCCTCAACCGCGGATTGTTCTGCAATTGCGCCAGGTTCGTCCGTGCCTGTTCGCAAAATGCCTTGAGCTGCGCCTGCTGCTCCGCCACCTGTTTCTTCACCTTGTCGTCGATGGCTTTCTGATCGCCCAGCGCACCGCTGCCAGGCATGGCGGCAGGTTTCGGTGGGGGCGAGGAGGGCGTCTGCACAGTCGTCGCCGGCAGCCCTTGCGGTGGCTGCGCATCGAAGTGCGTGACGCCCTGGGCATCTACCCATTTGTAGATTTGAGCGGCCGAGCACCAGGGGCTGAGGCCGATCAGCAGAGTTAACAGAAGCGTTCGCATGCTGATTCCTTGGCAAAATTGCGCAATTGACGCTAACAGAGTAGCTGTTTTCAGGTTTTTTCTTGCGTTCTCATGTGCTTACCCACAATTAAGCACATTGACGGCTTGACTTGGAGAGGGCGAAACAGAAGAATCCAAAGTCCGCTGTAGAGGGACTGCCAGAAGCAGACCCACTCGGTAGATCATGAGGCGCATATCCGCGTCGACCTGTTACACCCGCAACGCGTTACCTCGCGCTGGGTGGGAAAGGCCCGCAACACTTGGGACGATCCCAATACTTGCTCAGTCAGTGCTGACGTAGTCGGCGACCACCGTCGCTCATGCTCTGCCGAGAAGTAAACCTATTAAGACCCGCCCCTTTTGTGTGGACGGTATTCTGGCGTTTTAGAGGTGAACAACGTGGAGCTTTTATCTGGCGGTGAGATGCTCGTCCGCTTCTTGCGTGACGAAGGCGTCAAATATATCTACGGGTACCCGGGTGGTGCTCTTCTTCATGTTTACGATGCCCTGTTCAAAGAACCGGAAGTGACCCACATCCTGGTTCGTCACGAACAAGCGGCCACCCATATGGCTGACGGTTACGCCCGTGCCACCGGTAAAGCCGGCGTGGTGTTGGTGACATCAGGTCCTGGCGCCACAAACGCCATCACCGGTATCGCCACCGCCTATATGGATTCGATTCCAATGGTGATCATTTCCGGTCAGGTGCCAAGCACCATGGTCGGCACCGACGCGTTCCAGGAAACCGACATGATCGGTATCTCCCGGCCGATCGTGAAGCACAGCTTCATGATCAAGCACGCCTCGGAAATCCCGGAAGTCATGAAGAAGGCCTTCTACCTGGCGCAATCCGGTCGTCCGGGTCCGGTCGTGGTCGATATCCCGAAAGACATGACCAACCCGGCCGAGAAGTTCGAATACATCTTCCCGAAAAAAGCCAAGCTGCGTTCCTACAGCCCGGCCGTCCGCGGCCACTCCGGGCAAATCCGCAAGGCGGCAGAAATGCTCCTGGCGGCCAAGCGCCCAGTGCTCTATTCCGGTGGCGGCGTGATCCTCGGCAACGGTTCCGCACCGCTGACCGAACTGGCGAAAATGCTCAACCTGCCAGTGACCAACACCTTGATGGGCTTGGGCGGTTTCCCTGGCACCGACCGGCAGTTCATCGGCATGCTCGGCATGCACGGCAGCTACACCGCCAACCTGGCGATGCACCATGCCGACGTGATCCTGGCTGTCGGCGCGCGTTTCGATGACCGTGTGATCAACGGCGCGGCGAAGTTCTGCCCGAACGCCAAGATCATCCACATCGACATCGACCCGGCTTCGATCTCCAAGACCATCAAGGCCGACGTGCCAATCGTTGGCCCGGTGGAGAGCGTCCTGACCGAAATGGTCGCGATCCTCAAGGAAATCGGCGAGACCCCGAACAAGGAGTCCGTTGCCAGTTGGTGGAAGCAAGTCGATGAGTGGCGCGGTGATCGCGGCCTGTTCCCATATGAAAAGGGCGACGGCAGCCTGATCAAGCCACAGACCGTGATCGAGACCCTGTGCGAAGTGACCAAAGGCGATGCCTTCATCACTTCCGACGTGGGCCAGCACCAGATGTTCGCGGCGCAGTACTACACGTTCAACAAGCCGAACCGCTGGATCAACTCCGGTGGTCTGGGCACCATGGGCTTCGGTTTCCCGGCGGCCATGGGCATCAAGTTGAGCTTCCCGGATGACGACGTTGCCTGCGTCACCGGTGAAGGCAGCATCCAGATGAACATCCAGGAGCTGTCGACCTGCCTGCAATATGGCTTGCCGGTGAAAATCGTCATCCTGAACAACGGTGTTCTGGGGATGGTTCGTCAGTGGCAGGACATGAGCTATGGCAGCCGCCACTCGCACTCTTATATGGAGTCGCTGCCTGACTTCGTCAAACTGGCTGAGGCCTACGGTCACGTCGGCGTGCGCATCACCGATTCGAAAGACTTGAAGTCGAAGATGGAAGAGGCGTTCGCCATGAAAGATCGTCTGGTGGTGATCGATATTTCGGTCGATACCAGCGAGCACGTCTATCCGATGCAGATCAAAGACGGCTCCATGCGCGATATGTGGCTGAGCAAGACGGAGCGTACTTAATCATGCGGCACATTATTTCCCTGCTTCTGGAAAACGAACCCGGCGCTTTGTCTCGCGTAGTCGGCCTGTTCTCGCAGCGCAACTACAACATTGAAAGCCTGACGGTGGCGCCAACCGAAGACCCGACTCTGTCGCGTCTGACGCTGACCACTGTTGGCCACGATGAAATCATCGAGCAGATCACCAAAAACCTGAACAAGCTGATCGAAGTGGTCAAGCTGGTGGACCTGTCGGAAAGCGCTCACATCGAGCGCGAGCTGATGCTGGTCAAGGTCAAGGCCACTGGCGCCCAGCGCGCCGAGATCAAACGCACCACCGATATTTACCGTGGACAGATCGTCGACGTCAGCGCCAGCGTGTATACCGTTCAACTGACCGGTACCAGCGACAAGCTCGACAGCTTCATTCAGTCCATCGGCACCGCATCGATTCTGGAAACCGTCCGTAGCGGCGTGACCGGCATTGCCCGCGGCGACAAAGTACTCAGCATCTAAACCAAATTAGCGAATGGCCTGAACGGCCTGGATATATAGGGGAAATTCATGAAAGTTTTCTACGATAAAGACTGCGACCTGTCGATCATCCAGGGCAAGAAAGTTGCCATCATCGGTTACGGTTCCCAGGGCCACGCCCAAGCGTGCAACCTGAAAGATTCCGGTGTCGACGTAACCGTCGGTCTGCGTAAAGGTTCGGCTACCGTTGCCAAAGCCGAAGCTCACGGCCTGAAAGTGACCGACGTGGCCGCCGCTGTTGCCGGCGCCGACCTGGTCATGATCCTGACCCCGGACGAATTCCAGTCCCAGCTGTACAAGAACGAAATCGAGCCGAACATCAAGAAAGGCGCCACCCTGGCCTTCTCCCACGGTTTCGCGATCCACTACAACCAGGTTGTTCCGCGTGCCGACCTCGACGTGATCATGATCGCGCCGAAAGCGCCGGGTCACACCGTGCGTTCCGAGTTCGTGAAGGGCGGCGGTATCCCTGACCTGATCGCGATCTACCAGGACGCTTCGGGCAACGCCAAAAACGTTGCACTGTCCTACGCAGCTGGCGTGGGTGGCGGTCGTACCGGCATCATCGAAACCACCTTCAAGGACGAGACCGAAACCGACCTGTTCGGCGAACAAGCCGTACTGTGCGGCGGTACCGTTGAGCTGGTGAAAGCCGGTTTCGAAACTCTGGTTGAAGCTGGCTACGCGCCGGAAATGGCCTACTTCGAGTGCTTGCACGAACTGAAGCTGATCGTTGACCTCATGTACGAAGGCGGTATCGCCAACATGAACTACTCGATCTCCAACAACGCTGAATACGGCGAGTACGTGACCGGCCCGGAAGTGATCAACGCCGAATCCCGTCAGGCCATGCGCAACGCCCTGAAACGTATTCAGGACGGCGAATACGCCAAAATGTTCATCAGCGAAGGCGCGACCGGCTACCCTTCGATGACCGCCAAGCGTCGTAACAACGCCGCTCACGGTATCGAAATCATCGGCGAGCAACTGCGCTCCATGATGCCGTGGATCGGTGCCAACAAGATCGTCGACAAAGCCAAAAACTAAGTCGTCATTCTTTTACGAAAAACGCGGCCTCGGCCGCGTTTTTTCGTTTGAAACCGATGGTTCTGGTATAAAGCTGCATCGTTTGTGGCCGAACCGTCGTCACAGGCACCTGTCGAATTTTTCCAAACCGTTGCAAGGTAATGTCCATGAGCGAACGTCCCGAAGAGCCGAACCAGGCTTCTGACGCCGAAAGCCTGCTGCCCATCGATGAACATGTCGAGGAAGGGCACGACGCAGAAGGTCGTAAAGTCCGGCATCGTGGTATCTATCTGCTGCCGAATCTGTTCACCACTGCGAACCTGTTCGCAGGGTTTTATTCCATCATCAACTCGATGAGTGCCCAGGCTGCCTTGAGCGCCGGTGACTCTGCGAATGCGAGCAAGTATTTCGCCTTCGCCGCGATCGCGATTTTCGTGGCCATGGTGCTCGATGGTCTTGATGGCCGTGTAGCGCGCATGACCAATACGCAAAGTGCCTTCGGCGCCGAGTATGACTCGTTGTCGGACATGGTCGCGTTCGGTGTAGCGCCGGCGCTGCTGGCCTTTGGCTGGGCATTGGGCGACATGGGCAAGGTCGGCTGGATGGTCGCCTTCATCTATGTCGCCGGTGCAGCATTGCGTCTGGCGCGTTTCAATACCCAGGTCGGAACTGCGGACAAGCGCTATTTCATTGGTCTGGCCAGCCCGGCGGCCGCAGGCGTGGTGGCGGGTATCGTCTGGGCGTTCAGCGATTACGGCATTCAGGGTTCGAAGATGTCGTTCCTGGTCGCCTTGATGGTGGCGGCTGCCGGCATGTTGATGGTCAGCAACATCAAGTACAACAGCTTCAAGGAGCTGGACTTGAAGGGGCGCGTGCCGTTCGTGGCGATCCTCGCCGTGGTGCTGGTGTTCGCCGTGGTGTTCAGCGATCCACCGCGAATTCTACTGCTGGTGTTCCTCGGTTACGCCGCTTCCGGCCCCGTGCAATACCTGTTGCGTCTTCGTCGTCACAAAAACGCCGAATGATGTAATTTCCCGCATACTCCGCAGTCTATGGGTGCATCTGTCCTCCAAAGCTGCGGAGTTGCCATGCTGATCAAAATCCCCAAAGCGTCCGACTGCCATGAGTCGGATGTCACGCCTGAATCCATTTATCTTTCTCGTCGCCAATTGCTCGGAGCTACCGCTGCCGGTATCGCCGTGAGCAGCCTGCCGCGTTGGGCCAGTGCCGGGGATGCGGCGCGTTATGCCGATGTCGAGCCGGGCAAGGCGCCTGCCTGGTTTGCTGAGAAGCTCCCTTCTACCAAGTGGGGCGCCGTCAACGTCAAGGATGAGGCGATCACGCCTTATAAAGACGCGACCCATTACAACAACTTCTATGAGTTCGGCACCGACAAGGGTGATCCGGCGGCCAATGCCGGTTCGCTGAAAACCGAGCCGTGGAGCGTTGTCGTGGACGGGGAGGTGGGTAAGCCAGGGCGTTACGCGCTGGAAGACCTCATGAAGCCGTACCAGTTGGAGGAGCGTATCTATCGCCTTCGCTGTGTTGAGGCGTGGTCGATGGTCATCCCGTGGATCGGCTTTCCGATTTCTGCACTACTCAAGCAGGTCGAACCGACCTCTAAGGCCAAATACATTCGCTTCGAAACCCTGCAGGATCCCAAGAGCATGCCAGGGCAGCGCTCGGGTTTTGCCCTGATCGACTGGCCTTATGTAGAAGGCTTGCGCCTGGATGAGGCGATGAATCCCTTGGCGATTCTGGCGGTTGGCATGTATGGCCGCGAGTTGCCGAATCAGAACGGTGCGCCGCTGCGCTTGGTAGTGCCGTGGAAGTACGGCTTCAAGAGTGTGAAGTCCATCGTGCGTATCAGTCTGGTCAGCGAGCAACCGAAAACTACCTGGCAGAGCATCGCGGCTGATGAATACGGGTTTTATGCCAACGTGAATCCGACGGTTGATCACCCGCGCTGGACTCAGGCACGGGAGCGGCGTCTGCCGAACAGTCTGTTCAAGCCGAATGTGCGTGATACACAGATGTTCAACGGCTATGCGGATGAAGTCGCTTCTTTATATACAGGGCTCGATCTGCGGAAGAACTACTGATGCGATATCCGTTCTGGCGTGTAGGCGTTTTTATCGCTGCGGCGATTTGGCCATTGCTTTGGTTTTATCAGGCGTTCGCCGATTTGCTCGGGCCGGATCCTGGCAAAGTCCTGGTTGATCGATTGGGGCTGGGGACGCTGGTATTGCTGCTGATCACTTTGAGCATGACGCCGTTGCAGAAATTGACGGGGTGGGCGGGCTGGATTGCTGTGCGCCGTCAGTTGGGACTTTGGTGTTTTGCCTATGTGGGTCTGCATTTGTTCAGCTATATGGCGTTTATCCTCGGCTTCGACTGGTCGCAGTTGGGCGTGGAGTTGCGTAAGCGGCCGTACATCATTGTGGGTACGCTGGGTTTTCTCGGGTTGTTGGCGTTGGCAGTAACCTCTAATCGCTACAGCCAGCGTCGTTTAGGTGTGCGCTGGAAGAAACTGCATCGGTTGGTCTACGTGATTCTGGGGCTGGGATTGCTTCATATGTTGTGGATCGTGCGTGCTGATCTCAAGGAGTGGGCGATCTATGCCTTTATAGGTGCAGTGCTTTTACTGCTGCGTGTGCCTGCCGTTGCCCGTCGAATCCCGCGTTTATTGGCTAAAAAGCAGGTTTTGCAATAAAACTGAAATTAACGGTTGACGGCAGATTCTGGAGGTCTATAATTCGCCCCACTTCCGGCGCAGTCGAAACGGAAAACTCCTTGATATTCAACGAGTTACGCGGTTTTCGACAGCGGCTTGCTTCAGTTCATCGAAGCCTGGAAGGAGTTGAAAGGGC